>JAZRDQ010000001.1:0-113255 GCA_045660365.1 Bacteroidaceae bacterium
ATTGCTATCCCACATTGGCAGAATCAAATCGTTATTAACATAATAGAATTGTTTTGATGATGAGATAGGAAAATGCGCTTCATTTCTTGCGCGGCCTTCTTTTAGTATTGATGCTATAGAATCTTTGGTAATGGTGTTATATACTCGTATATAAGATGATGGATCATTAGTTGTAATGATTAATAAAGTGTCGCACACCAAAACCTGGTCCATAGCAAGAATATTGACATCTACAGTGTCACCATTCAGAACTTCTCCTCTATTATCGAAATCTACTTCTTTAACTTTAAATGCATAATTTTTGTTACACGAAGAAAACAATATAGCGGCAACAAAAAACATTAATGAATTTTTAATATACTTTCTCATAATTCCAAAATTAGGTTTTGCTTGAAGAAATGGGTTATTTTCAGCAAAGATACGAACTAAATTAGTTAATCCAATAAATAAGGACTAAAATTATTAGTAAAACAGAGAATCATTTGTGAATTTATTCTACAAACGTAGTAAGAATTCTAATTTACAATAATTAAAATTCTCATTTTCTTATATTCACAAAATCAGTTTCTACTGGCCGCAGTTATTGGTCATGTATCGCATTGTGAGCATTGACCTGAGTTTAGAAGATGTAGAATTTATTGTGTCTGTTTGTAAACAGGACGAATGGTTTGCCCTAAACAACGATCGTAATAACTATTTAAGCAATCTACACTATCTGAATTGAAATATAAACGGTAAGCGCTACTGGAATCATCTAAAGATAGTGAACTGGACCAATAGCGACCCTCTGAACCAATAAAATAGACTTTTGTATCGCTACAATATCCGGAAGCAGGCAAAAAAATACTATTACCATTTATCCTGCTGGTTATTTTGTATCCATAAAGTCCATTATCGCTATACCATTTCCAATCACAATTGTCCATAAGTTCTTTAAATTCCATTATTGTGGGAATTCTCCAATCTCCACCCCACGCCACATTTGCGGCATCGTCGGACAATTCCAAAACATTTTTATTATCAACAAAACCGTCCTTCCCACAAATAGTTTGTGAACAATACTTTGTAATCTCACACCAATCGCCAAATCTGTAGGTAAACCAATTGTAATGACTTTTGTAACGTGTTTCGCCCCATGCAAAAAAGTAACCGAAGTCCTCTGGTTTCTTTGCACCTATATTGCAATTTGCCCACATCACACTTAAACCTAAATCTACAAATTCATAACCGTTGTGTTGGTTAGGTGTGACTGCATCTTTACTATTATTATGCTGCGCTTTTATCGATAAAAATGCAACAGAAAGTAAAAGCATACTAATACAAAACTTTCTCATACAATACTATCATTCGAATTTAGTTTTGCAAATATACAAATTAGTTCCTGAAATTGATATTAGTTTATTAAATTAAATAGTTGATTGATTGCCCTAATAAAGAATAATAGAGCTATATTTGTTTCGGTTCCTCCAAAACAAATATAGCCCTATTACTACAAACATTATTTATTTCAGAATCTGCTCCGAATGATTCTTGGTATCAACTTTGTCTATAATATCGGTACAAATACCATTTTCATTAAAAACAAAAGTCATACGTATAGTACCAATACAGGTTTTACCGCACATTTTCTTTTCGCCCCAAGCTCCAAAATCCTGTAACATCTGAGTACTTTTATCGGAAAGCAAAGGGAAAGGCAACTGGTACTTCTCTATAAACTTCTTATGAGAAGCTGTAGAATCCTTACTTACTCCATACACTTTGTAACCCTGTGCAAGAAAACGATTGTAGTTGTCGCGAATATTGCACGCTTCTGTGGTACAACCCGGAGTACTGTCTTTTGGATAGAAATATATCACTGTTTTATAACCTTGTAAATCGGCCGATGTAACTACGTTTCCATCTTGATCTACCACACTGAATTGTGGCATTTTATCTCCTATTTTCATACAATTATCTTATTATTGGTTTAACGATACAATTTTAATAAAAAAATTCTGCATTTACAAACCTATTCAATCCTGATTTATCCAGATAAGTTTGTAGGTATCAAAACCCGCCTTTTCGGCCACCTCCATATATTTATCCTGTATATCATTAGGCATACTTTTTTCACGAGACAGCATCCACAGATATTTATAATTACTACCTGCCACTAATGCATATTTATACTCGTCATCTATGGCCAATACGTTATAACCGGAATAGAATGGTCCAAAAAATGAAACTTTAAGCATAGCAGAACCATCTAAGGAAACTACCTTTGCTTTTCCTACGCTCTCCTGATAGAGACCGGTCTCCATATTACGCCCTCTGTTTACTACTTTTATAGTTCCATCGGGGTTGATCGAATAGTGGGCCGAGGTATTATCCAGCCCACGTTCGTGACGAAAATCTATACGGGCTATTTCATACCAGCTGCCCATATACTTAGAAAGGTCAAACGGTTTTACAGCTGTAGCACCATCCGGGATAGAAGCACAACCTGTAAAAGCAAATAGTGATGATAACATCACTGAGCAAACAAAATTCTTCTTCATAACACAATTATTTATAAAATTTTGGTGCAAATATATGTGTCAGAATAATTCGTTGTTACAGTTGTTTTGTTAATTGCTGATAATTATACCAAAAATAAATTGCATATACACAGAAACACCCCATACAGCATATTGTACAGGGCATTTCTATATTATCAGATAATTTGTTAGAAGTTATCTACAACTAATCTGTCTCCGTTGAATTCTGCAAAGGTTTTTTGAGAAATCCAGTCTCCCAATATCAGTACTCTGCTTTCACGCGACAGCATTAAATCCAACTCTATATGACGATGCCCAAATATAAAGTAATTAATGCTATCATCGTTCTTTAGATACTGTTTGACATACTGTACCAAATGTTCGTTACTTTCTCCTTGATAGGGCACTATTCCGCTATCCAAATGTCCTTTCATGCTATGTTTTGCCCATCTCATTCCCAAATAAATGCTCCAACGGGTGGGAAGCAGAGAGAAACAGAACTGACAGAACCTATTTTTGAATATTGACCGCAATATACGGAAAGAACGACTTGGATCGCCCATTCCGTCACCATGCGCCAAATAGAACTTTTTACCGTTTATATCTATTATTGCCGGTTCTTTATGCAGTATTACACCACACTCTTCCTGCAAATAGCTAAAGCTCCAAATATCGTGGTTGCCTGTAAAATAGTGTATCTCTATTCCACTGTCTGTGAGTTCCGATAGTTTGCCTAAGAAACGTGTATATCCTTTAGGTACTACATATTTGAATTCGTACCAGAAATCAAACATATCACCTAACATATAAATAGCCTTGGCTTTATCTCTTACAGAATCAAGAAAATCTATCAATAGTTTTTCCCTCTCTCTATTATTGTCTAAAGCCCACGATCCCAGATGCGCATCGGTTATGAAATATACATTTTCCGGCATAATGCTCTATTCAAATAAATCCTAATTCAAGTTTTGCCTCTTCGGACATCATATCTTTGTTCCATTCAGGTTCAAAGACTAAATTTACTGTTACTGATTTCACCTGTTCAATGCCCTCAACGCGCATTCTTACATCTTCTACTATGAAATCGGCCAACGAACAACCGGGAGCAGTCAGAGTCATATCAATAACACAGTTATTCTCTAAATCCAACTCCACCTTATATATTAACCCTAAATCATATACGTTAACAGGTATTTCTGGGTCATATACGGTTTTCAAAACCTCAATTATTCGTTCTTTAAGCATATTGTTCATTAATCTAAGTTACCTCTGTCAGCATAGCTGTAGTAACCGTTGTCTGTAAATATTATATGGTCCAGCAGTGGTATCTGCACGGCTTTACACGCCCCATATAGCCTGCGCGTAAGATCATCGTCAGGTTTACTTGGCGATGCATTGCCTGACGGATGATTATGACACAGGGCTATTGCCGAAGCTCTGCGCATGAAAGCTTCACGCAGTATCACTCTGTTGTCAACTGCTGTCATAGCCACTCCGCCACTACTGACACGCACACTGTCTATTACCTTACCCGCCTGATTCAGAAAGAGAGCGTGACACTCTTCTATAGGTAAATCTACCATTAGCGGATAAAAATAGTTATAAACATCGACAGATGAAGATATTTTTTCCTTTTTAACAGGAGTTTCTTCTTTCCTGCGACGTCCCAATTCACAGGCGGCAAGTATGGTTATAGCCTTTGCTTCGCCTATTCCTTTAAAAGAGCATAGCTCCTCAACGCTCAGCTTGCCAAGTTCTGCAAGGCTGTTACGACAAGAAGCCATTACTTTCTGAGTCAAAGCCACGACCGAATCTTCTGTGTTTCCGGTATGTATTAGAATCGCCAATAACTCAGCGTTGGTAAGTGCTTTTGCACCTTTTTGCTTCATCTTTTCTCTGGGGCGATCCTCGGCGGCCCACTGTTTAAGATTCAGCTTCTCAGGCTTGTTCATCAATATTTTTTATGCCTTTACGCGGCCCTGATATGATCCGTCGCGTGTGTCAACCTCAATAAGTTCACCTTCGTTAATGAACAGAGGAACGCGTACTTCACAACCAGTCTCTACTGTGGCAGGTTTTGTTGCGTTTGTAGCAGTATCGCCCTTCAAACCTGGCTCTGTATATGTTACAGCCAAGATTACCTTAACTGGCAGATCTGCAAATAAAATTTCACCAGAAGTAGCGTTGGTTACAACTTCTACTACTTCGCCCTCTTTTAGATAATCAACGCCGTTGATTACATCCTTATTCAATGTTACCTGCTCAAAATCTTCCTGATTCATGAACACATAACCCATATCGTCTTTATACAGATACTGATAAGGACGACGCTCTACGCGTACATCTTCCAATTTGAAACCAATCTGGAATGTACGTTCCAATACTCTACCTGTTGTTACACTCTTCAACTTGGTACGTACAAATGTGTTGCCCTTACCTGGTTTTACGTGCAAAAACTCTATGCAAAAATAAAGATGTCCATCCAGATTGATGCATGTTCCGTTCTTAATGTCTTGACAAAGAATCATAAAATGTATGTAATAATTAATTAATTGTTTTCAGAATACAAAAGTAGTGCATAGCAACAAATAAGCAAAACTTTCATCAAAAAAAGAGCCAACTCTTTGCTATTATGAAAAAAAAGCATACTTTTGCACTCCGATTTGAAAAATAGAAAATAACAATTAAAAGTATATAACAATGAAAAGAACATTCCAGCCTTCTAACAGGAAGAGAAAGAACAAGCACGGTTTCCGTGAGAGAATGGCAACAGCCAACGGCCGTCGCGTATTGGCTTCACGTCGCGCTAAAGGTCGTAAGAAATTAACTGTTTCTGACGAATATTGCGGAACCAAGAAGTAATTCCGGAAGGTTCAGACAACATAAAAAATGGTGATTCAAAGCTTGAGTCACCATTTTTTATTTATACTACTTTTCTAAATTCACAACATATTGTATGTTTCAATTGTGATTTACCCATAACAATTTCCTTGTATCGTAACCTGCCTGTTTTGCTACCTTAAGATAATCATTTATAACTGCTGTGGGTATTGTCTTCTCTCTTGACAACATCCACAGATACTTATGACTATCGCCGGCAACCAGAGCATATTTGTAATCCTTGTCTAACGCAATTACGTTATAACCGGAATAAAATGGCCCCCAGAAGGAGACTTTCATCATAGCCGAACCATTGTCCGATACTACTTTGGCCCTTCCTATTGCTTCAGAATATTCACCGGTAATGGTATTTACACCGCTGTTTAGCACTTTTATTTCGCCATCATAGTTTATGGAATACATCACCTTGGTGTTATCCAGATTCTTTTCGTGCCGGAAATCTATTCGGGCTATCTCATACCAGGTGCCCAAATATTTTGACAAATCAAAAGAATCTACCGGACTTACGCCATTCGGTACAGAAGCGCCCCCCATCATAGAGGGAACAAGCGATGAAATCATCGACAAGCAAACAAAATTCTTTTTCATAAAATGACTACAAATTGTTTATTTTACGGCACAAATGTATGAGCCAGAAAGATATGTTGTTACAGGGATTTAGTTAATTTCTGATAACAAAGACGAAATATTTCATAAAAAACATTTAGCAGAGTGATAATTTTGCATTTCCGCTCATTTACACTACCTTTACAAAAAAAAACGGCATGGCTATAAAGTTTAAGAACATAGGCAGAATATTTATTCATATCGCCCTTATGATTGTAACTGTTGCGCTGATTATTTTTGCAACATTCAAATGGATTCATTCATTTACAAATCACGGAGAACATGTTGAAGTTCCTTCAGTAGAGGGGCTGATTACCGATGATGCAATGCAGGTGCTGAAGAACAATCTTCTGAATGGCGAAATAGCAGAATATCGCTATGACAAAACTATGGCCGAGGGTGCTGTAATAGAGCAGCGTCCAGAAACCGGTTCTTTTGTCAAGGAGGGCCGCACCGTATATCTGGTGGTCAATTCCGGCAAAGTACCTATGAAGATGATTCCCGATGTTGCCGACAACAGTTCACTGAGAGCTGCCGAATCACTTTTATTGGGATCTGGTTTCAAGCTTACTCCTCACGAATATGTTGACGGCGATGCCGACTGGGTTTATGAAATCAAATACAACGGCAAGACTATAGAATCAGGCACAGAAATTCCGGAAGGATCTACATTGACCATAGTTGTAGGCAATGGCAATCCTATTGAAGATATTGAAGAGGCCGACAGCTCAACTATTGTAGAATCCTTATTTTTCAACTAATCATTATGAGCAATCTGGAAGACGAAATAGATGATCTGCTTGACGATATTGAACCTACGTCCGATTCCATAGAGCTGTATGAACATTATAGAGTGGTGGCAGACAAAGGTCAATCTCTGTTGAGGGTTGACAAATTCCTGTTTGACCATATAGAACACGTATCGAGAAACCGTATTCAGAAGGCTGCCGAAGCCGGCATGATAATGGCAAACGGCAATGCTGTTAAGAGCAACTATAAGGTTAAACCGCTGGATATAATTACTGTTATGATGGATCGTCCGCGTTACAGTAGCGAAATCCTACCGGAAGATATTCCTCTGAATGTGGTTTATGAAGATGATCATCTGATGGTTATAAACAAACCGGCAGGTCTTGTGGTGCATCCGGGGTGCGGGAACTTTACAGGCACATTGGTTAATGCCATTGCCTGGCATCTGCGCGACAATAAGGATTATGATCCCAACAACCCTCAGGTGGGTTTGGTCCACAGGATAGACAAAGATACATCCGGTCTGCTTGTTGTAGCCAAGACTCCATACGCAAAAAGCGAACTGGGAAAACAGTTCTTTAACAAAACTACACAGCGTACTTATCAGGCATTGGTATGGGGTGTTCCAAATTCTCCTACAGGAAGAATTGAGAGCCAGATTACCAGAAATCCTAAAGACAGGCTACAGATGGCTGTTTCTTTCGATCCTGAAGTGGGCAAACACGCCGTTACTCACTACACCATGTTAGAGAACTATAGCTACACTTCGCTTATAGAGTGCAGACTTGAAACAGGTAGGACTCACCAGATAAGAGTTCACATGAAGCATTTGGGTCATCCGCTGTTTAATGACGAACGCTACGGAGGCGACATAGTTCTGAAAGGAACCACTTTCAGCCGCTACAGGCAGTTTATACAGCACAGTTTTGATACTTGTCCCAGACAGGCACTGCACGCCAAGACTTTGGGTTTTGTTCA
Organism: Bacteroidaceae bacterium; assembly: GCA_045660365.1. Lineage (GTDB taxonomy): Bacteria > Bacteroidota > Bacteroidia > Bacteroidales > Bacteroidaceae > Colenecus. The sequence goes on from JAZRDQ010000001.1 coordinate 7,752, forward strand.
TCCTGTTACCGGTGACCAGATGTCTTTCGATTCTGAACTGCCCACAGATATGAAACAGTTGGTAGAGGGCTGGCGCGAATACATAAATACAATGGACTAATAAATTCATAATATAGATATGAAACGTAACATAGCGGTTATAGCAGGAGGTAATTCAAGTGAAAGAGAGGTCTCTTTAAGAAGTGCAAACACAGTTCTTGAACATTTGGATAAGGAACTATACAATCCATATTTGGTAGAAATAAAGGGTAATTCAATGACTGTAATTACCAATGGAACAAATACTCCTGTAGATCTGAATGATTTTAGTTTTTCAAAAGATGGAGAAAAGGTTAATTTCCACTATGCTTATATAATTATTCACGGCACTCCGGGCGAAAACGGTATTCTGGAAGGATATCTGAAGATGGTTGACATCCCCCACTCTACCTGTGGTGTTTTGGCATCGGCATTAACATTTAACAAGTTTATGCTGAATCAGTTCCTGAAGAGTTTTGGCATACGCATAGCAGATTCCATTATGTTACGAAAAGGTGATACAATTACTGCTGACGATGTGGTAGAGAAGATTGGTTTGCCATGTTTCATAAAGCCATCTGACGGTGGTTCAAGCTTTGGTACTACAAAGGTAAAGGAGCCGGAACAGATTGAGGCAGCTATTGAAGCAGCCTTTAACGAAAGCGATGAGATAATGATTGAATCGTTCATGCAGGGTACAGAAGTCACAAACGGATACTACAAGACCAAACAGAGAGAGGTATTCCTGCCTGTAACAGAGGTGGTTCCCAAGAGAGACTTCTTTGATTACGAAGCCAAATACAATGGTGCTGTAGAAGAGATTACCCCTGCGCGTATTCCGGACGAACTACGTGACAGAATACAGATGCTTACTGCAGCTATATACAAAATAGTGGGTTGCAACGGTATTATAAGAAACGATTACATTATTACAGAAGATAATAAGATAAATCTGTTGGAGATAAACACAATTCCGGGCATGACCGAAACCAGTTTTATTCCACAGCAGATACGTGCAGCAGGAATGACTGTCAAAGAGGTGCTGACTGAGATTATTGAAAACAGTTTCAACTAATAAACAAGATAGACAATGTTGCAGATTCCGGCAGAATTTGAACAGATGCGTTCTTACGAAGATAACGAAGTTCAGCAGGCCATAGATTCTCTTTTGAATGACAGAGCGTTCAAAAAGATTATAAAAGGTATGCTTAAGGTGTCGCCTATATGGTTTCTGAAAGCTTACACTAAGAACATAAAGAGCATACATGAATTTCAGGTAAAGTTGGTGTATCCTTTTGTAAGGTTTTTAAGAAATCATAAAACAGACGGACTATCTTCCAACATATCATCTTTACCGGAAGGCAGAGAAGATTTTCTATTTTTATCGAACCATAGAGATATAGTTCTGGATTCTGCTTTTTTAGATTTTCTATTGGTAAGCAACAAACGCAAAACCGTAGAAATAGGTATAGGTAACAACCTGCTTATCTATCCTTGGATTAAAACTTTGGTACGTCTTAACAGAAGTTTCATAGTAAACAGATCGGCTTCCAGAACTGAACTGATGCAATCTTCTCAACAACTGTCGGACTATATTCGTTTTGTGATTACCCGCAAAAAGAGCTCTTTATGGTTGGCACAGCGCGAAGGCAGAGCAAAAGATTCCAATGACAGGACTCAAAGCAGTGTTCTAAAAATGTTGCTGATGTCCGGCGAAGGCACTATAGCAGAAAAGATAAAGTCACTGCATATTGCACCGCTGACCATAAGCTATGAGTTTGACCCATGCGACTATCTGAAAGCAGAAGAGTTCCAGCAGAAACGCGATAATCCTGCATACAAAAAATCAAAACAGTCTGACCTTACAAATATGAAGGTGGGTATATTTGGCTACAAGGGCCATGTTCACTATGAAATAATGCCTGAACTGACTAGCGAACTTGATGCCATAGACAATACTCTTAACAGGAATCAGTATCTGGAACAGATAGCAGCCATTATAGACAACAAAATATTTAGCGGTTACAGAATTTATCCATGCAATTACATTGCCTTGGATATGCTGAACGGCAATAACGATATGGCAGGAAACTATACCGCCAAAGACAAGAAGAGGTTTGAAAAGTATTTGAAAGGTCAGTTGGCTAAAATCACTATTGAAAACCCCGATTACGATTTCCTGCAGCATAAGTTGCTGGAGATGTATGCCAATCCGCTAATTAACAAGCTAAATACTGATAAGTAATTATGAAGAGAATAGCCCACATAGTATTGTCTCTGTTATCGGCCATAGTTATTGTTTCATGCAATAAGGAGTTGGAAGAGACAGATAGCATTATAACCGGTTTTGTTACTTTATGGACCGGTTCTGATGGCACTGTCAATGTTCTGCAGGACGATTTTGGCAACAGATTCATGGTAAACGACAAGGACAGCCATCAGGCACCTGCTGACACTATGATTAGGGTTATTTCTTTATACACCATAAATGCCGATTCCACTATTGCCACACTTATTGAGACTATCGACATACTGTCAAACAGGGCTACGGATATTTCAGAGTGTGAAAACAGGGAAATCAAACAGGATCCCGTTAATGTACAGAGTGTATGGCTAAGTGGTGGTTATATGAATGCTGTATTGGGAATATCTGTGCATAGCACACCACATATTCTGTTTGTTCTGTCAGATACCACTACCAGCCACCAGGTAAAATTCACGTTGTTCCATGACAAGAATTCAGATAAGGAAGGTTACACCAGGAATGCCTATATTTCAATCCCTTTAGATGGGTATAACCTACAAAAAGGCGACTCCATTTTCTTTAACTGTAAAGAAGATGGAGCCGATTATAACTGCGCCTTTGCGTTTTAGTTCTACAGATTTTCCAAAATCTTTTTAAGTACTACTGTTGCCGATATTTCACGGTTGGCAGCTTCAGGTATTACCAATGAACGAGGTCCTTCAATAACATCGTCAGTTACTATCATATTTCTGCGAACAGGCAGACAGTGCATAAAGTAAGCATTGTTGGTAACTGCCATCTGTCTTTCACTAACTGTCCAGTCCATATCCTTGCATAGTATCTGTCCGTAATTTTCAGGGCTTGCTGCCGACCAGTTTTTTGCATAGATAAAATCGGCACCTTCAAAGGCTTTCATCTGGTCATATTCAATGGTTGCACCTTTTGTAAAGCGGCTATCCAGTTCGTAGCCTTCAGGATGTGTAATAACTACGTCATAACCTACTGCCACCATCCACTGTGCGAATGAATTTGGCACTGCCTGTGGCAATGCTTTTGGATGCGGAGCCCATGTAAGAACCACCTTTAGACGTTCCTTTGTTTTATGCTCTTCTATTGTTATCCAGTCTGCAAAACTCTGCAATGGGTGTCCTGTGGCAGCCTCCATAGAGAAGACCGGACGGCCTGAATACTGTATAAACTGGGTTATTATCTTTTCGCTGTAGTCATCTTCTCTGCTTTCAAAACGGGCAAATGAACGCACGCCTATAACATCGCAATAGCAACCCATTACAGGTATTGCCTCCAACAGATGTTCAGATTTATCGCCATCCATTATTACTCCGCGTTCAGTTTCCAGTTTCCACGCTCCCTGATTAACATCCAGCACAATTACATTCATTCCTAAATTCATTGCTGCTTTCTGGGTGCTAAGACGTGTACGTAAACTGGAGTTAAAGAATACCATAAGCAGAGTTTTGTTTCTGCCTAACTCTACATATTTTGTTCTGTCTTTTTTTATCTCAAGTGCTTCCTGCAGTGCAAGATGCAGATCGCCAAGATCGTGTACGTTTGTAAAGTGTCTCATTATTTAAATTCGGTTTAATCTCTTGTCTGTCCTTCGCCTTCAATAAGCCATTTGTATGTGGTGAGTTCTGCCAGTCCCATTGGTCCGCGAGCATGCAGTTTCTGGGTGCTGATACCTATTTCTGCTCCCAGTCCGAACTGTGCTCCGTCTGTAAATGCTGTAGATACGTTCACATAGACACAAGCTGCATCTACGCACTGCTGGAACATTGCAGCGTTACTGCTGTTCTCTGTTACAATACATTCACTGTGGTGCGATGTATATTTTCTGATGTGTTCAAGTGCTTCATCAAATGAATCTACACATTTTATGGACATTCTGTGTGACAGATACTCTTTTCCAAAACTATCTGCTGTAGCATTTTCAAGCAGATGTGCCGGATATGCGCCCTGCAGTATGCTGCACGATGCTTCATCGGCCTCTATAACAACATCCTTTTCTGCCAGTTTTCTGCACAACTCCGGTAAATCGGATAGTCTCTCCTTATGTATTACCAAAGAGTCCAGGGCATTGCATACGCTTACTCTGCGAGTCTTTGCATTGAAGACTATTGCTGCACCCTTCTCTATATCGCCATCTTTATCAAAGTAGGTGTGACATACGCCTGCACCTGTCTCTATAACCGGAACAAGAGAATTTTCGCGTACCGATTTTATCAGTCTGGCACTACCACGTGGTATAAGCAGATCCACCTTGCCTACTGCACGCATTAGTTCCTGTGCTGCTTCGTGTCCTGCAGGCAACAGATCTACCACGTACTGGTTTATACCTATGCTGTTCAGTACTTTGTGTATTAGATCCACTATTGCCTTGTTTGAATTATAGGCATCGCTACCGCCTTTCAGCACACATGCATTACGAGATTTCAGGCACAATGAAAACACATCGAAACTTACGTTTGGACGAGCTTCATATATTACTCCTATCACTCCGAATGGCACACGAACACGTTTCAGTTTCATGCCGTTTGGACGGACACATTCATCTATAAGCTGGCCTACAGGCTGCTGAAGTTCAGCCACTTTTCTCATATCGCCGGCTATACCCTCCAGTCTTTCGGTGGTCAGAAGCAGACGATCATACATTGGGTTGGACTTTTCCATTGCTGCCAGGTCAAGCGCATTTGCACGTAACAGTTCATCGGCATTGGTCATTATGGAATCGGCCACAGCAAACAGTGCTTCGTTTATCTTCTCTTCTTGCAACAGCGGAAGACGGTATGCTGCATCACCTATACGCTGTAATATATTGTCTATCATTTTTTTCTGTTTTTAGGTGTTAAGAAACGTGTGCAAACTGCTGTTTCGGGATTCAGAACCACGTCCAGCAATATGTTCTGACGAGTTCCATTGGCAATTCTTACCTCTATTCCGTTTTTAGCTACCGATTTGGCAGTCTTCATTTTGGTCATCATTCCGCCACGGCCAAATTTTGATTTGCTGGCACTTACACATTGTGAATAATCGTCTTCTGCTTCTACTGTACGTATCAGTTCCGAACCTGGTTCGTCCGGACTGCCGGTAAACACTCCATCTACATTACTCAGTATTATAAGCAACTGGGCTTTCATCATCTGTGCCACCAGTCCGGAGAGTTCATCATTATCGGTAAACATCAGCTCCTTTACAGAAACTGTATCGTTTTCATTTATAACCGGAACAATTCTGTTTTTAAGCATTGCATTCATACAACGCTTCTGGTTAAGCATAAGTGTCTGATCCACAAAATTTTCTTTTGTTGTAAGAATCTGACCTACAGTTATATCGTACTCCTGAAAGAAGTTATAGTAATGTTCTATCAGCTTGGCCTGGCCCACTGCGGCAAACAACTGACGGCCCGTAACTGAGTCATCATTTTTTATCTGTGGCAATGCTCCCCTGCCGGACGCTACTGCACCCGAAGATATTAACAATACCTCTATTCCCTGTTTATGCAATTCTGCTATCTGATCTACCAAAGCAGCCATTCTGGCTATATCAAGTCTTCCATCGGCACGTGTCAGTACATTACTGCCCACCTTTACCGCTACTCTTTTAGGCATTTTCATCTGTCAAAATTTTTACAGCTTTTTCTTCGTCATCAGGATTTACAAGCACTGAAACACCGCCAGCAACCAGATATGATGACAGTATGGCACTCATTGAATTATTCATTATCATTGCAGGAATGTCGTGTGCTTCCAATCTTCCTTTAACGACTTCTGCTTCAAACATTTCCCCTTTAAAAACGCACTTTAGATCCCTATTTTCGTTCATAATAACAAAGAATTTTCGTTGTTCCTATTTATCTGTGCGAAGATACAACAAAGAAACGAAAGCAACCGCCTGTTGGTTAAATAATCATCTGTTTTGTGTATAATTAGCTGTTTCTTCCTATCGGCATGCCCCGGTGCATCACATTTTTTAGGAATATCCCCCGTTATTTGTAGGAAATCCCCCTTGCTTGTAGTATTTACCGGATTTATTTTTGCAGTGAGTTTTTATATACACTACTTTTGCACTACAACTATATAGAAAAATGAGGTCAGCATTTACAACACTTTTGGTTCTGTTATTCTGCACAATCAATGCAGCAGCCCAAAATACCGAATCGGATACGCTGAGATTCGATGACGGTTCCTGGTATGTTGGTGGTATTGTTGATTCTCTGTTTAACGGTAAGGGCACTATGCAGTATAGTGACGGCACATTATACACCGGCGACTGGAAGAATGGCTTATGGGATGGTAAAGGCGAACTTACTTTTCCTGACGGCGACCACTACAGCGGAGGCTTCAAGGAGCACAAAATGAGTGGAGAAGGAGTGTATAAATATGCAAACGGAGCAGAATACAGCGGAGACTGGGAAAACAATATGTTCAACGGTGTAGGTACTCTTTTATATGAAGATGGCGGATATTATACCGGAATATGGAAGGACGATATGCGTCATGGAGCAGGAATGCTGTATTCTATTAAGGACAATACCGTTTACAGGGGATACTTTGAAAACGATGTCTATGTAGGGAATGCAAAACCGGAAAATATGCCTGACATTGAAACAGGCAATAACGACACATCAAATACGCTGAGTTATTACTACGACGAGGCATCAGCAAACATCACCTGTTTAGATTTTGCAATAGGCAGTAAGGACATGTTTGTTTTAGGTTTTTCAGTAGGCAACAATGAAACATTCTGGGGACTGACATTAAGCAAAAACCTGTCTAAACGAACTTTTGGTACTTTTGTAGATTCCTATGTAGTAGAAGAAAATAACACAACAAAGACCATACCATGGAATAGTTACACTGAAGAAGAGTTTATAGAGGGCGAAGTAAATTCGTACAGCATATTATTCAACTTCGGCTGGCGTCTGGATGATTTTGTTCAATACGGCTTTAACGTGGGAATGGGATTAAGCAACAAATACAAGAATTGTGTTGCAGCTGATTCTGACATATTTGAACTAAATACAATCTACAATAAATCAGTTTTTTCAAATGTAACCTTCAATTATGGTACATTCATAAGATACAATATAGGTTTTACTCCGCTCTTATATTACAACTTGACCATTGGATTAAACAAAATAGAGGGCTTATATGTAGGTATCGGGATACAGTACTAAAATACTATATCCCGATACATCATATCTGTATATCTGTTAAAGCAAGCTTATACCAGATGAGCTATAAGTTCTTCTCTGTTGCCCGGAAGCATATCTATTACAGGAATTTCAATCATTGTGTAACAACCAGGTTTCTGCACCATGGAAGCTCTTGCTACATTCACCAGAACCTGTGCAGTAAGAGCAGGATTGTTTATCTTCATATTGAATGAAAAGAGCTGGTTCTGAGTCTTTCCTGAAACACCTTTACGGGTCAGTTCAACTCCGTGTCCCATATCTTTCAGTTCATCGACACTGGTTACCTGCATTACGTGAGTTTCATCATGCACAAAATATGGATCTGCCTTGATTGCAGCTGAAACTTCGTCAAACTTATAACCATCTTCCAATTCTATATAGACCATTCTTCTATGGATACCTGTTCCAACCGGAATAGTCATAGACAAAGCATCTTTAACACCTGCAATAGCTTTTACAGCAACCGTGTGTCCCATAGACATACCCGGACCAAAGTTTGTGTAGCTAATTCCTTTTGGTGCCATACTCTGCATAAGAGCACGTACTATGGAATCACTTCCCGGATCCCAGCCTGCAGAAATAACAGCCACGCTACCACTCTCTTTTGCTATCTTATCTACTCTTGAACGGGTTTCAACTATCAATGAATGGATATCAAAACTATCTACTGTATTGATACCCAATGGTAATATCTCTGCTGCATATTTTTCTGCACTACGGCTTGGAACTGCCAGTATTGCCACATCAGGTTTAGGCAGATCTTTTATATCTTTCACTACAGGATAGCCCTCTAATTCCGCTGGTTTGTCCGCATCACCGTTTCTTCTTACTATACCTGCAATTTCAAAATCAGGCGCTGCCTGAAGTGCTTCAAGCACATACTTTCCAATGTTTCCATAGCCTACTATGGCTGCCTTAATCTTTGTCATCTTTCACTGTTTTTATTTTCCGAGGCGAAGTTACAACAAGCAGATGAAAAATTATACAAAACCACTGTATTTTTTTGCGTATTCCCCACTCTTTACACTATTTTTCGCGTTATACACAATAACTGACCTGCTATTCCGTTATCAATTTATAATATTAAAATAAGAGAGATGATAGATTACATAAAGGGCACTATTGCAGAATTAACCCCAACATACGCAGTACTGGAGAACAATTCAGGAATAGGTTTTATTCTGAATATTTCACTTAACACCTTTTCATCAATACAAGATGCTAAAGAGAGCAAGTTATACGTTTATGAAGCCATAAGAGAAGATGCACACAATCTGTTTGGATTCTATGAAAAACAGGAACGCAATCTATTTTTGCAACTGACCTCTGTTTCCGGCATTGGTGGCAGCACAGCCATGATGATTCTTTCTGCATTTCCACCTGCAGAACTGATTGAAATAATTGCAACAGGAAATGATGCTCTGCTAAAGAAGGTAAAGGGCGTAGGCGCAAAAACAGCACAACGAATTATAGTGGATCTGCACGACAAGGTTGCCAAGGGTGCTTCGGGAGTAGATATAACAAGTATAACAGATACACCACAATCTGGAAAAGTTGTAGAAGAATCCATAGCTGCACTTGTTATGCTTGGTTTCCCACAGACTGCATCACAAAAGGTTATTCAGACCATAGTAAAAGAGAACCCTCAGATTTCAGTAGAAGGAGCTATAAAAGAGGCTTTAAAACGTATCTGAACCAACATTTAGAACGATGAATTCAAAGAGACTGATCTTCATACTGACCATATTGTTAGGTTCCTGCATCTGCGGGAACTTTGGTCTGTTATATGGACAGTCTGCCGAGACATCATCAGAAGATACTATCAGACTGTCAAGATACCAGGTCAGTAAAACTATCCCTGAGAGTACAGAGGATCTTGACAAAATCTATTCTGCCGATTTACGTACCCCTGAAAATCTGAAGGAAAGCACAGAATATGACGAAACAGAAAACAGGTATAAGGTTGGTGTTAAATTAGGCGACAGTTATCTTAATGCGCCATTCCTTATGACTCCTGAAGAGTATAGCAAATGGAGCATGCAACGCTCAATGCAATCTTTCTTCCGCAGTAAAAACGTGGAGGAGTTTGAAAATAACGGAACTAACAAATTCGATTTCACAGATATGAAATTCGATCTTGGGCCTGCCGAAAAGATATTTGGTCCAGGAGGTGTACAGATAAGAACCAATGGTTCCGCATCAATTAAGTTCGGTGTAAACAGAAACAAAGTTGAAAATCCTTCTCTGTCGGTACAAAACAGGAAGACTGGCGGTTTTGATTTTGACGAACAGATAAATCTGAGTATCAATGCCCGTGTTGGCGACAAAATCAACATGGACATGAACTACAATACCGAAGCTACATTCGATATTGATACAAAAAAGATAAAGCTTCGCTATGAAGGTAAGGAGGATGAGATTATCCGTCTGCTTGAAGCAGGTAATGTTAGTTTCCCTACCAATTCATCACTTATACAGGGTGCCACATCACTCTTTGGTATCCGTGCCGACCTGCAGTTTGGCAAGCTTTCACTACAGACTGTACTATCACAAAAGAACTCAACATCTACATCGGTAAGTTCACAGGGGGGGGAACAGCTTACTGAATTTGAGATCAATGCAAGCGATTATGATGAGAACAGACACTTCTTTTTAGGCCACTTCTTCCGCGACAATTATGACAGGAACATGGCAATGCTTCCAAGTATAGTTTCAGGCATTAAGATTACCCGTATTGAACTATGGATAACCAACAAGCGCAGCAGCTATGAAGGCCCCAGAAACATCATTGCTTTTACCGACATGGGTGAATCTGAGCATATCAGCAACAACATCTGGAACAGGACCGGAGGCCCGGTAGCAGACAATAACGCCAACGACCTTTACCGCCGTATGGCCAATGATTATCCGCAAGCACGCGATATAGATCAGGTTGCATCTGTTTTAGGCTCATTTTTAGCAGGTAGCACCGATTACGAAAAGATAGCCAATGCCCGCAAACTATCTACATCAGAATATACGCTTAACAGTGATTTGGGATACATATCACTTAAAAACGCACTTAATTCAGACGAAGTTCTTGCTGTTGCATTTGAATATACATACGGAGGCAAGACCTATCAGGTTGGTGAATTTTCGTCCGACATTACCGATTCCGGAAGCGCTCTCTATGTTAAGCTTTTGAAATCCAATTCAAATGCACCCGGAAGTGGCACATGGGATCTGATGATGAAGAATATCTATTCACTTGGCAGCGGCAGTTTGAGCAAAAACAAATTCAAACTGAATATCTACTACGCCAGCGACAGTACCGGCAGCAATATAACATACCTGCCTGAAAGCAACCTTAAAAGTATCAACTTGCTTAAGATGATGAATCTGGACCGTCTGGACGACAATCAGGCTGCACATTCAAACGGTAAATTCGACTACGTAGAAGGCTATACAGTCCTGTCATCATCAGGAAGAATTATTTTTCCTGTAGTAGAACCTTTTGGCAGCCACCTTCGCAGTGCTATAGGCAATGCAGCCCAGGCCGATAAATATGTATTCCAGGAGCTATATGATTCCACTAAAGTTGTAGCCAAACGAATTGCTGAAAAGGACAAGTTCCTGCTTATTGGTGAACATTCCGGATCATCAAACAGCATTATAGACTTAGGTGCAGCAAACATTCCACGCGGTTCAGTTAAGGTTACTGCAGGTGGTGTGGAACTGATAGAGAACAGTGATTATATGGTTGATTACAGTATGGGTACAGTAACTATTATCAATCAGAATATCATTGATGCTGGTACTAAAGTTGACGTTCAATTGGAGAGCAACACAGAGTATAGTTTGCAACGTAAAACTATGGCTGGTGTAAACTGGGCATACGCTTTTAACCGCGACTTTAAGATTGGTGGTACACTGATGCACCTTAATGAGCGTCCGCTTACAAGTAAGGTTACCATGGGCGATGAGCCACTGGTGAACACCATGTTCGGTTTCAACGTAAACTACAAACTCGAAAGCCAGGCCTTGACAAACCTGATAGACCTTATTCCATTTGTAAATGCCACACAGCCATCGCAGATTACAATGTCGGCTGAGATGGCTCATCTTATATCAGAAGTTTCCGATAAGGTTCAGGGCAGTTCTTCCTATATAGACGATTTTGAAGCTGCTGAAAGTGGAATTGACATAAGCAGACCATCAGCATGGTCTCTGGCAGGTGTGCCACAAGGAATGCCGGGATATGGTAAAACCGGTAACGTAGAGGCCGGTTACAACCGTGCTTTGATAAACTGGTTTACTATAGATCCGCTCTTCACACGCAGGAACTCCATGCTTACCCCTTCTCATATAAAGAGCGATCTGGATCAACTTTCCAACCACTATGTAAGAGAGGTGTATGAACGAGAGTTATATCCAAACAAGGAATCAACTTCCAGCGAATCTACCACATTATCAATATTAAACTTAGCATATTATCCACAGGAGCGTGGTCCATATAACCTCAACCCTAATCTTGATGCTGATGGCAATCTGCCCAACCCTTCACAGAACTGGGCAGGTATTATGCGTAGTCTGAATACTACCGACTTTGAGACTGCAAACATTGAATATATAGAATTCTGGATGCTCGATCCGTTCATCTATGACCAGAGCGCAGCAGGTGGTGATATGTACATCAACCTGGGTGAAGTTTCAGAAGATGTACTGCTTGATGGTAAAAAGTATTTTGAGAATGGTATTCCTGTAAACAATGACATTAACCTATTCACCGAAACAGTATGGGGTAAGGTGCCAACCTCCACAAGTCTGGTTTACGCCTTCGACAACAGCAATTCAGATAATCGCCGCAAACAGGATGTTGGTCTTAATGGTTTGACATCAGAAGAGGAACGCAAATTCCCGACATACGCAAGCTATCTGGAACAGATTAAAGGACGTGTATCGGCAAGTGTGTATAGTACATTGGAAAATGACCCTGCTGGCGACAATTTCCACCACTATCGCGGTACCGACTATGACAACAATCAAGTATCTATTTTAGACCGATACAAATATTACAACGGTACAGAGGGTAATTCTCCAAATTCAGAAGATACCAACGAACGTTTTGACCAGTCATCTCGTACTACTCCTGATATTGAAGATGCAAATCAGGATTACACTCTTGACGAATATGAAAAGTTCTTCCAGTACCGCATTTCACTGCGTCCATCTGATTTACAGGTTGGCCGAAATTATATTGCAGACAAACGAGAAGTAAAAGTCAAGCTGCGTAACGGTAATATGGAGACAGTAAACTGGTACTGTTTCAGAGTTCCTGTAGATGAATATGAAAAGGCTGTAGGTGGCATACGCGACTTCAGTTCTATCAGATTTATGCGTATCTACCTGACAAACTTTACAGACGAAACCCATATCCGTTTTGGCTCTCTGGAACTGATGACCAGCCAGTGGAGAAACTACGAGCAACCTATTGCCAGCAGCAGCAACAAGACACCGGTTATTTCAGGTTCGCTTGCAGCAACATCGGTAAACATAGAAGAGAATGGAGACCGCACCCCTGTTAACTATGTTGTTCCACCTGGTATTACACGTATTCTGGATCCACAGCAGACACAGCTTATTCAGGATAATGAGCAGGCCATGAGCATAAGAGTAACAAATCTGGATGCTGGCGAAGCACGGGCTATCTACAAGAAGAGCGCACTGGATTTGCGTAAATACCAACGTATTCAGATGTTCTCACACCTGGAGGCTCCTATAAATGATGCACAACTGCTTGAAGATGGCGATGTGTCTGTCTTCATCAGATTGGGTTCCGACTATACCGGTAACTACTATGAATATGAAATTCCTCTTACTGTTACCGAACACGGATATTACAACAACGACAATGAAAGTGACCGCCGCATGGTATGGCCAAACAAGAATATGCTGGATATTTCATTCGATGTGCTGACTGCTGTAAAGAACAATAGAAACACTCTGAAGAACAGCGGAAACAGTGAAGTTACTCAGAGTACATTATACAGCGAATACGATCCGGAAAATCCTGAAAACAAAATCAGTATTATCGGTAATCCGTCATTAGGAAATGTAAGGGCCATAATGATAGGTATCAGAAACAATTCGCTCACCACAAAGAGTGCAGAATTGTGGGTTAATGAACTCCGTTTAGTTGGATTTGAAAGCCGTGGAGGTTCTGCAGCACGTGCCAATGTGTCTATGAAACTTTCAGATTTAGGTAATATCGACATGGCTGGTCAGATGAGCACTGCAGGATATGGAGGTTTGGAACAGGGTATTAATCAGAGAAGCATGGACGATTTCTACAAGTACTCTCTGACTACAAGTTTTGACATTGGCCGATTCCTGCCAGAAAAGGCTAACATTTCATTACCAGTCTATTACTCCTACACTAAGGAGAATGTATCGCCTTACTATAGTCCATACGACACAGACCTGGTTTTAGACGATGTAATAGATTCATATTCAAGTAGAAGAGAACAGGATTCCATTCGCAGTATTACCCAGGACATCACTGTACAGAAGAATTTCAGTATATCAAATGCAAAGATAGACATCAGCAGTGAAAAGCCTATGCCATACGATCCGGCTAACTTCAGTGCAAGTTTTTCAAGTTCTGTTCAGGAAAACAGCGCCAGCACAATTGTATATGAAAACGACAAGAACTGGAAAGCTAATCTGAGCTATTCATATTCACCTGCCGTTACGGGCTGGAAACCTTTTACATTCATTGAATACCAGTCTAACTGGCTTACAATTCTGAAAGAGATTACTATCAATTTTGTTCCTCAAAGTTTCAGTTTCAACACTAACCTGACCAGAAACTATCACGAACTACAGGAACGCGATCTGGAATCCATGAGCGGCAGTAATGACATTCCTGCACTCTTCTCACAGCAGTTCTATTGGGACAGAGACCTTACACTGCGATGGGATCCACTACGTGACCTGCGCATGTCATTCACAGCACAGACACAGGCAGAAATTGAGGAACCATATATGATTGTAAACAAGGATCTCTATCCCGATGAGTATGCATTATGGAAAGACTCTGTCAAGGCCAGTCTGTCACGCATGGGCAGACCTTTGGATTATCAGCAAAATTTCCAGGCTTCATATCAGATTCCACTTAATAAGCTGCCTATACTTTCATGGTTTACCAGCGATGTAACCTTCAATTCACAGTATAGCTGGGACAGAGGAACTACATATACTGACGGCACATCATTCGGCAATATTATAAGTTCAAGCAGAACCATTTCGGCAAACGGACGCATGAACTTCCAGACTCTATATAATAAGGTGCCATATCTGAGAGAGATAAACAACAAATTTACAGATAAGGGAAACAAACAGAAATCAACACCTAAAAAGGTAAAGAATTTCCAGAAAGAATACACACTGCTACCCGACTCCACCTTTACCATTACCCATAATCAGGGTACTTTAAAACCAAAGGTTACATTTACTACAAAGGATGGTACAAATATCAAGCTTCGTTATAAACGTATAGATGCCAATACCATTACAATTAAACAGAAAGACACTCTTAATGTAATGATTAAGGCGGTGCTGGATCCAAATGAAATTAACAGGACAGAGAAGTTTACTCTTAAGGATGGACTGGACCTGACAACCAGAGCCATAATGATGTTACGTAGTGCAAACTTCAGCTACAGGAACACTTACAACATGAATCTGCCGGGATTTATGCCTAACACAGCCATGTTAGGACAGAAATCAAGTAATGGAATGTTAGCACCTGGTTTGGATTTTGCATTTGGTCTGACAAATAACAGTTATCTGCACAAAGCACAACACAACAACTGGTTACTAAATAACGACAGTGTATCTTATGCAGCAGCTACATCTGCCGGAGAAAGTTTACAGTTCAAAATGGTAATAGAACCTTTTACTGATTTCAGAATTGACGTAAATGCTAGTTGGGAAAAGAGTAACAGCAGTACCATTCAGTACATGTATGCAGGTATGCCATCATCACAGACCGGAACATTCAGCATGACTGTAATTACACTGAGAAGTGCATTCGGAGGCAACAACCCGGACAATGGATACAAATCCAGAAGTTTTGAACGCTTTGCCAACAATATAAACACCATACAACAGCGTGTAGAGGAGCAATATATTGGTGCTATCTATCCGGAGGGAACCACTTTGGCAGGAGCCGTATATAATCCTGAGAATGGTGGAGTAAACCCATACTCTGCCGATGTAATGATACCAGCATTCCTGTCCGCATATACCGGTAGAGATGCTTCCAGGAGTTCATTGGATCTGTTCCCGGGAATACTTTCCATGATGCCAAACTGGAATATCACATTTGCCGGATTTAACAAGATTCCATTTATCCAGAAGCACTTCAAGAGTTTCAACCTGAAACATTCATACAAGAGTGTTTACTCTATGGGTAGCTATAATACATTTATGAGTTATATGGAATATATGAATGGTTTAGGATTTATAAATGACATTACTACAGGTAATCCTGTTCCAAACAGCATGTTCAATATTGGTTCAGTTTCAATTAACGAATCATTCTCACCATTAATTGGAATTGATATGACATTCAACAACAATCTGTCTGCCAGATTGGAAAGCAGAAAGACCAGAGTAATAAACCTCAGTACATCGGCTGTACAGATTGTTGAAACTACATCCGATGATATTACTGCCGGAGCAAGCTATCGTATAACAAACCTTAAGCTCTTTGGGGCACAACAGGGTACTGGACGTAACAAGGTGAATAATAACCTTAATATGAATCTTGACTTCTCATACAGAAATCAGAATGCTTTGTGTCGCAACATCAAGACCATGACTACACAAGCTACCAGTGGCAATCGTGCTGTAAAACTGGCATTCAGTGCCGATTACATCTACAGCAAAATGCTAACGCTGAATTTCTACTATGATTTCCAGAGCAACTTCCCACTGGTATCCACATCATCATACCCAACCGCCACACACGATTGTGGTGTAACTCTGAAGTTCTCACTTACTCGCTAACTGTTTCTGAACCATTAATTCTGGACCGGGTAAACTGCAGACGGCGTTCTGCCTCTTCCTTTATCTTTTTATGATCTTCAAGCTCTGTCATCAGAACAGAGAGATCGTAAAGTGATGCTATGGCTGTTCTGTCAGATGGCCTCATTGTATATTCACGTTTTTTTCCATCTGCTCCATTCAACTGAACCTTTATATTTTTATCGCGATTCATTGCTATAAATGCTGCAACGCCACCATCTTCGCCTGCTTTCATATTACACTTTTCATAGCAGATGCCCAGGTCCTTAAACTCATAATAATCGTCAGAAACGGGCGATTCAGCATAGACATCACCACATACTACACGTACTGAACGATGATGCAGATAAGACGATGCAGAATAGGTTGATATCAGGACCAGACGTCCCAGTTCATCTACCTGACCGCGCAGATAGTTTACTCCTACATTCTTTTCAGGTACCTGCGAAGCTAGTACATAGAGACCCAAATCCTGATATTTTTCATCCTTTTCAAACTTGAAATTTTTCTTCAGAGGCTCTATGCGGTCATTACATGCTGCTATCATCTCAGTTTCATAAGCAATGGTACGCAACTGCTCCGCCTCTTCTACCTGCAGCATAAGTTTTATACCCTGTTTCCTTGTTTCAAAGGCATTTGGATAGAGTATTTTTATGCTATCAATGTACTGTTTGGCTTCACTATATTTTTCTGCCAGAAAGGCCTGATTTGCTCTGTCAATATAACGTTGTGCCTGTTCTTCCACGCTCTCACCACAGGCTGTAAATAACAGGGCTAATATCACTAAGAATGAAATTTTTCGCATAGTGGTCTTCAAATTTTATAAAATACTATCACAAAAGTACTCTATTTTTGATAGTAAAATGATGTTAATGCACTAATTTTGCAATAAATGTGTTTAAAGATATGAAGTTATATAGCGACCCGGAATTAGCACAACTACTTGACAAGAAGGTATTCAGACTATTATCAGAGACTGCCGACACACTTGGCATGGAGTGTTATGTGGTAGGAGGCTATGTAAGAGATCTGTTTTTAGAGCGTAAGTGCAAAGATATAGATGTAGTTGTGGTTGGTAGTGGTCTGGAGATGGCAAAAGCATTTGGCAAAGCTCTTGGTAACGCTCATGTAAGCCTCTTTAAAAACTTTGGAACTGCACAGGTAAAGAAGGGTAATATTGAAGTGGAGTTTGTAGGTGCAAGAAAAGAGTCCTACACCAGAGATTCCAGAAATCCGATAGTGGAAAATGGTACTTTGGAAGATGACCAGAACAGACGAGACTTTACAATCAATGCAATGGCAATCTGCCTGAATGGCAACCGATTTGGTGAGCTGGTAGATCCTTTTGACGGGATTTACGATCTTGAAGACGGCATAATAAGAACGCCACTCGACCCGGATATTACATTCAGTGATGATCCTTTGCGCATGCTAAGATGTGTACGTTTTGCCACACAGCTGAACTTCCAGATAGAAGATGAAACATTCCGGTCATTGGAAAAGAACAGAGAGCGCATAAAGATAATCAGCAAAGAACGCATAATAGAAGAGCTGAACAAGATATTGCTTTCACCTATCCCATCCAAAGGATTCATAGAACTGGATCGTTGCGGACTACTTGAACTTATCTTCCCTGAATTATCGGCTCTGCAAGGAGTAGAAACGGTAAACGGACGTGGCCATAAGGATGTATTCTACCATACTCTGGAGGTTCTGGATAATGTTGCCCGCAAAAGCGATAATCTATGGTTACGCTGGGCGGCACTTCTGCATGACATTGGCAAACCACGCACCAAGCGCTGGGATGCTGCACATGGCTGGATGTTCCATAACCACAATTTAGTGGGTATGAAGATGATACCCGGCATATTTGACAGAATGAAAATGCCAAAGAACGAAAAGATGAAATACGTTCAGAAGATGGTAGATCTGCATATGCGCCCAATTGCCATTGTAGATGATATTGTTACCGATTCTGCAGTACGTCGCCTTCTTTTTGAAGCCAGCGATGACATTGATGATTTAATGACCCTCTGCGAAGCCGATATCACATCAAAGAACGAACTTAAAAAGAGGCGTCTGCTTGATAACTTCCAGATAGTAAGAAAAAAGTTAATAGATTTGGAAGAGAAAGACAGAATAAGAAACTTCCAGCCGCCTGTAGATGGAATTGAAATAATGAATACCTTTGGGTTGGGACCAACAGCTGTTGTAGGTAAGCTAAAAAGCAGCATAAAGGAGGCCATTCTTGAGGGAATTATTCCAAACGAACACGATGCGGCATTGGCTTTTGTTATTGAAGAGGCCCACAAAATAGGAATAGAACCAATTAAATAGAGAATTTTATGAAAAAGACTAATCTACTAACCGTTATACTACTAACCACTTTAGCCTTTGCTATTTCATCATGTAAAGAGAAAACTCCTGTTTTTGGAGAGGCACCTATTGAAAAAATTGTAGAAGAACTGACATTAGAAGAAAAAGTTGATCTGTTAGTAGGTATAGGAGCCTTTTCAGGTGACTCTATAGCTCCAGAGATACGTGCTGCAAAAGAGTATATCCCTGGCTGTGCCGGTGCTACTACACCTATCGCCAGATTAGGAATACCATCTATTCAACTGCCGGACGGACCTGCCGGGCTACGCATATATCCTACCCGTCAGGGAGATGAATCCACATACTATTGCACTGCATTTCCTGTTGCTACAATGCTGGCATCTACCTGGAACAGAGAACTAATAGAGAATGTTGGTAAAGCTATTGGAGATGAAGTTAAACAGTATGGAGCCGACCTTTTGCTTGCGCCTGCACTAAATATACATCGTCATCCATTACTTGGCAGAACATTTGAATACTTTTCAGAAGACCCTGTAGTTTCAGGCAAGGTGACTGCAGCCCTTGTAAATGGTATTCAGAGCAATGGTGTTGGTGCTACACTTAAACACTTTGCATTCAACAACCAGGAGACCAACCGTAGCAATAACGACTCCAGAATGTCAGACCGTACTGCAAGAGAGATCTATCTGAAAGGTTTTGAAATAGCAGTAAAAGAGTCCAACCCATGGGCTGTAATGACATCATATAACAAAATCAATGGCAGGCATACAGCAGAGAACAAGGAACTGATTGAGGGCATACTGCGCGAAGAATGGGGCTTTCAGGGATTAGTGATGACCGACTGGGGCGGAGGTAAGAATGCTGTGGCTATGGTTCAATCCGGAAATGATCTTATTATGCCTGGTAACAACAGACAGAAAAGGGCTATAATAGAGGCTGTAAACAACGGTACACTGAGTATGGATGATATTAACCGTAATGTTACACGTATTCTTCAAATTATAGAAAAATCTCCTAAGTTCAACGGTTACGAACCAACTAACGCTCCAGATTTAAAAGCAAATGCTCAAATTGCGTTACAGAGTGCTGCAGAAGGCATGGTACTGCTTAAGAACGACCACAACGTTCTGCCTCTTAGCAAGAAAATAAAAAATATTGCTCTGTATGGAATCAGTTCATACAAATTCCTGGCAACAGGCACTGGAAGCGGAAGTGTAAACTGTGAATACGTAACAAGCTTAGAAGATGGTCTCGAAGCTGCTGGTTATAAAATTGACCCTGCCATTGCATCGCCATACAGAAAACATGCAATGCAGATCAAGCCAAGAGAGGCCAGAAACTTTATGCAGTTAGAAAACATTGTTATGCCTGAATCACTCCTGTCTAAGCCATTCAAGCTGAGAGCAGATGCAATTGCCAATGATGTTGCCATTATAACCATTGGACGCAGTTGCGGCGAAAGTAGTGACCGTGAATACGAAGGCAACTATACTCTTACACAGGTTGAGCTGAAGATGATAAACGATGTATGTGAAGCATTCCATACAAAGGGTAAAAAGGTAGTGGTTGTGCTAAACATAGGAGCACCTATTGAAACTTCCAACTGGAAAAACAAACCTGATGCTATCATTATGGCAGGACTTCCCGGACAAGAGGGCGGATTTGCTATTGCAGATATTCTGAATGGTAAAATCACTCCGTCGGGCAAACTGGTTGATACATTTGTAAAGAACATAGAGGATATTCCTTCACACAAAAATTTCCCTGTTAACTTTGCAGAGCTGAATTCTGAAAAGCGCAGAAACAGAGAGAAACAGATTAAGAACTTTGACTACACAGAGTATCAGGAGGGTTTACAGATTGGATATAGATATTTTGATGAACATCCGGAATTGGTTTCTTATCCATTTGGATATGGTTTAAGTTACACTACATTCGAATATTCAAATCCTACAGCAAAGTATGAAAATAACGAACTGACACTAACAATAACAGTTAAAAATACCGGCAATTATTCAGGTAAAGAGGCTGTTCAGATTTACGTAACCGCTCCTAAATCTGAGTTGACAAAGCCTGTTAAGGAGTTGAAGAGTTTTGCCAAAACCGCCGAACTTAAACCTGGCGAACAGGAGGTTCTTGAATTCACTATAAGCAATTACGATCTTGCTTCATACAATGAAACTGCAGGTGCATGGGTTACAGAGAGTGGTTACTATAACATTGGATTTGCAGCGTCAGCACAGGACATCCGTCAAACTGCTTCCTTCAATATAGCACAAGAGATAGCATACCCAACCACTGCCACTCTTCAGTAAGCTAAAATCCACAGCATTTTATAAATCACAGCGGATCTCCGGATCCGCTGTTTTTCTATTTATAAAAATTTTGGAGAACAATAAAATATGAGTACATTTACATCCATCCGGAGGATACGGGCTCATAACTGTACCAAGGTATTAGCCTTAGAGTTCATAGTAGAATCTACTAAAAAAAGGTAGATTAAGTATTAACTAAGGACAAACAGATAACAGTAAAAAACTAGATTATTATAATTATTTGCAAACATAAAATTATATGCAATGGAACAGAATTGTAGAGTTGTGTTTTTGGATTGGTTAAGACTTATTGCATGTTTCATGGTGATTCTTGTGCATTGCATTGAGCCTTTTTATTATGGTGGTACTGGTGGATTGTATATTGATACTTATTCAGATGCATGTTGGGTAACTCTTCTTAATACACCATTAAGAGCTGCAGTGCCTCTTTTTATCCTTACTTCCAGTTATCTGTTGGTTCCTGTCAAAACTGATGTAAAGACCTATATCAAGAAACGTCTGATGCGTGTGCTCATTCCGTTTCTTATATGGTCCATTCTGTATGCTGTTGTTCCTATTCCCGGTTCAGGTTGCTCTGTAGATGTTGTAGGCAATCTAAAATCTCTTGTGTTCAATTTTGTAATGACATCAAGTGGACACATGTGGTTTGTCTATATGCTTTTAGGAATTTATCTGCTTATGCCGATAGTATCACCTTGGCTTGAGAAGATTTCTAAAAAGGAAGAGAAGGCTTTTTTGTGGCTATGGGCATTCACTACTATTCTCCCATTACTTAAACCTCTTGCTGAAAAGGTAACAGGAAGTAGCAATCTTTGGGGAGAGTGCCAATGGAATGAATTCGGAACATTCTATTATGTAAGCGGATTTATTGGCTATGTAGTATTGGGACACTACATCAGGACTTATGTAGGTGAGTCTTCATGGAAAAAAACACTTGCCTATGCAGTACCTTTCTGGATTGTGGGGTATGTAGTGAGTGCGGGTGGTTTTTGGAGTATGATTCCGATTGAAAATGGATTCCCGGTATCCGGTTCATATACCGAAGCATTCAGCATGGAAGCTCAGAGGGGGTTCTGTACGGTAGGAATCATGTTGCAGACTGTAGCATATTTTCTTGTGATTCGTAAGATTAAATGTGATGGTTGGTTCTATAAAACGTTTGTACTACCGCTCTCTAAGTTGAGCTACGGTATGTATCTGATGCATATGTTTGTTTTGACACCGGTTTTTGCAATGGTGTCAGGATGGACTTCATCAACCCCGGTAGTGATGGTGGTTTCTGCACTGATTACCTTCATCTTCTGTGCCCTGCTCAGCAGACTCATATCCTTCCTTCCTAAGAGTAAATATCTTGTAGGTTAAATTTGCAGTTTTCCATTTGCGAAAACGTGTTGCATTTATGCTGTTGACGCGATAACCAACTGATACAATCGCATCTAAATTGTAAAACTTTGTTTTGTAAATTTTACCGTCAGTTGCAGTATATTCCAAAATGGAATAAACTCTTTTCTCGTCTAATTCACCACTCTTAAAATATTACTCAAATGCTTTGAAATGGCAGGTTGTTTCACTCCGAATGATACATATAATCACATAAAAAAAAGCCAGGTTGAATTCACCATTTCAAACCTATACATCAATTACACCTAAAAGCTGAATTTTTGTAATGGTGGTGAACAGACTATTTGTAGCGTTTTAGGGTATTGAGGTATTGCTTTTGAGTGTCAGTAATGCGGAAACTTTCACGAGCCTTTTGAATAGATTTGTTGTGAATCCATCGGCTTAATCTACCTTCAATAATATAAGGTAAGGTCTGTTCATACTGCTTACAGAGACCTTCAGCAAAGAGCCAGGCCACACCCATACGAATGTAATAGGGATCTGAATCAGAATAGTTGCGTTCAACAACTGTATCTAACGTGCGTATCAGATTATCATCGTTCAGATAGTGTGCCAATGATAGTATCAGCCCCACCCTGCAGCGAAATTCATCTTCTGAACTTATCAGCGTAACTATGTATTGCCAAATCTGCTCCTTGTCTTCTTTCTCCACCCATTTGGCATTACAGCAAAAATTGTCACAGATAGCCCAATTATCTACAGCCGGTATAAATCTTTCCAGCATCTGCAGTCTTTCCGCCAGAGGAACCTTCACATAGTTTATTACCAAGCCCCATATCATTCGCTCTTCGTGGGTTAGTCCACCAGCCCCACAAAGTGGCTTGTGCTGTTGCCAGCACTCTATCTGTTTTTGCCAATCACCGTTTTTCACTATTTCTTTGGCTACCTTTTTCATTTCCGGTGTGTGCATTCCCAGAACCTTGGTACCGCTATTTGGTGCCAAAATATTTATGTGACCGTTTCTATACCTTTCATCGGTAAGAAATCTTTCCGCCACAAAACCCATCAGATATTCCTCTGTTATCTTTTGCATCTCCTTTGTTTTAATGGTTCACCGGCAAATGAATTGAATTCTGATTAACCGATAATTCATTAGACAACTGACATATGGTATATTTGTGAGGTTGGCGGAACCGAAACAAATATACCTATTACTAAAAACCTAAATACCTATTACTACAAACCTAAGTTAGGAAAACAGTCTGAGTATATCATTCAGGTTTGCCACAATAAGCAATGCAAACAGTATGAACATACCTATTGAATTTGCCACCTCCAGGAATTTGTCTTTTGGTTTCTTTCCTGTGATAACCTCAACCAGCAGGAATAATACATAACCTCCGTCCAGTGCCGGTATAGGCAGTATGTTCATAAATGCCAGGATGATAGACAGGAAAGCTGTCATCAACCAGAATGAATGCCAGTTCCATGTTTCAGGGAAAATGCTGCCTATAGTTCCAAATCCACCAAGAGACTTTGCGCCCTCTTTTGTAAACACATATTGGAAATCGCTGACATAACTCTTCAAAGTATTCCATCCATACTTAATACCTGCAGGGATAGAAGACAACATTCCATACTCTACAAATTTCGGCTCATATTCATCAGTAAAATGATAAACTCCAATCAAAAAGTTTGCATCGGCTTCAACTATTAATGTATCGCGGCCACCTGATGTTCTGCCTACAACCATACTAAGTTTATGATCAACATACTCATCGGCAGCCTTTATCTGGAGTGATGCCAGAACTGCTCTGAAAGATGTCCATGTAGATGCATTCTGACCGTTTACTGTTATAACAGAATCGCCCGGCTCTATTCCAGCTTTGGCTGCTGGACCATCTGCCACTAAACTATCTATAGTCATAGGGCTAAGGATAGAGATAAATGGAACTTCACGTGTAAAGTCAAAAAGTGACAGTTCTTCAGGCATAGCAAGCACCACCTCTTTACCATTTCTTAAAACTGTAACCTCTTTGGCCTTTGCTATTGCACGATACAGATCTGCATCAAACTGTTTTACAAGTTTGCCATCGGTAGCCAGAACTACATCACCATCGGCAAATCCCAATGATTTTGCATGTTCGTTAAATTCCATTCCATATTCTGTTTCAGTAGCAGGTATGTAGCTGTCGCCCCATTTCCAGAGAACAGCAGAATATATCATAAATGCCAGTATCAGGTTGAACATTACACCACCAACCATAATCAAAAGGCGTTGCCATGCCGGTTTGGTACGGAACTCCCAGGGTTTTGGTTCCTGCTGCATAGATGCCACATCCATGGATTCATCTATCATTCCTGCTATCTTGCAATAGCCACCAAAAGGTACCCAACCCACACCAAATTCTGTACTTTCCGGATACTTTCTCCAATCATCTTCCGGCAGTGTATCCAAATCGATAGGTTTATATATTACCTCCTCTTTTCCTGCATAATTAAAGCGTTTCTCTTCTTCATAACTATCTGGTACGTTCTGAGCAAAGAACTTCACTTTTAGCTTTCCGTTTACACGTTTAACTCTGACCAGCGAAAAGTTGGGATTAAAGAATGCATAAAACTTCTCAACCCTGACCTTAAAAATTCTGGAAAAAAGAAAATGTCCAAACTCATGAACTACAACAAGTATTGTTAATGACAATACCAACTGGATACATTTAATCCAAAAAACTGACATATACCTATATATTTATCTATTTATTAATCTTTTTGCTACCTCTCTTGATTCTGCATCAATTGCTATATAATCATCTAAAGAAGGATTCTTTTGGAATGGAATAATTTTCATGGTCTGCTCTATGATATCACTCATCTGCAAAAATCCCACTTTATCATTCAGGAATGCTGCAACACACACTTCGTTTGCTGCATTCAATACGCATGGCATATTGCCACCCTGTTCCAATGCCTGGTATGCTAATGCCAGATTGCGGAACTTCATTAGATCAGGACGTTCAAATGTCAATGCCGATGTTATGTTGAAATCAACCCTTGGGAATTGTGCATCCAGTCTGTAAGGATATGAGAATGCATACTGAATAGGCAGACGCATATCAGGAGCACCAAGCTGAGCCTTTATTGCACCATCAGTAAACTGGACCATTGAATGTATTATGGATTGCGGATGAACCACTACCTCTATCTTGTCGTAAGAGACTCCAAACAGCCATTTTGCTTCAATTACCTCGAATCCTTTATTCATCATTGTTGCAGAATCAATGGTAATTTTAGCGCCCATATCCCAGTTTGGATGTTTTAGGGCTTCATTTTTGGTTACAGACTGCAAATCGCTGTAACTAAACTGACGAAATGGGCCACCTGATGCTGTAAGGATGATTTTTTCCACATTACTGTATTGTTCACCAGTCAGAGACTGAAATATTGCTGAATGCTCTGAATCTACAGGTAACATAGGAACCTTATATTCCTGCACCAACGATGTAATCAATTCACCTGCAACTACCAATGTCTCTTTATTGGCTAATGCTATAGTTTTTCCTGCTTTTATAGCCTCTATTGTTGGACATAACCCTGCAAAGCCTACCATAGAAGCCAGTACAATATCTATAGGCGATGATGTTACCACCTGATTTATTGCTTCTGCACCTGCATACACCTTGATTGGCATATCAGAAAGCGCATTTTTCAATTTTTCATAATGGGCTTCATTGGCTACAACAACTGTATCGGGCACAAATTTTCTGGCCTGCTCTATCAGCCTGTCCACATTGTTATTTGCGGTCAGCGCATATACTGAATACTCCTCACTGTGCGATTCTATAACCTCTAATGCCTGACAACCTATAGAACCTGTCGAACCTAAAATTGCAATTTGTTTCACTAGAATAAGATATATTTTTCAGGATCAAGCGGCTGACCCTCGTACCATAACTCAAAATGTAAATGCGGATTTGTATGATATGCAGACTGATTGGCAGAGACAAGCGCAATAACATCGCCCTGCTTTACTTTATCACCCTGCTGTTTCAACAAGGATTCGCAATGTTTATATATAGAAACCAAACCACCCGGATGTGACAGACAGATAACATGTCCGGCATCGGATGTGTATGCACTCACCACAACTGTACCGTCCATTACTGCCAGTACGCTCTCCTGCGGATTGGCTGCAATATCCACTCCTCTATGATTGTCTGTAGGATTAAAATGCTGCGTTACAAGTCCTATAGTTGGGCGAATCATATTCAACGACTGAAGTTTTGCGCCTGTTGGTATAGGTGATGTTACATTATAGCGTTCAGCCTCCTCAAAACTCTTCACAAAAGCATCTTCCTGAGCTGTCTTCTCCATTAGCTGTTCACTTCTGACAATGGTGAGTGAATCAACCGAATAGACTGTATCCAGATTGATGTTTCCGGCAAAGATATCCTGTATATTTGTTATATAATGGTTCTGCAGATTTACAACATATTCCAGTGAATCAATGCGAAGTGCTTCGTCTATAATGGTCTGTCGCATAAGATTATCCTGATAAGTATTCTGTTTCTGCTGTGGTGTCCTGTTGTACAATACAATACTTAATGTCACCACCAGAGCTGTATATAGTAACAACAACAGGATGAAACGCATACGCGAAAATTTCACGTTTGCCACCTCTTTCAGCTCGTTTTCATTTACAACAGAGATGTTATATTTAAAAACCAGTTTCTCCCACAGACTCTGCCTGGTTACTTTCTTTCGTATCTTTTTTATACTCTTCATAACTACTACAGTTCTGCCACACCTTCCGGCAAATTATACCTTATCACTCTGCCAACGCTGTCAATAGACTCTATCCAGGCCTCATTTGCAGGAATCACCCTCTCTCTGTCGCCCTGTTTAACCAAAAACAGAATATTTGGTGTACTATCATCTACTGCCACTATTGTACCAAGAATACCAGCCACTCTATCTTCAACCTTATAGTCTATAAATGTACTCCATGACAGGTTTTCAAGAGTATTCTCCACATATTCGTTTGGAAGATAGACTACAGTTCCCTGAAACTTACGGGCCTGCTCCACACTATCTACATCTTCAAACTTCACCAATATTGTAGTGCTGCTTTTACCTCTGATAGATTCCAGAAAGAATGGAACCAGTATGCCATCCATTGAACATACCAGATAATCTGTCTCTTCACTCCACTCCACATCGGCAGGAACAGAGAGTACCAGTTCACCGTTTATGCCATGTGTTTTTAGCACATATCCCATTCTTTGTACTTCATGTAGCTCTATCATAGTAAATCAATCTACTCGGGTTATTCTTGCTCCAATTGCATTCAGACGACCATCAATATCCTGATAGCCTCTGTCTATCTGATTAATATTATCTATTCTGCTGGTACCTTCGGCACTCATAGCTGCTATAAGCAGTGCAATACCGGCACGAATATCAGGCGAAGACATCCTTCTTGCCTGCAAAGCCATATTGCGATCATGTCCTACCACCACTACTCTGTGAGGATCGCAAAGTATTACCTGTGCGCCCATATCTATCAAGTTATCCACAAAGAAGAGACGGCTTTCAAACATCTTCTGGTGTATCAGCACACTACCCTTTGCCTGAATAGCTGTTACCAATAAAACGCTCAACAGGTCTGGTGTAAGTCCCGGCCATGGAGCATCAGCCAGTGTCATAATGGAACCATCAATAAATGATTCTATCTGATAATGCTCCTGTGACGGAATGAATATATCATCGCCCTGCTGCTCCATCTTTATACCCAAACGTTCAAAGC
This sequence comes from Bacteroidaceae bacterium, assembly GCA_045660365.1. Lineage (GTDB taxonomy): Bacteria > Bacteroidota > Bacteroidia > Bacteroidales > Bacteroidaceae > Colenecus. The sequence goes on from JAZRDQ010000001.1 coordinate 36,113, forward strand.
TCTTTGGTATGATTCCAAGATTTTCATACGATACGTTCTTTATAAGCATTTCACTCTGGGTCATTGCAGCCATTCCTATAAAGCTTCCTACCTCAATCATATCGGGCAGAATCTTATGTGATGTTCCATGCAGTTTATCCACACCATTTATAACGAGCAGGTTACTGCCTATGCCACTTATATTGGCACCCATTCTTACAAGCATCTTGCTCAGCTGCTGCAGATATGGTTCACAGGCTGCATTGTAAATGGTGGTTGTTCCTTCAGCCAGAACAGCTGCCATAAGAATGTTTGCAGTTCCGGTAACTGATGCTTCATCAAGCAACATATAGGTTCCTTTAAGATGTTCTGCTTCAAGTTCGTAGAAACCTTTCTTATCGTTATAGGTAAACGATGCACCTAATGCCTGCAATCCTACTATGTGGGTATCAAGCCTGCGGCGACCAATCTTATCGCCACCCGGTTTTCCAACTACTGTCTTACCAAGTCTGGCCAACAGCGGTCCAAGTAACATTACAGATCCACGCAATCCGGAACCCTTCACAATAAACTCCATACTATCCACATAATCTGCATCCAGATCATCGGCTATAAAGGAGTATGTTCCGGGTGCAAGCATCTTTACCTTGACACCCAGACGAATAAGCATATCTATAAGATTACGCACATCCAATATATCAGGCACATTCTCCACCACAACCTCTTCTGTTGTAAGCAGAACTGCACACAATATCTGCAACACTTCATTCTTTGCGCCTTGCGGAGTGATACTTCCTTTTAATCTGTGTCCGCCTTCAATAATAAATGATGCCATAATCAATATCTCTTTTTGTTTTTCTTTTTTCCGTTTTTCTGCTGATTCTGCTGAGGAGGTGCTTGCGCAAATGTTACATCCAGATCGCCCTCTCTAAGCTGAATTCTGCCTTTTGACAGATTGTATATATCGGCTGCAATACGTTCATCATCAACCATCTCCTTATTCCAGGTCATAAGATTTTTCTTCATCTGCACTGCAACAAGCCTTACCAGCTGATCTCTCATTGAGCCTTGTTCCATTTCAGATACCTTTTCTATCAACTCAGGTACTATTCTACCATAATGTACAAATTTGATATCGGCATTTGAATACTCTATTCTGTCTGGCTCCTGACGTCCCTTTTTCAGAATGGTTATCTCACAAGGGTAATCTATATCCAGTTTATAGTCAGACATAAAAGCCAGATGATCCCAGAGTTTGTTTCTGAAATCAGGAACATCTCGCAATGCTGGATACATATTTCCCATAATGGCAATTATAGTATCAGCACACTTCTGACGTTCCGCTTTATCCTGAATTGTAAGAGCATAATCTACCATTTTCTGAATAGAACGACCATATTCAGGCATTGGCAGTTTACCTCTTTGTGTATTGTAATTGTAGTTCATCAAATCAGTTTTTTAGGTTTTATTGCAACAAAATCTTTCAAATAGTATGGCTCAAAGTACGCCACATCACAAAATTCACCTCTGTTGAACATCTGTTCTGCCAGTGGGAACATCCACTTTGCCAGCGGTCTAACATCATCTATAAAATGAGCATTTTCATGCAGGATTGTATCTTTGCATTTAGCAGCTCCATTGCCCAGGAAATATACCGGTCCCCTGTTGAGATACTCTTTGTAAGTCTCTGCATCTACTATATCTGCTCCCGTTGAACGAACTTCAGTCAGAGCTCTGTCATAAACTGCCGAATAAACCTCCATACGGCGGGCATCAATCATAGGACACAGCAAAGCATCATCAGGCAGATCCATATACAGGAGCGGAGATACACATAACAGTTTCAGAGTTGGAACTGCTATCAGTTTTATCTCTCTTCCATAACAGATACCTTTTGCCATAGATACAGCTATTCTGAGACCTGTATAGGAACCTGGTCCCTCACTTACTGCAACAGCATCAAGCAAAATGCCTCTGCTATCTACTAATGCCAAAGCTTCGTCAACAAAGAGCCCCAGCGTTACAGCATTATTATTGATAGTACTGTCGGCCTTATCAAATATCAGTTCTCCATCCTGACTTACTGCCACTGAACAACCCTCAGTAGCCGATTCTATATGTAGAATTACGCTCATTTAATCAATCTATATGTCTTAAAATACAAAAGTAAGGAAATAATTTAACAAGAGTCACCAAAATTCACTACTTTTACACATCCTTATATTAAACGAACAAATAATAGATATGATACAGTCAATGACCGGCTATGGAAAAGCCGTCGCAGAGGTGGGCAATAGAAAGATTATCGTAGAGATAAAATCGCTCAACAGTAAGGCTATGGACCTGAGTACCAGGATAACTCCCCTGTTCAAGGAGAGAGAACTGGAGATACGTTCTATGGTTACCGCAGCACTTGAACGTGGTAAGGTAGATTTGAGTATCTACCTGGATTCAAACAACACTGCAGAGGCTCCAAGCATAAATGCAGCTGTTTTCAAAAGCTATCTGAAACAGATAACAGATATAGCTAACAGCGAATCAATAGAACTGCCTGCCGATTGGTTTCAGACCATTCTGCGTATGCCGGACATCTACTCCACAACACAACAGGAAGAGATGGATGAAAATTCATGGAACACTCTGAAAAGTGCCATAGAAGAGGCGTTGAAAGCACTCACTGAGTATCGTAAAACAGAAGGTGCTGCTCTGGAAATCAAGTTCAGGGAAAAGATCAGCAACATATCTGATCTGCTTGCTTCTGTCAGCCAGTATGAGAATGCACGCATTGATAAAATCAGAGAAAGAATAAAGAGTGCATTAGCAGAACACATTGGCTCTGAATATGATAACAACCGCTTTGAGCAGGAGTTAATATACTACATTGAGAAACTGGACATCAACGAAGAGAAGCAAAGACTTGCCAACCATCTTGACTATTTTATCAAGACCATAGAGAATGAAAAAGGTCAGGGCAAGAAACTTGGTTTCATAGCACAGGAGATGGGTAGAGAGATCAACACTCTGGGCAGCAAAAGCAATCTGGCAGAACTACAGAATATTGTAGTTATGATGAAGGATGAACTGGAACAGATTAAAGAACAGGTATTGAATGTAATGTAATTGTCATGAAAGGAAAGTGTCTTATATTCTCAGCTCCGTCAGGTTCAGGTAAATCGACCATAGTAAATTACCTTCTTACACATCCTGAATTAAAGATGGTATTCTCTGTTTCTGCTACCAGCCGTAAGCCACGTGGCAATGAGCAGAATGGTGTAGAATACTATTTTCTATCTACCGAAGAGTTCAGACAGCGTATTGCCAACGATGAATTTCTTGAATACGAAGAGGTTTACGAAGGCTGTTTTTATGGTACACTGAAAAAACAGGTTTACGACAAACTTGAAGCCGGCTACAACGTAGTTTTTGATGTCGATGTAGAGGGTGGATGCAACATAAAGGAGTTTTTTGGCGAAGAGGCTATCTCTATCTTTATTCAGCCACCATCGGTTGAAGAGCTAAGAAGAAGACTGGTATCCAGACAGACCGATTCTGCCGAAATGATAGAAACCCGCATTGCGAAAGCAGAATACGAACTGACATTTGCTGACCGTTTTGACGTGGTTATTGTAAATGACGTATTGGAAGATGCATACAGCAACGCCCTGTCTGCTGTTAGAAAATTCTTAAATGTGTAAAATTAAAACTGCAGTTTTTGGGGGTACATTCAACCCAATACACAATGGCCACATTGCTATTGCCGAGTGCATTATGCAGAGTGGTCTTGTAGATGAATTGTGGTTACTGGTTACCCCTTGCAACCCATGGAAAGAGGGGAAGGCGCTGATGCCTGACGAACTACGTCTAAAGATGGCATCGGATGCCGTTGCCCACATTCCTGGTGCAAAGGCAAGCGATTTTGAATTCACACTTCCTATACCATCATTCAGCGTAAATACTCTCAAGGCACTAAAAGAGAGCTATCCTGACAGAGAATTCATTTTAGTGATAGGAGCCGACAATTGGTGCGATTTTCATAAATGGAAAGATTATGAATACATACTGGAGAATCACCGGATAATGGTATATCCCAGAACCGGCAGCCCTATTCCCGATAAAACAACAAATGGCGTAATCATTATAGATTCGCCACTTATTGATATAAGTTCTACTATGATTCTGAACAGACTGAAAGATGGTTTGCCTGTAGAAGATTATGTACCGCTTAACGTTCTAGAAGAGCTACAGCGTATGCCGAAATGCCCTCCATCCTGCCAGTAAAGCCTAATTTTTCTGTTGTTGTAGCCTTTATTGATACAGCATCAGAATCCACCTCCATCACTTCTGATAAAACCCTGCACATTTCAGGTATATGTGGATTCATCTTTGGATATTCTGCACAGATGGTTACATCAATATTGCCAACCTTATAACCTTTCTGCGCCACAATCTTTACTGTTTCAGCTAAAAGTATCTTGCTGTCTATATTCTTGAATTTCGGGTCTTTATCAGAAAAATGGTAACCTATATCCCTCATATTAGCTGCACCCAGTATGGCATCACATATAGCATGTATAGCCACATCAGCATCAGAGTGTCCCTCCAGTCCAAGTTCAAAAGGAATCTTAATACCACCTATCCATAAATCGCGTCCTTCAACCAATTTATGGACATCAAAACCCATTCCTACTCTAAAAGCCATATTCTTAAATCAATAACGTCCAACTAAAGTTTTCAGACCATCCATATCAAATGACAGAGTAAATCGTATGGTCTGATCCAGCGGGTTACTCTGAGCTGTAGAAATCAGATATGCAGCATCAAGTGAAAAGACATTCATCTTGAAACCGGCACCTAATGTGAAATATTTTCTGTTTCCCTTATACTCATTCTCGTAATGGTAACCACCACGCAGGAAGAACTGCTCATTGTAGATATACTCCAGTCCTACGCCCCAGTATATCTCCTTCAGCTCTTCACTAAATCCTCCAGGTGCATCAGCGAAAGATTTGAAGATACCGGCTATAGGCGAAACATCGTTGTAGCCTGTAGATTCCACCCAGCTCTGATATTCAGATGCGTAGCTGTACTTATCGTCATTTGCTATATCTTCAGAAATAAACCAGTTGCTATTAGGGTCCGAAGCCTCTATCAGGAACTGAGCGTATGTAGGCTTTGTTGGAACCATCAGTTTATTTGCATCTGCATTGATTGATATAGAGTTATATTCATCAATTGGTATCAGCAATGAAAAACCCAAACGTAAGTTTGTAGGAATAAATTGGTTTGTCTGTCCACCATCGTATGAAATTTTACTACCAATATTTGAAGCATTCAGGCCAAGTCCTAACATGCAATCTCTACGGCCTAATGCCACAAAATTATTGTAGTAGAGTGCCATATCGGCCGAAAAGGCTTTACCGGGAGTAACATCGTCAGTATAATCATACTGAAGGTCAGAGTATATAAAACGCATGCCCACAGCTGCCGAAAAGATTTCTGACAGCTTTCTTGAATATGCAAAATCTACTGCCATTTCGTATGGACGGATTGTATATGAATCGGCCAATACTTCGCCCAGTGAGAAGTATGTAAGCGAAGAACTCACAGCAGAATAATCATCAAGCTTGTAAAATCCTGTCAGATTTGCCAGATCAATATCACTTACTAACTGACGCAGCCAAGGTGTGTAGCATAATGACAATCCTGCCTGACTCTTTGTATATGGATATTTGGCAGGATTCCAGTACTGATTGTTATTATCGTAATATGGATCAGTAGCACAACCCACATCACCCATGGCTCCTGCACGGGAGTCCGGAGCTATAGACAACGAAGTTACACCTGTATATACAGGATTAAACAACTGTTTCTGTGCATAAGTGCCTTGCATTGTTGCAACCAAAAGCAAAGCGGATATCGTTGCTCTGTATAAAATCTTCTTCATAATATTTTTCATTACCTGAATATATAACTTACTGAAAGCACATTTATTGCATCAGTTTCGCACAATTATCAATTTATTTACAGCTGTATGAGTTGCCCCATCTGCATCCTCAAGAACAACATGCACCAGATATATTCCCGACGACACCAAAGCTCCGTTTAAATCGGACAGATTCCAGTCAACCATACAGATTCCGCTCATTGAGCTATCTGTTACAGACTTGCTCCACACCTGACGGCCATCGGTAGATACCACCTTCAGCAGTACCGATACATTGTCGCCAGGACGGTCATGTTCTACAACAAAGGTTGTCCTCTCCACAGCGGGGTTTTCTGTTGGAGTTACTGTTAGGACAGGCTTCAGACCATCTACTACATTAAATTCCAGATAAGCTGTTGTTGAATTGTTTTTCACATCCCAGGCGCGGAACATTAAGTTATGCTTACCGACTGGCAATTCCGGAAGTTCAAACTTCACTCTACCTCGTGAATAATCGCCCGTTACAGAACTAAAGTAACTATTTAACACGTATGTATATTGAGGATTATTATCTATAATTACTACGATGTCATGTCCTAATCCATTGCCGGAGCTATTCAGTCCATCCTTATCAAACAGATCCGCCACAAAAAGAGGAGTTCTGTTCACATCAGCTCCATATCTGAAATCCGGATTATTCAGATACATTTTAACCTCAGGACCATCTGTATCCGGCTCAATATCATCGGCTGTTCCACCTATAGTAAAGTTGCTAAAGCTACCATTTGCACTTACCACCCCATTCTCTATTTCTGCATACAAAAGTATCAGACCATTTTCATCAGAATAGTTAATATCCAATGGTACAGGGAAGGTAAAACTAAAGCCTCCTCCCTTCACGGAATCACTGCCGGAATACAACACTCTGTCTCTGTCATTATATACAAATGGTTCATCTGCATAACCTTCATTATTCAGACATGTTACAACCCTTTCATTATCAAAAACTTTAGGATATATTATACCATCAGCTTCTATACGATTCCCCATAAAATCCTCCACATGGCCACTTACGGTAATCAGACCACCTGCTTTTGCTATATGCCCATTTATACTGGAAGACTGATGATTGAATGAATCGACAACCAATGTATATTCAGGCAGAGCTAACCTTAAAGCAGGATCGCCCAACAGTACAAAATGCAGTTTATTTTCTGAAAGATCCTGAACATCAGCGCTACCGGACACCAGCGTCTCCTTGGTCTGACGTAAGGCATCGCCTATTGTAGTGGCCTTACCATATGACGAACGCTTTAGCAGATACTCTGTAAAAAGTGAGTTTACACGATAGTTCATGCTGGCATATACAGTTCTGGTTGTTGTTAGCATACCTATTGCCCCACCCACAGGATTAAGCATCAGGTTTTCTCCAATATTTTCCAGAGGTGAATCAAATGGTGTTATGTCGCATGAAGCTGTTACCCAGAATGGTAATGCTGATGATGAGATAGATTTCATATCGCCTTTATCAAGTACCAGTTCATGTGATAACACATCTGCACTGCCATGACCAGAATAGTTTACCAGTAATGCTCCGGATTGTAACTTTTCCATCAACTCCTTACGTACGGCAGGATAACTGTTGCCCGTAGCTGTTACTTCCATTGAGTATGAGTCCCAGTATATCTTGTCAACGAACAATGAAGAATCGGTTTCAGACACTCTTTTTGCTATTCTGTCTGCATCGCGCATGTGAATATTGTTATCTCCGTCATCTCCAAGTAACAACACACTGTTCCTCCAGGTTCCTGGAGTTTTACGCAATGTGTAATCTACAATTTTGTTTACCACAATTTCTGCTTCCGCTTCACTCTTTACCGGCAAACGACCAATTGCTATATCACTTTTCTCCCTCAATAGATTATTTCCTTCATTATCATCAAGCAGACCAAAATAATCCTCCATCACAAACGATGAAACATGGCTTACTGAGTTCTTTGATTCGTAACACAACAGGTAATCTTTCGGGGTATTACCCTTCCACTCTGTTGTCCGCATTCTGTTATCCCATGCGCCATCGCCAAACAGTAGCAGATAACGCGGTTCATTGCCTGACTCTGCATTATCATACAACATCTTCATAAAACGGCGATAGGCAGTTGCATCCGGTGTTCCGGAAGAGAATTCATTATAAATCTCATCTGCTGCTACCACCACCACACAAAGGGAATCGGTTATTCTGTGAAATTCTGCCAACCTGTTTGCCTGCTCTGTCAAAATACCCGACTGCGGAACTATAATTACCATATCAACGCCGCTATACGCATGAAGATTCTGGTTCCTCAAATTAGCATTATCAACAATAGGTTCCTTAAATGTAGATTTTGTCTTTACAGCGATAAATTCATCTGTACTCTTAACTGTCGAAGAGTATGTTTTAAGAACTCCATCCTGATAATATGAAGGTAATACAGAGTATTCACCGTTAGAACTTCTGCGCCACACAACCATATCTGCTGTTGCATTTTCAATACAGAAAGTTGCATTGTTTGTCATCTCATCAGCCCTGAATGTCATATAACTGCCACTCATTTTCAAGGCTCTTTTATAGTTTAACGCAACAAAATCAACTCTTCCTTCAGAGCCTCCTGGCGCACTATACTCCAAATGCACAACACTCCTGTCGGTAGCAGATGACTCCATATCAAATTTGTCCTCAACAACTGATGCCACTGAATTACTGGAAAGCGCTTTGATGTACTTGGTTGCGGGATTTAAATTATTAAGCCCTACCTTTAGATAACTGCCTTCTGTACTATTAGCTGCGTAAGAAACACGTACACGAACAGATCCTGCCAACAAATCAGGTGTATTAAAGGAGATATTTCTTATTGGCGCTGCATCTGCATCATAAAACATTCTTCCGGAATGATACCAGCTATAATCATCAGGATCATAAACCTGATATTCCGGATAGTTCTCTATAACATTGGTTCCAATTACTGAATCTGTTGATTCTACTGCAAAAGATAGTAAATCTGTAGAATCTGACTCTGTAATGAAATAATAACCGTAATCTGAATATGTATTTACTGTGTGAATAAACTCACCGTCAAAGTTTCTGCTCCATGCTACAGGACCCTGTGCATAAAACAGCATATAGCTGTCTGCACGCCACAGTTGCTGTTCAGGCAGATCGTCAGTCAATTCATGCAGATTGGTTTCAGGCAAGAGTGCCCCACCATAACCATACAGACGTACTTTTGATGGGTCTTTAAAGCCTAAAGAGGCCAGAAACTTATGAGTCAATTTATAAACTCCGCTCTCGGATACAGCTATCTTTACCCATTTTCCGCTACTTAAGACAGATCTGCTTGAATATCTTTGCTGCTGCATATCGCCTGTTCTCAATTCCGCTCTGGCAACATTATTTGCTCCCTTCGGTACAGAATTGATAAGTATTTTACATGAATTAATAGCAAAATAAGAGCCATCTCTAAATATAATTGGCACAAAACCTGCCTCCAAAGATGCTCTCTTTGAGGAGATAGATATATAGGTATCAACAGCAGGCCACTCAAGTATCCGGCGTTGGAGCAAATTCCAATTTTCTATATCAGAATCGGAAAGCCTTACTAATTCAGGATACTCTATGGTAATGCTATACAAGGAATCTTCATAGTTATTACTTAATGGTATCCTGCAGCCATAATATGGCAATAGGGTATCGCCTCTCATATCCTGCCACTCTATAACAGGATACAGAGTTACTGCTGCTATACATAAACGGCACAACAGCAACAACATCAGCGATATAAGCCCTCTTTTCATCTATCTTATATGAAAATCCAACACATTCTTTTCTTCAAGAAAACCCTGCAGATGTTCACCAATATGTACCGGTCCTACCCCAACAGGAGTTCCGGTAAAAATCAGATCGCCTGTTTTCAAAGTACAGAAAGAGCTTACATATTCTATTATTTTTCCTACAGAGAAAATCATATCGCCTGTATATCCCTGCTGGACAGTTTTTCCATCTATATCCAGACGGAAATTCAATTCCTGCAAATCTTTGGCAAGATTCTCTTTCTCTATCCAGTCGCCTACCACTGCCGACGAATCAAATCCCTTGCAAAGTTCCCATGGCAAACCTTTGGCTCTATACTCCTGCTGTAAATCACGGGCTGTAAAATCTATACCCAGTGTTACGGCATCCCAATATCTGTCTGCAAACTTTGCCTCTATGCTCTTTCCTAACCTAGATATTCTTACAACCAATTCGGTTTCATACTCTATCCTCTCTGAAAAATCAGGCAGAAAAAATGGTCTGCGATTTCTCAACAAGGATGAGTCCGGCTTCATAAAAATAACAGGATTCTCCTGTTCTAATAACGTCTCGCCCAGCTCTTTATTGTGCAGACGATAGTTCATTCCAACACATATTATCTTCATAGTGGGTAAAGGTACAATAATTATCGTTATCTTCGCATTAGGTTAACAAATCACATTCAGACTATGGCAAAAAAAGATAACGACTGGAAAGAAAGACTTAACATTGTATATTCAACAAATCCCGATTTCAACTTTCAGACAGAAGATGATATAGAAGAAGATGAACTTCTTGCAGCAAACCAGCAGAAGCTGCGTACCAGAATAGAGAAAAAGGGACGCGGTGGCAAAACTGCAACTGTTATCAGTGGTTTTGTAGGTCCGGAAAAGGATCTGGAAGATTTAGCCCGTACTCTTAAAACATACTGCGGCACAGGAGGCTCCGTTAAAGATGGAGAGATTATTATTCAGGGAGAACAGAAAGAGAAAATTCTCACTAAACTAAAATCACTTGGCTATACACAGTCCAAATAACAACAAACCCCAAGGCCATTTAGCTTTGGGGTTTGTTACGCTTATATCTGATTTAATTATTCAGCCTTCAATGTGAAACGCTTGAATGATGTTACAGTCAGTTCTGGATCTAAATCCTTCAAATACTGAGCAACAGTCTTCTTGTCATCAGAGATGAACTTCTGGTTCAACAGACAAGATTCATCGTAGAATTTCTTCATACGACCATCAGCAATGCGATCAATCATATTTTCAGGTTTGCCTTCCTGACGTGCCTTATCAGCAGCAATCTCTCTTTCACGAGCGATTACATCTGCAGGAACCTCAGCCTCGCATACTGCGATTGGGTTCTGAGCAGCTACCTGAAGTGCAATTTCGTGGATATAATCCTTATCAGCAACCTCCTTGTTGAATGCTACAAGAACACAAAGGAAGTTCTTGTTCTGGTGGTTGTAGTACTGAAGTTCAGGAGCTTCAACTACGTTGTAGCCATCAAGTTCCATCTTCTCACCTACAATACCTGTACGCTCAAGAATTGCTTCAGCAACAGTCTTATCACCGAAAGGAAGAGCCTTAACTTCTTCAAGAGTCTGACAACGATTAGCAACAGCAGCATCAAGGATGTTGCGTGTCAACTGTACGAAATCTGCATTTGTAGCAACGAAGTCAGTTTCGCACTTCAAAGCGATGATAGCACCAAAGTTACCATCAACCTTTACCAATACGCAACCCTCTGAAGTTTCACGATCAGAACGCTTAGCAGCAACTGCCAAACCTTTCTTACGGATTTCCTCCATTGCCTTATCGAAATCACCATTAGTATCTGTGAGTGCCTTCTTGCAATCAACCATACCAGCTCCGGTCATCTTACGAAGCTTTGTAATATCAGCAACTGAAATAGCCATTTTAGTTAATCTTTTATAGTTGTTAATAATTAAGCTTCCTGTGCAGGAGCTGCTTTACGTGTACGCTTTGGTTTTGCCTCTTCAGATTCTTCTGCAGCTGGAGCATCTTCTAATGTTTCTGCTGGTTTTGCAACCTTGCGAACGCGCTCTCTGCGTGGCTTTTCCTGTTTTTCTTCTGATTCATCACCACGTTCTGCCTTACGTTCTTCCAGACCTTCTGCGATAGCTGAGCAGCAAGCAGTCAGGATAACGTCAACAGACTTTGTAGCATCGTCATTTGCAGGAATTACATAGTCGATGTTTGAAGGATCTGAGTTTGTATCAACGATAGCGAATACTGGAATACCCAAACGCATAGCTTCGCGAACTGCAATGTTCTCTTTCAGAACGTCAATAACGAAGAGAGCTGCAGGCAGACGTGATAGATCTGCAATAGAACCAAGGTTCTTTTCAAGCTTTGCACGCTGACGTGTAATCTGAAGGATTTCACGCTTTGACAAGTTTGAATATGTACCGTCGTTTGTCAACTTATCGATAGTTGCCATCTTCTTAACAGCCTTACGGATTGTTGGGAAGTTTGTCAACATACCACCTGGCCAACGCTCAATAACGTATGGCATACCTACTGCAGAAACCTTCTCTGCTACGATATCCTTCAACTGTTTCTTTGTACCTACGAAAAGGATCTTCTTACCATCGCGAGCCATTTTCTTCAAAACTTCAGCAGCCTGATCAATAGCAGATACAGTCTGATGCAAATCGATGATATGAATACCATTACGCTCCATGAAGATGTAAGGAGCCATTGCAGGATTCCATTTACGGCGCAAGTGGCCGAAGTGACAACCAGCTTCCAAAAGCTGTTCAAAATTTGTTCTTGACATAAATTTTCTTAATTATTTGTTTACATTCTTTCTAAAAAACAACCATCGGGTAGCCACCCTTAGGCAGATCCCGATAGTTTAGATACTAAACCCATCCCATACAGGAATATCCTGTAGCGGGGTATATCAGATACGTATTAACGTTTACTGAACTGGAATCTACGGCGTGCTTTTGGCTGACCTGGTTTCTTACGCTCAACAGAACGTGAGTCGCGAGTTAAGAAGCCTTCTGAACGTAGAGCTTTCTTATCTTCAGGATTAATCTTTACCAAAGCGCGGGCAATTGCAAGACGCAAAGCGTTTGCCTGACCATTATAACCACCACCATTCAAGTTTACCTTGATATCATACTTCTCAGCAACATCAAGCTTCTTCAGAGGCTGGAGAACAACATACTGAAGCAGTGATGAAGGGAAATATACTGTCAGATCTCTCTTGTTGATGGTAATCTTACCTGTTCCTTCTGTAACGAAGACACGTGCTATAGCGCGTTTACGACGGCCTAATGCATTGATTACTTCCATTCTCTTCTAAATTAGCTAAGTGAGTTGATATCTACAGTTTTAGGAGTCTGTGCCTGATGCTTATGTTCTGTACCAGCATAAACATATAGGTTACCCAGCAGGTGATCACCCAATTTTGTCTTTGGCAACATACCCTTAACAACTTTCTTCATTAATTTCTCTGCACCGTTAGGCTTCTGCATAATTTCTGCAGGAGTGATTTCACGCTGACCACCTGGATGACCTGTATAACGCAAATATACTCTGTCTGTCCATTTCTTACCTGTCAGCACTACCTTATCGGCATTGATAACAATAACATTGTCACCACAATCTACATGTGGTGTAAAGTTTGGTTTGTATTTACCGCGCAACAGTTTGGCAACCTTAGCGGCAAAGCGTCCTAGGACCTGGTCTGTAGCATCAACTACAATCCATTCCTTATTAACGGTAGCCTTGTTGGCCGAAATTGTTTTGTAACTTAAAGTATTCATTTTAAAACTTTAAATCGTTTGTTAATTTTTTAATAATCCCTAAACGCAACCTCTCATTTCACAACGAAAAAGGAAACTCCCTACCGCTTGTCCATCAAGATACGCTACTCTTAATTTCCGCACTTGGGGGTTTAACACGCTAATAATTAATCTTTTATCTCAAAGATTGATAATAATCGGCTTGCAAAGGTACTATTTTGTTCTAAATCTGCAAAATAAAGTGAAAAATAATTTTAAAAATCATTCACTCAGTAAATAAGCAGTTTAACATTGCTCCTGTTCTACAGGACCGTTTTCTGCTTCCCACTGTTTTAGCACCTCCTGCCAATCTACGACTTCGCCGGCTGCAACAGCTTCCGCCTGACGCAACTCTTCATCACGTCTCTTCTTTTCGGCATAACGCTGTTTCATTGCCTCAATTGTAGCATCGTCCAGAATCTGAATGTGACCACGGCGTACGCTCTCCTGTAAATCGGCAGGACCGTAAGCCTTACCCTGGACATTGAAATCGGAAATATTGAAATCAAAAACCGTACGCAGAGTGTGCCTGACCATCTTCTGCTGATAACGATTGCCCGACATTTTCCTGCTTAACAGTTTTCCTATAATATCTATCTCACGTTTTGAGAACTTGTTTCTTCCCATTCTTTAATACTGGTTTTAGAAATGGTCCGACATACACACTTATGCGAATGCCGGACCACCTTATATTATATACGGCTTAGCTATTATAGTTTACCGTGAGATTTCTTAACAAGCCACTTGTTAAGCGACATGAGCAGCAAACCTAAAACGATACTTAGTATTGCAATAACTACGAATATGCTCATAGCACCCATCTTTGAAGCGTAAGATGCAATGAATCCGCCTGCAATGTTAGCTACGAAACTACTCATGAACCATACACCCATCATGAGTGATGCAAGTTTAACAGGAGATAGTTTTGTTACCATTGACAGACCGATTGGTGACAGACACAATTCACCGAATGTGTGTAGCATGTAAGCACCAACCAGGAACAGGAGATTAGCTTTAACTGCTTCATCAGGATTATTACCGCCACGCTGCAGACATGCAAGTACCATCAGGACAAAACCAACACCAAGCAAAATCATACCCATACCCATCTTCATAGGTACTGAAGGCTCTTTACCCTTTCTGTTCAACCAAGCCCACATCATTGAGAATACAGGAGCAAAAAGAACAATAAACATTGGGTTTACTGACTGGAACCATGAAGTTGGAATTTCAAATCCAAATACATTTCTGTTGATATACTTATCTGTATATAGTGTCATTGAGCTTCCTGCCTGTTCAAAACCTGCCCAGAAGAATACACAGAAGAGCACCATAATAATGATAACCCAGCTTCTGTCCTTTTCCTCTTTTGTAAGAGCATCAGATTTACCTGTCTCCTTATTCTTTGATACAGGATACTTACCTATATCGCCCAAGAATCTCTGACCCAATGTATTGAACAGGATCTGACCTATGAGCATACCTATACCGGCAACAAGGAAACCAAGACGATAACCATAATGTTCACCTAAGAATCCGCAAACCAATGGAGCAAAGAAAGCACCGACATTGATACCCATATAGAAGATGGTAAATGCGGAATCCTTTCTAGGATCGTTTGGCTCATACAGATCGCCTACCAGTACAGAGATATTTGGTTTAAAGAAGCCATTACCCAGAATAAGCAATATCAAACCTGTGTACAGACAGAATGGAGTGGCTGCTGAAGCCAAGCAGAACTGTCCAAGCATCATAGTTATACCACCAATGGTAATAGCCTTACGCTGACCAAGATAGTTGTCTGACAACCAACCACCAATAAGCGGAGTTATATATACACAACCGGTAAACAGACCATATAACAAAGTAGCATTCTCTTCGGTGAATCCAAGACCACCATTAATAAGCTGCTGAGTTAAATACAACACTAAAAGTGCTCGCATTCCATAATAACTGAAACGCTCCCACATCTCTGTTGCAAATAACAGATACAACCCTTTTGGATGTTTCATTCCTGACATAATATTTTGTTTAAGTTAATAATTAGAATTCCGCAGTTCTTGGTGTTCGTGGGAAAGGTATAACATCGCGAATGTTCTGCATACCTGTTACGAACAACAGTAATCTTTCAAAGCCCAGTCCGAATCCGCTATGAGGGCAGCTTCCGAACTTTCTTGTATCCAGATACCACCACATATCCTTCATCGGAATGTTCAGCTCTTCAATACGTTTCATCAGTTTATCATAGTTCTCTTCACGCTCTGAACCACCAATAATTTCTCCAATCTTTGGGAAAAGAACGTCCATTGCACGTACAGTCTTTCCATCTTCATTCTGTTTCATATAGAAAGCCTTGATATCCTTAGGATAACCTGTAAGTATAACCGGACGCTTAAAGTGGTTTTCAACCAGATAACGTTCATGTTCCGAAGCCAGATCAGCGCCCCAGAATATTGGATATTCAAACTTATGTCCGTCAGCAACTGCCTTTTCAAGAATCTTAATACCTTCAGTATATTCCAAACGAACAAAATCTGTGCTGATTACTGATTCCAGACGAGCGATAAGTTCCTTATCAATCATATTGTTCAGGAACTCCAGATCATCATGGCAATTATCCAAAGCCCACTTAACACAATACTTAATGAATTCCTCAGCCAGATCCATATTGTCGTTAATATCATAGAACGCAATTTCCGGTTCTATCATCCAGAACTCTGCAAGATGACGGGGAGTGTTTGAATTTTCCGCACGGAATGTTGGGCCAAATGTATAGATAGCACCCAATGCTGTTGCAGCAAGTTCTCCTTCCAGCTGTCCTGAAACAGTCAGATTTGCTGGTTTGCCAAAGAAATCTTCTGAATAATCTACCTCACCACTCTTTGCTACGCGATTCAGATCCAGAGTTGTTACCTGGAACATCTGTCCTGCACCTTCACAATCGGAAGCAGTTATCAGTGGTGTATGGAAGTAGAAGAATCCCTTATCATGGAAGAACTTATGTACAGCGTATGCCATATTATGACGTATGCGGAATACAGCACCAAATGTATTGGTACGCAGACGCATGTGAGCATGCTGACGCATATATTCAAAAGACTGTCCCTTCTTCTGCATAGGATAATCAGAAGGACAAGGGCCCAGTAGTTCTATTTCATTAGCCTGAACCTCTACAGCCTGACCGGAACCTATACTTTCAACCATTATTCCCTTAACGCTGATACAAGCGCCGGTGGTAATCTGCTTCATCAGTTCATCATCGAACTTTTCCAGATCGGCAACTACCTGAACATTCTTTATTGTTGATCCGTCATTCAAAGCAATAAAACTAACTGCCTTACTGCCACGACGTGTACGAACCCAACCTTTTACCAAAACCTCTGCACCAAAATCGGTACGTTTCAGTAGATCTATAACTTTAGTTCTCTTTAAATCCATTTCAATATCAGTTTTTACTCGTATGAACCCATACGCAGCATATTCACCTCTTTTTCTGTTAGGAAACGCCAGTCACCTCTGCGCAATCTCTTCTTTGTAAGACCTGCAAACTGTACACGATCCAGCTTTGTAACACGATAGCCCAATGCATCAAACATACGTCTAACCACGCGGTTTCTTCCAGAATGGATCTCAATTCCCACCTGTGACTTATCATCATTTACATAGCTTACTTCGTCAGCACGTGCTGGTCCTCCATCGCCTATATTTACTCCATCCAGCAATGCCTGCATATCATCTGCAGATACATTCTTATCCAGACGAACATGATAGATCTTCTTCTTCAGGAACTTTGGATGTGTTAAACGTGTAGCCATTTCGCCATCGTTTGTAAGCAACAGAACACCTGTTGTATTTCTGTCCAGACGACCTACAGGATATACACGTTCCTTACATGCGCCCTTGATGTAATCCATTACAGTCTTGCGTTCCTGAGGATCGTCAACTGTTGTTACACAATCCTTTGGCTTATTCAAAAGAATGTAAATCTTACGTTCAATGTTCACCAGCTGATCGTGGAACAGCACATTGTCGCCTCTTTTCACCTTAGTTCCCAATTCAGTTACTGTCTGGCCATTTACCTTTACAACACCTGCTCTGATAAAATCATCAGCTTCGCGACGTGAACATACACCGGCATTTGCCAAATACTTGTTCAAACGTATATCCTCGTTTGGATCGTGGAACACATCACTGTATTCAATACGTTTCTTGCTGCTTACAGCCTTTTTCTGAACAGGTTTTTTAAAGCCACCGTTATTGTTGTAAGGTCTGTTCTGACCATACTGATTCTGTCTGTAACCACCTTCATTTACACGTGGACGATATGGACGCTGATAGCCTCCTTCCTGCTGTTCGCCGTTCTGTCCCTGAACGCGCTCACGATAGAAACGTGGCTGAGCATTCTGGTTGTAAGGTCTCTGACCACCATAATTACTCTGTCCGTATGTTCTGTTCTGGTAGCCACCATTGCTATTATACTGCTGACGCTCCTGATTATAACCTCTGTTCTGGTTATATGACGGTCTCTCCTGATAACGCTGCTGACCTCCGTATGTTCTTTCCTGAGAGCCATATCTGTGTTCTACGTTACCCTGTGCCTGCGAAGCACGTTCATACCTGTTTCCCTGAGGTTTGTTGTTGTAATCAACCTTCACAAAGCGAGGGCGTGTCTCTCTTCTGCCACCCTGGTAATCATTTCTACCACTATTTACAAATCTGCTATAGCGGTTACCATTCTCTTCTGAGCTGTTTTCTGCAAAAAATTTGTTTCCGTTTTCTGTATCCATAAACTCTTGTTTTTAATTCAGCCTCACGGCCTTAATTGTGGTTAATATTTTGTATGATTTTATTTTAAACACCAAAATAATTGCTTGGTGTAATCTTTTTCAATTCTTCTTTTACACTATCTGAAACATTCAGTTCTTCCACAAACTCCATAATAGATTCCTCTGTTATCAGACTGTTGGTTCTGGTTAATGCCTTTAATGCTTCGTATGGATGTGGATAACCTTCTCTGCGCAGGATAGTCTGAATTGCCTCTGCAACTACGCTCCAGCAACCGTCAAGATCTGCAGCAATCTTATCCTCATTTATAAGTAGTTTACCCAGTCCCTTAACTGAACTTGCAATGGCAATCATCTGATGACCAAATGGAACACCAACATTTCTCAGAACTGTTGAATCTGTTAGATCACGCTGCAATCTTGATATTGGCAATTTTGCAGAAAGATGCTCCAATATAGCATTTGCAATTCCAAGATTACCTTCTGCATTCTCAAAATCAATAGGATTTACCTTATGAGGCATTGCACTTGAACCAACTTCGCCTGCCTTAATCTTCTGTTTGAAGTATTCCATTGATATGTACTGCCAGAAGTCTCTGTTCATATCAATCTGAATAGTGTTCAAGCGCTTCATTGCATCAAACAGAGCTGCCAGATTATCATAGTTACTGATCTGTGTAGTGTACTCTTCACGTATCAATCCCAGTTTCTCCTTCAGGAATTTTGCACCAAAAGCTTTCCAGTCAATATCAGGATATGCTACATTATGAGCATTGAAATTACCTGTAGCACCACCAAACTTAGCAGAAACAGGAACAGCTTTCAGTTGTTTAATCTGCTCCTCCAATCTGTAAACAAAGACCTGAATCTCTTTACCCAGACGTGTTGGAGAAGCCGGCTGACCATGGGTTCTTGCCAGCAAAGGTATTGAAGCCCACTGTTCAGCATAAGAACGCAATACAGAAAGCATATTCTCCAGCGCTGGATAATATACATTTTCCATAGCCTCCTTTATTGACAAAGGCACCGATGTATTATTGATATCCTGCGATGTAAGTCCAAAATGAATAAACTCTTTGTAGTCCACTAACTGTGGTATCTTATCAAATTGCTCTTTTAAGAAATATTCTACAGCCTTGACATCATGGTTTGTCACGCTTTCAATCTCTTTTATATGTATAGCATCCTGTTCTGTAAAATTTTGCCAGATACTACGCAATGAGAGATACACATTTTTGTCGATTGATGCCAACTGTGGCAAAGGAAGCTCACACAAGGCAATAAAATACTCAACTTCTACTCTTACTCTGTAATGAATCAGAGCAAATTCTGAAAAATAGTCTGCAAGTTGGTGTGTCTTGCTACGATATCTTCCGTCTATTGGAGATATCGATGTTAATTCGTTCATACTCACGTGATTTTATCTATAAATCTTCTTATACTTTACTTACCTAATTCATCTACTTCTCAGTAGCGTTGCAAATTTAATAAATCCCGTATTAAGACACACATTATAATGCATTTTTTTACAACCATTTTAACTATTTTATATATTGCCATAGAGATAATGCAATATCTGGAGTTTTTACAAATAGGTATGTAAAAAAAAATCAAGCGAACACCTGTTCGCTTGACCTCTGTTGTGGGCGTTGACGGATTCGAACCGCCGACCCTCTGCTTGTAAGGCAGATGCTCTGAACCAGCTGAGCTAAACGCCCTTGCTTTTGTAAAGCGATGCAAAGGTAAGGACTTTTTTTAAATCTCAAAAACTTTTTCGCACTTTTTTCAAACTTTTTTTTCAATATGGCTCTTTTATGGTATCTTCGCAGTCGAAATAATACATTTTTGATAAATATATGGAAACAGTACTTAGTGGCATACGCCCTACAGGAAACCTACACTTAGGTAATTATTACGGTGCAGTAACAAGTTTTATTAAACTTCAGGAAGCATACAAATGCCTTTTCTTTATTGCAGACTGGCATTCTCTAACTACGCATCCAACACCGGGCGACATACAGAACAGTGTTCGTACTATATTGGCAGAATATCTGGCTTGCGGATTGGATCCTGAAAAAGCCACCATATATGTACAGAGCGATGTTCCAGAAGTTATAGAACTTTACCTCTACCTTAATATGAATGCATATCTGGGTGAACTGGAACGAGTAACCTCATTTAAGGATAAGGCACGCAAACAGCCTGACAACGTTAATGCAGGCCTGCTTACCTACCCTTCACTTATGGCTGCAGATATCCTTATACATAAGGCAAACAAAGTGCCTGTTGGTAAAGACCAGGAACAGAATATGGAGATGGCGCGCAAATTCGGTCGCCGTTTCAATATGATGTACAATGTTGATTTCTTCCCAGAGCCACAATCATTCTCACTGGCAAAAGAGGGTGGATTAAAAGTTCCGGGACTGGATGGTTCAGGAAAGATGGGTAAATCGGAAGGCAACTGTATCTATCTGTGCGATGAGCCTGCAGTTATACGCAAAAAAGTGATGAAGGCTGTAACAGATGGAGGTCCAACAGAACCAAACAGCACAAAACCAGATGTAATACAGAACCTGTTTACTCTGCTGGAGATCGTTTCTTCAAAGGATACATACAACTACTTTGATGAAAAATGGAATGACTGCTCAATACGCTATGGCGATTTGAAAAAGCAGCTGGCAGAAGACATAGTAATTGCTACAGATCCTATCAGAGAACGTATCAAGGAGTTCTCAAGCAATACAGATCTGCTTGCAAAGGTTGCAAAAGCCGGAGCTGAAAAAGCACGCGAAAGTGCAGCAGCTACACTTAATGAAGTCCGCAAGATTATTGGATTCCGCCCATATTGATCAGGAGCGAAACAGATAAATTCAGAACAGACGGTCTATTTGATCGTCTGTTTGTTGTATATAGACAACCTTACCATCGGGAGTTCTGCCCGGGCATGAAGTTTCAAACAGTTTGTCCAGAATCTCATGAATTTCATCATCAGAAAGGCTCTTTCCGTTTTTTATAGCAGCCTTCTTAGCTACAGCAAAAGCCATCCTGTCTAGTTGTCCGTCTTTAAATGATGCGGTATCGTCTCTGTATGATGAAAGGATATCCAGTATCAATGTTTCATAATTCTGATTCTCCAGACCATAAGGAACGCCCTGTACAGCTATTGCCCCATGTCCCATATCTGAGATATCAAAACCCATTGCTGCAAAATTATCTTTCAGTTCACTGTACCATTGCGCATCTATAGGAGATAATTGAAACATCTCCGGAAACAGCAATCCCTGCGACACGATATCCTGTTCAGAACTTTCACGCAGATACTTTTCATAGAGAATACGGATATGAGCTCTGTGCTGGTCAATTATCAGCAGGCCTTCTACAGCAGATACCACTATATACCTGTTGCGATGCTGAAATACTTTCTGTTTAGGTTGAACTGTTTCTGCAATAAAAAGTTCATCCTCCAATGGTCTGTCAGGAAGAGAATTCTCTTTCTGCTCATAAAGTTTCTCCCAATTGTATGTATTTGTACTCTTTGGCAGAGCCTGAGATGTTTTAAATGGGTTATATGATGTATCGTAGTTCAATTTTGGTTGTACAGCCGGCCTGGTATTATCCATAACAGGAATATCGGGCATATCGGACGTATCAAAATCAATCATAGGTGCACTTTCAAAACGGCCGACAGTCTCCTTAACCGCCGATGCCACTATTTTCCACAGCACTTGCTCATCAGAAAACTTAATCTCGGTCTTTGTTGGATGTATATTTACATCAATAGTGTCTGCAGGAACTTCAAAAAACAGGAAATATGGAGCCTGAAAGCCCTCCTGAATCATTCCTTCGTATGCAGATTGCACAGCCTTATGAAAATAGGGGTGTTTCATATATCTGCCATTTACAAAGAAGTACTGCTCCTGGACTTTTCTGCGCACGCTATCCAGATTACCTGCAAAACCGGTAATTGAAAGTACAGATGTCTGCACATCTACAGGCAGCAACTGCTGATTTATCTTTTTTCCGAACAGGTTGACCAAACGTTGCTTTAAAGATGAGACCGGCAAAGACAGCACCTCTTCACCCTGATGAAAGAGCGACAACGCTATATCTGGTCTTACTATGGCAACCCTCTCTACTTCGGTTAATATATGTCCAAATTCTGTCTGGTTACTCTTCAGGAATTTACGTCTGGCCGGAACATTATAAAAGAGATTCTTTACAAGAAAATTACTTCCTGCCGGACAGGTTATAGTCTCGGCATTTACTATTTCTGAAGCAGCGGCCTCCACAAGAGTACCGGTTTCATCTTCCTGACGGCGTGTGCGCAGTTCCACCTGCGCTACAGCTGCAATTGAAGCCAGTGCTTCTCCACGAAAGCCAAAGGTTGATAGTGAATACAGATCGTCCGACTCCTTGATTTTCGATGTAGCATGACGCTGAAACGCTGTAACTGCATCTTCACTGCCCATACCCGCTCCGTTATCAATAATCTGTATTGATGTACGTCCGGCATCAACCACTACTATCTTAATCTGCGTAGCTCCTGCATCAACAGCATTTTCCAATAACTCTTTTACAACTGAAGATGGACGGTTCACAACTTCACCAGCTGCTATCTGAGACGCCACATCCGGTGGCAATATTCTGATAATATTGCTCATAGACCAAACCAATGACCATTGATCAGATAATAGAGAATCAGCAGCAGAACCACAATAAGCACTACTGCAACCTGGGGAGAGATTGAATTACCATCTGATGCCTTTTTTCTCTTCAGATGGGTGGTAGATTCAAGAAACTTGCCACGAATCGACTCTGGATTATACGTCTCTTCCGGCAACATTCCCAAATCACGTTTTGCTTTTTCTTCTATCTTGCTCAATTTCTCTTTACGTTCGTCAAAGTAGATATACTTATGTTCAAACTTTCTTGGAGAACGCATACTGAATAGTCCCATAATTAATTCTTCTTTCTGTTCAACGTTGGCAATGGTATATCTATCACAGGAGAAGCCTTTAACTGTTCTGACGCAGATTTGCCTCGCCAATGGAAAATGTCGTATCTTGAAAGCGGACGCAGATTACTGAACCAGTTAAAATTATTAAGATACATAATTTTGTCCGTCAACTGATCCATTGGATACATAATTCCATTAGATTTGTTCTTTATCACTATCTTATAGACCTCCTGATTCATAAAATAGGCTGAAAGCTGCGAAGCCTCCGTAGTGTTCATACCCATCATCTCCATATCTTCATCCTCCGGATAATATATAACCAGCACATTTCCATTAACATCAGTGCGTTCTATAGCGCCATTTTTAAAATAGGCCTTCATCTCTCTGCCTGCTATCTGATTGTAATGAATGGTATCTATTTGCTGTACGAACAATGCCTGTCCTATTACATGAGCCCAGTCTATTGTACTGTCATTCATGTAAACTGAAATCTTTTCGCCCAGCACCTGCTGGTTTTCATTCCATACAATAGGATCCTTATACAGAGTAAGACAAGTGTCCAGCGAACTGAATACTAATGAATCTGCTACCATCTGCATATCTGTTCTATAGGCCTTAACCTTATTAAAGGCACGCATCTCTCTGTAAAGAAGTGTATCGCCACTTTCGTTAAAGAATGAGAGCAATCTAAAGGTATCTGCATGTATATACAAACTGTCACCTGCAGAATATTCTATAGCCAGAGCATTGCCGGTTATCACAGCAGAATCATTTTCCTGACTGAAATATGCATATTCACCATCTACATCAAGTTTATCTGCATAGTTTCTTATCTGTACTCCGCCAAAAGCTTCGGCCATACCTTTGCTGTCATTAAAGATAATACTATCGCCAACCATTGTCTGTTCTCCGCCTTCCTGTATTATTTCTGAGCGATCCAACAATACCGATTCCTTTAAATCAGTATTAAAATTGCCACGACTGGTATGAATCGTAGTTTCGTCACTGACAATCTCTGTTGGAGATACAAAGTATGCAGTATGTATATCCGTGTTATATATCAATGTATCGGATGAGAGGCTATAATCTTCACTCTCCAGATAGACATCTTTCCTGAAAGTTGCTATTTTTGTAGAAGTATGAAATTGGCCATAATCAGATGTCAGGGTATTCTTCTCATCAAGAAGAGTTCCTCCACCAAAAAAGTATCCCAGTTCTGCATCTCTTTCATAGTTTAAGCTATCCGTAAGCAACACCATGCTTGTATTTTCTATACGAACATTATCACGTATTCTCAATATTCTGGTATTACCATCGTAAAAAAGAGAATCGCCATACAGAAAGAGCGTATCACCCTGTTCTACCCTGATATTGTGGTAAGCATTAAACGAATTGTCATTCTGAAAAAACAGCGCACTGTCGCAGTACATATACATGCTATCCTGTCGGAATGCCACGTTTCCTACCAGAATCTGTGCATCAGGATTGATCCATTCGCTATAACGCAATTCATCAGCATTCAACAGATATACCAGTTTCTCAGAAGTTGACGATTCTGATACTGCGTCATCAGCCTCTGACTCTGCATATTGAGCCGAAACATTCTGACATAGCATACATAACGATGCCAATATTAAATAAATACTATTGAATAGCTGTTTCATCAAAATTAAAATTAACGCACACCCCAACCCGGATATTTAAAGCCTCCGTTATTCCAGCCTTCCGAAATCTTTACGTATGTAGTTTTCTGCTGTTCACTAACCCATTCTGCTATAGCCTTTTCCTGTTTGTCTAACAGAACCATCTCCTGCAGAATCTGATAATCGTCAACCATCGTTGCCTTGTGGCCGTTGATACGGGTTTTCAATTTAACTATAGCGCATACAGTTTTTCCATTTTGCAATTGCATTACAAAAGGATCTGATATTTCAGAGACATGCATATTGTTTACCACCTTTGCCACATCCTGGGGCAACTGCTGCATCTCAAATTTTGATATTGATGTATTTTCCATTTCCGGATGATACATCATCAATCCTTTATTATTTCTGGTATCCTTGTCTGCTGAAAGTACAAGAACAGCTTCTTCGAAGGTAAATTTACCTTCACGAATATCATTGGCTACAGAATCGAGTCTGGCCAGCGAAGCATCTATACTCTCTTGTGGTACCTCTGGCTTGAGCAAAATATGGCGAACATTCACCATATCGCCCAGACGTTCCTTAAGCTGAATTATATGGAATCCATACTCTGTTTCCACTATTTTTGAAACCTTATTCGGATCTGTCAGATTAAAGGCAACTGCAGAAAATTCCGGAACAAATTCTCCGCGTCCTTTTAAACCGCATTCACCTCCATATCTGGCTGAGCCTGGATCCTGTGAATAGAGCAGAGCCAATGTTGAGAATTGTGTTTCACCAGACTGAATTCTCTCAGTGAACTCTCTCAAACGCTCTTTTACAGCATCAATCTCTTCCTGTGGAATTTTTGGTTCCTGTGTCAGGATCTGAACCTCAACCTGAGTAGGAACGTATGGTATCTCTTCTTCCGGCAAGGTTGCGATAAATCTTCTAACCTCAGCCGGAGTAACCTTCACTTTATTGATTATGTTAGACTGAACCCTGCTTACTATAAACTCTGTTTCGATGGATTCGTAAAATTTCTCTCTTAACTGAGCTAATGTAAGTCCATAGTATTCCAGCATTTTATCTGTTCCGCCTATCTGGTCAGCCATAGACTGCAAGCGCATATCCAGCTGCTGATTTACCTCGGCCGGAGTAACAGAAATACTATCCAGTTTAGCCTGATTCAGATATAGTTTTCTTATGGCCAGTTCTTCCGGTATAAGACTATATGGATCGCCGTCCCATTTAACTCCACGAAGCTGAGCATCCTTACGTGCCTCTTCTACCTCCGATTTATAGATAGCCTCGTCACCAACTACCCATACTACCTCGTCTATAATATTGTTCTGAGCCTCTATATCTATAAAGTAGAACATAGCAGATGCTATCATCACCAACGTAAATAATCTCTGTTTCATCATTTATTATGGAATATTGCTCTATTATTTTCAATAGCTGTGTTATACAAATCTTTCTTTATTCTTCTGATATAAGTAACCTCCTTGTTATTTATAATCAATCTCTTAATTCTATCCTCAACCTGCTCAACAGGCGACACGCTACCCTTTGGAAGGTATTCGCTTACATTTAACAGATATAACGACTCTTCATCTTTCAACTCCAGAAAATTATTATTTTTCAGGTAATCCTGAAGTGATTCGTCCATTGCAGGCAACAATATCTCTATCTCCGATACTGAGTGCCAATAATCATAGAAGAATTCATAGTATGGTGCATACATAATGCAATACTTCTCTATCTCATCGTACGACTCATCATCCTGCAAACGATACAATCGTTTTATATTAGCCTGATTAGGAGCTGACAATGGTAGTTTTATAAAGAGTCCCTTCAGAATCGGTTCTTCAAGAATGAACAAATTTTTGTTCTCTTCATAGAAAGTGTTTATCTCGTCTTTTGTTATCTCCTGTTCAACCTTCTGTTCTATTAATCTTTGCTGATATTTGTGTACTATTAACGATCGTCTGTAATTTTCCACAAGTTCGTCTATAGTCTTATCATCGCGTATATTTCGCTCTGCATTCTGATAGAACATAAGTTCTGAAATCCAATTTTCTATATATCTGTCAGCAAAGGCCGCACTATCGGCATCCAATAAATTCAGCGGTAACACCTGCGATAAATCCTCCTTATATAGCACATTACCATCAAGTTCCACCAAAGGGGTTTTCCCTTTAGTATAAATTATCTCATCAGTTTTCTTGCACGAACTGAATGAGATAATCAAGAACAAGATCCATATAAAAAGTTTATCAATGTTCCCGGACTTCATATACTCAAGGAATTATTGAATTCAAAACTTTTTTGTTCACCTTGTAAGGTATCTCCTTATGCAGTCTCTTAATCCACATCTTTTCCAGATAATCCTGATATGCATTTACCACCTCACCATATGAATCGGAAATCTCCTCTGGATATGAAATAGCCTTACCTATAACATCAACATAAGGATAATCCTCACGTAGTTCGTATTCTCCTTCACCAAACACTACACTATCCACATACTTGTTCTTACCCTTCTCTATTGGACCGCGTAATATACGCACCTTTGGTTCTTCCCTGTTAAATTCTGCTATTTTTGCGATCCTCTCTTCATCATTGCAACCATCTATAGCTGCAACTATATCGTGAAAAACCTGTTCCGATTTACAGAAGAAGAGCATACCCTTAAAACGTGGCTTTTCAAACTTAAACTGCTTCTTATTCTTTTCAAAGAACTTTTCAAGTCCCAGTGTATCTATTGTAGATCGCTGCCAAACCTCATTGTTGCTTATTTCAAACATCAAAAGTCCATCATAGTATTCCTGTGAAATCAGACCGAATTCCGGATAAATATCTTCAAGCATACTATCAACCCGAGCTATAGCCTGATCATCTGTCAAATTTGTCCAGCCATACTCTTTTGCAACTTTTCTGGCCTTTGAACGTTTTGCCAGCACATTGTAACCTTCACGTTCCATCCACTCGTATATAGAGGCGCGATGTTCTTCATAAGAGCCAAAACTCTGCTTTTCTGTAATTCTGATAATCATAAAACCCATTTCGCAATAAAATGGTTCCGATACCATATTCACAGGCATTGTAAAAGCTCTCTCAGCTATATATTCCGGAACCTGGGCACGCGACACCCAGCCAACTATACCACCATCACTTGCAACTCCATCCTGAGAATTTCTGGCAGCTATCTCATTAAAATTTGCACCTTTGTTTACAATAATATTGTATAGTGAGTCTATCTTGTTCCTTGCAAACAGCAAATCTTCCTGAGAGTTTCCGTCAGGAACAATAGTCAAAATATTCAGATTGACTAGACCATCCGGTCCAACCTCTTTGGCAGAAGTCTCATAAGTACGAAATGCCATCTCTTCCAGATATGCAGAATCCAGCATATAGGTTTCTGCCTGCATATCGCGATATAGTTTATACTCCTCTTTAAAAGTGGCCATTGTATCCAATCCGGCACGTTCTGCTGCTGCCACTTTTAGTTTGAAGTTGACATATAAATCTGAATACTCCTTTAGCTCCTTATTTGATAAAGGATCTGCTGTATTCCTGTTTTTGTTCAAAAAATACTCGAATTCGGACATCATAACCTCCTTACCGTCTATATTCATCAATACGGTCTCCGGTTCAGCTCCTTTTGCAAAAGGAACAACACCAAAAAGCAGGATCAAAAAGAGTAAAACAGATTTCTTCATTTCAAACAATTATTCGTGACGACTATAGTTTGGAGCCTCGCTGGTAATTGCAACATCATGTGGATGACTCTCTGCTACACCGGCATTTGTTATACGGGTAAACTTAGCATTGTGCAACTGTTTAATATCTGCAGCTCCACAATAACCCATACCAGAACGCAATCCGCCAACCAACTGATATATTACTTCATACAATGTACCTTTATAAGGAACTCTCGCAGCAATACCTTCCGGAACCAATTTTTTCACATCGCACTGGTCTGCCTGGAAATAACGGTCTTTTGAGCCATTCTCCATAGCCTCCAACGAACCCATTCCACGATATGACTTGAACTTACGGCCATTGAATATAATGGTATCACCTGGAGCCTCTTCTGTACCAGCTACCAAAGAACCGATCATTACGCTGTAACCACCTGCAGCCAAAGCCTTAACCACATCGCCTGAATAACGCAGACCACCATCAGCGATCAATGGAACACCTGTACCTTCAAGTGCCTTAGCTACATCATATACTGCTGATAACTGTGGCACGCCTACACCTGCAACTACACGTGTTGTACAGATTGAGCCCGGGCCGATACCCACTTTAACTGCGTCTGCACCAGCTTCAACAAGCATCTTTGCAGCTTCGCCTGTTGCAATGTTTCCTACAACTATGTCAATATTAGGGAATAGTCTCTTAGCCTCTTTTAATTTTTCCACAACACCTCTTGAATGTCCATGTGCTGTATCTATAACAATAGCATCAGCTCCGGCAGCTACCAATGCCTGCATACGTTCTATTGTGTCATTAGTTACACCAACACCAGCAGCAACGCGCAAACGGCCCATGCTATCTTTGCATGCCATTGGTTTGTCTTTTGCCTTGGTAATATCCTTGTATGTAATCAGACCAACCAATTTACCTTTTTCATCAATTACAGGAAGTTTCTCAATCTTGTTCTCCTGTAAAATCTGAGAAGCAGTCTCCATATCTGTTCCTGGATGAGTTGTAATGATGTTTTCCTTAGTCATAACATCATCTATAAATTTACCCATCTCTCTTTCAAAGCGAAGATCACGATTGGTTACTATACCTACCAGATGATTTTCATCATCTACAACAGGGATACCACCAATATGATACTCTGCCATTAAATCAAGAGCATTCTTAACGGTAGAGCCACGTTTAATGGTAACAGGATCAAAAATCATACCATTTTCCGCACGCTTAACTATTGCGACCTGTCTTGCCTGCTCCTCTATAGACATATTCTTATGAATAACGCCAATACCACCTTCTCGTGCTATTGCTATCGCCATCTTTGATTCTGTAACTGTATCCATGGCAGCAGTTACGAATGGTATTTTCAACTCAATATTGCGTGAAAACTTTGTTGTTAATTTAACAGTTCTTGGCAACACTTCTGAATAAGCCGGTATCAACAGTACATCATCGTATGTTAAACCGTCCATTACAACCTTATCTGTAATAAATGACATATTGTTTATATATTTGTTTTTGTTTCAATTTAATTGGCCATCTCTGAAATGAATTTGATGCGAACAAGACGGATCTCCTCTTCTGTATACTCATCACCAAGTTCATCGATTGCATCATCCATTGAATCGGTTTCCGACTCTTTGAAATACTCATAAATATCTTCGGCACGATCATCATCCATAACACTTTCAATAAAGTAGTCTATGTTTAGTTTTGTACCTGAATATACAATAGTATCTATTTCGGACAGCAATTCATCAAATTCAATACCATTGCTTACTGCAATATCATCGAGAGCGACCTTCCTGTCAATACTCTGAATGATACTTACCTTTAGTTTGGATTTGTTTGCAACAGTGCGCACACGCATATCCTCTGGACGCTCAATCTCATTCTCCTCTACGTGACGTTTAATAAGATTGATAAACTCCTCACCATATCGTTTAGCTTTTCCAGCTCCTACACCGGTAATATTCTGCAACTCTTCCATTGTAATAGGATATGTTGTTGCCATAGCCTCCAGCGATGGATCCTGGAATATCACGTATGGTGGTAACTCCAACTGTTTTGAAAGTTTCTTTCTAAGATCTTTCAACATTGAATAGAGTTCCGGATCTACAGCGAATGAACCTCCGCCTCTCATTGGGCCTTCATTCTCCTCTTCCTCAAAATCGTTGTCTTCCACTATCTGGAACGATTTTGGATGAGCCATAAACTCTTTACCCGCTTTTGTTAACTTCAGGAGACCATAGTTCTCCACATCTTTCACTATGTAGCCTGCAATCAGTGCCTGACGTATAACAGCATTCCATGTCTTGTCCGATTCGTCAGCACCGGCACCAAACACCTCTAATTCATCATGACAATGATCCTGGATTGTTGACGTCTCCTTACCCAACAACAGATCTACTATATAATCTGATTTAAAATTCTCCTTTACGGCCTGAATTGTTTCCAATACCGTTTCTAAAAGTTCTTTTGCTTCCACCTGCTTCTTAGGATTCAAACAGTTATCACAATTTCCACAATTTTTCACTTCAAATGTTTCACCAAAATAGTGAAGCAGCATTTTTCTTCTACATACAGACGATTCACAATATGCAGTTGTCTCCTGTAAGAGTTGTCTGCCAATATCTTGTTCTGCAAGAGGTTTTCCTTCCAGAAACTTCTCTAATTTCTGCACATCCTTTTGATGATAGAACGCAATACACTGACCTTCGCCACCATCACGTCCTGCACGACCTGTCTCCTGATAGTATCCCTCCAGACTCTTTGGTATATCATAGTGAATCACATATCTCACATCAGGTTTGTCAATTCCCATACCAAATGCAATAGTAGCCACAATTACATCTACTTTCTCCATAATGAAAGCATCCTGTACCGCAGAACGGGTTGCAGCCTCCATACCTGCATGATATGCAAGAGCCGGTATATCATTTGCCTGCAGTATGCTTGCCAGATCCTCAACCATCTTTCTTGACAAGCAGTAAATAATACCAGACTTGCCTTCGTTAGCCTTTATAAAACGAATTATGTCTTTCTCAACATTCTTGGTTTTTGGGCGTACCTCATAGTACAAATTAGGACGATTAAAGGAGAGTGTAAAGTCTTTTGCAGACTGAATACCGAGATTCTTCTTTATATCGTCTCTAACTTTATTGGTCGCTGTAGCGGTCAAAGCTATAATAGGCGCAACACCTATATTCTTGACCATATCTTTGATTTTCCTGTATTCAGGTCTGAAATCATGTCCCCACTCCGATATACAATGAGCTTCGTCAACTGCGTAGAACGAAATCTTCAACTGTTTCAGGAATTCAATATTCTCTTCCTTAGTAAGAGATTCCGGGGCGACATACAATAATTTTGTCTTTCCGCACAAAACATCTGCCTTTACCTGGTCAATTGCCGTTTTATTAAGAGATGAGTTGATAAAATGTGCAATGCCATCTTCCTCCCACATATTACGCATGGCATCAACCTGATTCTTCATTAGTGCGATCAAGGGAGATATTACTATTGCAGTACCCTCCATTAAAAGTGCCGGTAACTGATAGCATAATGACTTGCCACCGCCTGTAGGCATAAGAACAAACGTATTGTTGCCTGCCAACAGATTGCGTATTATGGCTTCCTGTTCACCTTTGAATGTATCAAATCCAAAATGGACTTTCAGCGCCTCTGCCAAGTTAATCTCCTTCCCTTGCATAAATCAATAATTACCTATATAACCATCTGTTCAATCTGGTGCGATTGAATAACAAAGTTAAACACAAGTAATTCAAACTTGCAAACTTTTTCCTAAAAAAGTAACTTAATGATTCCGACTAAATGCAAAAATGTTGCCTAAAACCTATATTTCCTCTAAAAAAGTCCCCTGATTCTTTGAAAACTGCTTCTCGGCATATTCTAAAGTAACTCGTAAACTTTTTTTTCTGGTCGATGGAGTTTCAAACATTGCATCCATCATTATAGTCTCTACTATAGATCTCAGACCACGCGCTCCAAGCTTAAATTCGACAGCTTTATCCACTATATAATCCAGAACTTCCGGTTCGAATGTCAGTGTAACCCCATCCAGACTGAACAGTTTCACGTACTGGTTTACAATTGAATTTTTAGGCTCTGTCAAAATCTTACGCAAAGCCTCCTTATCCAATGGTTCCAGATATGAGACAATAGGCAATCGGCCTATAATTTCCGGTATAAGGCCAAACGACTTCAAATCCTGCGGAGAGATATACTGCAAAAGATTGTTCAAATCCAGTTTTCTGCGTTGCTGCTGATTTTCAAATCCTACAACCTGAGTATTCATTCTGCTGGCAATCTTTCTTTCAATACCATCGAACGCACCACCGCAAATAAACAGAATATTCTTTGTATCTACCTGAATAAATTTCTGTTCTGGATGCTTACGTCCCCCCTGTGGCGGTACATTCACCACAGAGCCCTCCAACAATTTCAGAAGTCCCTGCTGAACACCTTCACCACTTACATCACGAGTAATAGATGGATTATCACCTTTTCGCGCAATTTTATCTATCTCATCAATGAAGACAATACCTCTCTGAGCTGCCTCCACATCATAGTCGGCTACCTGCAACAGACGTGTTAATATGCTCTCTATATCTTCGCCCACATAACCGGCTTCCGTTAAAACAGTAGCATCGACAATTGTGAACGGCACCTTAAGCAGACGGGCAATTGTCTTAGCCAGCAATGTTTTACCTGTACCTGTCCTACCAACCAGGATAATATTGCTCTTTTCAATATCTACATCGTCTGTTTTACTTGCAACGCGTTTATAATGGTTATACACAGCCACAGACAAATATCGTTTGGCAATATCCTGACCTATAACATATTCATCCAGAAACTCTTTAATCTGTTTAGGTTTTGGTATGTCCTTCAACTCAAAGTCAGATTTACCTGTGGTCGCCTGTTGTTCCTTTACAATCTCGTATGCTCTTCCAGCGCATTCATCACAGATTGCGCCAAACAGCCCGCCTATCATAAAACCAACTTCGTACTCAAAGCGACCGCAAAAACTGCACTGCGTATTTTTCTCTTTCTTTGCCATCAATCAACCACGTTTTGATAGAACAGCATCAATCATTCCATACTCTTTTGCCTCTTGTGCTGTCATCCAATAGTCTCTGTCACTATCGGCCCACACCTTTTCAAATGGAGTATGGGAATGATCGGATATTATAGTGTACAACTCTTTCTTGTACTTCTGAATCTCTCTTGCTGTAATTTCAATATCACTGGCCTGTCCCTGCACACCTCCTAACGGCTGGTGTATCATCACCCTGCTATGGGGCAGAGCAAAACGCTTACCTTCATGGCCCGCAACCAACAGAACTGCTGCCATGCTGGCTGCAATACCTGTACAGATTGTGGTAACATTGCTCTGAATAAACTGCATAGTATCATAGATACCCAAACCTGAGGTAACAGAACCGCCTGGTGAATTGATGTATATAGATATATCTTTAGATGAATCCACAGAATCCAGATAAAGCAGCTGAGCCTGAATAGTATTAGCTGTATAATCATTTATCTCAGTACCCAGGAAGATAATTCTATCCATCATCAGGCGTGAGAACACATCCATCTGAGTAACGTTCAGAGTACGTTCCTCCAATATATATGGATTCATATACTGCTGTGACTGAGACTTGATTACATCATCTAAAACCTGGCTGTTCAAGCCAACGTGCTTTACTGCAAATTTGTGAAATTCATCTTTCATAATCATCTGTATTTATTTTGTTTCTGTAGCAGGTTCGAACAGTTTATTAAACTCTTCTACTGTTACATTTTCATTCTTCAGTGTTACCTGTTCCTTAATAGCTGCGGCCAGTTTTGTCTCTACTGCACGATTTACCAGACCATCAACAGTTTCGCGCTTCTTCAACATCTCTTTTGCATAGTTATCAAGCAATTCATCAGGAATATTCATCATTCCGTACTGAGCAAACTGAGCCTTTGTAGCTTCGCGAGCCTGATTCAATACATCCTCATCTTCTACCTTGATAGAGTTCTGCTCTACAAGTTTTTCCTGAATAAGATGCCAAGTAAGTTCTGTCAAACTCTTTTCAAAGTTCTCTTCTACACTTGCTTCGCTACCCTCTTTTGCATTTGCTAACATGATACGTTTCAACAGTTCATCAGCATAGCTCAGTTTACCAACCTTTTCCATCAAATATGAACGGAGGTCAAGCATAAACTTATAGTCGCTATCAGGCAGATAGCTCTTTTCCAATGATTCTGCAACCTTTGAACGGAATTCGTCAAGATTCTTAACTGTATCTTTACCAAATACCTGATCAAAAACTTCCTGTGTCAGTTCACCCTCTACAAAACGGGTTATTTCCTGAATGGTATATGAGAAATCTGAATCCAGATTTTCAACATCTTCTTTATTCATCTTAAGAAGTGCAGCTACCTCCACAACATTGTCGTTATGTGCTTTTTTAGGATTGAATACTACTGCATCACCCTTCTTTGCACCATTGAACAGAGCTTTCTGATCTTCGTTCTTTAGATATAGAGGCATCAAAGTAGCATCTTCTACCACAATACCACCCTCTTTTACATTACCCTCTGCATCAAGTTCCTGCAACTGACCTTTCAAAAGATCGTTGTCCTGATATTCGTCAAACTGTTCATATTTACCAACCTGCTGAGCATAAGCTTTTACCTGTTTGTCAACCATTTCGTCGGTAATCTTGATATCGTAATAAGGGATTGTATCGTCTTTTGATACAGCTACTTCAAATTTTGGTGAAAGAGCAATATCAAAATAGAATGTCAAATTATCATCATCAATATTCAAAGAGCCACCTTTTTCTTCGTTTGTCAGAGGTTCGCCCAGCATATCAATCTTGTTTTCTTTGATATAGCCAAACAACTTTTCCTGAAGCAGTTTGTTAACTTCTTCTGCTTTTACGCTCTTTCCGTACATTTTACGGATAAGATTCATAGGCACCATACCCGGACGGAAACCCGGCATATTTGCTTTCTTACTGTAGTTTTTTAAAGCTTTTTCTACGTTCTCTGAATAGTCAGCTTTCTCCAGCTGAATTGTGAGCAGGCCCTGTACCTCGCTTACATTTTCAAATGAAATATTCATTCCTTTTTATAATTGTTTAAGTTACTATTTTCACACAATAATTGCGCTCTAAACGAGCCATCCAATTATTAAGGTGCAAAATTAGTTCATAAATTGCAAACCACAAAAAAATAGTCAACTATTTCCCTATGTTTCGCAAATTACCCATCTTACAGTATTTTCTCAAATTACTTAAGGAATCCTTTATTCATTTGTATTTTGCAAACAACAGGATTATCGTCTGTCTGTGCGTTTTTCAATCTATTGAATGTACTATATTTGGACGGAACATTATCAAAATATTCTACCGGGGGCTGAGCACTTCTGGTCTGATAAAAATACTTTCCATCGGAATATGTAGGAGATAGGTTAGGCTCTAATTTATATTCCAGTTGCCAGTTCATTCTATTAAAATCAAAAACGTTGTCGTTTGTCAGATTTACAACAGCCCGCCTCATTTCATTTCCTATGTTATAACCGAAAGTAAAATATCCATCTGCCACAAATGGGAATTGATAAAATTCAGCCATACCTTTATAATTTCTATAATCCAGTTTACCGGTAAATCTCTCCACCGGCATAGCTTTATTACCCATATCGTACTTAAAAAAAGGAAGTATCTCTCCATTTTGGAATTTGTAGAAGAGACCGGCAAATGGTTCAACCAACATTAAACTACCATTGGCATAGCAGAGATTTCCTTCTGTAGATGGGTTTATGTTATTTTCGTATATAAGTCTCTTTTCCGATAAATCTTTCAACTGATAGCTATAGAATTTAATACCATCTATCCAGTTAAAACAATAAACATAGCCATCAACAACAAAAGCCTTATAATGCGGTTCATCAAACTCCTTTTTCTCTATAAATTTTCCTGTAGATAATTCGTATGAATAAAGAGCACGTTGGTCACACACATAGACCACATTACCGCTATAACTTATAGATGTAAAGTTGTTATATTCACCATGTCCACGTCCTATACGGCCTATATCATGCAGATATTTACCATCAGCATCAAAGCACTTTACGGCCATATCGTCTGAAACTATTATATAATCTTCTGTAACTATCAGTTGCTCTATATCGCCCAAAAGAGATGCTTGAGTAGTTTCAAGGGGTATAAATTCTACAGAGCTAACCATGTCACTATACTGAGGTGATGAATTATTCTCCTCAAACGCCGCAGGAATAACTTTTACCTCTTCCTGAGTTTCTTCCATACAACCCAACGCCAGCACACACAATGCTAAACCCACAAACAAAATCTTCTTCATTTTTCCTTTATTTAAATTTCATCATCAGCACCACGCCATTATCATCTACAGAGAGTCCTTGACTTATGTTGTACAAATCAATTTCTTTACCCTTTATATTTTCAGGATTCACCTTCCAGATGTATTCACGAAGTTGATATAACTCAATTCCACTGTGGTAAGACAACAGATAATCACCATCAGTTCTGATTATTCTTCCCGGCGACACATCAAAAACATTTAGATATTTTGATTTAGAAAATGAGATTATATCATTATTCTTTTTATCCAAGATACAGAGATATTTATCTCCTTGTATATGTATATCGGCAAATCTGTATTTGTTACTTTCCCACAAATTGGTTACGCCCAAACCATACTGTTTGTGCAGTCTATTTTTCAATATGTATTCTGCACCTTCTATCTTATATTTGTCCGGCATATCATATTCACCCAGATCAAATTTATACTTTAAATATTCCTTTCCATTTTCGTAATGCCAAACTTCGTTTTTTGAGACCAACAAGAAGTCACTTCCCCTACCATCAGCTCCGGCAAACGGTTGCCAATCGCCGCTATCTCTATATTCGTCACTTTCAGAATATTCAAAAGCTCTTCCTAATTGATTACCCTCAAAATCAAATTCAGAAAGAAGATAAGGACCACCGGCAGCTACACCGCCCCAAACATCACCTATAAGAATACTATTTTTCAGAGCCTGAATGCTTACACCGCCTTGAGTTTCAAACTTATGTAGCATTTTACCGGTATAATCATAGCAAAGTACTTTACAAGAGATATTATCAAGTAACCACACCTTACCATCTCTTACACTTATATCTGTCAGTTCAAAATACTCATCAGGACCTCGCCCTATTTTACAGATGCTATTAAGGAACTTTCCTTCTGTATTGAAAAAGAATACACTATGTGACATATTATCTGCTACTATTAGCATATCGTCTTCATAGATTATTTTCAAAACTTCACCTATTAAACAATCATCAGTGGTTTCTAATGTTATTGCCTTAAAATAGGTTGTGTCAAGAACTGCAGCCCAATTGATATTTTCAGTAGCCGTTTCTAAATTAACAACAATAGTTTCTGCTGTTTGGTTCTTATTTGTACAGCCACACCAAACAGCAAGCGCAATGACAATCAGCAACTTTCCTACCTTCATATTATTATTCCTTTTGTTATTCTTTGTTTAGCAAAATACTTCTTTCATTCTCTTTATAGGAGCAAAAGTAATATTTTTTTTTGTACGCAAAATAAATTCACCTATAAATTTTCTTTTTATCCTAAATTACCTTTCAACATTTTTTTGTTATTTAACGTACACTTTCGTTTCTTTGTTATACCTTTGTATAACTTGATATTGATTTCAGATTATATAACAGACAAAATAATGGATTCTGCAGATAACAACGAAAAGATGGTTCTTAGAACTGAAAACCTTGTTAAACGATATGGTAAACGTACCGTAGTGAATCATGTATCCATAGATGTAAAACAGGGAGAGATAGTAGGTTTGTTAGGCCCTAACGGAGCAGGTAAAACCACATCATTCTATATGACAACAGGATTTATAACTCCAAACGAAGGACATATATATCTGGATAACGAAGATATAACAGAATACCCTGTTTACAAACGCGCCAGAAAAGGCATAGGATATTTGGCACAAGAGGCCAGTGTTTTCCGCAAGATGAGCGTAGAAGACAACATTATGTCTGTACTTGAACTTACCGGTAAACCATACGATTACCAAAAAGAGAAGTTAGAGAGTCTGATAGAGGAATTCAGTTTACAAAAGGTTAGAAAGAATCTGGGCGACCGTCTTTCAGGAGGCGAAAGAAGACGTACTGAGATTGCACGATGCTTGGCTATAGAACCTAAGTTCATTATGCTTGACGAACCATTTGCCGGCGTTGACCCTATAGCAGTAGAAGACATACAGCAAATAGTCTGGAAATTAAAAGACAAAAACATTGGAATCCTGATAACAGACCACAATGTTCACGAGACCCTGAGTATAACAGACAGAGCTTACCTTCTTTTTGAAGGCAGAATACTCTTCCAGGGTACACCGGAAGAGCTGGCAGAAAACCCCACAGTAAGGGAAAAATACCTGAGTAAGAGCTTTGAATTAAAGAAAAAGATATTTCAAGCCTAATCAAGCCGGAAATGATTTACAAATACTCTAAAAAAATATACACATTACTGATTGCCATTTTAACTTACATAGTGGCAACTGCTGCTCCTGCCAGACAGATTATAGCTTCAATAACGCAACCGGATGGTACCAGTCTAAGCATCAGGCTGGTAGGTAATGAATTTTGCCACTACACAGAAACCACTGATGGCGTTATGGTTACAACTGATTCCAACGGAGTCTGGCGATATGCCACTCAACTGAAAGATGGAGCTATCAGACCAAGCATTCATCTGGCCCACAACAGTGAAAACAGGAATCAGACAGAATTAAGATTTCTGAGTGGAATTGACCAGAAACATTTAAGAAGTTCTGTCAATTCATCATCAAGAACCGCAGACCATACATTACCCCAAACCAGATCCTCATTACATCAGCAGGGTATATATTCAACATCAACCTTCCCTACAAAAGGCAAAGTTAATGGACTGGTATTTCTGGTTGATTTCCCCGATCGTTCATTTTCATTAGACAACGACGCTATTAAAGAGAAATACAACAAGATGTTAAATCAGAGCGGATATAAGGATTCCATTATGATGAATGGCCGTAAGATTCCAGGTGCATACGGAAGCGCAAAAGACTATTTTGAGGCTCAGTCATTTGGACAGTTCAGTCCCACATTCAACATTGTAGGGCCAATTACCGCCGATAACGGATATGCCTACTACGGCCAGAACGATTCAAATGGATATGATGAAGTACATGCGGCAGAATTGATTCGCGAAATTATCCAGAAGGCCTATAGTAACAATCTGGTTGACTTTTCAGAATATGATCAGGACAACAATCTGGAAGTTGATTTCATCTATGTAATTTATGCTGGAAAAGGCGAAAACTATGCAGGTGCTGATCCCTACACAATATGGCCACACCAATGGGTTTGCGAATGCAGAGTTGGAGATTACCGGACAAACAAATATGCCTGTTCACCTGAAATTTACGCAGACGTGGACAACCTGATTGATGGAATAGGTACTTTCTGCCATGAGTTTTCGCACATACTTGGTTTACCCGATTTCTACCCCACATCAGCCAGTTCAACTGCAAAATCATCTACAATTAGAGAATGGAGTATAATGGATTATGGCTGTTATGACAACTATGGTTTCTCTCCTGTTGGATATACTGCTTTGGAAAGGTACTCTCTGGGATGGATGAATCTGACAGAGATTTCATCGCCGGGTAATTATGTTTTACCAGCTATAGACACAGCCCAAACAGCATACTTGCTACCCAGCGACAAAAAGTTGAGTTACATCTTGCTGGAAACCCACAACAAAGAGGGTTGGTATCAGTATCAGCCTGCTGAAGGGCTACTTGTAACAACGGTTGACTATAACAGGAATGTATGGAATGACAATAAAGTAAACAATAACGCAAACGAACAGAGATATAAAGTATTGGCTGCAGACAACGACTATACCGACTCCACCAGAATTGGTGATCTGTTCCCATACAACGGCAATGACAGTCTGACATTATATAGTACACCATCAACAATTACCGGATGCGGTATCCCTGTTAATATTCCGGTAATGGATATAGAATACAGCAATGGAGTCACCACATTCTCGATAATTAGCAGAAACAGTACATCTATAAACCAGAATAAAGTTTCAACTAATGCCGGGATTTCATACTCTATTGCAAACCAGGCCATTATTCTGAATTCGAATACAGAAGCAAGAGTAACACTATACTCCATTACAGGAGAGATATTATACAATGCGACTCTACAGGCAGGAACCGATTCTGCCATACCGCTTCCAAAAAGAGGTATATATCTGTTGCGTTGTAATAACAAAACATATAAGATTGTTTACTAACAACATTAAAAGGATAGCCGTTTAACTGCTATCCTTTTATTTAATCTATTACTTCTGTCTGATAAAGATATTGATCGGAGTACCCGAGAAATTCCATTTTTCCCTTATCTTATTTTCCAGGAAACGTTTGTATGGATCCTTCACATACTGTGGAAGGTTTGCAAAGAATACGAACGATGGAACTGATGGCCCCTGCAACTGAGTACAATACTTTATCTTAATGTACTTACCCTTCATTGATGGTGGCGGATAAGCCTCTATAAGCGGAAGCATTTCAGCATTCAGTTTTGCAGTAGATACACGCGCTGTTTTGTGCGCATATGTCTCTTTTGCACACTCCAGAACCTTAAGTATCCTCTGTTTGTTAATGGCAGATGTAAAGATGATAGGAAAATCTGTAAATGGTGCCAATCTGGAACGAATTGCCTCTTCATAGTTCTTCATAACCTTTGCACAACGATCTTCTATCAGATCCCACTTATTGACCACCACTACCAGTCCCTTCTGATTCTTTACTACAAGCGATACAATATTCATATCCTGACTCTCTATGCCACGGGTAGCATCAAGCATCAGAATACATACATCAGAATTTTCTATGGCACGAATA
The DNA here is from genome assembly GCA_045660365.1 of Bacteroidaceae bacterium. GTDB lineage: Bacteria > Bacteroidota > Bacteroidia > Bacteroidales > Bacteroidaceae > Colenecus. The sequence continues at coordinate 77,765 of JAZRDQ010000001.1, forward strand.
GAACGCATCACAGAATAGAACTCCAAATCGTCTTCTACCTTATTTTTCTTTCTTATTCCGGCAGTATCTACCAAATAGAAATCAAAACCAAACTTATCGTAACGTGTGTAAACAGAATCACGAGTAGTACCGGCAATATCGGTTACTATGTTACGATCTTCACCAATAAAAGCGTTTACAATAGAACTCTTACCAACATTTGGACGGCCAACTACTGTAAACTTTGGTATATCATCCTCTATTTCAACCTGAGTATTCTTTGGTAACTTTGAAACAACCACATCAAGCAAATCTCCTGTTCCGGTACCATTGGCTGAAGATATTGTAAAAGGATCGCCCAATCCCAACGCATAGAACTCTGCCGCTGCATATTGCAATTCAAACGTATCCATCTTGTTTGCAACCAGAACCACCGGCGTCTTTGAACGACGCAATATATCTGCCACAGCTAAATCCAAATCGGTAATACCGGTCTTTATATCCACAAGAAACAGAATCACATCTGCCTCTTCTATAGCGATTACAACCTGTTTGCGTATTTCCTCTTCAAACACATCGTCCGAATTTACTACCCATCCGCCGGTATCTACTATTGAGAATTGAGCTTCGCCCCATTCGCATTTTCCGTATTGTCTGTCACGGGTTGTACCAGCTTCATCATCAACTATGGCCTGACGAGTCTGGGTCAGACGGTTGAATAGTGTCGATTTGCCCACATTTGGCCTACCTACTATAGCTACCAGATTGCTCATATCAACTAATATAAATTGAATTAATCTTGTTTATATCCAAAGTTTCTAAGTTCTCTTGACGAACTACGCCAATCCTTATCAACCTTGACCAGTATCTCCATAAATATTTTTTTGCCAAAGAATTTCTCCAGATCTCTTCGCGCCTCAATAGCCACTTTTTTCAAAGCAGCACCTTCATGACCAATCAGTATTCCCTTTTGTGATTCACGTTCTACATAAATCACACAACTGATCAGAATACGGGATTTATTCTCTTTGAACTGATCTACTGTTACCTCAACTGAATATGGTACCTCCTTGTCGTAATTAAGAAGTATCTTCTCTCTTACTATTTCGGATACAAAAAATCTTGCAGGTTTGTCTGTAAGCTGATCTTTATCAAAATATGGAGGTGATGGGGGCAACAGTTCATTTATGCGTTTCAGCAAAACATCGGCATTAAATCTGTTTGTTGCAGAAACCGGAATTATTTCAGCTTCTGGAAGACGCTCATGCCATGCTTCCACAAGTGATACTAATGCCTCCTGATTGGATAGATCAATTTTGTTGATAACCACCAATACAGGCACCTTTAGTTTAGACACCTTATCCAAAAACTCCTGATTCTTGTCGATCTTCTCTACTACATCTGTCATATATATCAACACATCAGCATCGACCAATGCAGACTCAGAGAATGCAAGCATAGACTCCTGCAACTTATAATTCGGCTTCAACACTCCGGGGGTATCAGAAAAGACTATCTGAGAGTCTTCAGTATTAACAATACCCATTATACGATGGCGTGTTGTCTGTGCCTTGAATGTAGCAATAGAGATATGTTCTCCAACCAATAGATTCATCAATGTTGACTTACCTACATTTGGATTACCTACTATGTTTACGAAACCGGCTTTATGCATAACTTTGGGGTTTTCTATAAGTCAAAAAGAACGCATCCGTTTAAAGATGCGTTCTCATAAGTTTGTTATTCAGCTGCAGTCTCTTTTACAACTGCCAATTTACCTCTGTAATAACCGCACTCACCGCATACTGTGTGATAAACGTGCCAAGCGCCGCAGTTTGGACAAATAGCCAATGTAGGAGCAACTGCCTTGTCATGAGTTCTTCTCTTAGCTGTTCTTGTTTTAGACTGCCTTCTTTTAGGATGTGCCATCTTACTTAATTTTTAATCGTTATTTATTTCTATTATTTTTTTCAAATCATTCCAACGTGGATCTATTTCTCCGGATGTCATATCCTGTTCATCAGAATCTTCCGCTACCTCATCAATAAGATGTTCACTCAATTTGCTCATCATCTCTCTGTTACACTTTCCAGGTGCATGAACTTTCTTAAGTGGCAACGAAAGCACTATGAATTCATAGATATACCAGGCTACATTCACTGTACCATCATCCTCAGGAACTATCAGAATATCATCATCGTCATCAAAATCTTCACCCAACTTGATTTTCAGATTGCCGGTAGTATCAATAGGAAGTGACAAATCGTCCAAACAACGATCGCAACTAACAACTGCACTGCCCTGCAATTCAAAATCAAGGTTAAACAGGTCTGCCTCTTTGGTTAGGAGTAACTTTACATTAACATTACCCTTCTGTACATCTTCACCTTCTACTAAAGCAAAAAAATCATTGCCAACAACCCATTCATAAGTTGCTGACTGCTCCTTTAGCCCTTTCAAATCAACCTTATATGTACCTAACCTACCCATTTAAACATTTTTTCGGGGCACAAAGATACAAACAATATTTGTTTTTAAGTACATTGTACAGAAAAAATTACACAATAATTTAATCCTTGCCTAACTTATCCTTATTTCAACTCAATCCTGAATGTTGTACCACTGCCAGGTTCTGACCTTTTTACATAAATTTTGCCATTATGATAATCCTCAACTATACGCTTTGCCAGTGACAGGCCCAGCCCCCAGCCACGTTTCTTCGTTGTAAAACCAGGATTAAACACCGACTTATACTGATTTTTTGGAATACCCTTACCTGTATCTGTTATCTCTATGGCCACAACCTCTTCATCTCTGAACAACGATATTGTCAATACACCATGGCCATCCATAGCATCAACTGCATTCTTACATACATTCTCTATTACCCATTCAAATAGTGAAGCATTAACGGCAGCATTCAGCGGAGGATCTGGAAAATTCTTCTTAAAACTGACACTATTTGGAATTCTTCGTTCCATATATGCCACTACTCTGCCAAGCACCATCACCATATCTTCCTGAACAGGAGCAGGCATAGAACCAATTTTGGAGAATCGTTCAGCAATCATCTGCAGACGATTCACATCTTTTTCCATATCCAGGATTAAGGCGTCATTATATTTATCCTTTAAAAGTTCTATCCATGCCATTAAAGAAGAGATAGGAGTGCCCAACTGATGAGCCGTCTCTTTGGACAAGCCAACCCACACCCTGTTCTGTTCAGTCTTTTTAAAACTCAATAAAGCAAAAATTGCAATGAGGACAAATATCAGCACAACTCCAAGCTGAATGTATGGATATATAGTCAGTCTACTAATCAAAACAGACTCTCCGTAACAGACCTCCGTGAAATTTTCATCATCTCCGTCTTCATGATACAGTTTGATTGAATTTCCATCATTACGCATTGATTCAACACATTGTCTTATATACTGCAACGTATCTTGCCTTGGGATATCTAAATTCAGATAACTGGCTACCTGATCAAAGCGGTCAAGAATCACAACCGGTATAGTATTATTACTCGATATCACCTCCAGTACCAGACTCAGGTCTGTATTTTCATCAGCATTATTAAATGTTCTGTACGCCTCGGCAAAAACCTCCATCTTATTTCTTTCCTCCCGTTCCAGATCTTTTACCAGACTATGAGAAACCAGCAAAGAAGAAACAGCAATTACCAATGCTACAGCAATAAGGATAGTTCTGATATGTTTTATTTCTTTGAATACACCCATAATTATACACCTTTTATATATGTATAAACGTCAGGGATTGCCTATTATTGTTCAAACAGAGAGGGTTCCGGTTACAAAAACAACCTTTCAGCATTTAAAGTTGTTATCTCCATTACCTGTTCCGCATCTATAGAATAAACAGTAGCCAGAAAATCCACTACATGCTTAAGATAAGCCGGTTCATTCCTCTTACCGCGAAAAGGCACTGGCGGTAAATACGGAGCATCGGTTTCTAAAAGGATTCTATCAACAGGAACAGTCTTAAGCACTTCTGGAAGTTCGCTCTTTTTATATGTAACCGTGCCTCCAACTCCCAGCATAAAACCCGGATACTCCAACAATTTCGCTGCCTGTTCTGCATTTCCGGAAAAACAGTGGAAGACTCCTCTTATCGATGCATCCTTATATCTATCCATTACACTGCAAAGTTCATCAAAGGCCGATCTCGAATGAATGCTTAATGGAAGATTATATTCAATTCCCCACTCAATTTGGGTAGCAAATGCATCTATCTGGCTTTTCAGTTTTGAATTGTCCCAATACAGATCTACTCCTATCTCACCAACAGCAACAAACTGTTTATTTCCGTTTTTGACATCATCGTCAAGCAAACGTTTCATGTAAAGCAATTCAGACTGATAATCATCGCCCACATCTGTTGGATGCAGTCCAATCATCGGATGGCAAAAATCAGGATATTGCTCACACACCCTTAGCATTTGCTCAACACTCCGACCATTTATATTGGGCAAAAACAATTTATATAAACCAACAGACCTGGCTCGTTCAATCACATCTGCCAGGTCCTGGTTAAAATCTTCCACATAAATATGTGTATGCGTATCAATTATCCTTTTCACCTTTTCTATAATAGTATATTACACCATACTCTTCACAAGCCTTAATTTTGGCTTCACCTTCCAGATCGGAAAAGAATCCCTCAATAGAGTTCCATGCCTCCAGAATAATCTCATCTACCTGAGGACGCAACAAAGTAACCACAGCAAGACATTCATCTGTTGTCTGCTTAAGCTGCATCTGTTTCTTATACTGTTCCTTAAAGAGTTCATAATGCACAGAAACCTTACCGATAGTTGGATTATAAATGGGAATGCCCCCTCTTGTAGTGCGTTGTTTTTCTCCATTTATGACATTTTCTCCCCATCTTAATAATGCAGCTTCGCTCGATATATCCGGATTCTCACCGCAATCTTCCTGCAAAGCATAATAAACCCTGTCAGATTTTTTAATCTCACCTCTTTTAACCGCAAGATTAAAAACTGTAAGGAAGTGAGAAACATACATTCTGGCATTCTTGAGTTTATTCTGATATGCATCCGATTTTGAAAATTCAGTCTGAGCCTCCAACGACTTTACATATCTATTTGACAATTCCCTGAACTGCACCAGAACTCTTTCAGCGTTAGCCAATAAATCCGGAGGCAAAACCGGCCTGTAATACAAACTGTTACGCATTGTATTTACAGCCTTCTCGAGCGATCTGATTCTTGCTTTATCTGTATTTGGCAATCTTCTGTATGGCATACTCTCTTACAATACTCTATTCATCAAACTCAAGGCATACTCTTTTATCACGCTCTTACGCTCCTCTGTAACCGCCACCTTATTCAGTAGCATCATTGCCTCGCTAAAATACTCCTCTATTTTTGATTCTGCAATCTCTTTTATTCCAACCTCGTCATACACAGCACGTACAGCAGCAATCTTAGCATCCATGTCATCACCCTGATAGGCTTCCCATTTTGACAAAACAGTTCTGTTCTCTTCCGATGCCAGCAAACAGGTATTGATATACATGTATGTCTTTTTGTTACATACAATATCCCCACCTATACGTTTTCCGAAAACACTTGCATCACCATATACATCTAGCAAGTCATCCTGCAGTTGAAATGCCAAACCTAATTTCTCGCCAAAAGAGTACAACAACGATGCGTCCTGTTCTGATGCCCCACCTAACAGAGCGCCCATCTTTAAGCAGGCTGCAAGCAATATAGAGGTTTTCAAACGAATCATCTCAATATATTCAGCCTCGGAAACATCACTGCGTGTCTCAAAATCCATATCGAACTGCTGACCATCTGTTATACCCAAAAAGGTTTCGTTAGCAATATCCAGTATCTGCTTCAAATATTTAGGATTACAATTTGCCAGATACTGATATGCCAGAACCAGCATACCATCGCCAGACAAAATTGCTGTATTTGCATTCCACTTTTTATGTACAGTTAAAGAGCCACGTCTCATCTCTGCATTATCCATTACATCATCGTGCAACAATGTAAAGTTATGAAAAACCTCCATACCTACCGCCACATCATAAACACTCTCAACGTCATCAGCAAACATATTATATGCCAGAGCCAACAACGTTGGCCTAATTCTCTTGCCTCCCAATGACAATACATAGCGTATTGGCGCATACAAATTATCGGGATTATGAGAATAATCCAGAGTCTTTAGATACTCTTCAAAAGTTTGTTGTATCTGTAATGCAGAAATCATAGTTTTAACAAAAATGTATTATAAGACAAAGAGGGGCTTTACCGCCCCTCTTCTATATTGTTTAAATTAGTTCAATCTGAAGTTTACAGGCACTGTGTACTTTACACGTACCGGTTTACCACGCTGTGAACCTGGTTTCCATTTAGGCATTGTTGATATTACGCGGAGCGCCTCCTTGTCAAGATATGGGTTTACGCTCTTAATAACCTCTGGCTCAACAACTGAACCGTCCTTATTTACAATAAACTGAATAAGAACACGACCCTGAATATTGTTTTCTCTACAAATTGCAGGATATTTAATATTCTTAGCAAGATATTCTACCAAAGCAGCATCACCACCTGGGAACTGTGGCATATCTTCTACCACCATAAATGGAGCCTCTTCTTCTGGTTCTTCTTCCACAACGATATTTTCTACCTCAGAAATATCGATGAATTCTGTCTGGTCTTCTGTTGAAGCTATGATTGTCTCTTCAATCTCTGCATCATCCTCTACAATTTCAATAACCTCAGCGTGACTTACTGATTGTGGTGGTGGAGGAACTGTCTTCTTTTCAGGAAGTGTAATAGGGATCATCTCTTCTTCCAATGAGATCTCTGCCACAATCATACCACTGATGTCAATCTCTTTCTCTCTCTCTGTCCACTCCAGGGCAACAAAAAGCAAAGCAAGAATCATAACGAATCCTATGAGCAACGCTGTTGACTTGCCGTTCTCAATATTCGCTTTCTCAGATTTTTTAATTTCCATAATCTATTTTATTTTTTTAATTATTCGCACAATCTGTCTGGAAGGCAAAAGTAACACTTTTTTAATACACTACACTCAATTTTTTCATTTTTTATCTCTTTTTATAGTCTAACAATACATTATCTCCCTCTTTTTATGGTTTTTTTAGACCAAAAAACCACTAAAGAACAAAAAAGACGTAACTTTGCGGAAATAAAAAAGATGCTATAATGATAAAAAGATTGGGGTTCACCATTTTTACATTCATGTTATGTTTCAGCTGTCTTGCACAATCACAAAAGACTGCGTTTGAATTTTTAAAGATACCCATCTCTTCAAAATCATCATCATTAGGAGGCAATGTTGTATCTGTAACAGACCCTGATCCAGCTATGGCATCTTCAAACCCCGCACTACTGGACAATATAGAACAGACGTCCATTAGCCTGAATTTCATGAACTATATAGCAAATACTAAGGTAGCCGGCATTCAATATAGTGTTCCACACGATGATATGTCATCGTATGCAGTAAGCGTAAACTATGTGGATTATGGTAGCATGGATAAAACAGAAGCAGATGGAACAACTGTAGGTACTTTTAATGCGAAAGACATCAACATTGGCTGTATATACTCCTATAAGTTAGGTCAGGACCTAAGCGGAGGTATTGCCGGACGAATAATTTATTCAAAATATGGAACATATTCATCCGTTGCCGCATCCGTGGATCTGGGTTTACTCTATTCGCTGCCAGACAGGTCTGTAGATCTGGGTATTGCCGCAAAGAACATTGGCGGACAGATAAAAGCATTCGATAATCAATTCGAAGAGTTACCCTTTAATCTGGCAGTTGGCTGTTCCTGGAGTCCGGAACACGCACCAATCCGCTTCACACTAACACTAAACGATTTAACTAAGTGGAAATCCGAATATTTCTACACCTACAATCAGTTACCTATCAATTTCATTGAAATCATTAAACGCCATGTTATCTTAGGCGCCGACTTCAATATTACAGAACAGATATATGTAGCTGCTGGCGCAAACATCAGAAACAGAATTGAGATGGCAGGTAGTGGACGCAAAGGATTGACAGGCCTCCACATAGGAACAGGTATAAATCTTGATAAAATAATGATGGGTATCTCTTACGGACAATACCAGATATCCACATCTTCACTTCTTATTAATTTTGCATACAACCTTTAATAATATGAAAAGAATAATTGTTGCTATTGACGGACATTCATCCTGCGGTAAAAGTACTATGGCAAAAAGCCTTGCCGCAAAAGTAGGTTATACTTACGTTGATACTGGTGCTATGTATCGCGCAGTTACACTTTACAGCATCAGGCGCGGTTTCTTTACAGCTACAGGCATTGACACTGATGCGTTAGAGAGTGAAATCGGCAACATTCAAATATCATTCTCCAAAGACGAATCCGGAAAGCAGATAACAATGCTTAATGGTGAAAACGTAGAAAAAGAGATTCGTGGCATGGAAGTTTCCGGCAAAGTAAGCCCTATTGCCACTATAGGTTTTGTACGCGAAGCAATGGTTGAAGAACAGCGCAAAATGGGTGCAGGCGGTGCAGTGGTTATGGACGGTCGCGATATAGGCACTGTAGTTTATCCGAATGCAGAGCTAAAGATATTTGTTACAGCAAGCGCAGAAATACGTGCACAGCGCCGTTACGACGAGATGGTAGCAAAAGGCGACACTCCTAATTACGACGACATTCTGAAAAACGTAAAGGAGCGCGACTATATAGATTCTCACAGAGAGATTTCACCATTAAAGCAAGCCGACGATGCAGTGGTTCTGGATAACAGCTATATGACTCTGCAAGAACAAGACGAATGGTTGATGACTCAGTTCAAAAAAGCAACTTTATAATTTTATATGAAGGTAGAGATTGATAAGGAATCGGGATTCTGTTTTGGAGTACTTTCAGCCATAGGCAAAGCAGAAGAAGAACTTAAACAGGATGAAGCTCTGTACTGTTTAGGCGATATAGTCCATAATGGCATAGAGTGCCAGCGATTGTCCGATATGGGACTTCTCACCATCAATCACGAACAGTTCAACTCCTTATCGTCAGCAAAAGTATTGCTAAGAGCACATGGTGAACCACCATCCACCTATCTTACTGCAAAAAAGAATAACATAAAACTGGTCGATGCCACTTGCCCCGTTGTACTAAAATTGCAACAACGCATACATAATCAGTACGTTAATTTAGATTTATCAAAACAGCAGATTGTAATTTTTGGGCAAAAAGGTCATGCAGAAGTTCTTGGGTTAGTAGGACAAACAGACGGCAATGCTCTTGTTATAGAGAATCTGGAAGAGATAGATAGAATAGATTTTTCAAAAGACATTTATCTATATTCTCAGACCACCAAATCGGCTTCAAGTTACAAAAAGCTGATAGAGTCTATAAATGAACGCAAATCGGACAATATAAGTTTTGTCTATTTCAATACAGTATGCGGTCAGGTCTCCAGAAGAAGAGAACAGATAAGAGAATTCGCCGGAATGCACGATTTAATATTCTTTGTATCCGGCAGAAAGAGTTCAAACGGTAAAGTATTATACAACGAATGTCTTAGTGTAAATCCACAATCATATCACATAGAAGGGAAAGAAGATATTGATACAAGTCTTATTATAGATAGTGTAAAATCTATCGGTATTTGTGGTGCTACCTCCACTCCTAAATGGCTGATGGAAGAGTGTCGCAACTACATAATTGATTATTTTGATTGCAAAAATGGGAACAAAAATTAATTGTATTGGAGTTTTAACATCAGGAGGCGATGCTCCTGGAATGAATGCAGCCATACGTGCCATAACACGTTCTGCTATATACAATGGACTTAAAGTTAAAGGCATATACCGTGGGTTCAAAGGTCTGGTAACAGACGAAATCACCGATTTCAAGACAGAAAACGTAAGTAATATAATTCAGCAGGGCGGAACCATTCTCAAAACAGCCCGTTGCAAAGAGTTCTTAACACCGGAAGGCAGAGAAATGGCATACGCCAATATGCAGAAACACGGTATTGATGCTCTTATAGTAATAGGTGGCGATGGATCTCTGACCGGTGCACGTATCTTTGCACAGGAATACGACATTCCCTGCATAGGTCTGCCCGGTACTATCGACAACGATCTGTATGGTACCGATTCTACCATTGGTTACGACACTGCCCTTAACACCATTTTGGAATGTGTTGATAAAATACGTGATACAGCTACATCACACGAACGTCTGTTCTTTGTGGAAGTAATGGGACGCGAATCCGGTTTTCTTGCACTTAATGGTGCCATAGCAGCAGGAGCAGAAGCTGCTATCATCCCCGAACGTGAAACAGAGGTTGACCAGCTGGATGAACTTATTCAGAACGGATTCCGCAAATCTAAAAACAGTAGCATTGTGCTTGTAGCCGAAGGTAAGGAGGGAGGTGCATTCCACTATGCAGAACGTGTACAGAAAGAGTACCCGAACTTTGACGTACGCGTAAGTATATTAGGTCATCTGCAACGTGGAGGACGTCCTACTGCATACGACAGAATACTGGCAAGCCGAATGGGTACAGCCAGCATTGAAGCACTTCTTGAAGGTCAACGCAATGTAATGATAGGTATTGATGAAGACGAAATGGTTTATGTTCCCTTCACCAAGGCCATCAAAAAAGACAAGCCTATTAAGGAAGAACTTATCAACGTATTAAGAAAGCTCTCCATCTGATATAATCTCAGGAATCGGATGTTTATCGTTCTGTTTGGCGCCAAGCTTCTTCAGCTTGTTGCCTGTCTGGATTATGCTTTGACCTGACGGTTCCAGTTTTTTACCGGCATCATCGTAGGCCACCTTAGCCTTATCCAGAGCAGCCCCTATTGACTGGAATCTTTCATAGAACTGCCCCACCCTGTCAAGCATTTCATTGGCCAAAGCATACACGCGTTCATGATTCTGTGCCTGAACTATCTGAGTCCAGGTAAGATTTATTATGCGCAACGCTGCGAACAGGGTCTGTTCGTCTGCCACAAATACGTTCATATCCATAGCTCTGCGCCATAAATCGGGTTGCTCATTCAAAGCTGTCCATAAGGCACCTGTGTGTGGCACAAACATTATCACATAATCAATCTTCAACTTTGGAGATGCAATATATGACGAATAGTCCTTTACAGAAAGTTCCTTTACATGCTTTTGCAGGCTCTCTACATGTTGTTTAAGATACCTCTGCCTGTCTGCCTCATTTTCTGCATTTACGTAATCCATAAATGCGGTCAGCGACACCTTTGAATCTATTATAACATCACGCTGTTCATCCAAATGAAGTATTACGTCCGGACGCATTGTGCCGCCTGTCGCATTATGAATTGTTTTACCGTCAGCATCACGCATAGTAGCCTGAACATCATAATGTACTCCTTTTGTAAACCCTTGGCTATGAAGTAGTTCATCCAATATCGTCTCGCCCCAGTCACCCTGTACTTTGGTTCCATGTTTCAATGCCTTGGCCAGTTCATCTGCACTGCTCTTTGTAGCTTTAGTCTGTTCCATCAAATGGCGAATATTCTCCTTCATGGCGCTACTCATTTCAGTCTGCTCTTTTGCACTATCGGCCATAGCGTTCTTCATCTTGTCTATGGTCTCCTTTAGCGGATTAACTATCTGCCCAAGATTTGTAACACTACTCTCCTCAAACTCTTTTTGGCGTTTCTTCAGCATATCATCGGTAGCTACTTGCATCTTATTGGAAACACTTGCCATCATATCAGAAAAATATCTCTTTTGCTCTTCAAGTGCCTCTTTGTGTCTGGTTTGTTCCTCTTTAAAAATAGTGGCAGCATTATCTAACTTCTCTTTAAGCACCCCATTTTCTATAGCAATGATACCCTTTTCTTCACGCAATAATTCTACATCTGCAACCAGTTTTTCACGTTCAGCTTGCAAACGCTCCACATCTTGCAGCAGCACATCTTTTGTTTTTTCTACCACTGCATGCTTTTTTATACAAACAAATAGGCATACCAACAACCCAACAACCACTACTGCTAATGCAATTACTACTATATTCATACTTTTTACTAAAAATCCTTTGTAAAAGTAATCCAATTATTTTATACCATCAAAACTTCTTTTGATGCTTTTGGTATTTAATGCAATTGCAAAATGAGCAAACAGTTTGTTTCATCAAATGGTCTGGTGGAATCCTACTTTACTTTAACGAATAATAATATAACGTCTTTTTCCTGAGCATTACTTAAAGTGGCTAAATCTGATTCTGACATATAACCTGCTGCCTTATCAGAAACTGTAAACTCTTGTCTATCATCTTTCTGCTTACCTTCTACCATAACATTAAGGCCCTGCTCTCTTAACGCATTTAGAAGACTATTAGAATATTCTTTCTTAGGTGGTACCACACAGGCAAATATGAAATGATGGTCATCGGAACCTACAAGTTTTATATCTCTTCCTTCAAACAAATCGTTTGTCAGAACACCATTTTTTACAATTCCGGTTTTCTTGTTATAGTAACCAGTTTCGGTACTATTACCATTGTAATATTCAAAATATATGTATTGTTTTCCAACCATGACCTTTGTGGGGTAACCAGCATATTCTAAATGCTCTCTGATATAATCCATTGTCTCAGAATATAATTTCCCACCAAGTGAAGGCATTGCGTTTGCACCAAAATCAAAAGTATATGAAGCTGTTACTTTGCCGCTATTTTTGTTTATAGAATAGATGGTGTCTATAGATGAGAAATGCATAAATACTTTATTACCTACTGATGATATGTCTTGAAAACTGAATTCATGATCATAATAATAAGATGCAGGCAGGGTGTACCTTGATAAAGTTCCTTTTTTATTAACTGTAACAAGTGATTGATTGAATAAATCAAAATAGGGAGCGTTAACACCTTCTCTTTGACGGGTTATTCCGCTTTTAATCAACTCTAATGCAACTAATCCTTTAGAACCCATAGGATAATATGGTATAAACATTAGAGCCTCTTTATTATAGACCTTTCCGGTAATATCTTCTACATATTCACCTTTTCGGTTGTAGATATAATCATTGCCGTTTAAAACATTTACGCACAATTCTTTCTTATCAAAACTTAAGTAACACTTAGAAAGAAAGCGACCTCTCTTTCTCAAATATTCATCTCTATTGATTATATCTTCACCTATAGATTGTGTTTTGAGAGTTTTTGTATCATATAGGAACAGACCCTTATTCTGCCTTTCTTCTATTACCAGCAAATCATCATTCCATGCATAAACTCTGTTTATACCAAGTTCATTAATATTGTCTATTCCTACATTGACTACCTTAATCTCTTGTGCTATTTCTGAAAGTAGCAACTCTTTCTGATCTTCTGCATCTACAGATATAGTTGTTATCTCTTTACCTATAACCGGGTTCAAAAATAACGTTAGCATGAATAATGCTAAAACCATTGAATTCTTCATAAACATATTCATTTTCAAATTAAAATATACTTCAATAAAATCCCTTGCAAACGTAAAAAAAAAAGCATAATTACCAAACTATATTGTCTGTTTTTCTGCCAACATCGCAACGACCATCTTAATCCACTAATTTTCAGCACAAATGCTCATCAAAAATCAGCCATAACAAGCAGTTGTAACCACGAACATAGGAAACAGAAAAGTTTTGTCTATTATATATCAAGAATCGAATTTCAGGCAGTTCCATTATTCAACCAAAATATCGAAGGATTGAACATACTCAAACAAAAAAAAATCTGCATTTGTATAATTATTATCAAAAATTGTCTATAAATTTGCAGCGCCTAAGGCAAAAAAGTGTTTTGAATATGATTTACGGTTTTACAAATATTCTACTATGCGGTATTATTATTCTACTGTTATCTAACAGCGGAAGTGAGATTCGTATATAGAAATTTGGTAATACTGAACTTAAAATTGATATAGCCTTTCTCACTTCATAGTGCGAAAGGTTTTTTTTTGTAATTTAGCGATATGGCAGAAAGATTATTGATTTTCGACACAACCCTTCGCGATGGCGAACAGGTTCCGGGATGTCAACTCAACACAGTAGAAAAGATTCAGGTTGCAAAACAGCTTGAACTATTAGGAGTTGATATAATTGAGGCTGGATTTCCTATATCCAGTCCGGGTGATTATAATTCGGTTATAGAGATTTCTAAGGCAGTAAATTCACCAATTATTTGCGCACTTACCAGAGCTGTTGAAAAAGATATTGATATTGCTGCTGAATCATTACAATACGCAAAACACAAACGTATTCATACCGGCATAGGCACTTCTGATGAACATATCAAATACAAGTTTGCATCTACACGTCAGGAGATTCTGGAACGTGCAGTGGCAGCTGTAAAGTATGCCAAAAAATATGTAGAAGATGTGGAATTCTATGCAGAAGATGCAGGACGCACTGACAATGAATATCTGGCAACTGTTATTGAGGCGGTCATTAAAGCAGGCGCTACTACAGTAAATATACCCGATACCACAGGATACTGTCTTCCCGATGAATATGGCAGAAAAATAAGGTTCCTGATGGAAAACGTGAATGGTATAGATAAAGCTATCATCTCTACTCACTGTCATAACGATTTGGGAATGGCCACTGCCAACACAATGGCAGGAATACTGAATGGTGCCAGACAGGTTGAAGTAACAATAAATGGAATTGGTGAAAGGGCTGGCAACACTTCACTTGAAGAGATTGCCATGATCCTTAAAAGCCATAATGGTTTAGGTATTGAAACTGGCATAAAGACCAACAAAATATTCCCCACCAGCCGTATGGTATCCAACCTTATGAATATGCCTATTCAGCCAAACAAGGCTATAGTAGGCAGAAATGCTTTTGCACACTCATCAGGAATACATCAGGACGGAGTGCTGAAGAATGTTCAGACCTACGAAATTATAGATCCCCACGATGTTGGCATAGACGATAATTCTATTGTTCTTACAGCACGCAGCGGCAGGGCAGCTTTAAAAAACAGATTAAAGTTTCTGGGTATAGAGCTGAATAAAGAACAACTTGATAACGTATATCAGGAGTTCCTTAAACTGGCAGACAAAAAGAAAGATATTAATGATGATGATATCTTGCTTTTAGCAGGTGCTGACCGTACACAAAACCGCAGAATAAAGTTAGAATTCATGCAGGTAACCAGTGGTGTAGGTATTCAGTCAGAAGCTACACTGGTACTGAATATTGATGGTGAAAAGCAGGAAGCCTCATCTACCGGAAACGGCCCTGTAGATGCTGCCATAAATGCCTTAAAGCAGATAATAAACAAAACTATGGTACTTCAAGAATTCACCATTCAGGCTATCAGTAAAGGTAGTGACGATATGGGTAAAGTACACACACAAGTTGAATATGATGGTCATATTTACTACGGTTTTGGTGCGAACACAGATATTATAGCCGCATCGGTAGAAGCGTACATAGATTGTATAAACAAATTCAGAATGTAGTTATGAGCAAGAATACACTATTTGATAAGATATGGGATGCACATATAGTGCAGCAGATTGAAGATGGCCCAACTCAGCTTTACATAGACAGAATGTACTGTCACGAAGTTACAAGCCCACAAGCGTTTGCAGGCATGAAAGAACGTGGTTTGAAATGTTTCAGACCGGCAAACATTATATGCATGCCAGACCACAACACCCCAACATGCAATCAGGATAGACCTATAGAAGACCCTACATCAAGGAAACAGGTTGAAACATTAAAAGAAAATGCAGAAGCATTTGGGCTGACACACTTTGGCATGATGCACCCCAATAACGGAATTATACACGTTGTTGGCCCAGAACTGGCACTTACCCAACCGGGCATGACTATAGTCTGCGGCGATTCACATACATCTACACATGGTGCAGTTGGAGCTGTTGCATTCGGCATAGGTACCAGTGAAGTTGAAATGGTTCTTGCATCGCAATGCATTCTGCAAAACCGTCCTAAAGTGATGCGTATAAATGTAAACGGAGAACTTGGCAAGGGTGTTACCGCTAAGGATATTGCCCTGTATCTGATGGCTCAGATCTCTACCAGTGGAGCTACTGGCTACTTTATAGAATATGCAGGCGATACTATCCGTAACCTCTCTATGGATGGACGACTAACTGTTTGTAACCTTAGCATAGAGATGGGTGCACGAGGAGGCATGATAGCTCCGGACGAAATCACTTTCAACTACCTGAAAGGTAAAGAATATTCTCCTAAAGGTTTGGAATGGGAAGTAGCTGTAGAACATTGGAAAAAGCTAAAAAGCGATGTCGATGCTGTTTTCGACAAAGAGCTTTCATTCGATGCCTCCCTTATTGAACCAATGATTACATACGGAACTAATCCGGGCATGGGTATGTCAATAACCGAAAACATCCCAAGTATTGATTCTATTGATAACGAATCGGAAGAATCGTTCAAAAAATCACTTGAATATATGGGATTTGCACCGGGAGATAAAATGATAGGCAAAAAGATAGACTATGTCTTTTTAGGTGCATGTACCAATGGTCGCATAGAGGATTTTCGTGCTTTTGCATCAATTGTAAAGGGCAGGAAAAAAGCCGATAATGTTACAGCATGGCTTGTTCCCGGTTCATGGAGTGTGCTTAATCAGATTAAAGCAGAAGGTCTGGATAAGATACTTAATGATGCCGGATTTGAAATAAGGCAACCTGGCTGTTCTGCATGTCTGGCAATGAACGAAGATAAGATTCCAGCCGGCAAATATGCAGTATCAACCAGCAACAGAAATTTTGAAGGCCGCCAGGGACCCGGCTCCAGAACACTTCTGGCCAGCCCACTTACTGCAGCAGCCGCTGCTATAACAGGAGTAATAACAGATTGTAGAGATTTAATGTAGTTCCATTATGAAACAGAAATTCACAAAATTCAAAAGTAGCTGTATCCCTCTCCCACTTGAAAATGTAGATACAGACCAGATAATACCTGCCAGATACCTTAAGCAGACGACCAGAGACGAGAAGTTCTTTGGTGATGCACTGTTCTATGACTGGAGATACAATTCAGACGGCAATCCCAATCCTGATTTTGTACTTAACAAATCTGAATATAGCGGTTCAATACTTGTTGCCGGCAAAAACTTTGGTTCGGGCAGCAGCCGTGAACATGCAGCATGGGCATTGGCCGGTTATGGAATACGTGTTGTTATAAGCAGTAAGATTGCAGACATTCACAAGAACAATGAATTAAACAATTTTGTCCTGCCCATAGAAGTATCACCGGAATTTCTTCAGAATCTGTTCAATTCAATAGATTCAGATCCTGCTACTAATGTTGAAGTGGATCTGGACAACCAGACTGTAACCAATCTATCAACCAATGAATCTTACCGTTTTGATATAAACGGATATAAGAAACATTGCCTGTTAAATGGTCTGGACGATATAGATTATCTTGTTGAGAGCAGAGAGAGCATAGAGAGATGGGAATCAGAACAGAATAAGATTGTTTCTGTAGAGATTATGGACACTACTCTGCGCGATGGTGAACAAACCAACGGAGTATCATTCATGCCTCATGAAAAGTTCATGATAGCCAAATTGCTGTTGGAGCAGTTAAAAGTTGACAGAATTGAGGTAGCATCTGCACATGTATCAGAAAAAGACAAGCAGGCTGTTAAAATGATTTGCGAATGGGCCAATAGACAAAACTGTCTGGACAAGATTGAAGTGCTGGGATTTGTTGATGGACAAAAATCTATAGACTGGATTAACCAGAGCGGATGCAAAACCCTGAATCTACTCTGTAAAGGCTCTGAAAAACATTGCAAGTATCAGCTTAAAAAGAGTGCAGATGAACATCTGTCAGACATCATAAAATCCATAGAATATGCAAATTCATTAGGTATTACCGTTAATATATATCTGGAAGACTGGAGCAACGGAATCAAGGATAATCCTGAATACGTTTTCAGGATAATGGATGTGTTATCTACAAAACAAATAAAACGCTTTATGCTTCCCGATACACTTGGAATTTTAAATCCGCTGGAAGTAGAGAAATACATAAGCAGAATGGTGAACAGGTACCCCGGTATCCATTTCGATTTTCATGCTCATAACGATTATGATCTGGCTGTTGCTAATGTCATATCTGCCATAAACAGCGGTTGTAAGGGAGTTCACACCACCATAAACGGACTGGGCGAAAGAGCCGGCAACGCTCCTATAGCAAGCGTACATGCCACACTGAAGGACCACTTTAACATATCTACCGGTATTGATGAAAGCAGACTTAACGAAGTTAGCAGAATAGTAGAATCATATTCGGGTATAACCATACCTGCCAACAAGCCTGTTGTGGGTGAAAACGTATTTACACAAGTTGCAGGAGTGCATGCCGATGGCGATAACAAGCGAAATCTGTATTGTAACACTCTTCTGCCGGAACGGTTTGGCAGAAAGCGTGAATATGCTATGGGTAAAAATAGCGGTAAGGCAAGTATCAGTCGCAACCTGAGAGAACTGGGTCTGGAACTGACAAACGACGAGATGCGCAAACTGACAAAACGTATTACGGAACTGGCCGATAAAAAAGAGACTGTTACCATAGAAGATTTGCCATACATTGTTTCTGATGTTTTAAAGCACGACATCAAAGACGAAAAGGTTAAGCTCAAGAGCTACTTTGTAAATCTGGCCTTTGGTCTTAAACCTATGGCAACTCTGCGTATAGAGATCAATGGCAAAGAATACGAAGAGAGTTCCAGTGGCGATGGTCAATACGACGCCTTTGTACGTGCCCTGAGAAAGGTTTATAAAGTGACACTGGGAAGAAAATTCCCGATGCTTACCAACTATGCAGTTACAATTCCACCCGGAGGACGTACCGATGCCTTTGTACAGACTATTATAACCTGGAGTTACAACGACAAGACTTTCAGAACACGCGGTCTTGATGCCGACCAGACTGAGGCGGCAATAAAGGCAACCGTAAAGATGCTCAACATTATTGAAAACGAAGAAGTATAATTGTCAAATTCAAAAACCGAATAGAATATGAAGTTCAATATAGCAGTTTTAGCAGGCGATGGTATTGGTCCCGAAATCTCAAAATCGGGAGTAGCTGTAATGAGTGCTGTTTGCAACAAGTTTGGTCACTCAGTAGAATACACCTATGCTATATGCGGTGCAGATGCCATTGACAAGGTAGGAAATCCATTCCCGGAAGAGACATATCAGATCTGTCGCAAAGCAGATGCAGTACTGTTTTCTGCCGTAGGAGATCCAAAATATGACAACAATCCCACTGCAAAGGTAAGACCGGAACAGGGATTGCTTGCTATGAGAAAACAGTTAGGGCTATATGCAAACATACGTCCTGTACAGACCTTTGAATGTCTTTTACACAAATCGCCTCTGAAAACAGAGATTGTAAGAGATTCCGATTTTATCTGTATAAGAGAACTTACAGGCGGCATGTACTTTGGTGAAAAATACCAAGACGATAACAAGGCATACGACACCAATTACTATACCCGACATGAGATTGAACGTATATTAAAGGTAGGGTTTGAATATGCCATGCAACGTAAAAAGCACCTGACCGTTATTGATAAAGCAAACGTACTTGCATCATCCAGACTATGGAGACAGATAGCTCAGGAGATGGAGCCTCTATACCCGGAAGTCAAAACAGATTACATGTATGTAGATAATGCCGCTATGCGTATGATTCAGGAACCAACATTCTTCGATGTAATGGTTACAGAAAACACCTTTGGAGATATCCTTACCGACGAAGGATCATGCATCAGCGGTTCCATGGGCTTGTTACCATCCGCATCTGTTGGCGAACAGACACCTGTCTTTGAACCAATACACGGTTCATGGCCTCAGGCTAAAGGTCTGAACATAGCAAACCCTCTGGCACAAATACTATCGGTAGCTATGCTTTTTGAACATTTTGATCTTACAGAAGAAGGAAAAATGATAAGAGATGCAGTAAATGCATCATTGGATGCCAACGTCAGGACACAGGATATTCAAACAGATAATCACGCGCCATATAGCACTACTCAGGTAACAGAGTGGATTGTGGATTACATTAACAACTGTGAACTATAGGGCTGAGATTGTCATCTCACAACGTGCACAATCAAAATCGGCCCTGAATGTCTGGCCATCAGACAGGCGCATATAGTAAGGTGCCCTGTATTTTGGAGTATTTCCATATTTTGGGCATTCATTTAGCATAAACCTTATGCAATGGCGGCAACGCATAAGTTCAGCGCCCCTTATTGTCTGTTTTTCAAAGGCATCTGCAATTGTTGCTACTGCATGTTCCGCATAGAACTCTTTTGCTTTAACGTTATATACGTTTCCAAGGTAAGAGAGTTCTTTTTGTATATAAGCACAACTGCTATCTATCTCAGCAGGTTTTAAGAGAGGTCTGTTAGCAGATCTTACAACCAGAAGATTATCAATGGCATCTCTTCTAAGTTCTGAAAGTCTGGACGATGGTATAAACCAGTTGGAACTCATCTGAATATCTATATCGGATATTGCAAAGCAGGTATTTCCCAACTTGGATATCTGATTCACAATATTTGTACTCTGATCACTCTTTGCAAGTTCTCTGTTAAGTTCCAGGCTGGCCGAGCCCACATTACCATCTTCGTCTGTGTATGTCAACTGGAAACCATTAGCTGTTTCAGACAATTTTGCAGCCACCTCTATTCTTCTGTCTGCAGTATCCTTTAACAGAGCCTTGTCAAATTCTGCATCATTGTTTCTGAAGACCTCTGTTCCTGCATTTATATAGGGCAACTGACCTCCGTCCACATACAGATAGATTCTATTGACATCCACTTTGTTTACCCTGTATCCGTGCAATTTTCCATCTTCTCCATAAAAGCATAATCCGTCTCCGTTATGAAACTCCTTACCGCCGGATAGAGTCAGCCAGTTCCTGCCACATATTCTGATACGTCCCATATACTCACCTATAGATTTGGGAGTGTTGACAGAACAGATGTTATCCTTGCGTCCTTCCAACAGATAATCTGTAAAACCACGGTTAAAACTCTTCTCTAACTGAGGAGTAAAGTTGTACGACACAAATCCTGACGATGCTTTTATATACTCTTTTCTTCTTTTGAAGATCTTTTCCAGTTCATTCCTATATGCAGATGTTACATTCTTTACATAAGTAACATCTTTTAAACGTCCCTCTATCTTTAAGGAGACTACACCTGCATCCAACAGTTTTTCAAGCTGATGCAGTCTGTTCATATCTTTAAGCGATAACGGATACTTGTTCTGCATTATGGAATTGCCCTCCGAATCTGTTACGCTGAATGACAAACGGCAGAACTGAGCACATTCACCACGATTGGCACTTCTGCCAAAGCAGTACTGGGATGCATAACACTGACCACTGTAACTTACACACAATGCACCATGTACAAAACACTCCAGTTCAATATCGGGACACGCATTGTGTATCTCGGTAATTTCATCCAAAGAGAGTTCTCTGGCCAGCACAACTCTGGTAAATCCCACCTTGGACAAGAAACGAACCTTCTCTACAGTTCTGACATCGGCCTGCGTACTTGCATGAAGAGCTATAGGAGGTAAATTCATCTTTAGTATTGCCATATCCTGTACAAGTATGGCATCTACCCCTATGTTGTAAAGATCCCAGATAAGTTTCTCTACCTTATCTAACTCTTCATCCTTGATAATAGTGTTTATGGTAACATAGACCTTGGCATAATACTTATGAGCAAATGATGTCAGTACAGAAATTTCCTCTATTGAATTTCCTGCTGCAACACGGGCACCAAAGCTACCGGCACCGATGTAAACTGCATCGGCACCGTGCTTTATTGCCTCTATACCGGATTCTGCATTTTTTGCAGGAGCCAGTAGCTCTATGGGTATTGCCTTAATCACTAATTACCAGATTTTTGCTCTCTTTTCAGGAGCTATATACAATGAATCAGTAGGTTGTATATCGAATGCTTCATACCATTCATCGATGTGTGGCAATGTACCATTTACACGCCAATATGACAATGAATGAGGATCACTCTTGGTCAGATTGCGAATCTCTTCATCACGTATCTGGCTTGCCCATACTGCAGAATAAGCAAGGAAGAAACGCTGTTCCGGAGTAAAGCCTAATTTATCTTCTAAAGGAGCATCCTTTGTTGCATTCTTGAAAGCCTGATATGCTATCATCAAGCCACCATGGTCTGCAATATTTTCGCCCTGTGTCAATGTACCGTTGGCATTCAAACCCGGCAGTACCTCTATTGCATCAAAGTGGTCTATTATAACCTGAACTTTCTCTTTAAACAGCTTTGAATCTTCTTCTGTCCACCAATCAGAGAAGTTTCCATCTTTGTCAAACTGACGACCCTGATCATCAAAGCCATGAGTCATCTCATGACCAATAACCACACCAATCGCTCCGTAGTTGAATGCATCATCGGCATTCATATCAAAGAACGGATACTGCAGGATACCGGCAGGGAAACAGATTTCGTTTGTAGTTGGGTTGTAGTATGCATTTACAGTCTGTGGAGTCATAAACCACTCTGTATTATCAACCGGTTTCTTGAACTTCTTCTCAACATGGTCTGCCCAGAAGAATTTCTGTGCCTCAACAGAATTTTCAAAGAATGATTTTTTAGGATCAACCACCAGTTTTGAATAATCCTGCCACTTGTCAGGATAACCTATCTTCACATAGAATGTAGCCAACTTTTCATGAGCTTTTGCCTTTGTCTCTGCACTCATCCAGTCCTGTGCATCTATTCTTTCGCCAAGAGCCACCTGCAGATTAGCAACAAGTTTCTCCATTCTCTCTTTTGCTGCCGGTGGGAAATATTTTGCTACATAAAGCTGACCGATAGCTTCGCCCATCCAACCATTTACAGTGCTTGTTGCACGTTTCCACAAAGGTTTCTGTTCCTGCTGACCACTCATTACGCGACCATAGAAATCAAAGTTAGCTTCATCCAGTTCTGTGGTCAATGACGATGCATTAGCGTCTATCAACTGCCACAACATCAGGTTCTTCAGATCCTCTACAGGTACTTCTGCAAGAATAGCTTCAACTTCATGGATAGGTTCAGGCTGGTTAACATCAACCTCTTCTACTCCCTCCATACCAAGTGTTGTGAACATAAAATCCCAATCTATTCCCTTAAAATCCTTTTTCAACTGGGCGTATGTCATCTTATGATAGTTTGCAGCAGGATCGCGCAACTGAATATTGCTGTATGATTTTTCAGCCAGACGTGTTTCGATAAGCATTACAGATTCCATCTTCTTCTGTGATTCTGCTTCGCTATATCCAACCAGCTGGAACATTCTTACAATATGCTTCTTGAATGCCTCACGGATTTTCACTGTAGCTTCATCATTATCCAGATAATACTCTCTTTCACCCAATGAAAGTCCACCCTGACCAATAGATACAATATTCATCTTACTGTCCATCATGTCGGCACCTATACCCATTCCAAACAGGCCACCAACACCATAGAAATCCATCTCAGTCATTGATCTGAAGATATCTGAACGTTTCTCTATTGCTTCAATCTTTGCAATCAAAGGCTTGATTGGTTCCAGTCCCTCTTTATTTCTTCTGGCGGTATCAAGCACCATATTGTACAAATCGGCAATCTTCTGCGCATTTGTACCAAATTCATTATCGGCAGCTGCAATACTGTCTATCAGTCCCTTTAGCTGTTCACGAGTATCTTCTGCAAGCTTATCAAAGCTTCCATAGCGTGAATACTCCGGAGTTATAGGATTGTTCTTCATCCAGCCACCATTAGCAAACTGATAAAAATTGTCACCTGGTTTTGCACTCTTGTCAAGATTTTCCAGTCTTATTCCTGCATCCATTTTTTTGTTTGTACAAGCAGTCATGGACAGTGTCAATGCTGCGATTATAAATAAAATTTTCTTCATATAATTATTTGTTTAACACTCACTCTCTAACATAGCCTCTTCCCATCTGGCCTCTGCCTCTGCAAGTTCTGATTTCAGTTTTCCGTACTCTTCAAACATTGCTGCATTCTGCGCTCCGGTTGGTGTTGACAACCACTCCTCCATCTCTTTTATAGCCAAGGATATTCTGTCCACCTCCTTCTCACACTCTTTTATGCGCTTTTCTATCTGTCTGCGTCTCTTTTCACGCTCCTTCTGTGCCTGATAATCTTCCTTGCCATCTGTAGATTTATTCTCTTTGACTGGTTGTACCAATCCTTTCATCTGACCAATATCTGCCAGCGATTCCAGATTCTTTTTTCGAAGGAAATCATATATGCCACCTAAATGTTCGCGAACCTTTCCATCGGCAAACTCATACACTTTATCTACCAGCCCATCCAAGAATTCTCTGTCATGACTTACTAGTATTACCGTACCATCAAATGCCTGAATTGCCTCTTTCAGAACATCTTTTGATGCCATATCAAGATGGTTCGTCGGTTCGTCCAGAATTAAAAGATTAACAGGTGTCAGCAACAACCTTATCATAGCCAGACGACTGCGTTCGCCACCTGAAAGTACCTTTACTTTTTTTTGGTTCTCTTCACCACCAAACATAAACGCACCAAGTATGTCGTTTATGCGGGTTCTTATAGGACCGGTTGCCACGTTATCTATAGTATCAAACACAGTACTTTCATCATCAAGTAACTGGGCCTGATTCTGCGCATAATAGCCTATCTGTACGTTATGGCCTATGGTTAAACTGCCATCGTATGGTATCTGGCTCATTATACACTTTACCAGCGTTGTTTTTCCTTCACCATTTCTGCCTACAAACGCAACCTTTTCGCCACGTTTGATTGTAAGGTCCACACCGCTGAACACTATATGGGCATCGTATGACTTAGCTACGTTTTCACATATCACAGGATAGTTTCCACTACGAATTGCAGGAGGGAATTTCAGATGCATAGCCTTATTATCTACATCGTCTATCTCTATTGGAACAATCTTCTCAAGTGCCTTGATTCTACTCTGCACCTGAACAGCCTTTGTTGGCTTGTATCTGAATCGTTCTATAAACTCCTTGGTATCAGCAATCTCCTTTTGCTGATTTTCGTATGCGCGTAACTGTTGCTCGCGGCGCTCTTTGCGCAGTTGAACAAATTCGTCGTACTTTACCTTGTAATCGTATATCTTGCCACAGGATATCTCTATGGTTCTGTTTGTAACATGACCTATAAATGCTCTGTCATGACTAACCAATATCACAGAACCGGAACGTTTGGCAAGAAACTCTTCCAGCCACTGAATACTCTCAATATCCAGGTGGTTTGTCGGCTCGTCCAGCAACAACAAAGAGGGTGCTCTCAACAGAATCTTTGCCAACTCTATTCGCATTCTCCAGCCGCCACTGAATTCACTGGTCGGTCTGTCAAAATCGGTTCTTCTGAAACCCAGGCCTAAAAGTGTCTGCTCCAACTGAGCCTGATAATTTCCGCCCCCCATCATCTGATAACGTTCACTCTCACGGGTAAACTTATCAATCAGAGCCTGATACTCTTCGCTTTCGTAATCAGTACGTTCCAGCAGCTGATTATTCAGCATCTCTATCTCGACTTGTAACTTATGAATCTCTTCAAAAGCTTTCGAGGTCTCTTCGCGGACAGTTGTTGAATCGGTTATCTTCATAACCTGCGGCAAATAGCCTATCGTCATCTCATTGGGAGTAGAAACCACTCCGGATGTAGGTTGATGTAATCCTGCAATAATCTTCAGCATGGTGGATTTACCTGCACCATTCTTTCCTACCAAAGCTATTCTATCCTTATCGCCAACTACATAACTGACACCGTCAAACAACGGTTTGGCGCCAAATTCAACTTTCAGATTCTCAACTGAGAGCATCACTGTTTTTCCGTTTTATTAGAAGAGTTTTGATGGATATACGCCATCCTTAACCAGTTCTTCAATCTTTGCTACCACATCAGGACGATCGGCTGCGTATGTTACTCCGAACCACTTTGATGTTGTATCAAGAACCTGCACTGTAGCAGTACCGTTGGTAATCAGTTCGTTTACCATCAGTGGAATATAGTATTCTGACTTTGGTTTGTCAATATTCTCTTTCAGGAACTCCTTGAAATACTCTTCTGAATACTCAAAATAATCTGGTGTAAAGCCCCATACATTCATTGAAACAGGGGTATTGTCTGGAATCATTACCCACTCTTCTTCATCCTTGTAGCATACATCACCACTTTCCTGACGTACTATCTCGGTACGCTCTACAACAGTTACCAGATTTCCCTCTGAATTAACTTCACATACACCACGGGAAACTTTACCGTTTTCACTCAATGTATTTGCTACGCGGAATCCCACCATTGAATAGGTATTCTTTGCATTCTCAGGTAAATCGGAGAGGAACTTACCCATTACTGCAAATGCATCCTTGCCATAAAAATCATCGGCATTGATAACACAGAATGGTTCGTTAACCACATCCTTTGCCATAAGCACTGCATGATTTGTACCCCATGGCTTTGTTCTCTCTTCAGGACAGGTAAAACCTTCCGGCAGATTATCTACACTCTGGAATACTACCTCTGTTTGCACATGACCTTCATATTTACTGAGTACCAACTTACGGAAATCGTCTTCAAAATCCTTACGAATTACGAACACAACCTTTCCAAAGCCACCTCTGATAGCATCGAACACAGAATAATCCATTATAGTCTCACCACTAGGGCCTAAAGCATCCAATTGCTTCAAACCTCCATATCGGCTACCCATTCCGGCAGCTAAAACAACAAGTGTAGGTTTCATCTTTATTTATGTTTGAGTAAATTTGTTGCAAAGTTACATTTTTCATACTTTTGTTTCAATAATAAATCACTTTATATGAAAAGGTTTTTTACAGGAATATCATTGTTTATGCTTTTGGCTTTGATTGCAGGATGTCAAGGCAAGAGCAATCAGAGTGTTACAGAAGAGATTGATGCCGATACAATCATTGTCGATGACGATCAATATGTTCTTTTTGAAACATCAAAAGGAAACTTCATTGTAAAATTGTACAGGGAGACTCCGCTTCATCGCCACAATATGGTTAAACAGGTTCGTAAAGGTATTTATGATGGTCAGCTTTTCTTTGGTGTACAGAAGAACTACAAGGTTCAGGCTGGCGATCCTGAATCACGTGGTGCAAAACCGGGTACTGTTATAGGTATTGACGAAGAGAACGACACTATAATGTCTGAGATTCAACCAACCAAGTTCTACCACAAGCGTGGTGCTGTTGGTCAGGCCAGTCAAAAACAGTTCAGTTTCTCTACAAGTCAGCAGTTCTACATCATTACAGGAACAAAGAGTAATGACAAGACACTTGCCAATCAGGAAGAAAAGATAAACAAACGCTACTATAAGGCAGTAAAGGATTCACTTACACAGCCTTACGCTAAAGAGATTCTTGAATACAGAGAAAAAAAGTACACCAATAAGATTAGCGTACTTAATGACAAACTCAATAAGGAGACCGACAAGATTATGGCCACACGTCCTGTATTCAAATATTCATCAGAACAGATCAACACCTACAAGACAACAGGTGGTGCTCCTACACTTGACGGATTCTATACAGTATTTGGTGAAGTTATAGAAGGCATAGAGGTTGTAGAAGCAATAACAATGGTGAAAGTAGATAAGAACTATCGTCCGACACCGGATGTTAAGATTATAAAAGCCACTCTTATAGACAACCCTCAGGCAATAACTGCTGCGCCTGCGCAGTAAAGTTCTTCCACAACGAATCTTCGGGCAGAGGAGCGCTGACACAAATAGTGTTATGTGACACCGGGTGTTCAAATTTGATATAGTATGCGTGCAGAGATATTCCACCATCCGGATTGGAACGCTCTGCACCATATTTTAAATCTCCCTTTATAGGCATTCCCATTTTTGACAACTGGCAGCGAATCTGATGATGTCGTCCTGTCATTAACTCTATTTCAAGTAGATTGTAATTTGTAGAACTTCCTACCAAACGATACTTAAGAATAGATTTCTTGCTACCTGGAACCTCTTTATCGTATGCAAAAGAGCGGTTCTTTTTCTCATTACGCACCAGATAGTGAACCAGTTCTTCCTCTATGTTTTGTGGTCTGTTCTTTACTATGGCCAGATATCGTTTATCAACCTTACCCACTCTGAACATTTCGTTCAGTCTGGATAGCGCCTTGCTTGTTTTTGCAAACACCACCACACCACTAACCGGACGATCAAGCCTGTGGGCAACACCAACAAAGACATTGCCCGGCTTATTGTATTTCTCTTTTAAATAAGCTGCTACAGTATCTGACAGTGGTACATCGCCAGTCTTATCGCCCTGAACTATTTCGGACGAACTCTTGGATACAATTATTATATGATTATCTTCGTAAAGTACTTTCATTACATTCCCATTCCACCATCAACCTGTAATACCTGACCGGTAATGTATGACGAATCATCAGAAACCAGGAATAGAGCGGCCTTTGCAACCTCTTCTACGCCTCCTCCACGCTGCATTGGAATACCCTTACACCATTCTGCCAGCATCTTTTCATCAAACTTATCAGTCATCTCTGTCAATATAAATCCTGGAGCTATAACATTTGCTCTGATACCTCTTGTTGCCAATTCCTTGGCGACCGACTTGGTCATTCCTATCAACCCAGATTTAGATGCTGCATAGTTCACCTGCCCTGCGTTGCCATGTAATCCCACTACAGACGATACAGAGAGTATATTTCCACTGCGCTGACGCATCATAAGTGGTGTACATGCACGTACATAGTTAAAGGCCGATTTTAAGTTTGTATCAATAACATCATCCCACTGCTGTTCACTCATTCTCAACAGCAAACCGTCTTTTGTAATACCTGCATTGTTTACCAATATATCTATTTTGCCAAACTCTTTGACCACCGATTCTACTACCTGATTAGTATTTTCAAAACTTGCCGCATCTGCCTGGAAACCTTTAGCGTTGACACCAAACTCTTTTAATTCCTCCTCAACTTTTACCGCACGTTCTGCGCTATTTACAAATGTAAAAGCAATATCCGCTCCCTCTGATGCAAAGCACTTTGCTATTGCATAACCTATTCCTCTTGTTGCACCTGTTATCAGTGCAATCTTTCCACTTAACTTTTTCATTTCGCTATATTTATTTATCAACATATCCTAAAATCCCAAAGACCATCCTGGATGTATCTTGTTTTATCTCTTCTTTAGTATTGCCACGCCACAAACGTCCGCTAATATAAGGAACTTCAAATCCTCTCATACAATAGTTAATCACCTCAGATGCACGTTTAACATTAACTACGTTAAACACTCCTTCAGATTTACCTTCTAAAATAACCGATTGAAGGATTGACTTCTCTTTCTGATCAAAATCTTTTCTAAAATGCTCTAAATACCAGATATTTCTGAAAAAGGATGATTTTAAAGTTCCATTATTATCTACTACCTCTTTCAATACTTTATAATGGCCATAAATGAGTTCCATTATTTTCTGAGGAGCCGGCATAGATAATCTGGCAATATATTCCAGTCTGTCAATTACCTTAGCCATTTCATTGGATATGACAGCATGATACACATCAATCTTGCTCTCATAATATGAGTATAAGGTTCTTCTACATAGTCCTGATTCCTTTGCAATATCACTCATAGTAGTAGCGTCAAAACCTTGTTTGACAAAAAGAGTTTTTGCTGCTAAAATCAGTTTTTTTCTGGTTTTATCATTTTCCATAGGCTACTTTATGGTTACAAAAGTATGAATTTTGTGCATATTCAAAGAATAAATGAACAAAAACTTGCATTGGATACAAAAAGTTCATACCTTTGCATCATCAAAACATCGCGGAGTGGAGCAGAGGTAGCTCGTTAGGCTCATAACCTAAAGGCCGGAGGTTCGAATCCTTCCTCCGCAACTAAAAAAAGAACTCAGAACTTGATGGTTCTGAGTTCTTTTTTTATATCACCTTCTCATTATTAAAAATTTAGAGAAATAATATACAACAACGCCTAGTACTGGGAATATCCATATTATTACACCCCACAATAGTTTCTTTAAGCCACTAATATCCTTTCTAAACATTATGATATCACATAATGTAAGAATATTAAGCAAAACCACTAAAACAGGTGCCAGTATATTGAATAGATTTTCTCTCATTTATTCTGCAACTACTGTATTATCCGGAACAGCCTCAACACACTCTACAGGAGCTTCCTCCTTGTTGTTATTCCATTCCAAACCTATACATGCAAGTTTGTTATTAAAGAAAAGAATAGCAAATATTGCTACAAGAGCCACAAAAACAGTTATTGTCCATTTCTTCCATTTTGGCATTTCTTTGTCAGCAAACGGATCTGTCTTTACTTTAAGTAATGGCATTTTAGCAAGTTTTGTCAGTGTTGCTCCAAATGTCTCATTTACCTTTACCTTGGCATTCATTGCCCAGCCATTGGCGTTGAGCAGCGGAGAGAGTTCGCGCTTGCGCAGTTTCATCTTTGCCATCAACATAGATGGACCGGAAATAATAAGCAGGATAACAACTACAACCAACAGAACCTGCCATATTGACAAATCGATAAACTTATCAAATACTGTAGCCAATGCAGTACCCAAAGCGCCAACTGCCATACCTATTGCAGCAAAAATACCGGCAAATTTAGCAATATCAAATGGAGGTTTAACCTCTGCAGGTGCTGTTCCTGCTGCGGCAGCAGCCGGAGCTGCAGAAATTTTGCTTGTTGCATCCTTCATTATCTTAGCATCCTTTTCTGCTGCAAACTTATTAATTGTATCCTCTACTGTCTGAGCCATCTTTCTGTATGGTGCAAAGAAGGCCTGTCTGATACTTATAGGATTATCTACAATCTTCACTACTGTTGCATCCCAGTCATTGCCGTCTCTATCATAGAATATAGCATTCTTGCCAACTCTAAGATCATTTATATCACCATCGGTCACAACTGCAGCTATAGTCATCTTGGCTGCACTATGCTTTGCCACACAGTCACAATACAGGATATACATTCCACTCAATCCTGATGATGCAGCCGATTTTGCCATATCCGGAACCTTAATACAAAGTTCACAGCAACGCTGATCAATAAACAGGTTTCCTGCCAGGAACAGAGCTTTTGATTTTGGCTTATAGAAATCGCTGAAGGTAACAAAGTTACATAGCAGTGAATAGAAATCTCTATACAGATGTAAAAGCTTATCTACAGATTCAATTGAATTTGCCTCTACCTCCAAAGCCTTGTCTTCTGCTACTATAGCCAGCAATGCCTCCTTACAATTACCGTTCAACAATTCTGAAACTCTGTCATAGCCCAGTTTTTCCACCATATCACCTGCTTTGGCAGCTTTCCATGCTGTATAAGCAGAGAACTTTGACATTACAGCATTCCAATCAGCTTCTGTTATTGCTGCTACTCCCGGATAATCCACATCAAATACAAGTGCCTTTATTTTTGCTATTGCAGCCTGCCATGCAGGGTTTACTGATTCATTTAATGGCAATTCTCCGGCTGCTGTCACGCGTGCCAATGGATATTGAGCAATCTCTTCATTGCACAATGATAAATCCTTATCGCTGATTGCTGCAATTCTTTCTGCAGTGGCATCCAGTTTTGTAGTACTATCTGAATTGAATGCAGCCAGTTTACATCTCATAAAGTAGTCTGCAACCTTCTCCTTTATAGCAAGACATGCCTGCAAAGCAGCCTCCGTATTATCTCCATAAGGGAATTCTGCTTCGCCAGCAGCATCTTTCCATGCTTTATACTGTTCCAGAGCAGCATAAAACTTCTCTATTTGATCGGCAGTAATACCATTGTCACCACTTCTGTCCATTGTTCCGCCGGTTGCTGCTATACAATCTGCTATAACAGCTTTAAGAGCAGAATCATCTGTTGAGAATTCAGTTATTACGCCATCACCATTGAACTTTGTTTTAGAGAATATGGCTATACTATCAGCAGTATCATTTATTGAAATATTGTCTTTCTCCAGACCTAAATTCTTCAGAATCTGGATAGCAGAGGCCTTAAGCTGCTTACCTTCTGCATTCTCCTCATTAAATGCAGACAGAGGAATAAAGTTCTCCTTCTTTAACAACAGATTAGTATCTTTCAAGACTTTAGTAAGCCACTGTGATGCAGCAACTACTTCATTCACATGAATTCTGCCATCAGCATTTGTATCCAGTATTGACAATGTCTTTTTATCCATTACAATTCCATCTACCGGACAACTCAGTACTGTCCATAATTTTTGATCCAATTCATTCAAATGAGCAATCGCTTCACCTTCGTCTATGCAAACTCTGGTAACACCACCTATTGTGGTAAAATTCCACTTATATTTTTCCATATTCGTTTATTGATTTTTCAGAATTAGCTACAAACTTACATAAAGAAAACGATTTTAATAGGAATTTAGACAAATTTATTAAATAGTTGTATCTAAACATCTATTTACCAATTCGGTAAACACCTGAGGTTTTATCCCCCATGATGGGGCAATCAACATGCCAGGAGGAGTCTCAGAAACAAATCGGTCAAACGCAATGTGTTCTGGTATAAGACGTATAAAGTCCGCTACCAACTGTGCATATTCTTCAGGTGTAAACAGATGTAATTCCAAACTCTTACTGGCATACATGGTTTCCAGTGGTGTATTCCTAATCACCTGAAGCTGATGTAACTTTAATGTTGATACAGGCAATTCTGAAATTTTTCTGGCATGATCAAGCATAGTTTCCCTATCTTCACCTGGAAGGCCTAAAATAATATGGGCACCAACTGCCACTCCTATATTATACAAGGTGTTTACGGCAGAGACCGCACATTCGTATGTATGACCTCTATTTATCAGTTCAAGAGTAGTATTACAGGTTGACTCCACACCTATTTCAACCAACAGATAGGGATGGTCAGCAGGTGCAAGATTGCCGAACCTCCTTTCGAAATAGTTAATCAGTTCTGCACTCAGACAATCTGGCCTGGTTGCAACTACTAACCCTAATACACCTGGGAAAGCCAGAGCCTCCTCGTATAACTCTATAAGTTTTTCGGTAGAAGCATACGTATTTGTGTAAGATTGAAAATAGGCAAGATAACCATAAGGGAGATTCCTTTTTCTAAAGAATCTTACACCATTTTCCAGCTGTTTAGTTATACTTTCTTTTGATTGATGAGCATAGGCAGGATTAAAAGAAGCATTATTACAATATATACAACCACCGATACCAATTGTTCCATCTCTGTTTGGACAGCCAAGATTACTATTTACCGCTATCTTCTGAACTTTACCTGAAAAGATAGATGCCAGGTAATCGGCCATTGTACGATACTTTCTCATTGAATTCAATTTTCTTCTATTGATTTTATAAATTCATTCAACCATTGCTTTAAATCACTTTTCCATTGATCAGCATATATAAAATTCTCATTGGCAAACCAACCATGTCCACCTACTGGATATATATGTAATGCTGCAGAGACTCCGTTTTTATGCAAGGCATTGTAATATTCTATACTATTCTTTACAGGAACTAGTTTATCGTCAGAATTGGCCATAATAAAAGCAGGAGGTGTTTCACTTGTTACCTGTCTCTCATTACTATATAGTTCTATTAATTCTGAATCAGGATTTCTGCCTAACAGATTATAGACGGAGCCAGAATGAGAAAAAGAGAGATCTGCTGTAATAACAGGATAAAACAGAATCTGAAAATCAGGACGTTGTTCCTTTGTCATAAAATGGGTTGAAGCAGTAGCTGCTAAATGTCCTCCGGCAGAACAACCCTGAATGCCTAAAAGTTTAAATTCAAATGAATCCTTTCTCTCTTTTAAAAGCTCCATAGCTCTATGAACATCTTCTAATGGTACATTATGACGAGTATTAGGAAGACGATATTTTAATACGGCATATACAAATCCCTGTTTAGTATACCAATCAGCAAGTGAAAAACCTTCACCACCATCCCAAACATCTACATATCCGCCACCAGGACATACCAAAATTGCAACTCCATTACATTTATCTGGCAAGAATACAGATAAAGTAGGTTTTGTAACATTAGACACATGATCACCATAATTTATCTCATCACCACTTAAACCGTTATCAGTCGGTGCGCCATTAGGCCATAGTTCTAAAAATACATCAGGCTTCGAATACTGAGCAAATAGAGAGAGCCCAAAACACAAACCTAATAAAACAAAACAAAATCTCTTCATCATCTTTTTTTTCCAAAGATAGTGAAAGCCGAGCGTAGAAAAAATAAGCGGGCTTATTTTTTATGGTGAGTGAAGACGAAGTGGTAGCTTGCTACCAAACTAGTTCCTTTAAAATAACCGAATAAATCATAATACAAAAAACACCCAAAACATAAGTTTGAAGATTAAGATTTGTGTCATTCGTGAAACTTTTGAAAAAAGGGATCAAATCTTAACGATTTTGACACAAATCTTAATGAATTGCAACAAATTTTGCAACACTTAAATTTGTTAAAATTTTGTTTATTGAGTAACTTTGTATAGAACAAGAAAGGAAAAGAGTCACCTTTCAAAAAGAGATTCAGGACCTTTCTGAGATAACGATTTATAAGAACAAACTAAGAAAAAGAACAAAATAAAATATATAAAAGCACATATTCTTGAAGAGTTCCAAAAACAACTCTATGGTTTCTTTAATTATAAATAAATATCGTTCTACAAATAATCGAAGATTCCATGAAAAGCACAATTTGCAAGCAGAAAATATTGGTTATTTTCTGCTTGCTATCATTTTATCTAGTTACTAATATTATTAAATCAAAAAGGATTTTATGTACATATAAAACACATTAATAGACAAGTTCTAAGAGTGTTGAAAGCAGAAGAACCATCTGTGAGAAAATTATAAAGAGAGTAATTTGGGCGGAGTAATAGGGTGTGTTTGTGAGGCGTGATCACCCGCGACTCGTGAGCGGGTGGCGAAGAGCCTCGAAAGAGGCGATGAGACGGGAAGAAGCCAAAACTTGTTTTGGCGGAACCGAAACAAACACAGCCCTATTACGAAAAGCAGCTTCGAACAGCTATGTCCTAAAGTTCCACTACGGTACTGCGCAAGTAACGCAAAAAAAAAGAGCCTCAGGTTTATTACCTGAAGAATAGAAAATTCGGAGTTGGCTTGCCAACGACCAAGCCCCCTTGAGGGGGTTGGGGTGTATAGAAAAGGTAAAAACGTCTTTAAAACATGCCCTAACAGTAGTGGAAACTGAAGGACTATCTGTGAGAAGCGGAATAGCGCAGCGTAGTGAAGACCGTATAAAAACACAGCATGTCTGAGGAACGTTAGACAGCGAAAGCTGGCTAAAAGTCCGAGTTCTGTGTTTTAGGGATGAACT
>JAZRDQ010000002.1:0-1637 GCA_045660365.1 Bacteroidaceae bacterium
AATGACGCAATGTCTTGACGGTGACCTGCATCAAACGGGAAAACTCTCCGATTTTTAATCTTGTTTTATTACCCATTATCGTACGATTTTTTGCTAGCAGGTGCAAAGATAAGGCATGACCCAAGGTACGAGTCAAGAGAAGTGTAAATATAATTATCTATCATAATACTAATATTACTAGTTATATATAATAATATATATATCAATATGAAATATATTATGCATATCTATTAATATTTGGCGAAAAACATCTTGAAATACAATAGGTTACGATGTTTTAATTTTAAAATCTGCTCTATACTTTTGCCCCATGATGTAGAGGGAATAGTTCCCTCTCTAAACCTGTTAATTTAATTAAGAAATTATGAGCAAAAGACATTTCATTGTGTCGATCAAGACCATTGATGACATGCTGCTTTTCCCG
The DNA here is from genome assembly GCA_045660365.1 of Bacteroidaceae bacterium. GTDB lineage: Bacteria > Bacteroidota > Bacteroidia > Bacteroidales > Bacteroidaceae > Colenecus. The sequence goes on from JAZRDQ010000002.1 coordinate 425, forward strand.
ACAGATTTCAATGGAGAGGCATTTTTGTTAGGAGCCACTGCAAAAGCTAGTGCGAAGATTGGAGTTATCTTTAAAGGGTACGCCTCTTTTCCTACTGGTCTAGAGCTGGTGTTATATTGTAAGAACGGTCAGGAAGCACGCATGTTTGCAGACGAGATTGCGAATACAATATACATAAAGACAAACAGCATGGGGCACATCATACATAGTTTCGGAATACATATAGGTGAATTGACTAATGATGAGCGAACTCTGGAGGCAGTCATGATGGACATGATGACACGTAGCATGGCTGCGCGTGGACTTGATATGGAGTCTATTCCTACATTGTCATTTGGAGGGGATGGTAAGTTACTGAATTAAAATAGTTATTAATGAATAACGATGTTGTAATTTATCAGTCTGCTGATGGACTTGTGAAAATTGAGGCGATGATAGATCCCTCTAATGAAACTATCTGGGCTACTCAGAAGGCGATGGCGGAGTTGTTTGGAGTGACAGTTCCGAATATCTCTTATCATTTTAAGAGAATATTCACAAGTGGAGAATTAGAACCCGAAATGGTAATTAAAGAAATTTTAATTACCGCACAGAGTGGTGTGAGAGGCCTTTCTGAGGAGAAAGTTAAGTATTATAACCTGGATGCAATTCTATCCCTTGGGTATAGAGTTAATTCGGTTCAAGCAACAGCCTTCAGGAAGTGGGCGACCTCGGTCTTAAAGCAATATATGCTCAAAGGATACGTAGTCAACCATAATGCTGTTTCAGAACAGAAGTATGAAGATCTGAAGCGTGCACTTGGCTTGTTGGAGAATGTGTTCAGCCAGAATTTCATCATGGCTGAACAGCAGGCAAAAGAACTCTTTGCAGTCGTAAAGGATTACACATATGCGCTGGATACCCTTGATGCGTACGATTATCAGAATCTTGAAATATCTGACATTACGCTTCAGGAGAAGTTCCGTGCCACATATGAGAGTGCTATGGAGGCTATTCAGAGCTTGAAGGAAAAGTTCAAGGAGAGCAATTTCTTTGGAGTTGAGAAGGATAAGTCTTTTCACAGCAGCATCGGTCAGATATATCAGACTTGGGATGGTCAGGAACTATACCCAAGCGTAGAGGAGAAGGCTGCGATGCTTCTATATCTTGTCGTGAAGAACCATTCATTCGTTGATGGGAACAAGAGAATTGCTGCAACTTTATTCCTGTGGTT
>JAZRDQ010000003.1:0-30153 GCA_045660365.1 Bacteroidaceae bacterium
CAACGGTTTTCAAGACCGCCGCATTCGACCACTCTGCCATCTCTCCTTGCTCAACTGAAGTATATCCTTCGTTTTGCGATGCAAAGGTGGGGTTTATTTTTGAGAAAAACAAACAATCTGCATCTTTTTTTTATATCTTCGCGTTGATTATGATATATCCAGACAATTTTGAACATAAAATAGGTTTTAATGAAATAAGAGAGATGCTTTCTAACCGATGCATCTGCTCTTTGGGAAAGCAGAAAGTAGATGAAATGTCATTCCTGACAGATTTTACATCTATCAATACTCTGCTGGACCAGACTATGGAGTTTGTAAAAATAATCCAGGAATCCACATCATTTCCGGAACAGAACTATTATGATGTAAGAGAATCGCTGACACGCATAAGAGTTATCGGCACCTGGATGGACGAAACAGAACTTCTTTCATTATGGAGATCGCTTGAAACAATCAGTGCTATAGTTGAATTTCTGAACAGAGAAGAGAATGTTTCACTCTACCCTAACCTGTCTGCTTTGACAGGTTCCGTATCAGTATTCCCTGCCATCAGCCAAAGCATCAGCAGAATGCTCACAAAGTTTGGTAAACTGAAAGACAATGCATCTCCTCAGCTGTACCAGATAAGGATGGATCTGGCGAATACAACATTCAGCATATCACGCATACTGGGCAGCATATTAAAACAGGCTCAGCGTGATGGACTGGTTGACAAGGATGCTTCACCTGCTATGCGTGACGGCCGTCTGGTACTTCCTGTCGCACCAGGTCTGAAGAGAAAGATCAAAGGTATAGTACATGATGAATCGGCATCAGGTAAAACCGTCTTTATAGAGCCGGAAGAGGTTGTTGAGGCCAATAATAAAATAAGAGAGTTAGAGGCTGAAGAGAAACGTGAAGTTATAAGGATACTAACCACTTTTGCTGATACTATACGCCCAGACATCCCAGCCATACTCGATTCATACAAATTTCTTGCAGAGATTGATTTTATAAGGGCAAAGGCCAGACTTACCCTGGATTTTGATGCCGGCAAACCTGTATTTGAACGTAAAACCATTATAGACTGGGTACAGGCTGTTCATCCTCTTTTAAAGCAGTCATTACAGAAGCATGGCAAAAGCGTAGTACCACTTGATGTAAACTTAGATTCCAAGAACAGCATTCTTCTGATATCCGGTCCTAATGCCGGCGGTAAATCTGTTTGTCTGAAAACAGTCGGACTACTTCAGTATATGCTGCAATGCGGTATTCCTGTTCCAATGCGCCATAACAGCCATGCGGGTGTTTTCAAAAGCATATTTATAGATATAGGTGATGAACAGAGCATAGACGACGATTTATCAACCTATTCAAGCCATCTGCTGAATATGAAGCAGATGATAAAATTTGCCGATAATCGCAGCCTTATACTGATAGATGAATTCGGCAGTGGTACAGAACCAAACATAGGTGGTGCCATAGCAGAAGCTGTTCTGATGCGTTTTAACAGAAACAAGGTCTTTGGTATAATTACCACTCACTACCAGAATCTGAAACACTATGCCGATGAAAACGAAGGCATAAAGAATGGAGCGATGCTTTATGACCGTCATCTGATGCAACCTCTGTATATTCTGCAAACAGGTAACCCAGGCAGTTCATTTGCTGTGGAAATTGCTAGAAAGATTGGACTACCAGAAGATGTAATTGAAGACGCATCGCAGATTGTAGGACGCGATTATATCAATGCCGACAAATATCTGCAGGATATAGTACGTGACAAGCGTTACTGGGAGAATAAACGCCAGAATGTTCATCAAAAGGAGAAACAGCTTGACGAACAGATTGCACGCCATCAGGAAGAGCTGGACAATCTGCACAAAGAGCGTAAGTCCATTCTGAAAGAGGCTAAAGAGAGGGCTGACCAGCTGATTCAGGATTCCAATGCGATGATTGAAAATACCATCCGCACCATTAAAGAGTCGCAGGCAGAAAAAGAGTTGACGCGTCTAGCCCGTCAGGAACTTAATGAGTTTAAAGAATCTATAGATGGCAAAGCAATAAGCGAGCAGGAAGAGAAGATTCTCAGAAAGATGGAACAGATACGTCAGGCTCAGGAGCGCAGAGCAAAACGCAAACTGGAAAAGCAGAACAAACAGAATGTCCCATCCATACCTGCATCAGGCAGCACATCAGTTACAAACAGTGAACCATCATCTTTTGCATCTAAAGATAAAAAGGGCGGTTTCAAGCCTGGCGATACTGTAAGAATTATAGGTCAGACAGTTGTAGGCGATGTTGTATCTGTAAGCAAAAACAACATAACAATTGAATTTGGCAGTGTTCGCAGTACAGTAAAGGCAGACAGACTGGAACACGCTGTACGCAACAAAAAGCAGGAAGATGCAAACAGAAATGCCACATATATAAGCAGGGCAACCAGAGAAGAGATAAATTCAAGAAAGTTAGCTTTCAAACCGGATCTGGATGTTCGTGGAATGCGTGGCGATGAGGCAGTACAGACTGTAATGCATTTTATAGATGATGCCACCCTGATAGGAATGAGCAGAGTACGTATTCTGCATGGTACAGGTAATGGAATATTAAGGAACCTTATCAGGCAGTATCTCCATACAATACCTGCAGTAAGCCATTATCAGGATGAACATGTACAGTTTGGCGGACATGGTATAACAGTAGTTGATTTAGGATAAAATAGATATGAATACAAAATATATAGGCCCACACGTATCGGCAAGCGGTGGAGTTTTTAATGCTCCCAAAAATGCTGTAGATTTAAATGCAACAGCATTTGCACTGTTTACAAAGAATCAGCGTCAATGGTTCAGTAACCCATTGTCGGATCAGGAGATTGAAAAATTCAAGGCAGAAAGAGAGAAGAGCGGTATTGATCCAAAATATATTCTGCCCCATGACAGTTATCTGATAAACCTGGGCAGTCCTGACGAAGAGGGACTGGAGAAGTCAAGAAACTCCTTCTTCGACGAAATGCACAGATGCGAACAGCTGGGTTTGACCATGCTTAACTTCCATCCTGGCAGCCATCTAAAGAAGATTTCAGTTGAAGAGTGTCTGGAAAGGATTTCAGAAAGCATAAATATGGCTTTGGAGAGAACAACCGGTGTAACAGCAGTAATCGAAAATACATCAGGTCAGGGCAGCAATGTAGGATTTGCTTTCTGGCAGATTAAACGAATCATAGATGGAGTAGCAGATAAAAGCCGTGTAGGTGTATGTATTGACACCTGTCACACCTATACCGCCGGTTATGATCTGAAGAACAATTACTATTCTGTATGGGAAGAATTCGATTCTGAAGTAGGTATGAATTATCTGCGTGCCATACATCTTAATGACACCAAGAAAGAGTTGGGAACCAGAGTTGACAGACACGACTCTGTTGGCAAGGGATATTTAGGTATAGATTTCTTCAAACGCATTATGGCAGACAGAAATCTGGACCATATTCCGTTTATACTTGAAACTCCCGATGAATCCTTATGGGCAGAAGAGATTGCTCTGCTCAAAGAGATGTCAGTTTATTGATACCAATTCCATAAAGGGCAAAATCACCGCGTACAGGATCGTCAGGCCATATCTCTTTTAGTTGGTCTGTAATCTCTGTCGCGGTTTTTATATCTGCACATTTTCTGCCAGTAAGCCCTAGTCCGATAGCTTCCTGATACACATGAGTATCCAAAGGAATGATTAACTGTGCAGGAGATATGCAGTTCCACAGTCCGAAATCGACAGGACTCCCTACCCTTACCATCCAGCGCAGGAACATGTGCAGACGTTTGTTGGCTGAATTGCTTGTTACTACGGGTATGCCATTCACACCTGAAAAGGCTTTTCGCAATTGCAGATCATCCATCTCAAGAGTACCACTCTTTTCATAAATATATCTCATCCTTTCCGCAAGAGATATAAAATCCTGCCATTTGTAGAATCTGTACAGAGTTTCACCTTCCTTTGATTCAAGATCTGAAAAGTGTCCATTCATTATATAGCTGAAAGGACCTCCATACATATCCATTAAAGAGTGCATTGAATCCAGTATTTTCAGAAACACCTTTCTGCTTCCATACGCCATCCATGCAGCTATAAAAGCAGATACTTCAATATCTTCTCTTGAACAATATCTGTGCGGAAACTGTATAGGATCCGTTAATATGAAATCTGCAGTTTCATATCTCTGTGCCGCATCATTAAGCAGGTGTACCAGACTCTTCTTCATTTGTTATGCCTTGTTGTTTAAGATAGTCAGTCGGAGTGTATCCAAAGTAAGACTTAAATGTAGTTGAGAAGTGTGTCTGAGATGAGAAACCCACATCGTATGCTATATTGGAAATATTGGCATTTTTATCCTTAAGCAGTTCCTTGGCGTATTGCATACGAACATTCAGAATAAAATGTGCAGGAGTAAAACCGGTAAGGTCCTTGATTTTTCTATTTAGTTTACTCTTGCTTATTTTAAGCTCCTTCATCATCTGCTCTACATTAAACTCGCTATTGGATATATTCTTGTTTATTACATCGTTAATATCTTTCAATAGCTGGTCATCAGAAGTGTCAAGATTTACTCCCTCTACGCGTGTTTTGCGTTCCTGAATGCCTGAATACTTGCCTTTCATACGTAAACGGTTACTTATCAGATTGGCAACAGTCGATTTAAGCTCATTCATATAGAATGGTTTGGGCAGATAGGCATCAGCACCGGTCTCTATACCTAACATTCTGTCCTGCAACTTGTTTTTACCGGAAAGAACAATAACAGGAATATGGCTTGTATCAACATTCATTTTCAGTTTTCTTAATAACGTAATGCCATCCATTTCAGGCATCACCACATCAGTAATTACAAGGTCCGGTTTTTGTGAAACAGCCATACGCAATCCCTCAACGCCATTCTTACATGTAATAACCTTATAGGTATGTTTCATATTATTACTAATATATTCAAGCATGGCATCATCATCGTCAACAACAAGAACTTTCTTGTAATGAGATGGATTTGATTCTGTATCCAACATCTCTATTTCACTTATTCTCATTGTAGAAAGTTCCTTTCTGTCTGTTATACTTTCTGTATCAAAATCATCCTTGTTAATATGTGTTTTACCCAATGGAATCCGGAAAGTAAAGACAGAGCCCTTTGTGTCGGTACGATTTTCTGCCCATATATTGCCACGATGCATATCTATTAACGCTCTGCAAAAGTTCAGACCAATTCCCATTCCCAATGTCATGGATGTTAGTGTGTTCTGCGATCTGTAGAATCGGTCAAATACTCTTGACACGTCCTTTATATCCAGTCCGATACCATTATCAGAGATAGAAACCTGTGCATAGTTACGTAACGGACCAGAAACCGTTTCGTCAATACCTGCATCCAGTTTTACATGAATAGAACCGCCATCGGCAGTATATTTGAAGGCATTGGACAGTAGATTCATCATCACCTTGTCCAGGCTATCAACATCAATCCATATAGGAAGTTCTTCCACGCTATGGGTATATGTGAAATCTATCTCTCTCCTTTCGGCTGTCTGAGTATAAATCTCGAAAGTACCCATAATAAAATTCACAAAATCAACCTCTCTGTATTGAAGACGCATCTGTCCTTCATCGTACTTTCTTAAATCGAGAAGCTGATTGATAAGACTCAGAATCTTGGTAGAACTTTTGTGCATCTGCAATAACTGTCTTTGTACACCTACATTCAGATTTTCCTGTTGCATCAGTTCCTCCAGTGGAGAAATAATCATAGTCATAGGCGTACAGATTTCGTGTGCAATATTTGTGAAAGCCTGCAGTTTAGCTTCGCTGACATTCTGTTCTCCTCGTCTTTTAATGGAGCGGACAATCAATAGTACAACTACTAACAAAACAACAAAATATCCACAGTATGCCACTATGCTTAAATACCATGGAGGTGAAACTCTTATTGTAATAGCCTTTATTTCAGAGTAACTGTCATTCATTCTTGCTCTGACGTAAAGAGTGTGGGTTCCTGGTTTAAGATGGAAGAAGTTAATCACATTAACCCCTGTCTTTGTGGATAACCATTTGCTCTGGTTATTATCCAGAGTATATTCATAGTTGATAGAATTCTCTTCACCATAATTTAATGTGGTAAACTCCAATGTCAACGATTTGTCCTTGTGTGACAAAGTAAATTTATCGGCATTAATGATTGACGAGCCTTTGCTGCCATTATTACCGGATATAGTACTGGCAGATATATGTTCATCGTTAATATAGAAGTTGGTCAGAATAACATTATTAACAGTGGATGTGGTGTTTATTTTATCAGGTTTAAAGTAGGTAATACCATTGTTACTAGCAAAGAATACAATCTTCTTGTTCGCATTATATGCAGACACTTTATTGTATGTCCTGTCAATCAATCCGGCTCCTGAAAAATATCTGTCTATATGGTCTGTATCTGGATTCAGTTTATTCAGACCAGATTGAGTGCTAATCCACAGATTACCCATCTGGTCTTCTTCAATACCATTGATAATCTTATTTGAAAGTCCATCAGAATCTGTGTATAATTTAATGCTTTCGGAATCTCTGTCATACATGAGCAATCCCATGTTTGTACCAAACCACAGTCTCTTTTCTGAATCCTCTTTAATTACATAACAACTTGCTGCACTAATCTTTTCTCTGATTTTATCAACATTCAGAAATTTATTGTTAACCACATCATAGCAATCTATACCATGATCGTGTCCTAACCATAAAATATCAGTATCGTCCACAAACATGGCATAAATCCAGTCGTTTGACAGAGTATATTCGCTTCTGCCCGAAACAATATTTGACCAGGTTTCAGATATAGTATCTCCGGGAGTATATCTGGTAAATCCTGAACCCAGTTCAGAATAGAATAACCTGCCCTTACTATCCTCCGTAATAGCATAGATAGCAGCATATTCATTGGATATAATGGAAGTAAGATTTCCTGTTTCAATATCCAGCTTAGCCAGACCACCACTGATTAGTCCCACCCAGATGTCTCCATCCTTAGATTTGTGGAAACAACTAACGTATGGAGTCTTTGTTCTGTTTATCTGAACTTTACCATACTTGTCAATACAGGTCAGACCTTTGTTATTGTAACCAATCCAGAGATTCTCCTTCTTGTCTATCAGCAGTGAAGTAACCACTCCGGAAATATTCTCTTTGTAGTCTGAAAATCGGGAGTAACCAAACTGATTGGTGTCAACAGCTGTCATAGCCAGACCACTGAGGAAACAGCCAAACCAAAGATTACCCTGCTTGTCACGATACATGGCACTGATATCAAGATTGTCTAATGACATATCATTAATGTTCTGATTTACACGTACCAATGACTTACTTTCCCTATCATATTTAAGCAAACCATTACCACGCAGCGAAACAAAAATATTGTTTTTCCCATCCTGGAATGTGTGGGTAATCTCCCATAAACCCTCATCGTCTGTAATTCTATTTAATACCTCTTCTACACTATTCCAGACATACAGATGGTTATTTGTAGAAATATAGATATTGCCGGCGCTGTCCTTGTGAATACCTGTAATATCTCTGTCAATTATGTCTCTCTGGAAAGCAGTGAGCTGCAAAGTTACAGGATCGCACAAATAGACACCCATAGGAGTTCCCAGCCATAATTGACCGGAATAATCTTCTACCATGCATCTGATAATGCCCATTCCAAGTTGGGTAACAATTCTGTCCAGATTTACAGGTTTTGACAAGGCATCTGGTAGAATCTTATAAATACCCTTTCCTGATGTCGCAACCCATATATCTCCATTGCTGAGTTTAATTATATTTGTAATGAAAGCAGTACTTACATCAGGCAGATTAACTGTGTGGAATTTTGTTTCATTGGGATAAACATACTGAATACCCCTGTTTGTTCCAACCCATAAAATACCATCGTCAGCACAATAAAGAGTTCTTACATAATTGCTTAGTAAGGACAACGAGTCGTCAGGATTATGATAAAAATTTACAAAGTTGTAACCATCATATCTGTTCAAACCATTCTCTGTACCTATCCATATATATCCGTTTGCATCTTCACATATAGTTTGAAAACGGTTGTTTGAGATATTATTTTCAGTGGTGTACCAATGAATACGCTGTGCCATTAGAGTTGTAACAGCAAACAACGAAAACAACAAAACTCTAATTCTATTATACATACCTTAAAATGTTTTGATTGTAAAGTTATTATTTTTTAACTATAAGACCAAACATTTTAAGAATCTAAATTTAAACATCAACATTATTCATATCCTAAATTAAAATTGAAGAGATTTTTACATATCTTTACACTGGAAAGTATAATAATTAATCAAACAATACATTTATGAAGATTAAAAGCTTGGTAATGACATTGTTTTTGTCATTATTTCTAACAATTCCGGTAAATGCAGGCAAACACTGGGTTGCCACATGGGCTACCGCAGAACAGGTGGTAGAGCCACACAACTGTCCTCCTGCTCCATATCTGGAGAACAACTCAATCAGACAGATAGTACAGGTATCTATCAGCGGTAAGAAGATCAGACTGAAGTTCTCAAACGAATTCAGCCAGGGACCGGTAACAATCAATGCTGCTCAGGTGGCTATTGCAGCTACAGCAGGCAGCAGCAGCGATATAATTGAAGGAACAGAAAAGAGTCTTACATTCAATGGCAGTTCTTCTGTTACTATTCAGCCAGGTGAACTTGTTGTATCAGATCCAATCAGTTTCAAGATAGACAACAGAGAGAATGTAGCTATTACAATGCAGCTTGGTCAGGCATCATCTACCAGCGTAACAGGTCATCCGGGTTCACGTACCACATCATACATTAAAGAGGGACAGACTTCCGATTTCAGTGGTGCTACAGCTACAGCTCACTGGTACATTATTAATGCCATAGAGGTCCTTGCTGAAAAAGATGCACGTGCAGTGGTTGTACTTGGAAACTCCATCACTGACGGACGTGGTTCAACAACCGACCAGCAGAACCGCTGGACCGATAACCTTTCACGCAGACTTTTGGAAAACAAAGCCACAAAACGCGTAGCAGTTCTGAATATGGGATTAGGTGGCAACTGCATACTGAATGGTGGCCTTGGCCCTACAGGACGCACTCGTTACAAACGTGACCTGTTCCAGCAGGAGGGTGTAAAATACATCATTCTGTTTGAAGGTGTAAATGACCTTGGCGGTTATGGCGATGCTGTATCAAAAGCAAAGCAGATTATTGAGGTTTACAAACAGATTATAGACGAAGCTCATGAACTTGGTATCTACGTATATGGTGGTACTGTAATGCAGTTCAAGGGCAATAATTACTACAGCGAAAACCACGAAGAGGGACGTCAGCTTCTTAATGACTGGATTCGTAACGGTGGATATTTTGACGGACTCATTGATTTTGACAAGGCAATGGGAAGCGAAGATGATCCTGCACGTCTGAATCCAAAGTTCCTGTTTGAAAATGACTGGTTGCATCCAAATGCAGATGGTTATGTTCACATGGGTAATTGCATAGATCTGAACCTTTTCACAAAGAAGGGTAATCCAGTAAAATAACCGATACAACTGTCTATAACCAACAGAACAGTTAAAACGAAATAACCCCAAAAGTCTGTCATAGGAACTTTTGGGGTTTATTATATCTTATTGTTTTCTCATTCAGACCTGATTGATATAGAGCAGATCGCCGGCCTTCAAAATAGTATTGCCATTTGGAATTATACGTTTTCTTCCACGTTCAATCAAAATAATCTGATACTGTTGTGTAGAAGAATAATCTTTTAACGGTAATCCTACCCACCTGCTGTTTTCGGGAATCTCATGCTTTACAATCATCAGCTGTCCGTCACTGTTGTTATATGGCTTTGTACAAACTATAACCTTATCGCCCTGAACCAGTTTGGTATTACCATTCGGAAGAACAACACTTCCGTCGTGCTTTACCACCTGACACAACAACATAGCGCGAGGCAGACCCAGATCCTTCACATACTTATCGTTCCATGCATTCTCTTTGGTAACCTTAATTTCAGAAAACTGCAAATCAGTCTCTTCGGAGAAGTCGGTAAACGTCTTCATAACATCGGCTTTTTCATCAATCTGCCCCAGTTTCTTGGCTACAAATGGAAGTAATGTACCTTGTAATGAAATAGAGACCAGCACTATGCAGAACACCACATTAAAGATATCCTTTCCCATGAAAGTGGCTGCCGACATAGCCATAATTGCAAATACGATAGATGCAGCACCACGCAATCCTGCAAATGAGACAAGTATCTGTTGCTTAAAAGAGTACTTTTTGAACGGAGTCAGACACATAAACACCGTTAGCGGGCGGCTCACCAGCAACAGAATAAGGAATATAACCACAGCATCAGTCACATTATTCTGCAAATTGGCAGGCTTGGCAAGCAATCCTAACATAAAGAAGATTATAACCTGCATAAGACTGGTAACACCATCAAAGAAATGTACCAGCTCCTTTTTGTTTCCTATAGTCTGATTACCTAAAATAATACCAACTATATATGCCGATAAGTAGCCATTACCATTTATCAATGAAGGTAGTGCATACGATAAGATCGCCACAGCCAGCACAAAGAGAGAATCATAACCGGAAGAGCGGAATTTAACATGCTTCATGAACCAGATAGCGCCCATAGCAATCAGAACTCCAAACAGCGCGCCAAATCCCAACTGCGACAACAGGATTGTCACAACATTACCTGCCGTTACTCCACCCTCTATCAGCGACAGCATCAGAACTGTCATCATATATGAACAGGGGTCATTTGAACCCGATTCCAGTTCAAGCAGAGAAGCAGAGCCATTCTTTAAGCCCAGCTTGCGAGAACGCAGTATAGAGAATACAGATGCAGCATCGGTAGAACTCACTACTGAACCCATAAGAAAACTCTCCAGCCAGTTCCAGCCAAGCAGAAAATGGCAGCATAGTCCTGTAATACCGGCAGTAAGCAGTACACCAACAGTAGCCAGCAATCCTGATTCTACAGCGACAGGCTTTGCAGCACTCCATCTTGTTCCATATCCACCATAGAACATTATGAATATCAATGCTACTGTACTTGCTTTCTCTACTACACTGTATGCATCATCATTTAAAGTAAACACTCCGGTATTACCAAACAGCATACCCAGCATTATAAACGCCAGCAAGACCGGCATACCCAATCTATTTGTGGCATTATTCAGAATAACACAAATAAAGATGATTACCGAAATCAGAACCAGAACAGATATCATAACTTTCTAAGAATTTCTATATTGTCATCACTAAAAAACAATTGGACAGAAAGACAGATTTGCCTCTCTGCCCAATCCTATAATCAATATTTATTTTTCTCTCTTAACAGGCGATTCATCCATATAGAGATAGCTATTTACATAGCCACCACAATCCACTACAATCTTTTCAAAGACTGTTCCTGGTTCAATTGGACGAATAGTCAATGTATGTTCACCCTTTGATGCTGAGAGAGGGAACGAAATAGTATTATCGGTAACTCTCTTTGCAACAGTTGGATAATAGACAGAATAGAGGTTTGCAGGATCCTCGTTCAGACGCTCATTGAAGTTAACAATCTGCTCTTCGCCACCATCCAGACTAACAGCATAACGGTGTCCTTCCAGACGATAGAATGTAAGAGTTGAGTTCACTGCAATAAGAACCTTGATTGCATCAACATCACTTGTAAGGTTAAACTTATATGTCATTGAAGCGCCCTCTGGCAATACATTGTAAGGCATAACTGCTACGCCGGAAAGTGTACGTCCCATATAAGGAATTGTTGTCCATTCACCGGCCTGGCCATTCTCCTGAGCATAGAAATGTTCTGCCTCCATAGCAACAACTCCATCTTTTTCAGTAAATACATATCCACCTACCTTGTCGGTCTCCTCTACTCTTGTCAGACGTGGCAGACGGTCTGCCGGGAAGTTGTCATTCCATGATGTATAGCCAATATGCTTCTGTGTCATCATGCCATCCCACTTACCGTTTGACATCACCTTATTGAAGTTTTCACAGAGTTCTGCGTCACGGGCAAATGCCTCTTCACAACGATCAGCCCAGTAGTTTGCTGCAGGATCATTGTTTGCAGCAAGCTTCATATTCATAGCCTGAGCATAGTACATATCGTAGAGATTAGCCATAGCCTGAATTGGGAAGAGAATCAGCTGCTGATATGCATCTCTTGCCTTTGGATCAAGTTCCAGATACTGGCGCAATGCAGCCACTTCCAGACGTGCATAGTCATCACATACCTGTTTGAATTCTCCTGATTCAAGGTTATAAACTCTTGCATCAAGCATTTCAGGGGTTATACGGCCGTTATATTTGCTAACCAGATTCAACAGACGGGCCGCTTCTGCTGCTTGATCTTCACCAAACGCTTCGGCACAGAAATCATAAACGTGGTCAAGCAGATTTTCAGCATTGAATTTTTCAGGATTCCATGCCATGTCAAGGAACAGAGTAATAGGATATTCCATTGGCTTCAAATCGCCTACGTTAAGTACCCAGATCTTATCTACACCATAACTGTAAGTTAACTGCATCTGTTCCCACATGTGCTGAACAGGAGTTACATTCAGCCACTTTGAGTTTCTTGGAGCACCTACATAATCCACGTGGTAGTACATACCCCATCCACCCGGATGTTTCTGTTCTTCTGCATTTGGCAGACGACGAATATCGCCCCAGTTATCATCACTAAGCAGAATAATTACATCATCAGGAACACGCAAGCCCTTGTTGTAATAGGTCTGAACCTCTTTATATAGAGCCCATACCTGTGGAGTCTTGGTAGGGTTCTTGCCTGTAACCTCCTTGATAATCTGACGCTGGTCTTCGAACAGACCCTCCATCATACGGATATTATCCTCATCAGAACCTGCCAGTTCAGCATCACCATCACCACGCATACCAATGGTAATGATATCTTCTGTATCCTTTGCACGTTCTATACCTTCACGGAAGAATGTCTGCAGACCTTCAGGATTCTTGTTGTAATCCCATACGCCGCCATAATTCTTACTGTTTCTGGTCCACTCCTGATGGTTACGTGCCATAGGTTCGTGGTGTGATGTACTCATCACAATACCCATATCATCGGCAGTCTTTGAGTTCAAAGGATCGTCAGCATAGAATGCCCATCCCCACATAGCAGGCCACATAAAGTTACCACGCAAACGGAGAATAAGTTCAAAAACACGAGCATAGAAACGATGGTCGCCAAAATCTGTTCCGTAAGTATTCTTAACCCATCCGGTCAGACATGGAGCCTCGTCATTCAGGAAGATACCACGATACTTGACAGCCGGTTCGCCTGCTGTATACGTACCTTTTGCAAGTGATACATTCTTCTGCTCATAAACAGGAACATCAGCCCAGTCATACCATGGAGAGACACCAATCTGTTCTGACAGTTCATATATACCATATATTGTACCACGCTTGTCGCTACCGGCAATAACAAGAGCCTCTTCTACCCCTTCAAGAGGATTGGCTATTGTTGCCATGATATATTTTTCATACTTACCTTCCAGTTCCTTTTTGTCGATTTTCTTACTCTTGATAATCTGCTTAATGTACTTACTCTCTAAAGTACCGATAATTACAACACTCTTTTCCGATGGTTCGTTCAGCAATTTTGCCTCTTTTCCAGAAACCATCTTAAAGTCGTTCTGCAAAGCCTTAGCTGCAATCTGCACACCTACATCGTCTGTTTCATCCAGCAACAGTGATACAGGATTACCATTCTCAATAAGAGTAAATCTTTCAGAACTCAGTTCATTGAAAGATATTCCCTTATGATCGGCAGCATAAATACTCACCATCATAGTTAAAAGAGCCGTTACAGCCACAAAAAATCTTTTCATCCTATAAAATTTGGTTGGTTAAGTTAACTTTAATTGAAATACTATTCATGACTACAAATGTAATCATAAGTTTTTAATTTGCACTCATCTTTCCACTTTGTTGTTTCAAAGCCTCCCTGCGTCTCCTTTTTCTTTCCAGAAAAGCATGCAGTGATTCTGGAGTTGTTTTCCAGCGTTCGTGCATCCATACCCATTGTGTTGGATATTTTCTCAACAGATCTTCGGTAACCTTATTGTATCTGGCAGTATTGTACACCATGGTTTCACTAACGTCATCCAGTTGAGTAAATGGTATCTCCGGAAGTATCTGAAAAGTGTATGTATCGTCCTCATTATTACGGATAGTATGCATAGGAACTACAGCAGCACCTGTATCCATAGCCATACGTGCCAGACCAATAGGAGTGTATGCATCCCTGCCAAAGAAAGGAACAAATTCCCCGCGAATATTCTTACTGTCCTGATCAATCATTATTATCAGACATTTGCCACTGCGAAGTTCATCTGTAAGAATGTCATAACATTTATTACGGGTAATATTCTTCATTCCACGGGTTTCACGCATCTCTATCATCATTTTATTAAGAGCGGGATTCTTAATTTTACTGCTTACACCTAATGAAGGATAACCCAATAGCGGAGGGAGTATGGCAGAAAATTCCCATCCGGGAGTATGAGAAATCATACAAAGTACACCCTTTCCCTTTTTATATGCATTGTCAAGGTTTTCAATCCCTTCAACCTTGAAATATTTGCTGAATTGTTCCCATTTGCGTTTTCTGTTCATCAGAGCATAATCAGTAAGAGTCTTTGCCAGGTTGATAAAAACCTCCTTACCCATTGTATAATATTTTCCCGGCTGATCCTCCGGACCAAATGCAATAGTATAATGCTTTATTATTCTCTCTCTGACACTTTTACCCATCCTGTACGCAAAAGATGCCAATACACCATGCCACCAAAGTACAATTTTTCTGGGCATAATGGGATAAATCACAAACATCATCTTAGCCAGAAAATAGAGAATAGAATCTCTTACAGGTCTATATACATGAACTCTGAATTTTGATGCCATAGTATTGAGGTATTATTGAAATATTCTTAATTCAAAACTGCCTGTTACAGCCATCCTGTCATCTTTTACAACAAGTGCACCAAGTATGTCGGAACGACCTGATATATAATCTATTACAGGCTCTATATCTGCTACTGTTTTAACTCTGTTGGCCATAGCTGTAGCATAACTGTCAGCCAATAGTACATCCTTGCACACAATCATCACAGCATCGGCCCGGCCAAAACTCAGTGATGGTCCAACCGTACCGCTCGATGTACAGACACCCACAGGCGAAACAGAAGCGGGTATGTGCAATCCCACTCTGTTTGAAAGCGGAGACTGGCCTGCAAACACAGAAATATCTATATCGTCTGTAACCTCTAGATAGATATCGCCACCATTCTCTACAATAATCTCTCTGTACGGAAATTTCTTTTTCAGTTCCAAAGCCACATACTTAGCCACTGCTCCGGCAACTGCACTCATCGGACCTATATCGGTACGCTTGCATACAGCCGACATATCATGAAAAATCTGCGGAGCAGGTGTCTGCGGATAGTATGGAACAAGTGCACTCCTGTAATCTGGATCCAGCATAAGATAAGAATCCATCAAATTTCGCAGCTTAACTATTATTGAAAGAGCTTCATCCTGCATAAAAGGGGAATAGGAGTCCTTATCGACCCCTATCCACAAATCTGTCTCCTTAAACTTTACAGAGAAAGAACGTCTATTACCGGAACAGAAACTATCCCTATATGTACGTTCCTTATATTCCATGCTTATTATGTAAATTCTATTTCAAAAAGTCCAAGTGGACAAGAACCTAAACAAAGCTTGCAGACCACACACTTGTCAGGGTCGAATTTCAGTTTCCAGTCAGGAGCCTGAATAGAAAGCGCACCTGCCAGACAAGACGATGTACAAGCACCGCAGTCTATACAAAGTTCGCTGTTATGACGTATCTTGCTGCCAACAGAGCTAACCTCTACTCCACTCTGTTCCATGTAAGCAATAGCTCTCTCTATCTGCTCTGGTTCAGCATCAAGTTCCACTACCAGCTTACCACCACGGCTCAACTCCATATCGGCCTTAAGAATATTCACTTTAATATCAAAATCCTTAACCAGTTCGTATGTCAATGAACGGCCTGCCGATTCTCCGGGAAATGATATGACTATTTTTTTTACCATACTGTTACCATTTAAGAATTAGAAAATTTTCTCTTCCAGACCCTTCAAACTTCTGTTTGTTGGCATAGGACGTACTGGAGCTGTCAGTTCAAACTGACCTGCCTCAATCCACTGCTTCAGAATGTTTGCAATTTCGCGGGCACGTGCCAAACTTGCCATAGGTGCAGTGTGAATCTTCTTGCCGCCTATCTCAATCTGACCGCTCTGCAGCTGTTCATAAGTAACAGTACCCAGATGATCATAATTATGACCATAGTCCTGAACATTGGTTGTAATCTGACAGTTTCTGATAGAAACACGTGCAGCCATATCTTCGTCAAGAATAGGAATTGGCACACCGATACCTACAAAGAGTGAAACACCATATCTCTTATAGTACGCAGCTCGCAGATAGCGTGTGTTCATTTCACGCATCTCGCCTGTCACTGCAATAGTTCTGGTATTTCCTATTGGCACACCAAATTCATTAACCGGTTTGGATGTGTTGAACTGAGTACCGTTCCATGTAACATAACCCTGGGTACCGCACAGGAAGATTCTGGTGCCCAGACCAATGGTTCTGCACTCAGGATCGTTCAAAAGCGGAGAAAGTTCACCGGAAGTACTGTATGAAGCATTCTTCATATTTGGAAGCAGAGTACCCATGTAGGTGTATTTAATCTTATCAGTAGTGTTGGTAGCAACATTATAGTTCTGATAAGCATTACGTGGATTACTCAATATAGCTTCATTGATTGTATCAAGTGAAATAGTGGTCTTGATATGCTTTCTTGGATAGCAGTCAGTACCCTTACCCCATGCTTCCAGAATAAGTTCCTTACCGTTTATAAGATCCTCAATGATATTTGCACCACCATATTTTGGATTAGCAGGGTTGCAATCAGTAGCACCTACAAAAGTATCTACAGCTGCCAGACCACCGCTAACAGGAACACCGTTAATCTCAATGCGTTCCATTCTGATAGCAGGCTGAGCATGTCCAAAGTTCAGGATAGCACCCGATGAACACATAGCACCGAATGTACCTGTTGTAACCACATCAACCTTCTTTAAAATCTCTTTAGGCGACATTGTCTTCGCCATTTCAGAAACCTGTTCAGCAGTCAAAACAACTGCCTTGCCTTTTCTGATTTTATCATTTATCTCTTCGTAACTTCTTACCATATGCATATTAATGGAAAACTAAGCGCAAAGTAAGTTCAAAGTAGCGAAATAGCCAAACTATTTTTTAATTTATATACCATTTTATTTAATGAGCCATAGGTGGCTATGCCAACAAACTTATCTACTACTGTTATCTTCTGCCGGAAAACATCAAAAACAATTCACAAACAGCCCATATAGTTACACAAATAACTATCATAACCTTGCCCATATCCAAATTATTTAAATTAATCCTTAATACAAGAACAAAACTCTTTTATATCATATTGAAAGGATTATCAATAGCCGTTGTTTTGTGGAACGTTGTCAGTTACATCGGTATTTGGTATTGGGAAAAGTAGCTGATAATCTTCCACTTCACATATATCTTTGGCCAACCCGGTACGTTTCAGGAATGCGAAATAGGTACCGTTGTTCAATAGTAACTGTTCTCTTGCCTGCTTAACCTTCATCAAATAGTTATCTTCAGTAATATTCAGATTCTTAATTTTAAACAATTCATTCATATACACTTCAGCACGTGCTAAGTCGCCCAACATATAACAACATTCTATATAAGACAGATAAACATCACTCAAGGTAATGTATGGTATAACAGTAGGTTCAGCTATGGTAACTCCGGAACGTGTTGTACCAGTACTATTGCTGTTAATTAAAGCAAAAATTACTTCAGTGCTCTCATTAACTTTAATACTCTTTCCAGCAGGGCCCATCTCATCTTCAATCACAATATCAGTATCAATCATAATATCTGAATCATTAGAATTGAAGTTGCCAGATGCATCCAGTTGATAGAAATCGCTTCTGATAACCTCTTCCAGCAGATGTCTGGCATCGTGTAATTCACCCTTGTATATACAGATATTGGCCAGCAACACCTTTGCAACATCTTTAGACATAAAGAAGAATCCGTTTATATCCTTCAGTGATTCATTCTTTTTTTCTGGTAACAGTTCCATAGTTCCGCGCAGCTTCTCTTCTATCTGATTAAGAACATACTCTTCCGATTCTTTTCTAATATCATTAAATTCTATAGCTTGCTGCAGATGATCATAGTTTTCAAAATAAGGAACCCCACCCCATCCATACACAAGATTTGAATAACACATTGCACTTAAAACATTAATATAAGCGCCATACACATTCAATCTGTTTCTATCAACATCTTCCAAATTCAGAAGCATATTATTGGCCTTATAAAGCTTTGACCAGGCAGAAAATATAACATTGCTATATGGTTTAATATTCGCATTCACCAGATTAGTTCCTTTGTTATATGCATAATACTGCTCTATCAGATTGAAGTCCGATAATGCATCTGCCAAGGTTGATGCTATAGATGCTACAATCATCTGTCCATCTTCACCCAACAAAGGTATTTCATCTACAGGAGCATCCATGATGTCACCCTTTTGCACTATCTGTACAGTAGCAACCACATTACCCACATAATCATACAGATACACATTTGTACTCTTGTCATCTATAGATATCAAAGGAGATACTGTTATCTTTAGCTTACTATCTACCAATCTAGTTTCTAAACTGATTTCGTTGTCTGTATAGTATTCATCGTTCAATTCATAAAGTTTGCTTATATAGTTCTCTGGTTGTACAGTAGTTGATGGAATCTCTTCCGGATAGTCTCCACCCTGTGGCTCCAGATAGACAGGAACAGGCGAACTGATTATTACAGTATATTCACCTCCATCGCTAGGAACTTCTATTAAAGAATTGTCAACAGAAACAGTTTCATTCTCCTTTAGCAGTTCGTTACCGGCTATGCCATCATTATTCCAATCCAGATAGAACAACAGATTTTTTACTGTAACAGACATGCCAAGATTATCATATCGTTCAATAACATTCTCCTTAATAGATTGTAAATAGTCTATCAGTTCCTCCTTATCAGCATTTATCTGGGTTTTATTTTCATCAGAAAAACATCCGTTAGCTCCAAAATCAGCACTCAATTTAGAGAGATATTCAGTTAGTTCCGCTTCTGTTCTGTCCATCAGCAAAAGAGATGAAATAGCTATCAGTGCTGCCGATTCATCTGTTCCGGAAGTAATGGAATATGTAGATACCTCTTTGTTGTTATATACTCCTAGTCCAAAGGCATCAAGCAGTTCTTTCTGCGCCTGTTTGTTAGCATCTCTAAATGATTTGCCAGAAGTAACCAAATTCTTGATTCTTGCATACTTAAGATGTGTAAGTACGTTTACATTGATGGTTGTATTATCCTGCAAATCTACCAGAGCCCTTAATGTTAATGTTCCATTTGAAAGAGCACCCTTAACTTCATTAAAAAAGTAACCATTGGCCATAAACTCTACATAAGGAGTAGAAAAATCCTGATTGCCAAAGTTAAAGTTACCCTGATGGTCAGTTATTGATGTGTTAAACATGCTACCTTGTACCTTTAGCTGAGCATCTAATGGTTGCATGGAAATATCTGAACCGCTTATAAATGGTCCCTTTTCCACTTTTCCTTTTACGTTGTATTCCTGTGGAGTAAATGGCTTGTCAAACATATCGTCATTCTCGTCGCACGATGTTATTGCCAGACAAAAAGATAATGCAGTAAATAAAAAGCTTGAGTACTTCATATATATAAATATCATATAGTTTTCTTGTTCCAGTTGGCCTTTTTTATGTAGATGGCACATAAAATACCAAGTAAAACACCATAAAGGATTTCGGCAGTCCATACCAGTTCCACCCTGTCAGTTACATGTGTCATCACCCATACAAAAGCCACATAGAGCACTAAAATACCCGTTTCCAAATATAATGCAGCCGATGTATTTCCGGTTCCCGACACAGCTTCAAAATAGGCATTGCCAATACCTTGAAATATTGTCCCTAAGCATATTACATATATAGACGGTATAACCAACTGTGCCAGATTCAGATCGTCAGTATAGATTCTTGCCATCTGTAATGGGAAAATTGAAACCAATATCATAATAGGAATAGTACAATAGAGACAGTTCTTTAGAATCTTTAAAATAGCAGAATGCACCTCATCAGCACGTCCTTCACCAATAATTCTGCTTACAACGGTATTGGTAGTAGTGGCAAACGCAAAGCAAGGAGTAATAAGAATCATATACACACTTCTTACTATGGAAGATATACCTGTGGCAGTTTCGCCCATCTTCTCTATCAGCACAAAAAAGACAAACCACACACTGAAAGAGAAAAGCCTCTGTACCATAGTAGGAGTAGATATTTTAAGAATTCTCCCCATCAGTTCACCTTCCAACTTATGTAGTTTAAACATTCCATATTCCCTCTTTCTTAGTGTAACATAACTATAAACGGTAAAGAATATGAAAGCCGATACCTCTGCACAGAACGATGCTAACGCAGCCCCTCCAATACCCATCTCCGGGAATCCACATTTACCAAATATCAGACAATAATCTAAGAATATATTCACAACAGCCATTATCACAGTAGAATACGTAATAGCCTTTGTATTAGATATTCCCACAAATAAAGCTCTGTATAAGTAATTGAAGCATACAAACACAATTCCAAACTGACGATATTTTATATAATCCAATGATGCTGCATAAATATTATCGGAATCAATAAGCCATAAAAGAAGTCTGTCTGAAAAGAAATATAAAACAGATAGCAACAACAGTCCCAATATCATTACAAACAACGAACCATGTTCAAATATCACGCCTATTCTTTTGTAATTACCCTCTCCATAACGACGTGCCACTATAATCTGTATTCCAATGGCAAAGCCCATAGCTATAGTGGTAAACACATAATAAAATAGACCTGCAAGCATAGATGCTCCCAGTGCCACTACGCCAAGACGTCCTAAAAATGCAGTATCTGTAAAATTTATTATAGTCTGTGCTAAATTACCCAGCATAATGGGTAATGCAATGCTCCAAATCTCCTTATTTGTAATCTGAGCCTTCATATAAAACACGTTTACTTATCAGAAATCCACCCTATTTATTAAGGCCTGCAAAGGTAGTAATTCTATTTCAGACACAAACGTCACCAAATGAAAAACATTTTTCCTGATATATTTCATAACTTTGCGTTTTAAGAGCAATGTAAGCCTGTGAATAATAGGAAAACAATGAAGATAGCCATAGCATTCGATTCCTTTAAGGGATCATTATCGTCTGTAGAAGCCGCACACGCATTTATAGACGGATTCCGTTCGGAAATACCGGACACAGATTTTGTGTCATTTGCCATAGCCGATGGTGGTGAAGGAATGTTATCATCATTATCAACACCACAATCAGTTACAATTGAAAAAGATGTTACTAATCCTATAGGTACAATAGTTCTGTCAAAGTACTTAATAGAGGGGCATAGAGCCATTATAGAGATGGCTCAGGCAAGCGGTCTAACATTAGTTCCGGAACATCTGCGTAACCCAATGCTAACCACATCATTTGGAACAGGCGAACTTATTATGGATGCTCTAGAACATGGTTGCCAAGAGATACTATTAGGAATAGGCGGCAGTGCCACAAACGATGCCGGAATGGGCATCTTATCGGCATTAGGATACCGTTTCTTAGATGTAGACGGCAATGAACTTCAGCCTTGTGGAGCAAATCTGTCGGCCGTACAAACAATAGATGATACAAATGTGCAAGACATAGTAAAAGAAGCAAAATACACCATAGCCTGCGATGTTGATGTACCCTTTTGCGGACCCAACGGAGCCGCTTATACATTTGCAGCCCAAAAAGGAGCCGATAAAGATATGATAAACACCTTAGATAAAGGAATGCACCACTTTGCAGACATCATACTCAAACATTATGGCATTAACATAAAAGATATACCCGGAGCAGGTGCTGCAGGAGGTATTGGTGGTGGTTTGTTGGCTATACTTGGAGCAGAACTGAAAAGTGGTACGGATTATATCCTGGAAAAGAAAGGTTTTGGCAAAATGATAGAGGGTTGCAGTCTGGTTGTAACCGGCGAAGGGCATATAGACCGACAGACAATCATGCAGAAAGCTCCAATGGGAGTGTTACGTATGGCATCTGCACATGGTATCCCTGTTATTGCCATTGGTGGAAAGGTTACCATTTGTAAAGAACTGGTAGATACTGGCTTTAGTCAGATTCTCAGCATAACTCCCCACTCCATGCCATTACAGCAGGCTATGGAACCTGCTACAGCTTACAGCAATCTTTTCCAGACCGCCGCAAAACTTGCAAAAAGTATGAAAAACATATAACTTTGCCTGAAATTATAAAGATGATGAAGAATAGATTAAGAATATGTTTGGTCATAATCCTTATGGTGGGTGTGGCTGATGTTGTGGCTCAGAACTTAAAGGAGCATACAAAGTTGGTGGGGGCAGTCAGGAATTACGGTTTTTTTGACAATCGTGAAGTACGTACCCCTTACCAGAGATCACAAACACTGTTTGGTACAATGCTGGATGCAGAAATAGGTATTAAGCATGAAAACAGCTATATACTGGCAGGAAAACAGGTTATTAAAGACTTTGGAACAAACAGCATTGCATACAACAATTTCTCATTTTACTACAAATATCAGAGTGAAAAGGTATCGGGTGCATTCGGTGTTTTTCCAAGAAGCCTTTTGCAACGCGAACTTCCAGACATCTTTCTGTATGATTCCATCAGATACTATACCCCAACTCTGCAAGGCGCCCTTATTCAGTATAAAGGTGAAAATGGTAGTGCAGAATTCTATTGTAACTGGCTGAACAGACAGAGCACTACAGAACGTGAAATATTTGAACTGGTAACAGATGGATGCTTCTACATAAAAGACTTTTTTACAGGATGGAACATGCAGTTGATGCATTATTCTGTACCAAAACCAAATAATGGTTTGAAGGTCTATGATAAAGCTATGATAAACCCATATATAGGTCTGGAAAAGGAGTTCTGCAGATTTATTGATAATATCAGCATACAGTTAGGTATGATGCTGTCACTCAACAGAGACAGAAAGGATATGATATGGAAAACACCTGTAGGATTGCTTACCGATATGAGTGTAACCAAAGGCCGTCTGGAAGTACGTGACCGTACATATATTGGTCAGGCACAATTCTCAGACTACGATATTCATGGCATGCAGCTGCATCGTGGTGATCCATACTACAGAAGTAATCTGTACAACAGAAGTGATTTTAACTATTATCTGCTTAACAAAAAGTACGTACAGTGCTACACAGGTGCATCGTTTCACTACACAGAAGGTAGCATAGACTGTTCACAACAGGTCGTTCTGCGTATCAATATAGATTAAGAATTATCTCAATACAAATCGCAGGCTAAGTTCTGCGCTGTTGCTGCTTACTGCAGGAGTTATAAAAGCATCCCACCCTGTTAGTTTGTGCATTGCATTTCTTGTATAAGGAAGCAGCCAGTAACCTATTCTTGCACCTAAAATACCAAGTCCGGCACCGGCTACAACATCGGTCACCCAATGTCTGTTGTTATATACTCTTAATGCACCGACAGTGCAGGCAATGGTATATGCTCCAACTGAATACCATGGTGAATCATCGCCATATTCCAGACGTACCAGTTCTGCACCCATAAATGTAGTAGCAGTATGTCCGGAGGGGAATGAATTATTTGCAGAACCATCAGGTCTGCGTTCGTCTATCAGGAACTTCATGGTACGTACCATAGCAGCAGTTGCAATGCTGGCAGTTGCAAATTCCAGAGTTCTGTCCACATAGTTGTGTTTGGCTTCGGCACCAAGCAGGCTCAGTCCGTAAATTGATGCCATTGGAATGTATTGTATATAGTCATCTACCTTTACATAATTATCGCCTCGCCATTCATTTACATGGTCACGCAAATCTACACGCGCACTTCTAACAGGCTCTACAAAACCAAGACTTCCGGCTCCTACAAGCGATACGGGCAACACCAGCTGTTTCATGCTGAAATCTGATTCCACTTTAATACTATCGGCATTCTCTCCTCTTGCCGGCAACATCATTATCAAAGCCAAAAGGGTTAGGAAAATTCTATTCATCTGTTTCTATTCTCTTAAACTGATTATACTCTCTATCTGTTAAATTCTGTGCAAATGTACGAATAAGCGAGCGAGAAACATGAAGTTTACTTCAATGTTTTTCACAGCGAGCGCAAGTACATTGGAAATTTTATTTCAAATGTACGAATAAGCGAGCGAGAAACAAAATTAATGGAAGAAGATGAAACCCAGATAGGTTCTGGGGCCTGTAGGCAGATATAGCTCCTTTTTACTGAAACCCTGTAAATAGTCCATTTTCAGTGTTAGATGAAATGTATCCGACACTATATAATCACAGCCTATGTATGGGTTCAGAGCCAAAAAACCTGTTTTGTTGAATACTGTGTTTGATTCTGCATCCCAATCGTTTCCATCGCCCTCTAAAAGCAGGAACGATGTTGCTGCACCTACACCAACTGTAAGACCTGCGTATGGCATAAACTTACCCTTCACAATATACATATCTGCTAAAAGACCAGCCCAGAAAGTTTCAATATAGCTACCATTATCCATTAAGTCCATGCTGGAAGTGTATCCCTCTGTACCAAGTCTGAAATGGTCTCCAAAATGAAAGCGAATTGCACCTCCAATTCCTTTTGTAACCCCATTCGCCTGATAATCCAGCGGAGTAATTTCGCCATTTATATAGCCTGCATGGAGCATCATTCCTCCATCAAAACCATTGTAGGCAAACTTGTTATTGCCGGCAGTAATTGTTGTACTCAGACTCAATAGCATTACTACAAACAGCACTCTCATTATTTTTA
The DNA here is from genome assembly GCA_045660365.1 of Bacteroidaceae bacterium. Classification (GTDB taxonomy): domain Bacteria; phylum Bacteroidota; class Bacteroidia; order Bacteroidales; family Bacteroidaceae; genus Colenecus. Next base: position 25,150 of record JAZRDQ010000003.1, read on the forward strand.
TTATTATCTTCATCACCTTAAATCGATCTCTAATTCTATTGTATAAAACCACGCAAAATTACAACAAAAATCTGATATTAGAAATAAAACAGGATGCCGAAGCTATCCTGAAGTCATTAAACAACAGCACACTATAACTATCTTAAATAAACGCCAAATAGTTTGATATACCCCCGGAAGTTGAACAAAAACAACTTTTGGGGGTTATATTAAATTATCAACAACTATTGTCAAAAAGATTTTAAGTTTTTAACTTCGCACCTCATTAATATAGTAAATAAACAAATACAGAATAGAATGAAAAAGCTTACAATTTCAGTTTTGGCAGCAGCACTATTGGCTGTAATGCCGGCTAATGCAGAAATCAGCAGAAAGAATCTGCTAAGAAATGCAACCAAAGAGAATGTATCTATGTTGTTACAAAACAACAACATACAGAGACAGCCAAACAACAAAGTTAAAGAAGAATCTATTAATAAGCTAAAGGCAGCAGCCAGAAGAGCGCCTGTTACAAAGACAGCCCCAAATACACTAAATGTGGTTTTGCTGGACAGCGTAATATCTGAAAATCGCAAAGAGTACTACAGATACAATAATCACGGATGGCTTCAGTCCAAAGAGGTTTACAATCTGGATGGAAATAATTTTGTTCTGGACACAGACGAATCTTTCCGTGGTGAATATGAATTTGATGCTATGGACAGAATTGTAAGTTATAACTACTACGAATATAACGAAGATGGTTCCTCGTACATAAAAGAAAGAATGACTGCCACATGGACAGGCACAAAAGAACATACAGAAAAGTATTACTCCACATCAGAATATGGTGAATGGGAAGGATTACAGTTAGTATCTGAATACGGATACGACGAATTCGGAAATATCAGCATTATGAAGGAATACGAATGGGATTACGAAAAAAACGTAATGGAACTTGATGACGTGTTAATTGCAAAGTTCACCCGTAACGTAATGGAATACTACTATACAGAAGAGGGATACTACGATGGTATGGACTATAACGAAGATCTATTATATCGCCACATGACATACTATGTTGAGGCCGATGAATACGATCTTTATGGAGAAAAAATTGAAACAAAAGTAGATGGTCTTACCACAACCAAGACAATATATACTGCAAGTAAATATTTTAATGAAGAACAAGATATTGAGCAACTGATAGCAGATATAGACAGCTATTGGGAATATGCAGAAGAAGAGATTATAACACTTACCCCAAAAGGCAACCGTTTTGCCAGCATATACTACTATTCTGCTCCTTGGGAAGAAGATATGCCATCATACGACGATCAGCCATCATACGATGAAGAAGTAGAGGCTATCCCTACCCGTTCACAGACAGACAGGGTTCTTGAAAGCAGTTATGTAATGGAGTACGACGAACTGGACCGCCTTACAAAATGTGTAAATCAGGGTTCTGATGATGATGGTTCTATCTACACCCATACTTACAAATATCGCAATGACAAGACATATAACTATACCATAGAAGAGCTTATGGATGCTTTATATGAATATTGGGATAATGAAGGAGAAGGAGAAGGTCCTCTATCTGGCTATTTCTATGGAGAGGTTAGCAATGAACACGTAGATGTAGGATATGGTTATGCCGATAAAACAATTGATGAATACGATGCCAATGGTAATATTCTGCATTTATTGGTTACAGAACACTACTACAGCGAATCAGAAATAGGCCGGGATGAAAATGGCGACGGTATATTATCTACAGAAAGCAGAACCTATAGCGGAGAGTTCTGGTACACATACAATTCAAACAACGAACAGATATCAGAAATCTTTTACGACCATAACGAAGAGTCTGATTATGCATACTACAGATATGATGAAATTGAACGTATGACAGACGACGGCTATCTGGAAGGATGGTCTGAATATGAAGCTACTGCTAAAAATGGTCCTTGGATACTTGTTTATGAAAGTTTCGACCTGTATAGCGGCAATGTTTATGAAGAATATGATGTTCGTCTCTATGCATCATGGTGGCGTGAATACAACCGCGAAGAAGATTATTGGTACGGAAATAAACATGTATATCAAGACTATTACGAAATAACTTATGAAATAGACCCATCTACCGGCGAATTTATAGTTCCTGAAAATACCTCAAACGGCACTGTTGCAACCCGTTCAGGCTTTGCCATGTATCCGGGAGACAACTATATCAGTTTTGTAGAAGATAACTGGCAGTACGAAGGAAAGATATATTGCGATTATAAATTTAATTTGGAAGACAGTACAGAAGTGCTAAATATCATAGAAGGTCACTTAAGCATACATTGGATAGGATCAAGTAATGGTAAGTACGAATATGATCATCCTTCAAACAACTACAATTTCCCTGTAGGACCTATCTATTTTGGTATAGAATATGCAAATGTTGATATTGTTGACATGGGCTTTATTGAATTATATTGGGACGAAGAAATGGAACAGTGGATAAACCACTTTAACAATTTAACCACTAAAACAAGCCACAGCAAAGACAGTCAGGGTAATATTAACGAAATAAGCCGCACATACCGTTTCAACAATGAAACAGAACGTATGGAGGTGGTATCTGAAAACATCACAAAGTATGTATTTGATGAATATAAGAGACTTGCTTACATTACAGATAACAGTTCTACCACATTCTTCAATTATCTGAGCAAAGATTCAAACTATCTGCTTGAATCATACACTGTAGATGGTGTAGGTAATAAATATAATGTGTGCAAATATTACTATTCAAACGGAGAGTATTCATTCCCTTATACAGAAGTTAAGGATATAGATGCTGACACTGAATGGAGTATTGACGGACTTACCATTACTGCAAATGGTACTATAACACTGTACAATTTGAATGGTATGAAGGTAGCCACAGAGAATAATATTCTTCAGGCACCGGCAGCCGGTATATACATTATGGATATTAACGGTAAGAGAACAAAAATTAATATCAGATAAAATGTTTCACAGACTGCATCATCGTTCTGGTGATGCAGTTTTTTTGAATGCGTAAAAGTATGAAAAGAGGATTATTTACTTTAGCAGCACTGATTACTGCAACAGGAGCTTTTGCCTGTACAAACCTGATAGTAACAGCCGGAGCATCGGCCGATGGTAGCGTAATGGTATCTTATGCTGCCGATTCACACCAGTTATATGGTGCACTATACCACACAGAAGCGGGCAAATTCAAACCCGGCACTATGCTGAAAGTCTATGAATGGGACACCAGCAAATATCTGGGCGATATAGCACAGGTATCGGAAACCTACTCTACCATAGGTAATATGAATGAACATCAGCTTATAATAGGCGAAACCACCTTTGGCGGACGTTCAAATCTGGGCGAACCTAATGGCATAATGGACTATGGTTCACTTATCTACATTGCACTACAAAGAGCCAAGACTGCCCGCCAGGCCATAGAGGTGATAGCAGATTTGGCAAATACCTACGGATATGCTTCAAGCGGCGAAAGTTTCAGTATTGCCGATAAGAATGAAGCCTGGATAATGGAACTGATAGGTAAAGGTGCCGATGAAAAAGGTATAGTTTGGGTGGCACGCCGTATTCCCGATGGTTATATAAGCGCACACGCAAATCAGGCACGCATAACCACATTCCCACTTGACGATAGTGAGAACTGTCTCTATTCTCCCGATGTTATTGATTTTGCACGCAGCAAAGGTTATTTCAGCGGCAAGGATGAAGATTTCAGTTTCTGCGATGCATACGCCCCACTCGATTTTGGTGCACTGCGTGGATGTGAAGCTCGCGTTTGGTCTTTCTTTAACCGTTTTGCAAGCGGCATGGACAAGTATCTGGATTTTGCACTTGGCCACAACCCTGCAAACAAAATGCCACTATGGGTTAAGCCTGACAGAAAACTTACTCAGAAGGATGTTTTCGACATGATGCGCGACCATTATGAAGGTACTCCTATGGACATGACTACCGATATAGGTGCAGGTGGCAGCCATCTGCCATACCGCTGGAGACCAATGGATTTCACTGTAGATGGAATAGAGTATTCACAGGAACGCGCCATTGCTACACAACAAACCGGCTTCTGGTTTGTGGCTCAGGCACGCAAAAATCTGCCCGACCACATAGGTGGAGTACTCTGGTTTGGTACAGACGATGCGGCTACATCACCTCTTACCCCTATTTACTGCGGTACAACAGATGTTCCGGAATCTCTTGCAGAAGGTACTGCCGATATGCTTACCTATAGCGACAAATCTATGTTCTGGGTAACCAACCGCATAGCACAGTTTGCATATCTGCGTTACGACCATATAGGCAAAGAGGTTCGTACTGTTATTGATGAATGGGAAAACAGCATGATAGACGAACTTAAAAAACAGGATAAGGTCTTGGCCGAAATGGGTCCTAAAAAGATGACAAAAAAGGCCACTGAATGGTCTGTAGAAAATGCTCAGGCACTATGGAAAAAGTGGAGCGAACTGGATGACTATCTAATGGTGAAATACATTGATGGTAATGTTAAACTTCAGAATGAAGATGGCAGTTTTATGAATAACGGCCACCATCCTTCACAACCTGAATTCCCTGAACAGAGCGGATACAGCGAAAAGTTCCTGCGTGCCATTGCTGCCGATAATCCCCTGCTTCGCGTTGTAAAGTAACATATAACTGTTTCTATACACTATCCCGGTTGCATTCCTTGCAGTCGGGATTTTGTTTACTAATTTTCCAACCTTTTTTGCCATTATTACGTCTAATGTATGAAACCACCTAAAAGCGCGCAACATGGTGGTAGAGTATTAACAAAACAAGTTTAACAAAATAAAGCAATATAATTATGGATCAGATGAGTGTTTATACCCTTGACACGGTTTTTAATTCCTTAGTTACAGTACTTGTACCTATATGTGTATGCGTAATTCTACCTGTAACAATAGTATGGATAGTGATGAAAGCAAAAAAGAATGAAGTCAA
>JAZRDQ010000004.1:0-65887 GCA_045660365.1 Bacteroidaceae bacterium
AGAGTTATGCGCTGTACGCAGGTAAAAAAGTAGATGTTGACCTCTCAACCCTTGCTGCAACCTATGTCATCAACGACGATGCATATTACACCTTCACCGGCACAGGCAGCTACGGTATCAAGGTAGAAAGCGGAAATCCGAGGATTATTCTGAATGATGCAAGCATTACTGTTGGTGAGGGCAGTACCATAGATATCGCATCTGGCAGCAACGCAACCATATTTGTGCTGGGTGACAATACCATAAGCACTGCAAAAACAGAATCTTATGATGATCCATGTGGCGGTATTTTCGTTGCAGAGGGCGGAACCGTTCATATTACCTCAAACGGGACGAATAATATTCTCCGCGCTCGTGGTACACTTGCCGCAGCAATTGGTGGAAAGTATGTCTACTTCGAAGAAAGTCATAATGCCGGTAACATTAACATTTCGAATGTCACAGTATATGCATATACGAACAACTATTACGCTGCAGCTATTGGTGCGGCAGGCGAAGGTACCTGCGGAACAATCAATATTACAAACGCAGTCGTATATGCCTATGGTGCCGGTAACCAATATACTTCTGCTCCCGGTATCGGCAGCGCTTGGAATTCGCTTGATTGGTTGGATGCGATCCCTATTGTGTTCATCTCAAATTCTGAGGTTCATACCTTTAGATACAACCCGTATTCTGATTATATCGGATATTTGGGGGATGAATCCGGTGACACTTACGCTACCGGCAGCATTAACTGCGGCGAAGGTGGTTCAGCAACGAACAGCACCATTTACTGCTACACCGGACTTGATGCGACCACTCCGGATAAAGTGGTGGAATACGATGACGATGGAAATCCGACGGAAAACTAAAATGATTCAGGGCAGGCGGGGTTGAATGTCCCTTCCTGCTCACTAAAATAATAAAGCCAATGGAAACAGAAATCATAGAACAGTATATAGGCAGAGGAGAAATCACCTTCCCCTCTGCCTCCTCACCACCATAAAATAGTTATATAACATTAAAACCATCAGCCATATGAAAGCCTCAAAAGAACATAAACCCCAACAGTCACGGGTGATACAAAGAGAAATGGCTGAATTAATTTGGTTAAGTTGTTGGTAAAAAGAGCATCGTAATGACCTATATATTTATTTGGAGTACTAAAACGTACTCCATTTTTATGCAATACTCCCAGTTTAGACATTGATAAATAGCGTCTTACGCTCTATGTGGGTAACCAAATTAGATATAAATCGAAAAAATGTTGGAGAATATTTGTGAAAGATATTCTCGGGGGGACAAAATTGACTTTTTAGCAAAACGTAAAAATCGCTAAAATACAGACTTAGTGCATTGTATATCAATATGTTATGTGCTTATTTAGTAGGTTTTTTTATTTGTTATTGCCGAAAGTGTAAATCGCTGATAATCAATGCTATATGCTTTACTATTTTCCGATGCAGAAGTGGCGGAAGATGTTGGCGAGGACTTGGTCGGTGGTTACATCGCCCACGATGTCGGAAAGGTGGTGGATGCATTCGCGAAGATCCTGTGAAACAAAATCACCGGAAAGGTTCATCTGCAGGCCGTCTTGCACGCGATGTATGGAATCCAATGCACGTACCAGAGCTTCGTAGTGGCGAGCGTTGGTTACAATGACATCGCCTTGAGAAATCTGCGGCAGTGCAGCACATTCAACAAGCTGTGAATGCAGTTTGTCAATATTCAAACCGTTTTTGGCAGATATTGCAAGTTTGTGGGCATCGATATTGTCAAACATCGACATCACTGTAGATAGTTCTGATTCCGTTATTCTGTCGCATTTATTAAAGAGAATAATAAGTTGTTTGCCGGAACAATGGGGTAGTATTTCGGCTTTAAGATGTTTTAAAATATTAGACGCACTTAAACCACTGTTTGGGGTCTCTATGAAGCTGTCTGCATTTTCCGAATGCCCGCCATAGCTGTCCTTATATAGTGTATTCGCACTATTTGCACTAATAGAAAGTGCCGGTGTATCAATCAACCACAATACAATAGATGCCTGTTCCAGCTTTTGGAAAGTACGCTCTATGCCAATGCTCTCTACAACATCGTCAGTCTGTCGTATTCCGGCTGTATCTATAAAACGGAACATTGTGCCACCTATAATAATTGTATCTTCAATAACATCGCGGGTAGTGCCGTGAATATCGCTTACAATTGCTTTGTCTTCGTTAAGAAGCTCATTAAGCAGTGTTGATTTGCCTACGTTGGTTTCGCCAATAATTGCCACAGGAACACCATTTTTTATGGCATTACCCACACTGAATGAATTTGCCAAACGTGATATGACCTGCTCAATTTCCAGGGCTATCTGTTGCAGTTCGCTACGGTCTGCAAACTCTAACTCTTCATGATCGCTAAAGTCAAGTTCCAGTTCCATAAGCGATGTAAGATGCAGTAATCTGTCTCGCAGTCCGGATAATTCTCTGCTGAATCCTCCACGCATCTGATTCATAGCCAGTCTGTGTGTGGCTGCCGATGTAGAGGCGATAAGATCTGCTACAGCTTCTGCCTGGCTTAAGTCCATTTTGCCGTTCAGGAATGCGCGTTGCGTAAACTCTCCGGGTTGTGCCATACTGCAGCCTGCTTCAATAAGCAAAGCAAGAATGCGGTTGGCTATATATGTGGAACCATGACAAGCTATCTCTGTACAATCTTCGCCGGTGTATGATTTTGGAGCACGATAAAGGGTTGTTACAACTTCATCTACCACACTGCCTTCTGAATCTATAATCCTGCCATACGAAACGGAGTAGGGGGCACGCTCTGAAAATGGCATACCCTTAGCCGGTTTGAATATACGGTCTGTAACCTGAATGGCTTGTGGACCGGAAATCCTTATTACACTTATGGCGCCTCCCTGTGCTGTGGCAACTGCGCAAATTGTACTGCCTATATTCATCATACAAATTAAATTCTATCCAATACTTTTATAACCAACTGTTCCATTAGTGAATGGTAGTCTGTGTTCATCTCTTTGGCATATCTGTTGGCTATGACCAGGCATACTGTCATGGCTCTATGTCCTAATAATTTCGCCATTCCTGCCACAGCAGAACTCTCCATCTCAAAGTTGGTTATCTTATATCCGTTGTATTCAAAATTCTCAATCTTGCTGTTTTGCTCCGGGTCTGACAATGGAATACGCAACACTCTGCCTTGCGGTCCGTAGAATCCGCCACAAGCTATAGTTACACCGGGAACCATACTGTCATCATCCGCCATGATACGTTCTAATAGTTCTGCATCGGCATCTGTGACGTATGGGGCGGGCTTGCGTTCCGACCACTGCATATATTCACAAAAAGCACGTTCAAAATCTATGTCGCACACCTCTGAAGAGCCGCCATAGTAGTTAAGCAGTCCGTCAAAACCTATGCTTTTAACAGAGCAGAGATATGTGCCTAACGGTGTGTAGGGTTGCAGACCTCCGCAAGTGCCTATACGTACTATGTCTAATTTGCGTAACTGCGGTTTTAGTTTGCGTGTAATAAAATCGATATTTGCCAATGCATCTATCTCATTCATCACTATATCTATGTTGTCGCAACCTATTCCTGTGGCTTGTACGCTTATTCTTTTGCCTTTGTAACAGCCTGTTACGGTGCGAAATTCTCTGTTGCTGACGCTACATTCTATGGTATCAAAATAGGATGCAATCATATCTACACGTCCCGGATCGCCTACTAAAATTATTTTATCGGCCAGCTGTTCCGGTTTGAGATGCAGATGAAAAACAGATCCGTCTTCGTTTATTATGAGTTCCGATGGAGCAAAATATCTATCTTCCATAGTTATCGGGTAAGATATTTGATTTCAGTATTTCTAATCTCTATCTCCATTTTGATGATGGATTCTTCTGCAGCCAAAACGCTGTTTTCCAGTTCCAATAGCTGATTATTCATCTCTTCCTTCTCCTGCTTTGAAGATTGATGATATCTGTTTCTCATATTTTCCAGTCTGATGACATCGTCAGAGTATGTGTTCCTGATGTCTAACCAACGCAGATACAATGTGCGGGCTTCCGGGCTCTGGAAATCGTTTTCAGAACGATAGTCGGTAAGGTCGTCAATTACGAATATATTGCCGCTCTGTTTCTCCTTGTCGCGAATGTCGTATGCCAGAAGTGTCAGTCGCTGACGGGCTGCACGTACCTCTTCAAGGTCGGTTTGTGTCTCCTTTATGGAGAGAAGCTGTGCTACGTTGTGAATGGTGGCTGTATCGCCTCCTTCATAATTGTATTTGGTGCGACGTTCGTTCGGTACAAATACATAGATGCAGACGGTATCTTCCGGCTGTCGGCGGTCTGTGGCAAACCATCCCAAGTTGTTTACCTCATCAATAACGTACAGATAATCGTTTGCTGGTGAATTGAATGGCATGCCAATGTTCTCCGGCACAAGATATCTGTCTGTAGATGAATTGTAACGCGATACAAAGATATCATATCCACCCAATGAGTTGCTTCCGTTATCGGCATAGTAGATGGTGATGCCATCGTTCTGTATAAAAGGATAGCGCAGATCGCCATCGCTCTCCAGGCCTTTAATGGGCTGTTCATCTACCCAGCTGTCAAAACTGCGGAAGCGCTGGTATAGTTTGTATTTGTCATTCTCCTTTCTGCTGAAAACCACACTGTTTTCCATTTCAGGCAGGAATACATCGCCATCTTTTTCTTCGTTGAAGAATTCGGCATAGTTGGCAAAACTACCTGTTGATGGGCCTGTAAGATATGAGTTGAAAAGTTCGTCCTTACTTACTATGAAACTGTCTATTACACACACTTTGTTTGTGCTGCGAATCATACGGAACAGGGTGCGCAGACTGTCGGCTTTGTGGGTGTACAGATTCTCTATGCTGTCATTGTGAAGCTCCTTGTCGGCCTTGAAACCTGCCACAAAGAGTTCGTAGTTGTCTATGGCCTCTGCATAGAGTTCCTTAGCACAGTAATAATCGCCTATATAGCGGTATGCTCTTACTATTTTTGGAATGGATTTGTTCAGATAGCCTATGGCATCTTCAGGATATCCGGTCTCCAGCAGACATACGCCGTACCAGTAGTTTCTGCTGGCATCTGCAGGTTTCTGCTTAAGGTATTTAAGCATGATAGGCTTGGCAGCTTCGTAATCGCCTTTGGCAAAGAGATTACGTCCCTGCTGAAGGGTCTGCGCATTGACTCCGATGGTCAGAATGCAGCAGATTATTATCAGTATAATTCTTCTTGTTATGTTCATATTTGTTGCAAGTGTTGAAATACAAACTATAAAGGTAGGTATTTTTTTAATAATATCGTCTTCTTTTGCTAATTTCGCGCCGAATTTTTCACTAATAAGGTATATGAAAGCTCTTTTTACAATTTTGATGTTGGTGGTGTCCAACATTTTTATGACGTTTGCCTGGTATGGTAATTTGAAATTGCAGGATATGAAAATTTCTACCAACTGGCCGCTTTATGTTATTATTTTAGCATCATGGGGCGTGGCTCTTTTTGAGTATTCGTTTATGATTCCTGCAAACAGGATAGGTTCCGATATAAATGGCGGACCATTCAATTTAATTCAGCTTAAGGTTATTCAGGAGGCAGTTTCGCTATGCGTGTTTACTGTTATTGTAACTTTGGTTTTCAAGACTCAGAGTTTTCACTGGAACCATATTGTATCTTTCCTGTTCCTGGTGCTGGCAGTCTATTTTGCTTTCATAAAGACAGGAAAATAATTTACAATATTTCTGTTTGTACAATTTATTTGCGCAATGTTTTGTAAATGGCTTGTTAAAATGCTCTTTTTTTGCGAAATTTGCGCTTCAAACAAGTGAAGTATAATTCATAACTTAACAATAGAAAAAGATGACAAAGAGTGCATTACAGTTGGCACGTGCTGAATATCAGCCAAAATTGCCTAAAGCTTTGCGCGGTGCGTTAAAGGCTGTAGAGGGTGAACCAACCCAGTCAGTAGCAGATCAGGAAGAGGTGAAGAAACTTTTCCCTAACACTTATGGTATGCCATATTTGAAGTTTGAACCGGCTGAAGGTGAAACTTCAAAGAAACGTATCAATGCAGGTGTTATCCTTTCAGGTGGTCAGGCTCCTGGTGGTCACAATGTTATTGCAGGTATTTTTGACGGTTTGAAGAAGCTGAATCCTGCAAACAAACTTTATGGCTTTATTCTGGGCCCGGGCGGTTTGGTAGATCACAACTATAAAGAACTTACAGCAGAAATCATTGATGAATATCGTAACACCGGTGGTTTCGACATCATTGGTTCAGGTCGTACAAAACTTGAAAAGAAGGAGCAGTTCGATAAGGGTCTTGAAATTCTGAAGGCTCTTGATATCAAGGCTCTGGTTATTATCGGTGGTGACGATTCAAATACAAACGCTTGTGTACTGGCTGAATATTACAAGGCTATCGGTGCAGGTGTTCAGGTAATTGGTTGTCCAAAGACTATTGACGGTGACCTGAAGAACAGCGAAATTGAGACATCTTTCGGTTTCGATACAGCTACTAAGGTATATTCAGAGGTTATTGGTAATATTGAACGTGACTGTAACTCTGCAAAGAAATACTGGCACTTCATTAAGCTGATGGGTCGTTCAGCAAGCCACGTTACTTTGGAGTGTGCTCTTCAGACTCAGCCAAACATCACTCTGATTGGTGAAGAGGTTGAAGCTAAGAACCAGACTCTTGACGATGTTGTAACTTACATTGCATCTGTTGTTGCAGAGCGTGCAGAACGCGGTCTGAACTACGGTATTGTTCTTGTTCCAGAAGGTCTGATTGAATTTATCCCAGCTATCAAGAAGCTTATTGCTGAACTGAACGACGTTCTTGCAGCAAATCAGGCTGAATTTGATATGATACAGCGCAGCAAGAAGATTCCTTATATTCTGAGCAAGCTTTCTGCTGAAAATGCAGCTATCTTCCAGAGCCTTCCAGAGGGCGTAAGCCGTCAGTTGGCATTGGAGCGTGACCCACACGGAAACGTTCAGGTATCTTTGATTGAAACTGAGCAGCTTCTTGCAGACATGACAGCAGCTAAGCTGGAAGAGTGGAAGAAGGAGGGCAAGTTCCTTGGCAAGTTTGCTACACAGCACCACTTCTTTGGTTACGAAGGCCGTTGTGCAGCTCCATCTAACTTTGATGCTGACTATTGCTACAGCTTAGGTTACAACGCATCTATGCTGATTGCAGCAGGCAAGACAGGTTACATGTCTTCAGTTAAGAATACTGTTGCTCCTGCAGAAGAGTGGATTGCAGGTGGTGTGCCTATCACTATGATGATGAATATGGAGAAACGTAACGGTGAAATGAAGCCTGTTATCAAGAAGGCTCTTGTTGAACTGGATGGTGCTCCATTCAAAGAGTTTGTTAAACACCGTGCAGAGTGGGCTCGCGAAACAAGTTTCGTATATCCTGGTCCTATCCAGTACTTTGGTCCTACAGAAGTTTGTGACCAGCCTACCAAGACTCTTGCATTGGAACAGGCAAAGTAATTTATGTCCGTTAAGGGCAAAAAGAATACAACAAAGAGGGCTCCCGCTACTAAGAAAAAGAGTGGGAGCGCCTCTTCTTTTTTTGCCACAGATGCAGATATCAAAAAACACAATCAGCGTAAGCAGGTTAAGCAAAACTATAAAAAGAAGAAGAGGAAACAGCGTGAAATGCCGGACTGGATGTATTGGTCTGTGGCTTCACTGTTTGTCATCTTCCTTCTGTTAGGAGCATACAGGGTACTGATAGTTCCAAATTCATTCAGATGGAAACCTTGTTATGGCTCCAAGGCTTTTGAACTCTGTGTTCCCAACGGCTATAATATATATGGTATAGATGTATCGCACTACCAGGGCAGGATAGAGTGGGACAAGGTGGCTGATATGAATGACAATGGATATTCCATAGATTTTGCAATAATAAAGGCAACTGAGGGTGGTACGCACAAGGATTCTCTTTTTGATATAAATATTGAGAATGCACGCAGGGCTGGATTAATATGTGGCGCTTATCATTTTTATAATCCGGCAACATCGCCAAGAAAGCAGGCTGAATTCTTTATTGAGAATGCAAACTTACAGAAAGGTGATCTTATACCTGTTGTAGATGTTGAAAAACGCGGTAACAGCAAAACGGAACTACAACGTGAACTTATTGATTTTCTGTCAATTCTAGAAAATCACTATGGTGTTAAACCTATTATATATACATCGGCTAAATTTAAGGAACGCTATCTGGACAATCCGGTGCTTAATGAGTATCCGTTGTGGGTAGCACATTACTATGCTGAACAGCCAGAGGTTGAATCAAAGTGGGTGATGTGGCAATATTCTGATAGGTCCCATATAGACGGAATTGCTGTCAACACCGATTTTAATATTTTTGCCGGCAGTAAGGCCGATCTGGAAAAAATACGATTTTAGGAAATTTCCCCTCTTTTTTTAGGATTTTTCCCGGATATAAGTGAATATCCGGTTATATTTTTGCATTGGAAAAATAACATTTAAACAGATATAATTATGAGAAAGTTAATCTTGACATCGGTAATAGTTCTCTCATTGCCAGTAATGATGATGGCACAGAGAAATGATATCTACTCTTCCGGAGTTAAGAGTACGGTATCTGCTCCGGCAGCAACTACTGTTGCTCCAGCTGCTCAGCCTATAGTAACTACAAGTTCGGTAGTTTCAAGTTCTTTTGCGGAGCGCGATCCGGATGAATACAACCGCAGGTATAATTACGCAAGTAGTGCAGCAGCTATTGACAATAGTTTGGCAAATGATGTAATATATGTTCACGATACAGTGTTTGTAGAGAGCCTGCTGAGTGATACAAAGGCATACAAGGAGGGTTATCTGGATGCAGCTGAAGATTATGAATTTGCAATGAGAATGTTGCGTTTCCATAATACTTCCAGATTGTTGAATCCATACTATCGCTGGGGTACTGTACTGGATATGGTATATGATCCATGGTACGATCCATGGTATGGTCCATCATGGTCATTATCCTATTCATACTGGGATCCATGGTATTATGATCCCTGGTACTATGACCCCTGGTATTACGATCCTTGGTATCCGCACTACCATGGCTATTGGCCCGGACATTCGCACACCATTATCATAGCCGGTAATGTAGGTCGTCCAACAGACAGATTTGTTCCTAACAGAAAGCTTAACAACCGTTGGGACAGACAACTGGCAGGTAGTAGTAACGGACGTGTAGTAAGAGGTAGTGTTGAAAGAGATCCTGTAAGACAGGCTGTTAGCAACAGAACTACATCTTCAGGTACAGTCGGCAGAACTTCATCAGGAACTTCACGTAATGTCAGAGTTACTGCACCATCTTCAAGCAGAACATCTACGGCTGTCAGAGAGAATGCTGCTACAAACCGTACTCAGACTTCAGCAGAACGTACATCTTCTGTAGTTAATCGTTCTACTTCCGGAACACAGCGTTCGGCCTCTGTTTCATCGTCTTCAGTCAGAAACAGTGCAACTGTGAACAGAACTACCCAGGCTGGAACTACCTATGACAGACCAAGCAGTACCAGCAGCCGCCAGACTACAGGTTCTACCGTTCGCAGTAACAGCAGTAGTTCAAGCAGCCGTCAGGCTACAGGCTCTGCAGTTCGTAGTAACAGCAGCAGTTCAAGCAGTCGCTCTTCAGGAGCTACAATACGTAATAGCAATACCAGCTCTGAAGCTCGTCAGTCAGTTGTTCAGCGTAATAGCACAACATCACCAAGCAGTAGCTCCAGATCTATAGGTAATAGTAGTACGTCAAGTTTCTCAAGCAGTTCGTCAAGTTTCTCAAGTGGCGGCGGAGCGTCTATGGGCGGTGGTGGCAGAGCAAGTGCAGGTGCAAGTGCAGGTGCATCACGCAGCAGTTCATCATCACGCAGATAATAACAGGATAGTGTTTGTTTAATGCTATAAATTTGAAAGTTATGAAAAGAGGAATATTATCAATAGTAACAGTATTGGTTTGTGCAGGTATCTCTGCACAGACCTCATACGACGCAGCAAATGCGATAGAGCAGGATCTTATAGGTACTGCCAGATATG
This sequence comes from Bacteroidaceae bacterium, assembly GCA_045660365.1. Classification (GTDB taxonomy): domain Bacteria; phylum Bacteroidota; class Bacteroidia; order Bacteroidales; family Bacteroidaceae; genus Colenecus. The sequence continues at coordinate 10,091 of JAZRDQ010000004.1, forward strand.
TTGGTATGGGAGGAGCTATGAGTGCATTCGGTAATGATATATCAACAATATCTACCAATCCGGCCGGTATTGGAACATACACTACCAATGAGGTGAACTTTACTGCTTCCTTAAACAGTAATAAAACCCTGATGGGTGAAACCTCCATGAATGCAAATAGTATTTCATCATACGACTGGTATTCAAAGAATCTGAGTTCAGGCATTAATGCATCTGCAGATGTACTCTCTTTCGTATTGTTTAACCATGTTCCGGGAAATGGAGCGCTTAAGAGTGTTAATCTTGGTTTTGCATACAGAAAGATTGCTAATACCAACAGATTCATGACATATTATGATTCATTTAATGATCCTGAAGGATATACTGTTTATAGAGATCTGGAAAGCAATATTACAAAGAGCAACAAATCGTATAACCTGAATGTTTCACTCAATCTGAATAACAAACTATATTTGGGTACTACTTTGGAGATGATAAGTTCATCATTCAGTTCTACGGGTTACTTTTACGATTACTATCCTGAACAGCCTGGATATTCTGTAGCAACAGATTATCATTCGGCTGATATGATGACCACTCAATATGGTACAGGATATAATCTGGCTTTTGGTATGATATACCGTCCTTTTACCTCTGTAAGATTTGGTCTGTCTGTTAAAACTCCAACATGGTATGGATTGAATATGGATTATGCAGACTATCTCTATGCATTTGAAGGCGAACCAAAGGATGGTGAAAAGTTTACACAATATACAGGTTATCGTTTTACTTCACCATGGACTGTTAATGCAAGTGCAGGTCTGACATTTGGTAAGACTGCTATAGGTTTTGAGTATGAACATAACTTTGAAAACAGCGTAATGCTGTTAGATGACAGTGGTATTATTCTGAGCGATCAGGGTGATTACGATTTTCAGAATTATGGAACATTACGTGCAGGTATAGAGCAGAATATTGGTAAGTTTAGTCTGCGTGCCGGTTATACTCGTACAACATCAATGTTCGACAGTAAATCTTACAAGTTTGTTGATGATACTGATTTCAACATGAACAGAATGGATTTCCAGAGTGAACGTCATGATGGTAAAAGAGATATTACTTTAGGGGTAGGTTATTGTACTACAATTGCAGAAGGGGGTAGTCAGTTTTATGTAGATGCGGCATTCGTAAATACTTTAAGAAATAGTATATTTACATTAAATGAGTATTATGATGACCCAATATTGGGATATGAAGATCGTTCAAACCGTCTGCTAATCTCAGTAGGATGTACTTTTTAATTGACCATTCTGTGTTATAAATATGCAAGAGAAAGCCTCTGACAGTGTATGCTGCAGAGGCTTTTGCTATATTTATCTACTTATCAGAACTTACCTAATATTCTATCCATTACCCAGTTGGTAGGGGTTGCACTTAGACCGTCGCAACTACATTTTTCACCACCATTCAAATGGTTGACAACTGCTTGTACCAACGGGAACTGAACATGTTCCGGATTTGGAATGTCAAATTCATGCCTTCCTGTTTCGTCATGAAGAGCAATTGGCTGAAATGTGAATATTGAAAAGCAGATCATACCTTTATCGCCAAATAGTTCTATACGATCCATCTTTGCCGATTCGTCTGCAACGAAGCACCATGAACCGGAGCCAACCAGACCATCCTCAAATTTGAAACATGCGCTAACTGTATCTTCTGCTTTGTAAAGACCGCCTATATTGCTACTTAAACCACATGCGTCTATTATGCATCCGCAAATTTCCTGAACCATATCAATCTGGTGTGGAGCAAGATCGTAAAAGTAGCCTCCTCCTGCTATATCAGGAATTACACGCCATGGTAAGTTCACACTGTTGTAATCCAATTCCTTAGGTGGCTGAGCAAATCTTATCTGTACATTGATAAGTTTACCAATTCTCTCCTTAAGTTCAATAACCTTTTGAAAGTATGGCAGATAACGTCTGTAGTATGCAACAAAACAGGGAACACCAGTCTCTTTGGATATACGGTTAATACGCATACACTCATCGTAGCTTGATGCCATTGGCTTCTCTATATAAACAGGTTTACCTGCCTTCATTGCCATTATGGCGTATGTAGCGTGTGATGAGGGTGGGGTAGCTATATATATTGCATCAACATTCGGGTCATTTATCAAATCGAGTGCATCATCATACCATTTCTTTATGTTATGACGTTTTGCATACGATTTTGCCTTTTCAGCGTCACGGCTCATTACTGCCTCAATGGCAGAACCTTCTGCCTTGGCAAAAGCAGGACCGCTCTTTTGTTCAGTAACCTGACCACATCCTATAAACCCCCATCTAATCATATCTGTCAATAGCTAATTTTAATCAAAGAATGTCCAGTTCAATCCAAACTTAACCATGCTAGGGTTAATAGGATATCCCGGAACAAAGAAAGAATCGGTATTCTTTAGCAGACCATCGTTTGCGTGGTAGTACATAACATAAAAACGTACTCCCTTTATACGAAGATTGGCGTATGCATTGATTAGCGGATAACCGCCAATTTCCTGAATGTCGCTACCATTTTGCAGATGATACAAGCCAGCTGCAGGACTGTATGTAGGTGCCTGATATCTGGTGAAATATGTCATATTTGCACCGGCTTCAATTTCCAGACGTTTAGAGTACAGAAACTTTAGATACAGATCAGTAAAGATATTTATCTGTGGCAAAGGCAAAACCTCTTTATTGCTTGATACCTGCCATGTAACATCGTTATCCCAATGGAGTGGACCCAATTTGAAATTTTGTTGCAGATTAGCCCATACTACCTGAATAGAGCCGTCGTGTTGTTTGGCCTTAATGTTGTATGTAGGCAGTAATCTGTTGCCAGAATCATAGCTTGTTCCCAGATTGGTAAGATATGTGTAATTTGTCTTGTTTTCTACACCTGCAGAAATATTTGTACTTGTGCTCTCTATGTTCAGATTACCTGTTATGCGTGTTGTAAATTCGCGCTTCAAATTTAAATCCCACCAGCAGTATGCAGAATGATACTGACCATAGTAGTATGATGGAGTTAAATTGCTCATAGTAGCAGTAGCTCCTAAAATAGCATCTCTCTTAAGAAGATTAAAGCGATATTGCATATTTCCGTTTAGTGAGATATCTCCTGCATCTTCTCCCAGAACGATGGTCTCTGCATTAGCACCAAACGACAGATTGTTGTTTGCAGAACGTTTTATCTGTCCACCTAAATAAAGATTGTTTTTGATATGTTTCTTCTGATATTCTGATGATATACCTCGGTCTGCAAGTGTGTCGGACATACTGTACGAACGTAAGTCGTGTCTTAGATATGCTGATATATCCGCAATGGCCCATTTGCTGAATCCTTCGTTAAGTGATATTGATAACGTATTGGTTATATAGAACTCCCTGGTAGAATCCAGTGAATCATTGTTCAAATATATTTTTGAATAGAAATTATCAGGAATTGTGTGGTATATATATCGTCTGGTTAAATTACCTGTTTCCATAGTATGTGCAATTGTACTGATGGTCTTAACCTCCTTGCGTGTAGTGTAGAAGATAGTATCCGGAGTAACTATACTGTCCTCATATTCATAAGTTTTGTTAAGTTTAAAACTTTGTGAGAACATTAACTGTTTGCGTTTTATGTTGTTCCAGTTATTGTACATTCTGAAAGGGATATCTTCCGGTGCATACTGTTTTTTCCCTTCTGCCATAGCTTCAGGATTGGTAATATAACGTCTGTCCTCAATACCACCATTTTCACTGATTTTCATTTCGTCTCTGTTGACAGAGAGATGTGCGCTATATCTGTCTGCACGCCAGTAGGTGTAAAGACGTGTGTCAAACATTGATGTGGACTGACTGTCGTATCTGCCTCTGCCTAAAAGGTAGTCCATATCAATGCCAATTCCCAGTTTCTTGTTGAAATTAGCTGCAAAATAGCCTTTAATTCGTTCTTCTCCGGTAGTCTTGTTACCGCCTTTAAAGTAACTCAAATTTATATGCGGTGTTTTTGTGTCAGTGAAACGAAATTCAGTTGCATCTTTAACAAAGTAACTATAAGGTTGCTCAAAGATGAAATCGTTTTTGTCCGATCTGTCAGAATAGACTCTTGAGATTCTGGCCGAGCCCATATTGCCTAGATAACTGTATCTGCCTGTATGTCCTTCTGTCAGATGTTCATTTGCAAAGTGGTACATAACAGTATCCAACGGCATAGTTATAATTAATCCGGTGTTTCGGTCTATAATCCACTGGTTGTAATCTTTGGAAACCTCTCTTTCTACCACAGTGGAATCTTTACCCGGATCTGTAGTAAGAAAACCATCCATAGTAGCTCCATGAAATCCATCCTGGTTTTGGGATATAGTACTCTGTGCCTGTATTCCTGCCGTATAAATAACAAGTAATGAGACAACAAGAACGAATCTTTGTCTCATTATTTCTGCTATATGTGATATTGTCCTGTACATCAACCTTCCTTAAATGTTCAAAAGATTAATCTTAGAATAAACTCTATGATTTTAATTGCCAACGATGCTATACCTACTGCAAAAAAGGGCACATCTGCATGTCCATTTATCTTTAGTATGTACAGAATGGCAGTAAGCAGTGTGCCAATCAGGAAAACTGTATTCAACACCTTTCTGGTTTTCATCAGGGCTTCTGCATTCATCACAGAACTTTTATTTCCATTTCTGAGATTAGGTATTTTACCTGTTACATCATATTTTGCTCTGAGAGAAACGTCCTTCAGGACTTCATAAGCTTCTGTCAATTTAATATACTCCTTTGAGTCAGGAGCGAAATTTTTGGTAAGCTCAATGTACGCATTTGAAATCTGCTCTTCTGTTGCAGTTTCAGTAAGATTCAATCTCTCATATAAAACCTTTGTCTTAGCCATTTTCAATAGTTGAAATTACAGAGTTTTAATAGCTTCGCCTGTCTGTGTTACTATCTGCTCAAACAGATCGATTGTAGCAATACGGAACTTGCCGGTTGCCTTTAAAAACTTAGTTTTGTTCTTGTTAAAAGCCTCTTTGTCTGTAATCCACTCTTCAGCGGTGAATGAAATACCACCACCTTCACGTTCCTCTTCATAAAGATAGGTGATATCTGTTAATGTAATTCTGCAAAGTTTTTTTGAACCATCCTCTATTATTGCAAAGTTAATATTGTAGTTCATCTTTGACATATCAGTTACAAGTGCTGTGTTCTTGAAAATAAGATTCTGCTTTACACGCATTGTTATACGAAGGCTCTCTGAGTTCTCGCTTAATACCTCGCCTTTAATTACATTTGGCTGTGTGAAGCGTCCCTTTATCCATGTCTGAATATGCTGGTAGAATTTACTTAAATCTGCAGATTGGGGGAGTTCTATATCTTCTGAAAATTCAACTCTTCCAACAGAGTTAACTTTTACTGCCCCTACACCATATTTAGGATCGATAGGCTCCGATTTAGCCGATGCAGTAACTATAGTTATGCAACACAATGCAATTAGAAATAGTTTGTTCATAATTTAATACATTCGTTAGTTTGTGTAGCAAAGTTACTCATTAATTCTTATAATAGGTGAATAGTTTTGTAGTTTTATTGCTTGTATGTAAAATTTAGCAGTTGGGTCGCAATTTTCTAAGGATATGTAAATTAGAGAATAAATTTTTTTCAAAAAATTTTAGATAACTTTTGCGTATTTGTCTAATTGTATTACTTTTGCGTTAACTAAAGATTATTCATTATTCAACATTTAACAAAATTTAATTATGGAAGAAATTTTGATGAAGGCAGCTGAGCTTTATGCTGCATTTGCAAAAGATGCAAATTCACAGATTGAAAAGGGCAATAAAGCAGCTGGTACTCGTGCACGTAAAGCTTCTTTGGAACTGGAAAAATTGATGAAAGAGTTCCGTAAGGCATCTTTGACAGCAACAAAGTAATTTTCTTGTTTGTTTGATGAAGTTTATTAGGGGCATCCTCGATAGAGAATGCCCCAAATTTGATTTGGTTAGTAGTATTTGTAGTGGTTTGCACCCTAAAAAGAAGTATATTATTTGATATAGTCTAATATCTTTCCGCTGATCTGCAACAAAGATATTTCACAAATCTTTGTGTCATATTCCACCTGAAGCAGACTCTCTTCAGCATCTAAGAGTGATTTCTGTGCTTCACGCATCTCGATACCGGACAAATCGCCCAAAAGATATCTTTCGTATGCAATATCGTAGTTATCCTGAGCGGTTAACAGATTCTGACGTTCCAGAGCCAGTAGTCGCAGGTTGTTCTGGTAAGCCTGCCAGAAATCCTCCAGATTGGCCATCAGTTCAAGTTCCAGCTCTTCTACAGCTAATTCTGCATTCAAAATCTCCAGATTTGCATTGCGCTGTTTGGTTCTGTGTGTTCCATCTATGAGGTTAATACCTACGGTTGCGCCAAATTCAGGACCATACTGATGTCTGGATGTGGTATTATTCCAACTTAATCCGTATCCTGCGTTGACTTTAAGATATGGATAGTTTCTGGATACTACGCTCTTTTTATCAAGCTGTGCAATTGTCTTGTTTGTTTCAGCCTTAAGCAGATCTGCATTTGTTTCAAGCATATTCTGAAGTAAATCGTCGTAGTTTAACTGTTCCAACAGGATAATTGATGTGTCGGCAGCAAGGATATGTTCATTAAGGTTGCTGTTTGACATCAGTTTGTTCATGCGGATATTAGCAGAGGCTACCAATTCATGTTGTTTCAGACTGCTGGCACTGTCAGCGTTGAAATATACCTGTGCCTGTTGCAGATCCAATCGGGAATTATCACCTATATCGTAACGTGCCTGAACTATACGTAGACGCTCTTTGGAAAGAGCTACAGCATAATCCAGGTTCTTAAGATGAATAGCCTGACGTACCATATTGTAATATTCTGATGCCAGTGATGCTACGTAATCCTCTATGGCAATTCTGGTCTGGATAGTGCCGGCACGGTGCAACTCTTCCAGTTTTGAACGACTGGCTAATATGCTAAAGCCATTGAATACTGTCATCTCTGCTCTGATTGATGAATTCAGAGAGTGTGTATGCCCACCATTATTGCGTATAGCTCCACTGTATGTTCCTGTTGCATTTACTGTTGGAACTGCGCCTGCATTACCCCATGTGTCGTTGTTGGCACTCTGCTGTTCATCATTGTTTACCATTTTTATCTGGTAGCTATTCTCCAGACCACGTTCAATACACTCTTTAAGTGTTATGCTCTGTGCATGTGCATAAACAACACATGCAAGAGCTATGATAGTAATAATATGTCGTTTCATTCTTTTTCCTCTTTTTTGTCTCTAGATGTAGAAATTACAGCATATACAGATGGAACTATGTACATAGTGAAGATGGTGGAGATAAATAGACCACCCACTACAGCAGTACCCATGGCAATACGTCCGGCGCTACCTTCGCCACCTGCTATAATCAGAGGCAGCATACCTAATATGGTAGATGAACTTGTCATAAGGATAGGGCGCAGACGCTGTATTGAAGCATCGCGTATAGCAGCCAGTTTGTCTAATCCGGCCTCCTGTTTCTGGTTGGCGAATTCCACAATAAGAATACCATTCTTAGCTACGAGTCCAACCAACATAATTATACCAATCTGACTAAAGATGTTCATGGTCTGTCCGCCAATATTCATAAATACCAGTGCACCAAATACTGCCAATGGCACTGTAAGCAGAATGATAAGCGGATCTTTGAAACTTTCAAACTGTGCAGCCAGAATAAGATAGATAAGCACCAATGCCAATCCGAATGCAAAAATCAAGCTGTTTGAACTCTCGCGGAATTCACGGGATTCGCCTGTCAATGCAGTGCGGAATGTATCGTCAAGAGTCTCTTTCGCTATCTTGTCCATTTCATCAAGTGCTTCTCCTAAAGTATGTCCAGGAGCTACACCTGCAGATATTGTTGCAGATACGAAACGGTTGTAACGGTACAGTTTTGGAGGTGCAATATCTTCCTGTAACTCTACCAAATTATCCATCTGGATCATTTCTCCGGTGTTGCTGCGCATATAGATGGATTTCAGGTTGAGTGGAGTGTTACGTTGCTGACGATTTATTTCACCAACAATATCATACTGCTTACCATTCATATAGAGATAACCCATGCGCTGTCCGCTCAATCCATACTGTAGGGTCTGTGCAATATCGCGTGTACTTACACCAAGCAGATTTGCTTTCTCTCTGTTTACTGAGATACGCATCTCAGGTTTAGAGAATTTCAAATCGGCATCTGCCATCTGGAATATTGGATTATCCTGTACTTTTGCCAGGAATATAGGCAGAACCTCCTGTAGCTTTTCAATATTGGTGGCTTGTAGTACATAACGTACAGGCATACCGCCACGACCACCTCCAAATGTAGATTGCTGCTGAACAAATGAACGGGCATCGTTCTCTTTGGCAACTGCTTGTGTCAGTTTTGCGGCTACTTCCATCTGTGTGTAATCACGGTCTGCCAAATCTTTCAGAGTAATCTGAATGTTACCGGAACCACTGGATACACGTGCGGTAACAAATTCAGCATCGGGCATAATAGAATCTACAATGTCGTTAATGCTTTCAGTGTAGTCGCGCATATATTCGTATGTTACACCTTCCGGTCCTTGAGTACGGACAGTTACCTGTGAACGGTCTTCAAGCGGAGCCATTTCTGCCGGTGTGTTAATCCACATAAATATGCAAGATGCAAATGCAACCAAAAGCATAACTATTGCTACAGATTTGTGTTTAAGACAGAATGCCAAACTCTTTCCGTACAATCTGTTCATACCTTCAAAGAATGGTTCTGTAGCCATATAGAAAGCATTTTTCTTCTCTCTCTTAACCAAAATCTTGGTAGATATCATAGGAGTGAAGGTGATAGCGGCAAAAGTGGATATTATAACTGCACCTACAATTACGAAACTGAATTCGCGGAACAATCGTCCTGTTGTACCCTCCATGAATACGATAGGGATAAATACAGATATCAGGGTGATAGATGTAGAGATAATAGCAAAGAAAATCTCTTTTGCACCCTCAATTCCTGCCTCTTTTGGTGACATTCCGCGCTCTATGCGCAGATATATGTTTTCGGTCATAACTATGGCATCATCGACCACAAGACCTACAGATAACACTACCGCAAGCATTGATAGTACATTAATACTGAAACCCATAAGGAACATTACAAAGAATGAACCGATAATGGCTACCGGAATTACCAGACAAGGGATAAGTGTAACACGCCAGTCGCGCAGGAACAGGAAGATGATTACAATAACCAGTATGAAAGCCTCGAACAGAGTCTTCTTTACCTCGTTGATACTTGCACGTATATATTTGGTATTGTCAAAACCATATTCGTATTTAACGTCTTCCGGCAGATCCTTCTGCATGCGTTCCATACGTTCATATACGCTGTTTGCAATATCAATATGGTTGGCACCCGGCTGTGGAACTACTACCACACTGACCATAGGTACACCATTCATCTTCATGTAGCTCTTGATATCTCTTGGACTCAGATCGGCATTACCTATGTCGCTAAAACGAACTACTTGATCTCCGTCGTGTTTGATAACCAGATTGTTGAACTCTTCCATAGTGTGCATCTGTCCCAATGTACGAATTTCAAGTTCAACGGTGTTGCCTTCAATAGTTCCCGATGGCAATTCTACATTCTCTTTATCCAGAGCATTCTTTACGTCCATTGGAGTAATACCGTAACCCGACATCTTAACCGGATCTAACCACAAACGCATACAATAACGTTTTTCACCCCAAATACTTACGCTACTAACATCCTGAATGGTTTGTAGCTGCTCTTTTACTACCAAATCGGCTATTTCACTAAGCTCTAACAGGCTTCGCTTATCGCTTTGCAATGCTACCATAAGAATAGGAGATGCATCGGCGTCGGCTTTTGATACGGTAGGAGGATCGCAGTCTCTTGGCAACTGACGTTGTGCGCGCGAAACCTTGTCGCGCACGTCATTTGCTGCTGTTTCCAGATCGACTGACAATTCAAATTCTACTGTAATACGGCTGCTTCCGTATTGGCTCACACTGGTAAGCGAACGAATACCCGGAATACCATTGATTTGCTGTTCAAGCGGTTCGGTAATCTGGTTTTCAATAACTTCTGCATTTGCACCAGGGTAGGAACAGGAAACAGATATGATAGGGTTATCTACCGATGGGTATTCCCTGACACCCAGCGATACATATCCTACTGCACCGAATAGTATTATAATAAGGACAAGTACGGTAGATAGTACAGGTCTTTTGATACTTAATTCTGATATATTCACGGCTGTAGATATTTTTAGTTATTCTTTAAAACTACTGCTGAACCTGTACGCAACTGCATAGTACCGCTGGTTATAACAGTATCGCCTACACTAAGACCTGACAAAACCTGTGAATGTGATTCTGTGCGTAGGCCTTTCTGAATATCTGCAGGCATAGCTTTTCCGTTTTTATACAGATATACCTTATCTATACCCATTTCTGATATGATAGCTTCGCTTGGTACTGCTATTGCATTACTGAAAGTTCTAGTGTTAAGACTTACATCAACATAACGTCCCGGTACCAATTTTCCATCTCTGTTGTCATAGAGCGCACGGACAGTAAATGTTCTGGTGTCAGTGTTTACTCTTGAATTGGTTGCATAAACCTCTGCCTTGTGGCGAATGCTGTCACCTTCTACTGTAAATGTCAGTTCTGCTCCCTCTTTTAGAACTCCTGCATAACGCTCAGGAATATTAAACTCAATTTTAAGTTTGCTGGTATTTGTAAGAACTGCTACGTTGGTTGTAGGCGATGCGTATGCACCTTCACTTACCTGACGCAGACCTATAACTCCATCAAATGGTGCGCGTAGCTCTGTCTGTGCAAGACGTGCCTTTACCTCTTCTATATCGGCTTCTAACTTAGAGAGATTTGCCTCTGCCTCCTGGAATGCCTCCTGGCTGACAGCCTCCTTTTCAAACAGTGCTTTCTGTCTGTACAGGCGGTCCTGTGTGGGCTTAAGCTGAGCCTCCAGCTTCTTTAACTGTGCCTGTAGAGGAGCGTCGTTTATCTTGGCAAGAATTTCGCCTTTCTTAACCTTTGTTCCCTCTTCAAAAAAGATGTCTGTAATTTTACCCGATGTTTCAAAACTTAGATTTACCTCTTCGTTGGGAATAAGACTTCCGCTGACGTTAATGCCGTCAACCAATTCAGTTGGTTCAATAACTACGTACCTTACATAGAGTACGTTTTGTTTCTGCTTAGAATTTTGTGTTGATGTTGAACTCTGTGTCAGTTCCTTGTTCTCTTTCGGTTTAAAAGCCTTAACTGCTAAAACAACCACAATACAGGCAATGATACCTACAATTAGCCATTTTGTACTTTTCTTCATATTCTACTCGGTTATACGGCAAAAATACAAAAACATATTAAAACAATAAAACAATGATTAACACTCTTAACCTTTTTTATTAAAATATCTGTTTATGTGGAATAAAAACACTATTTTCGTAGCATGACATATATCTGTTTTTAGGAAAATCCCCCGTTTGTTTTAGGGAGGGGGTATCGTGGCTGAATATATGCCTATATATTTGCAAAGTAATAATGTAATTAAATATGAGAAAGTACGGTAAATCTGTTAGTAGAGCATTGGCGGCAATTTTAATATTGTGTGCCGTAACAGTACAAGCAAAAGAGACTGTAAGTCTTCCGGGAGAACCAATCAGTTTTGTGCTGGATTATAATACAGATGGTGAATTGGTCTATGATGTAAGTTACAAAGGTGTAAAACTGATAGAAAAGTCACCTTTAGGAATGAATAATGCTGATGGTGTAAGCTATACTCCAAAAAACTTTAAGTTAATGTTGGTAGGTTCATCAAGCGAAAACGGCACGATAACTCCAGTATGGGGTAAACGTTCTATGATAAACGGACGTTATATACAGAAGTCTTATTTAATAACTCCGACGCTTCTTAAAACAGGTGAACATAATACTCCTCCAGGAGTTTATTTAGAGGTAAGGGTTTACGAAGGTGCAGTGGCCTTCCGTTACAGATGCGTCATTTCACAACCATCAGATGAACCAGAATTTCCCTTAGACACAATAATTGAGAATACTAAGTTTAATTTTGCAGGCGATTTTACAGCCTGGTATTACAATGGTGAACGTCATAATATAGGTCCTGAACTCCTTTCCAGAGCAAGTGGCGAACGTCTTCCGGTTATGACCATCAAGGCAAAGGATAATATCTATATGGCTATTCACGAAGCTGATGTTAATGAAAAAGCTCTACCTATGCGTTTGCAGACTGAACAGGGTAGTACGTCGTTTTCTGTAGTGACAGAACCATTGGATTTTCAGACCAAATATATATCGCCGTGGCGTGTTATCCTTTTAGGCGAGACCCCGGGTGCACTTGTTGATTCCGATGTACTGACTCTGCTTAACCCTGAACCTGCAAAGGGCATGGACTTCTCCTGGGTAAAACCGGGTATAGCACTTTGGGATTGGCGTATCAATGGTGCCGAATGGGACGGTTACCGTTATGGAATGAATTACGATTCCTGGGTTAGAATGGTTGATTTTGCATCGGAACAGGGATTTGCATATCTGGTGCTCGATGCCAACTGGTACGGTCCTGAATTTGAGAAGAATTCAGATCCTGTTACAGGCGAAAAGGCAAAGGATGTTCAGCGAATTATTAAATATGGTAAAGAGAAAGGTGTAGGAATCTGGCTCTATCTGAACGATGTGGCAGGTACTAATTACCCAATAGAAGAGACTCTTAAACAGTACGAAGAGTGGGGCGCTGCCGGTGTTAAGTATGGCTTTATGAATGGTAATACACAGCAGAAGAATGAAAAAACACGTCAAATAACAGAGCTCTGTGCCAAACATCATCTGCTTATAAATTTCCATGACTATCCTGTACATCCGTATGGTCAGGAGAGAACTTGGCCAAATGCAGTTACCCGTGAATACTGTAAGGCACAGCTGGACGGACATCAAACATTTGAACCAAAAACATTTGTAACATCGGTATTCGTAAACATGATAGCAGGTCCTATAGATATGAATAACGGATTTATGGATTTGCGTCAGGGACGTACCACACGCGTAGATAATAATCAGGAGGTACACTCTACCGTATCGGGTGAAATGGCTCGTACTCTTATCACATATTCAGGCGTAACCATTATTCCGGATATACCAGAATATTATGAAAAGTATCCATCACTGTTGCGTTTCTTATCGGCTCAGAAGATGCCTTGGAAAGAGAGCAAAACATTAATGGGCGAAATAGGTGAATACATAGTAATGATGCGTCAGTCTGCCGAAGGCGATTATCTGATAGGTGCTGCTACTAACGAAGAGGCCCGTACATTGGAAATTCCGTTGAATTTCCTTGATAAGAAAGGCAGTTGGACAATGGAGATTTCTCAGGATGCTCCGGATACACACTATCTGACAAATCGTGAAACCTATAGTGTAAGAACTGAAATAGGTACCAGCAAGGGAGTTCTTAAACTGGAACTTGCACCTGGTGGTGGCGCATGTGTTCTGCTCAAAAAGAGATAATGCGTAGATGCCTGATATATCTGTTTTTACTGTTACCACTGCAAATGGTAGCTCAGCCTGTATATTTTTGTACCAAACAAGGTGCGACATTGAACTATGTGCGCAAATATGCTGATAGCGGTGAAGTAAAATGGTATCATACACTGAAAGTAACAAGTGTAATAGAGAGGAACGATTCAACTGTTGTAACTACAATGTCAGATTTTGTTGATGACAGTGGAGAATCGGTAATGGATTTTCCGATAGCGCAATATGTAAGGATATCGAATGATGGCGCCATAAAATTGGAGCTGACAGATGCTGTTGTTGCCATTCTCCATTCAAAGATACCTGTAGGTCATGCTAAAAAGAGTGGTGAAGCAGTAGAACTGACTGCCGGTATGAAGCCAGGCGATATATTGCCCTCTGCACAGGCACAGGTTTCCATGTTGGGCTTAAAATATACAGTAAATGTTACTGACCGCAAGGTGTTGCGCAATGAATTGATAACTACACCGGCAGGAACTTTTGACTGTATTGTTATAAGTGAACATAAGGTGGAACGTGCTCCTGCCTATAAACGTGAAACTACAGCAATATCATGGTATGCAGATGGAATAGGGTATGTGCGTCATGATACATACAATAAGAATATGGTTCTGGAAACTACTGAATATCTGGAATCTGTAAAGTGATGAACTGCGTAATTAGGATAGTATCAGAATGATAAAAACAAATGAGGGAGACTTAAATTACACACTTAAGTCTCCCTTTCATTTCATATTCTTATAGTAAAGCCTTATTGTAAGGCCTGAGGATCATTATAACGTATATATACTCCGTAGTCGTAAATATATCTGTTAAGTCCGGAAGTATTGTTTGGCATACCTTTACGCTTTCCTGAAAGAACCTCCTCCGACATCTTTTTCTCGTCTAAAATACGTTGAAGCGTTTCCGGATTACCCTGATAATGTCCCGGGTATAGTTTCTCTATACCGTACTTCTGCATATATTCTGCCGTACGGGTAGTAGTGGCAATAAGCTGTTTAAATGTGCCTCCAAACAGCAATAGGTTTGTAGAACCAAAAGCATCTCCACTAAATCCGTAGTGACGATGTTTGTCAAAGAATGTGGTTGAACCGGAAGTATGTCCCGGGGTGTACATCACCTCAATTTGTCTGCCACCCAAATCTATTGTTAAACCATCTGATAAATATCTAACCTCTCCCTTATAATTGGTTTGATTCTTTAGCAGGTTAGAATCTGCAGGGTTTATAAACATCTCCGAGAAACAATCAATAGCACCTGCGTGGTCGCCGTGAGCATGTGTCAATGCTACCAAAACAGGTTTGTTGGTAAGTGTGGCCACAGCCTTATCTAAATTAGGCATCTTTGTTCCGGCATCAATAAGCAGTGCTTGTGTTTCGCCCTCAATGAGATAAACAGATTCGTTATAAACCAAATGTCCGTTACCTACCCAAGTATGTTCGTCTATCTGTCTGAATACAACATCCTCATCGCGATATACCATCTTTTCAGGATATATCTTGCTGAAATCTTCTGCCTGTTTGGCATTCCACACTACAATGGCGCTACCGTTTTTAAAGTAGGTATCCAGTGTTTGATGGTCAAGACCGGATGGGGTAGTGGTGGCTATGCCATTCTCTATCTGGTCAAGTAGTTCTTTCATATCATTTAGATAATCCATTCCCATCTCTTTCTTGCCAAGTTCAGGCAACCAGTCTCTTTGCCAATAGTGACCACCGTAAATACGTAGCTTTCCCAGATTTACCTGATGCTCCGGATTATTTAACCAAGCAATCAGATGCGGTACTGCGCGTACGTAATTGCTAAAACTATCTGTGTTGAAAATCCATACACCATGGCCGGAACCTATTGCATCGCCTGAAAAAAGAATATTGCGTCCGTGTAGATAGAATACCATTGAGCCGACAGTGTGTCCCGGTACAGCTATAGCTTCTACCTTTACATCTCCCAAATCGAAAATATTACCTTCGTTATAGAAACTGTACTTTTCTTTTGGAAAGCGTGCAGCCATTTGTGCAAAATCTTCTTCAGGTAGTGCAAAATGTACATCTTCATCTAAATATGCAGGAAGCATACCGATATGGTCTCCGTGGTTGTGAGTAAACGTAATGGTTAATGGTTTGCCATCTATACGTTCCTCAACAAGTTGTTTAAGAGACTCTTCTGCATTATCTGCCCAATTTATTCTGTTGGAAAGGTCTATAAGCAGAGCCTTTTCTTTGCCAACTATCAGGTAGATATCTGAACAGTTATTAAAGTGTATCTTTTCACCTTTTTCGTTAAAAACTTCACCACCGGGATATTCGGAGTTGAAATCCTGAATGTGATAGACGTTGTTGTCAATTACCTTAATAGTGTAAGGACCAACTTCTGTACTTTTGGTTGGGCCATTACAAGCCGTGCACAGTGCTAAAATCACTGCACATGCATACAGATATAGATGTTTGCACATAATATTCAGATTTTAAGAGACCCTTTATTTTACCAATGAAAGGGCTTTCTTCAGCAATTTCTTTGAAGGTGCTTCAGGAAGATCAGATGGAATCAGGTACCAGCGTACTGTCCAGCTTAGCTCTTCACCAGCCTTTAAAGTGGTGTATGCACCCTGTTCTTCAATTTCAACGAAAGTCTTGCCAGGGTTTGCGTAGATCTGAATTTCACCTTCTGCAGGAGCTGGTTCATCTGCTGCAAGATCCTGGAATTTCTTTACAAACAGCATACCGTTGTCATAGAAAGCAAGCCATCCCTTACCGTCAATGTTTACCTTACGGTTTGAGTTTGATTCATCCAGTACATACCACAATGCCTTCTGTTCAGCTACAAATGGCAGACCCTCCATGTTGTTGGCCGGTGTAGCCTCTGTAGCATCGCAGAACAGGATACCACCGTTTGGTACTCTTGAAATTTCCCATGGTGCAACCTTACGTTCTTCACCTGATTCGTTGATGATGGTGTAGGTGATAACTATAGCCTGATCTTTTGCATCGGTTGTAATCTCTTTGCGGATTCTGTAACCAAAGCGCTGTGATTTGCTGCCGTTAAGTACAAGTGTGTTGCCCTTGATTTCTGCTTCGAAAGGTTTTGTATCATATTCTGCTACCGGAGGCCAGTTCCATTCTGACTGTGGGCTGGTCCAGAATGTGCTGCCGAATGAATTGGCTGCTCTGGTCTGTGACAGTACCTCTGAATCATTGTATTTGTATGATACAATTTTACCGCCCTTGGAAGCATCGACTGTCATGGTTACGTTTCCTAAAGTGAGGCTGTATTTGCCATCTTCTGTACTACTGATTGTCTGGGCTGATGCTGAGATTCCACCCAGTGAAACTGCTGCAAGCAGTGATAGAATTACTTTTTTCATTGTTTAATTTGTTATTTGATTTTTGCTAAATTTCTGATATTTATCTTTTACGATGCGAATGTATGCATTAATTTCCAATCTTCATAACATAGAATAGGGGATTTTAACAAAAAGCGCCCCACCGGATGATGGGACGCTATGTAGTTTGTGTGTAGTGTGTGTGCTTATATTAATCCTGTGTTGGAGAAACCACCATCGTGGTACAGGTTCTGCATTGTAACCTTGCGTGTGTAGTCTGAGAACATCATTACAATGTAGTCTGCACAGTCTTCTGCCAGTGCATTGCCTAATGGCGACATGGAATCTGCGTACTTAAGCATATCCTGCATTCCTGCAATACCCTGACCGGCAGTGGTTGCAGTAGGCGATTGCGATATGGTATTTACGCGAACACCATATTCTTTACCATATATAGCACCAAAACTACGGGTGATGGATTGCAGTAGTGCTTTGGCATCGGCCATATCGTTGTAACCCACAAATGTGCGTTCTGCTGCTATATAGGTAAGAGCTACAATAGAACCGCCACGCTTAATGGCATTCTTGCTGTACAGTACTTTCAAGAGTTTATGGAATGATAATGCAGATATGTCCAGTGTCTTGTTCATAAAGTCATAGTTTGTAGCTTCGTATGGTATGTTTTTACGAACATTAGGCGACATACCTATTGAGTGAAGTACAAAATCGAACTGTCCGCCAAACTGTTCCATGGCTTTATCTACCAGCATTTCAAGATCTGCTACGCATGTGGCATCGGCAGGAACAACTATTGAATTTGTCTCTTCTGCCAGTTTGTTTATAGCACCCAGACGCAGTGATATGGGAGTGTTGGTAAGAACTATTTCAGCACCTTCTTCTACTACTCTTTGAGCAGCTTTCCAGGCGATTGACTGTTCGTTAAGCGCTCCAAAGATGATTCCTTTCTTTCCTTTTAATATATTGCAACTCATAATGTTAAAAATAATGTTTGATAATGGTTTGTAAAGTTATCAATTATTATTTGGTTTGGGTACAAGAACGAAGGAAAAATTTCCGCTGCAACAGATATTGTCATTAACCTTTGATGTGGCCTCTACAAATACTACTTTGCCTTTGCGCTGTGTAACTGTGGCACGTATGCAGATGGTATCGCCCGGAACAGCAGGATGCTTGAAACGGGCTTTGTCTATGCCTGCATACAGTGGCAGGTTATCTTTAAGCAGGTCTGATATAAGCAGACAGCAAGACTGCGCCATTATCTCACAGAGTATCACACCGGGAACTACCGGCATTCCGGGGAAGTGGCCCTGCAGGAAGTGTTCATCGCCACGTACGGTATATGTTGCATTTACCCAATCGCCATCAACCTCTACGTTATCTACCAGTAACATAGGTTCGCGGTGGGGCAGTACGTTTTTCAGCTCTTCTCTATTCATTGCTGTATCTTTTCAGGGTGACACATGCGTTATGACCGCCAAAGCCGAGTGAACTGGATAGTGCATATTCTGCCTGAATTTCACGTGCCTGGTTTGGTATGTAGTCCAGATCGCATTCAGGATCGGCCACTCCGTAGCCAATTGTTGGTGGAAGTATGCCGTTCTGCAGTGCAAGTGCTGATACTATCAGTTCTACTGCACCTGTTGCACCAAGCATGTGTCCGGTCATTGATTTTGATGAACTGATCATAGCTTTGCGAGCTGTATCTTCGCCCAGTGCAAGTTTGAAAGCTGTTGTTTCACACTTGTCGTTCAATGGGGTGCTGGTTCCGTGTGCATTGATGTAGAGCATATCGTTTTCATTATAGCCTGCCTCCTTCAGTGACTGTTCAACTGCTGCTGCAGTGGTGGTTCCGTCAGGACGTGGTGCTGTATAGTGGTGTGCATCGCATGTGTTGCCATAACCTACTACCTCTGCTATGATGTTTGCTCCGCGGTTTTTTGCGTGTTCATACTCTTCTAAAATCATTATGCCTGCACCTTCTGCCAGAACGAAACCGTTACGGCGGGCATCGAATGGACGGCATGCCTCTTCAGGGTTTTCGGTGGTGGATAGTGCTTTGATGTTAGCAAAACCGCCAATGGCAAGTGCGTTTACGGCTGCCTCTGCACCACCTGCTATGATGGCATCGGCATAACCATGTTTGATGGCACGGAATGCTTCACCTATAGCGTGTGTACTTGTGGAACAGGCTGATACAACCGGCAGACACGGGCCCTGTGCATTAAAACGAATGGCTATGTTGCCGGCGCAGATATTACCTATCATCATAGGGATAAATAGAGGAGATATACGGTCTGCTCCTTCTGTGTACATAACGTGTGTCTGTTTAATGAATGTATCCATGCCACCAATACCTGAACCAACATATACACCAAAACGTTCCGGCGCAATGTTTTCGCCCGATACAAGTCCGCTTTCAGCAACAGCCTGAATAGCAGCGCAATTACCATACTGATTGAATAAATCACTACGACGAATGCTTGCTGCATCCATACCCAAGGCTTTGGCATCGAAATCTTTAATTTGTCCCGCCACCTTGATGCTTAAATTCCATTCATCAAGTCCGGTTAATTTTTTAATACCGCATACACCATTAAAAAGGTTTTCTTTAAATGTGTCAATGTTGTTGCCGATAGGAGTAATTGTTCCCATACCGGTTATTACTACTCGTTTATTCATCATCAATAATTATTTTTTTTAACTTTGCACCCGACAAAGTAAAATAAGTATAATGGAAATACCAAAATTATTTCTTCAGAAAAAGTTCCTGTTAGAGTCGGTTGCGTTTGTTTCGCTGTTTTCGGTTCTTTTTATGGCTATATATCAGCCCTTTTCTGTAACTACTTGGTTCGGATTCGGTACTTGGCGTACCTGCATCATTACCTTTCTGTTTTACGTGGTAGGTGTTTCTACCCTTGTGGCAAGTAAGTTTGTTCTGATGAATTATCAGAAAACACATACTCACATGACTGTCAAGACTATGCTGTATTGGGCAGGCTGTGAATTTTTTGCAATAGCTATTGAATATTGGGCATTAACCCAGGCATTTGGTATGAGTAGTACACATACTACATTCAGACTTGTTTTCAAAATTCTTTTCTGTGTGGCTTTTATACTTGCAATACCTTACACCATAATAGCTATCTACGCAGCTTACCGTTCTAAAAAAGAGGAATTAGAACTGTTTAAACTTAATCACAAACGTGAAAACCTGTTATCACCCGAAGGATGTTTGGTAAAACTAAGTGACAGTTCAGGCAAAACCAAAATGTCGGTAGATCAGAGTTCAATCTTTTATGTAGAGTCGCAAGACAATTATGTTCAGATATATTATGAACTGGATGGTAAACTTACCAGTTATCTGTTGCGATTAAGTACACAAAAGATGGAGGAGTATCTTACCGATACATCAATTGTGAGATGCCATCGTTCCTATTTAGTCAATACTACAAAGATCGTAAAATTTAAGAAGGAACGCGGCCGTGCCAAAGTTACGCTTGCCGCGCCTTCTAATAAAGAATTAGTAGTTACTCCTTCACACTACAGAAACATACTGTCCCATTTGGACAGCAGGTCCCTGTAATGGATTTTTATGAATACATAAATCTTTTGATACTGCCTTTTGGTGTCTTGGCAAATGGTTCGAAACGTAGTTCGAAATCTGCTATGGAAGAGTAGGCAGGTATCTCTTTATTCAGCTTTTCAATATTTCCGCGCATTACAGCGTTCAGTGCTGTGCTGTCCATGCCGCTTGCACCAACCTGGTCATTGTTAACCACGATGATGGCAACTCTTGCATTTTCACGCTGTACAATGAGTGATTCAGCTACGAATGGCATGCCGTTCAGTACAACCTCTATCTCTTCGGGGAAAATATTCTGTCCGTTGGTTGAAAGAAGCATGTTTTTACATCTTCCCATCAGGAATAGAGTTCCATCCTTGTCCAGTATTCCCATGTCGCCGGTGCAGAACCAGCCATCTTCTGTCATAACTTCTGCTGTAACTTCAGGGTTCTTGTAGTAGCCTATGAATACGCAGTCGCCCTTTACCTGAACTTCGCCGGGGATGTGTTCCGGATCTACTGAATTGATGCGTGCTTCCAGACCTTCTCTGATAACTTCACCGCATGATTTAAGCTTGTACATCTCTTTGTGGCCTATGCAGATTACAGGAGCACATTCTGTCATACCGTAACCGGTTACAAATGGTACTTTGAGTTTGGTTACAAGCAGTTCTTCCAGTTCTGATGGGATAGCTGCACCACCTGTTGCAAGAAGTGAGCACTGGTTGCCGAATCCGGCCATAAAGAGCTTTTTGAGTGATTCGCAGTATTCAGGATATTCCTGATAGTTTGCAAGTTTTGTTTTGCCCTCTTCACTGGTGATGAATTCGCCAATTGTACCCTCTATCATCTTGGTAAGGATAAGTGGCACTGAAAGGAAGATTGATGGGTTTACCTCTACCAATGCCGGTTTCAGGAATGTTGGGATAGGAGGCAGGCCCAATATTGTAAGGTGCATACCCAGACAGAGTGGTTCAATAACGTCGCATGTCAGACCAAAGATGTGTGCAAAAGGCAGTACACTCAGGTAGTTTCCATCTTCCACAAATGGGAAGTGCATAGGCAGGAAATATACATTGGCGCTGAAGTTTCTGATTGTCAGCATAACACCCTTTGGATTACCTGTAGAGCCTGATGTGTAGTTGATACCGCAAACTTCATCGGCATCAAGTTCTGGGAATACAACCTCTTCAGGTGTGATTCCTGCAGGATGTTTTTCCTGGAACATCTGTTCTCTCTTTGCATAGATCTCTCCGAATCCGTTGCGTTCTGCCAGCAGTTCGCCTGTCTTTACATCAATCACACCTAAAATGTTAGGCATATTTGCTATGTCCATGTTTTCATACAGGCGCTTTTCAGTATAGAGAAGCAGACTGTCTGAATGGTTAACCAGCTGCTGTGTGTCGGATGGTGTGTAGCCGTCAAACAGCTGAACACCTACGTATCCACCGCTTACTATACTCATAAAGGTCTTTGCCCAACCGGCGCAACTTTTGGCATTGATAGAAATTTTATCTCCTCTCTTCAATCCCGCAGCACTCCATAAAATATGGTTCATTTCTATCTCTGCCGCAAGTTCACCGTATGTTACTCCGTCCTGCTGGTAATCTCTTACTGCCAGTTCGTTCCAATGTTTTCTGATAGTCTTTTCAAACTTCTTGATAAATGTAATGTCAAACATAATGAAAAATTGTTTTTTGATGCCAACCCGTTCATTCGGGAGGCGATGCAAAAGTATTCCCAAAAAATGGGTTATGTATGGCTGTGGAGGATGTTTGTGGCTAATTTGACACTACTTGTGGCGAATCTGTAATATGCATAATTGGCCAATTCGCCACAAAATTGCGCCCTGTTTCACAACAAGGCGCAACGGCATAATACTAACTTAAAACTAACCAACATCAATCATATTTTTGCTTTCCATAGTCCGTGTACATTGCAGTATTCATACACTGCCAAAGGTTTACCGGTGTCTGTACAAAAGATAGTTTCCGGTTTGTTCTTGGGATAAAAGAACATTCCTCCATTTTCTGTCTCCAGAAAGATAAACACTATGTGGTGTTCCGGTAACATAGGGTGTTCAATACTGCCTATTTCTACTTTGAAACGGGAATCGTCTATCCGTGTAATGTGTGGAATATGTTTCTCTGTGCTTGCTTCTACTGTGTTTGCAACAAGTTCTTCCATTCTTTCACCGCAGCAAACAACCGGCACTCTGGAATCGACCATTTTGACAATGATATTGCCACAATGTCTGCATCTGAAAAATCTGATAGCCATAATAAATCTCTTTTTTTTGGTGAATAATTAATATGTCGATGCAAATGTATGGTATGTTTTTATACGTTGTTCGCTTTTAATTTTATTTGGGTTAAGTGTGGGATTTCTTAATAGAAATGGGCTCTTCAGGCTGTTTTTATCGACTTTGTTTTACTTTTATTTTAATATAGTGGCAAAAGTGTAAAAAATGTCTTATCTTCGCGAAGATTTGTGCATAGCAGATTTTTTTTATTAACTATACATACTTATATGAAGAAACTAACATTCGTAGCTGCTTTAGCAATGGCAGCATTGTTCTCTTCCTGTGGTGGTAATGGAGATTATGAATATCCATTCCAGAACCCTAAGTTATCTACAGAGGAGAGAGTTGAGAATCTGATGTCTCTTTTGACACCGGAAGAAAAAGTTGGTCTTATCATGAACAAGTCAATCTCTGTTGACCGTTTGGGTATTCCTTCTTACAACTGGTGGTCAGAGGCTTGTCATGGTGTTCGTCAGAGTGACTATACCGTTTATCCACAGCCTATCGGTATGGCTGCTGCTTTCAGCCCAGAGTTGATTTATGATGTTTTCTCTACAGTTTCAGACGAGGCTCGTGCTAACTGGAACCGTTCAGATCATGACATCTTTAACATTGCAATGGGTGCTAACTACGTTCCAGGTAACCCAGAGCTTACTTTCTGGTGTCCAAACGTAAACATCTTCCGTGATCCACGTTGGGGCCGCGGTCAGGAGACTTACGGTGAAGACCCATATTTGATGGGTGTTCTTGGCGTTGAGAACGTAAAAGGTATGCAGGGTGATGATGACAAGTATTTCAAGACTCATGCTTGTGCTAAGCACTATGCTGTTCACAGCGGTCCGGAACCAGATCGTCACAGATTTGATGTAACTGTATCTATGCGTGACCTTTGGGAAACTTATCTTCCTGCTTTCAAAAAGCTGGTTATCGATGCAAACGTACAGGAGGTTATGTGTGCTTATCAGCGTTACGAAGGTGAACCTTGCTGCAGCAGCGAACGTCTTTTGATTGATATCCTGCGTAACAAGTGGGGTTATAAGTCAATCGTTTTGACAGACTGTGATGCTATCAACAACTTCTACAATACTTATCAGCACGGAACTCACGCAAATGCTCTTGAAGCTAGTGTTGACGCTGTTCTTTCAGGTACTGATCTTGAGTGCGGTAAGAGCTTTATGTCACTTGTAGAAGGTTTGAATACAGGTAAGATTAACGAAGCTGACATTGATGTTGCTCTTCGCAGAGTATTGACTGGTCGTTTTGAACTTGGTATGTTCGATCCTGCTGACATGCTTCCATGGGCTGACCTTGGTGAAGATGTAATCAGCAGCGAAGCTAACGATATCCTTGCCACTCAGGCTGCACGTGAATCAATGGTTCTTTTGCAGAATGATGGCAATGTTCTTCCTCTTTCAAAGGATATTAAGACTATTGCAGTAGTTGGTCCTAACGCTGACGATGCTGCAATGCTGAATGGTAACTACGGTGGTACTCCAACTCAGGAACATACACGTTCTTTGTTGCAGGGTATCAAGGATGCTGTTCCAAACGCAGAGATTATCTATGAGAAGGCTTGTGAACTGAATGAAGAGTTCCAGACTATCAACCACATTGACGAATTCAATGGCGGTAAGGGTATGTATGCTGAATTCTACAACAACCTGAACATGAGCGGCAAGCCTGTAACAACAGGTTACTATGATGAAATTAACTTCAGCACATTCGGTGCATACGACTTTGCAGAGGGTGTACAGAAGGAGAATATCTCAGTAGTTCTTACAGGTAAGTATGTTGCTGACTTCACAGGCGATCTGAACTATACTGTAAGCGGTGATCAGGGTTACAAACTTACTGTTAACGGTAAGGTTGTAGAAGATCAGAAAGGTGCTGCTCAGCGTGGTTTCGGTGGCTTCGGTGGCTTCGGTGGCTTCCGTCGCGGTGCACAGTATAAGACTCTTGCTGTAGAAGAGGGTAAGACTTACAACATCAAGATTGAGTATAAGCATACAACAGGTCAGTTTGCTTCTCTAAGCGCACAGTTCTGCGAAAGAAAGGCTCACGACTTCTCAGAACTTGCAGCTCAGATGAAGCGTGCTGATGTTATCATCATGATTGGTGGTATCTCTTCAAGAATGGAAGGTGAAGGTGGCGACAAGGCTGATATTGAACTTCCAGCTGTTCAGCAGGCATTGTTACGCGCTATGCATACAACAGGCAAACCTGTAGTTTATGTAAACTGCTCAGGTTCAGCTATCGGTTTCGAAAGCGTAGAGGGTCAGTATGATGCTCTTCTCCAGGCTTGGTATCCAGGTCAGGGTGGTGCAAAGGCTCTTGCTGATGTATTGTTCGGTGACTACAACCCATCAGGTAAGCTTCCTGTAACATTCTACAAATCTACAAAGCAGCTTCCAGCTCTTACAGACTATAACATGGAGGGTCGTACATATCGTTACTTCCACGATGAACCAATGTACGCATTCGGTTATGGTATGAGCTACACAACATTTAACTACGGTGAAGGTAAACTTTCAAAGAAGTCTATCAAGGCCGGTGCAAATGTTAACATCACAGTTCCTGTAACTAACACAGGTAGCCTGGCAGGTGAAGAGATTGTTCAGGTTTACGTTAAGGCTTTGGATAACCCAACAGCTCCTATCAAGTCTTTGAAGGGCTTCCAGAAGGTTAACATCCAGCCAGGTAAGACTGCAAAGGTTAAGATCACTCTTACTCCGGAAGCATTTGAATACTACGATGAAAAGATTGATGAACTTTCAGTTCGTCCAGGTAAGTATCAGATTCTTTACGGTTCATCATCACGTGATGAAGACCTGAAGGCTATTGACTTTGAAGTTCTCTAATAACAAACAATAACCAATTTGTTTTGGCAAGGGTGTGTCGATGAGGCACACCCTTGTTTTATTTTTCCTGATTTATGGCGTTTGAGATTAGATTACGTATTTTTCTTTATCTGTGCATTCGTGTTGTTGAAGAATACTATTTTTGTTTTGTGAAAACAATAAAACTATGAAAACAATGGAACATATATTAAGAAGATGCGTGCGCGTGATTCTGAATTGAATGTCTGGTGGGGTATAATTTGTACCCCTACTCGAATGATGGCTTCGGATGGTAAGTTACTTAGCCTCTATTTTTATCGCTTTTACAAAGTATTTGCTAAATATTTGAAAATACATACTATATTTGCAATATAAAATTAAAACACAACGATATGGATGCACACAAACAATTTTTAGAAAATGTCGATTTCTTACATTGTAGTGAAAGTAATGAAAAGCACGTATTGCCTAAAGAGGGTGAAAAAGGAGAAATTATACTTTATCAGCCTAATGAAAGCATTAAGTTGGAAGTGAGAATAGAAGATGATATGGTGTGGCTCACTCGTGCCCAAATGGCCGTACTTTTTGGTCGTGATGTAAAGACAATAGGTAAACACATTAACAACGCTTTGCAGGAGGAATTAAACCCAGAACTGTTGAGGTCAAAAAACGGTTTGACTCAAGTTGTCGCAAAATTTGCGACAACTGCTTCTGATGGTAAGGTTTATCAGGTGGAGCATTATTCCTTAGATATGATATTGTCTGTTGGCTATAGAGTTAAATCTACACAAGGCGTGTTTTTTAGAGCATGGGCAAATGTGATATTAAGAAATTATTTCGTTAACGGCTACTCTTTTAACCATCATCTGGTTGCTTTACAAGAACGAATAGATAGCCGCTTTACCACATTAGAAAATTGTATTGAGCAACACCAACAGCAGATAGACTTTTTAATTCGTAGAGAGAAACCTATTACTGAGCAAGTTTTCTCTACCGGCTGTGTGTGGGATGCATACACTTACGTTAGTAATCTGGTACGTACAGCAACAGAAAGTGTGATACTGATAGACCCTTTTGTAGATGAACGCACATTGCTACTTCTCGATAAACGAGCAGATAATGTTTCTTGTACCGTTCATACGCGATACAGCCAGCAGATAGAGTTGGACTTTCAGAAGCACAATCAGCAATGTACTCCTATCTGTAGAGTTCAGCTTCCGAGATCTGTTCACGATAGATATCTGATAATAGATAATGAGGTGTGGCTTCTTGGAGCGTCTGTCAAAGATATGGGGCTTGGTCTCACCACTGTAATCAAACTCAGCTTTACACCGGAAGAGATACTGTGTAGAGTTTAAGATAAAGTCATCAGCCCTTTAGGTTGGTGGCTTTGGTGTCCTGTGGTGCATACTAAATCTTTTTTTTGTATCTTCGCGGTGGCATAATGATTAGTGATGAAGAAGAGAGAAGATAAGTTGGTTGCACCGGGTGGAGCGGAAAAAGTTTTGCTCCATACTTGCTGTGCCCCATGTTCAGGTGCCATAATTGAGGCAATGCTAAATAGTGGGATAGAGCCGGTAATATACTACTGCAATCCAAATATCTATCCGCTGGAAGAGTACGAAATTCGTAAGAATGAATGTAGCAGATATGCTGAAAAGTTAGGGTTGCAGATAGTGGATGCCGATAATGACCATTCTGCCTGGTTGGAATGTGTTAAGGGGCTGGAAGCAGAACCGGAACGTGGTGCGCGCTGTCTGAAGTGTTTTAAGTTGCGTTTGACAGCCTGTGCCAAATATGCTGCAGAAAACGGCTTTACGGTAATTACATCAACTCTCGATTCCAGCCGCTGGAAGAGTCATGAACAGATAGTTGAGGCTGGCAATTATGCAGCTTCGCTATACGAAAATATCACATATTGGGACTATAATTGGCGTAAGGGTGGGCTTACTGCACGCAGGGCTGAAATTATTAAGGAGAACGATTTTTATAATCAGCGTTATTGCGGCTGTGAATTCAGTATAGGCCATCTGAAAGATAGTAAACCGCTTATCCGTAAGGCAGTAAAGGAGAGAGTTGCTGCCATGTCTGAAACCGATAAACAGACGGAAGCGGATGTTTTATTCAGCTATCTGGAAAATTCAGAACTGGTAAGAAACAGCAAAAAGATACTCCTGTATCATCCAATGACAGATGAAATAGATGTAATGAAAGCTGTGCGGAAATGGGCAGAGACCAAAGAGATATATCTGCCTGCCATAGAGGGTGATGATATTGTGATTAGACAATATAAAAGCGAACAGGATTTAAAGATAGGAAAGTACGGTATCTTGGAGCCTGTGGGTGCTGTGCTGGAGAATCCTGAAGAGATAGATCTGGTGGTTGTGCCAGGGCGTGCTTTCGATATCCGCGGATACAGACTGGGGCGTGGCAAGGGGTATTATGACAGGCTGCTGCCAAAGATGAGAGCTGTAAAAATAGGTGTCTGTTTTGACTGTCAGTATATGTTCCGTGTGCCGACAGATGAATATGATGTGCCTATGGATTATGTGGTTTGCAGAAAATTGACAAAGGAATGATATTCTGGTATTCAGGCTGTGGAAACAGCAGGTTTGTGGCCGAACAGCTGGCTGCAGGATTAAATCAGGAACTGATATTTATACCTGAAGCTGAGCGTAGTGGCAGTGAGATAGAGATTAATGGTGATGAGATGGTGGGCTTTGTCTTTCCCATATATGCGTGGGCTGCTCCAAAACTGGTTACCGATTTTATCGCTAAGATTCGTTTTGCAAAGAGACCTGAATATCTGTTTGCTGCAGTAACCTGCGGCGATGAAACAGGCTATACATACCGTACTTTCAGCAGGTTCTTACAGAAGCAGGGTGTTATTCTGGATGCTTTCTTTTCATTCAAGATGCCCGAAACATATATCAATCTGCCAGGTTTTAAACTGGATACTCCGCAGAGCGAAAAGAGCAAGATAGATGCAGTTAAAGAGCAGTTGCCTGATGTGATAACATCAATCTCCAAAAGAGATAGAGGTAACTTTGATGAACTGAAGGGTGGGGCACCATTCCTGAAAAGCTATATACTGAAACCGCTCTTTTACGGATTGCTTATTTCTGACAAGCCTTTCAATGTAAACGATAGCTGCAATGGTTGCGGTAAGTGTGCAAAAGAGTGTCCTCTACATAATATAAATATGGTGGATGGTAAACCCAGATGGAATGGAAACTGTACCAACTGCATGAGCTGTTATCATCATTGTCCGAACAATGCCATTAACTTTGGCAAACAGACCTGCGGCAAAGGGCAGTACTATTTTAACAGACCACAAGCTACAGCCAACGAAAAGAGAGAGTGAAACCAAAGTTCACTCTTTTTTACTTTTTATCAGGATGCTTCAGAAGATATAAGGTTTGATAAACATTCTGAATGATGATATGCAGGTATTGGTAAATGCAGTAATATTGCCGGACAAAACAAAACATTATTGAAATTATGAAAAGAGGATTTTACGGAATGGTTGTGTTGTTCGCAACATTCCTAGTGGCAGGCTGCAACAAGGAGGACAATTTGAATATTGTCACTGCAGATTTTACAGAGTTTATAGTTGAAAATCAGGTTGATACAGCTTACATCAACCCAATTGAGAAGAGCGTTACGGTTTTTGTAAGTGATTCTGCTGCAATGCGTAACGTTAAGGTGATTGATTATAAGGTGACCAATAATGCTAGTCTTAATCCGCATATTGCGCCCGGCGATACATTGGATCTGACAGAACCATTGGTAGTTTATCTGCAAACCAGACAGGAGTATATGTGGATTATAAAGGCAGAAATGGTGGGTGTTGATCCTATAGAAATAGGTACTGTTACAATTCAAAACATGAATTTTGACCATTGGTATCTGCAGGACGATAAACACTGGTATCCTGATAAGAATTTATCTACAGAAAACTACTGGTGGGATACAGGCAATAAGGGCGCAAACCTGTTGGGACCAAAGAATCCTACAAGTCCCGAAACTAGTTTTGTGGTTTCAGGTACAGCAGCCAAACTCCATTCAACCACGGTTATGGGTGTGCTGGCATCGGGCAGTATCTTCCTGGGCAGATATGTAAAGACATCGGGACTTGGTGCTGAACTCTCTATGGGACGGGATTTTGACAGTCGTCCTGTAGCGCTTAAAGGGTATTACTGTTATCATCCGGGCATTGTGGATAAGGTAAAATCTCCTTACGGAAATATGGAGGGTAAAAAGGATTACTGTTCCATTTATATCGTTTTAGGCGACTGGGAAAATCGTGTGAAGATAGATACCAATGAAAAGATTTTTCTGGATATAGAGAACGATCCGCATATAATTGCATACGCAGAACTATCTACAAACGAGGATAGTGGCAGTGAGTATCTGCCGTTCAGATTGCCTTTGGAGTATAGGGATGACCGTATTCCAACGCAGATACTGATAGTTGCATCGTCCTGTAAATATGGCGATTACTTTACAGGCAGTTCAAACAGCGTTCTCTATTTGGATGAATTCTCTTTTGAATATTGAACTATTTTAGGGTAAACAGATAGGTAGTTACAGAGTTTGGTGACAACTGAACTCTGTAAATGCCGTTTTCCATTTTCAGGTTCCTGCCTGTAATGTTCCAGTGTTCGCCATCAGCCATTGAACCGCTGGTACGTATCTCTGTTACAACTGCTTTGCCATTGTGGAAATCTGCAAGGTTGATTGTTGCCTCCTGTGTGCCTGCAGTGGTATTGGTGCAGACAACTGTAATCTGCTTTCCTTTCCTGTCTATGGCAGCTATTGACTTTATGCCGCTGTTGCGTTCTGTAGCACAGGTAATCAGACTTGACCCCGGGCGAATGTATCTGCTAAACTGACCAAAGGCGTAATATTTCTGTGTAAGGACCACCTCTTCTGTATCGTGGTTTGCGTATGCTGTACCCCAGAAACCACCATTTGTGTTCAATGCACCCTTATCCTGACGTCCTTTGTAACCCTCCTTGGATACGTGAGTGTCAATTACCTGCCACAGTACCCATGCCGATGGCTTGAGAGCAGAGATATCGGTAATAATCTTTTCTGCCAGCCATAATGCTGCAGACATTTCGCCGGCATCAGTTCCAGCTGTACCATTTCCATCCACTTCACTCATCCAGATGTTTATGTTTTCCTGTTTTGCCAGTTGCCCCAGTTCGCGTATGCCGTTGGTCCCGTATGTATGTGCGCTGATTCTGTTTATTGCAGCACGGGCTTCGGGTGTCATCAGCCTGATCTCTTCTATCTGCTTGCCGGGGTTGGTTTCATCGCTTGCAGTAAGAACAATGTTATCTATGCCATATCTTGTCAATGCTTTTTTTGTTTCAACCAGAAGTTTTGATTGCGATTCTCCTGCATCTATGTGGCAGCCCTCCTGTTTGTAGTTGAATGCCGGCCAATAGTTGGTGTTGGGTTCGTTCATTGGTGAAATACTCCTGACATCCAGCCTGAGATTCTTCATCATATAGTGTGTAACGTGAGCCAGATATTCGGCAAAATCATCGTATGCATCGGTACGGATATTGTCTTCTTCGGCCTTAAAGTTTCCGGTGGAACAACCGCTTACGGTCATAAAGTATGGTGGAGAATTTGAAAATACCTCAATGTAGGCTTCCTGACCTGCAGCCCTGGATGCAGCCTTTAATACATTCAGCTGGCGGAAATCGGCATTGTAATCATATTCATATTCTCCTGTCTCAGCATTAAAGTATTGCCAACCGGGTACATCGGAATCGGTACGTGTTATGTGGTTGTGGGTAGGATCGTCGCCACCACCTATGTTGTAGCGCATGATGTTCAGGCCAAGTCCCTCTTTTTTGTTGAAGAAGAGTCTGGCAGATTCTTTTGTAAGGGTGGGGTTGTAGCCTATACGGTTTGCCCACCAGCAGAGTGATGTGCCCCAACCTTCCCAACTTGCATTGTTGGTGGTTATAATGTTCTCTTTTGATACCTTTATAGTGGTCTGCGAAAAGCTGACTGTTGATGCTAAAAAAGCAATTAATAGTGATAATATCCCTCCTTTCATATCAATAAGGTGTAGTTTATATCCGCGAATATACTCTATTTGGGTTGAAAATAGAGTGGGGAGGCTAAAAAACATTGAAAAATAGGCTACTAATTTGTATATGAAAAATAAATGTACTACTTTTGCGGTCGCAAATTTTATTAATAATTAATTCATAATCAAAACAAATTATGATTCAGTACGAAACCGTTTTCATTTTAACTCCCGTTTTGTCTGACGCTCAGATGAAGGAAGCGGTAGAAAAATTCAAGGGCATTCTTACTGCAGAAGGTGCAGAGATTGTCAATGAAGAGAACTGGGGTATGCGTAAACTGGCTTATCCTATCGAAAAGAAGTCAACAGGCTTCTATGTGTTAATTGAGTTCAATGCTGAACCTACAGTCATTGAGAAGTTGGAAGTTAACTTCCGTCGTGACGAGCGCGTTCTCCGTTTCCTGACTATCAAGCAGGAGAAGTACGCAGCAGAGTATGCAGCTAAGAGAAGAAGTTTAAGACAATCTAAACAAGAGGAGGCTTAATTATGGCAGAACAGACATCAGAAATCAGATATTTGGCACCTCAGGCAGTTGACGTTAAGAAGAAGAAGTACTGCCGTTTCAAGAAGAGTGGCATTAAGTATATCGATTATAAAGATCCTGAATTCCTGAAGAGATTCCTGAACGAGCAGGGTAAAATCCTTCCACGTCGCATCACCGGTACTTCTTTGAAGTTCCAGCGCAGAGTGGCTCAGGCAGTGAAAAGAGCACGTCATTTGGCTCTTCTCCCATACGTAACAGATATGATGAAGTAACCTTAAAAATAGATTAGATTATGGAAGTTATACTGAAAGAAGATGTAATCAATTTGGGTTACAAGAACGATGTAGTGAAAGTTAAGGATGGTTATGGTCGTAACTATCTTATCCCACAGGGTAAGGCTGTTATTGCAACAGAATCAGCAAAGAAGGTATTGGCAGAGAACGAGCGTCAGCGCGCTCACAAGCTTGCTAAGATCAAGGCTGATGCAGAGGCTCTGGCAGCTAAGTTCGAAGGTTTGTCATTGACAATTGCAGCTAAGGTTAGCGAAAACGGCACTATCTTCGGTGGTGTTGGCAGCGCTCAGATTGCTGAAGCTCTTGCAGCTAAAGGCATCGAAGTTGATCGCAAGTCAATTGTAGTAGAAACAGTTAAGACTGTTGGTACTTACAATGCAGTTATCAACATTCACAGAGAAGTTAAGGCTCAGGTTGCATTCGAAGTTGTTGCTGAGTAAGCTTTATAACTAAATATTGAAAAGGGCTGGTAATTTCCGGCCCTTTTTTATTATCTTTACTCCCACTAGCATATAATATGAATACTGAATATTTAAAAGGAAAAAGAGCACTGTTTTATACATTAGGTTGTAAACTGAACTTTTCTGAAACATCTACCATAGCCAAGCAGCTGGCAGATGCTGGTGTTCGTGTGGTAAAAAGGGGAGAACAGGCCGATATCTGTATAATCAATACTTGTTCTGTAACAGAGGTGGCCGATAAAAAGTGTCGTCAGGCTATTCATAAGATTGTAAGAGAAAATCCCGGTGCCTATGTAGTGGTAACAGGATGTTATGGACAGCTTAAGCCAGAAGAGGTCTCCTCAATTCCAGGTGTAGATATAGTGCTTGGTCAGGATATGAAAGGATCAGTCCCGGAGAATCTGAACAACCTGATCAAACGGGATTCCGGTATTCATAAAACGGTTAAAGCCAAAGATATAAAGACCTTTGTACATTCATGCTCAAAGGGTGACAGAACCAGATATTTCCTGAAGGTACAGGATGGCTGCGATTACTATTGTACCTATTGTACCATACCATTTGCAAGAGGACATAGCAGAAATCCAAATATAAGTGAACTGGTTGCAGCAGCAGAACAGGTAGCAGCCGATGGTGGTCGTGAAATAGTTATTACCGGTGTAAACATAGGCGATTTTGGCAAGAGCAATGGTGAAACCTTCTATCAGCTTATTCAGGAACTGGATAGAGTAGAGGGCATTGCCAGATACAGAATATCATCAATAGAACCAAATCTTCTTACAGACGAAATAATTGAATTTGTGGCAAATTCGCGTGCATTCATGCCACATTTCCACATTCCATTGCAGAGCGGCTCCAATGATGTGCTTAAACTGATGCACCGCCGATATGAACGTGAACTCTTTGCGGAAAAGGTGCGTAAGATAAAGCAGCTTATGCCACATGCATTTATAGGTGTGGATGTTATAGTGGGAACCCGCGGAGAGACAGACGAATTTTTTGAAGATGCATATAACTTTATTAAAGGATTGGATATAAGCCAGTTGCATGTGTTTAGTTATTCTGAACGTCCAGGCACTGCCGCATTACGTATATCACATTCAGTAAGTTTTGAGCAGAAGAAGTTGCGCAGCAAATTGCTTCTGGATATATCGGAAGAGAAGACAGATGCATTCTACAGATCCTTTATAGGAAAAGAGGCCTTTGTGCTGGTAGAACGCCCGGGACGTGGAAAACCTGCACATGGATTCACTGACAATTATATAAGAGTGGAACTGGATGCCACCAAGGTAGAAGAGAATAGTATTGTAAAGGTGCTGTTAGGCGATTTTAACGATGCCGGCGATGCACTTAAAGCAACAATAACAGAGTAAGTATGAGTAAGGTAGCCATAGTAATTTTGAACTGGAATGGTAGTGCAATGTTGCAGAAGTTCCTGCCTAAGCTGATAGAGTATTCTACAGCCGATGGGGTAGAGATAATAGTTGCAGACAATAGCTCTACCGATAATTCACTTCAGGTAATGAAGGATAACTTTCCCGGTATCAGAACTATAGTGCTCGATAAGAACTATGGCTTTGCAGGTGGCTACAATAAAGCTCTGGCACAGGTTGAAGCAGAATATTATCTGTTGCTTAATTCAGATATAGAGGTAACCCAAGGCTGGCTTGACCCAATGTTGCAGTATATGGACAGCCATGCCCATGTGGCAGCATGTCAGCCAAAGCTGATGGATTACAAAGATCCGGCAAAGTTTGAATATGCAGGCGGATCTGGCGGATTTATGGATCGCTGGGGTTATATGTATTGCCGTGGCAGAGTGTTCGATTCCATTGAAACAGATAATGGTCAGTATGATGATATAGTACCCGTTTTCTGGGCTACAGGGGCATCCCTGCTGGTAAGAAGTGACGATTTCCGTGCAGTTGGCGGACTGGATGATGAATTCTTTGCCCATCAGGAGGAGATAGA
This sequence comes from Bacteroidaceae bacterium, assembly GCA_045660365.1. Taxonomy (GTDB): domain Bacteria; phylum Bacteroidota; class Bacteroidia; order Bacteroidales; family Bacteroidaceae; genus Colenecus. The sequence continues at coordinate 45,110 of JAZRDQ010000004.1, forward strand.
CCTTTGCTGGCGTCTGCGTAGCAGAGGACGTGGAATAGTGGTAGTTCCGCAAAGCAAAGTGTATCATGTAGGTGGAGCTACACTGAGCAGTTCCAATCCATATAAAACATTCCTGAATTTCCGCAATAATCTGCTGTTGCTCTATAAGAATCTGCCGGAAAAAGAGCTGAAAAAGGTGATGTTTGTACGTTTCTGGTTAGATATGGTAGCAGCTGCAATGTTCCTGCTGAAACTGAATACCGGCGATTTTAAAGCAGTACTGCGTGCCAGACGTGCTTTCCGCAGGATGAAACCCGGTTTTGCAGAAAAACGTGCCGAGAATATCTCCAAAATGGTTACGGATACCATCCCGGAAAGAAGCAGTTTCCTGCTTGTATGGCAATATAATGTACTTGGCAAGCGAACCTTTACAGCATTGCAAGGTCAGGAATGACGTACTAATCTGAACTCTTTGTCAATAATCTCCGGAAGCTCTTCCGGATAGTGAGTAACAATAATCATAGTCTTCTCCCTGTTGCTGCAGTATGTCCTGATGATATCCATCACCAGACTTCTGTTACTGTCGTCCAGACCATGAAGCGGTTCGTCCAGAATTATCAGTGCCGGATTTTTAACAAAGGCACGCGCCAGCAGTACCATTCGCTGTTCGCCACTTGACAGATTAAAGAAATCCCTGTCTCTTAATTCATAAAGTCCGAATATCTTTAACCAGACCATACAACGGTCTCGCTCTTCGTCATGTATCTTTTTGTACAGACCAATGGTGTCGTGCAGTCCCGATGCAACAATATCTATCACAAGATAGTGTCTGGCGTAGGAGCGATGCATCTCAGGCGATACATATCCTATATGCTTCTTTATCTCCCAGATACTTTCTCCGGTTCCGCGTCTGTTGCCAAACAGTGAAATATTGCATGCATAAGACTGCGGATTATCGGCATAAACCATACTAAGCAGTGCCGATTTTCCGGCTCCGTTTTCACCAAGCAGTGCCCATCGTTCTCCCTTCATGATGGTCCATTCCAGTTGATTGAAAATCTTTCTGTTACCATACTGAAGAGTGATGCCGTTACACTTTACAATTTCGTTTGAAGTGGTACCTGCTGATGGTTGTGAAAGCAGCAACTGTTTCAAATCTTCTGTAAGAACCTTCTCTTCAGGATTGCTACGGTACTCCTCTTTTGGAATAACAGGGTAGCAGGTAAGGTTATGGACAGGAATAACGTGAGTAATGAATTCAGGAATATCCTTCTCTCTGGAAACCACCAGTATAATCTGAATACCCCATCTGCTGACCAGATTCTCCAGCAGGTTGCACAGCATGGAGCGGGTCTGCGGATCAAGCCCGATAAACGGACTGTCAATGATAGTCAATCTGGGCTTTCCTGCTAGCGCTTTGGCCAGCTGATATTTACGCATCTCTCCACTGGAAAGTGTCACCAGCTGTTTCTCCCAGATAAAACCCAGGTCAAAGAGTTTAAAGAGCGTCTCCTTCCATTCCGCATCGGCAATTCTCGGGAAGAGCTGCGATACAACAGGAGAATCGTCCATTTCGGTAGAGTTCCATCGTTGCTGATAGAAGTATGCAGGGTCGGCAGTACCATAACTGTCGCGGAATGTAATATAACGTATATCGCTGCCTGTAATGCCACATCCGTACTCTACAAACTTATTGTCCATAAGCGGATATTGCCTGAGCAACGTGTTAACAAGCAGACTCTTACCGGAACCATTATTACCAACCACAGCAACCTGCCAGCCTCTTTTAATATCTACGCAGACTGGATTTGACAAACGGTTTTCCGGCGCACAGGCCACTCCGTTTTCTATCTTAATAACACTCTCTGAATTCATTTCTTCGCTTTTATGCAAAGTTAATACTATTATGTTGAAAAATGTACTACCTTCGCAACCGTTATGGAACAGGCCCTATATCTTATTCCGAATTTGCTTGGCGATACACCCGTAGATCAGGTGTTACCACCATATAACAGGGAGATAATTCTCTCTATCAGCCATTTTATAGTAGAGGATGTACGTACTGCAAGACGTTTTTTAAAGCTTGTAGATAAGAGTATCGATATTGATAAGCTCACATTCTATACCCTTAACAAACATACCGAGAGTGGGGAAATAGCAGGTATGCTGGCACCACTTGAAAAGGGCGAACCGATGGGTGTGATATCAGAAGCAGGATGTCCGGCAGTGGCCGATCCGGGTGCCGATGTAGTTGCAATAGCTCAGCGTAAAGGGCTGAAGGTTGTTCCTCTGGTTGGACCGTCAAGCATCATTTTAGCAGTAATGGCATCGGGCTTTAACGGACAGAGCTTTGCATTTAACGGTTATCTGCCTATTGATGCCGATGAAAGGATAAAGGCACTTAAGCGTCTTGAACAGCGTGCATACAGTGAAGACCAGACCCAGATATTCATAGAGACCCCATACAGAAACGGCAAGATGCTGGCAGATATAATCAAGGCATGTCGTCCGCAGACACGTTTGTGTATAGCATCCGGTTTAACATGCAGCAATGAATATGCTGTAACCAAAACAGTAAAAGAGTGGAGAGACCGATTGCCCGACCTCTCCAAAACTCCATCTATCTTCCTTATCTATAAGTAGTTATTTTAATTCTCTGTCAAAGAATTCAACTATCTTGCCAAACAGATGCATTCTTGTGGATCTGCCCACCAGACTATGCTCTTTTCCCGGATAGACCTGCATATCGAACTGAATGCCCTTTTCAATAAGTGCCTGCATATAGGCAGTAGTATTGCTGAAGAAAACATTGTCATCGTCCAGACCATGAACCAAAAGCAGACGACCATTCAGCTTGTCAATTCTCTCAATAGCCGATGAAGCCTTGTAGCCTTCACCATTCTCCTTAGGCATCTGCATAAAGCGTTCAGTGTAAGGAGCATCGTAGAAACGCCAGTCTGTTACAGGAGCAACAGCCACACCGGCTTTGAATACAGGTGTACCTTCACTCATGGACATAAGTGTGTTGTAACCACCATAGCTCCATCCCCAGATACCAATTCTGTCAGCATCAATAAAGGGCAGGGCAGAGAGATATTTTGCAGCCTCTACCTGATCCCTGCTCTCCATAACACCCAGTTGCAGATAGGTCTGTTTTTTGAAGTCAGCACCTCGCATGCCGGTTCCGCGACCATCCACAACAGCCACAGCATAACCCTTGTTCACCAGATAGGTTTCCAGTGTACCACCATTATAGAAACCGGTATTCCATGAGTTCATAACCTCATTTGAACCCGGACCACCATACTGATACAGAATAAGCGGACATTTGTTGCTTTCGTCTGCATTGGCAGGTTTTACCATCCATCCGTAAAGTTCAACACCCTCTGAAGTGGTAAAGCTGAAGAACTCCTTCTTAACAATATCATACTCTTTAACCAGTTCCTTAAGCTCTCCGTTCTCTTCAATAACTGAAATCTGTTTTCCCTTGTTATCATATACAGACAGTACAGGAGGAGTATTAAGGTCAGACCATGTATTTACAAAATAGCTGTTATTGCTGCTGAAGATAGCTGTATTGAAACCCTCTTCAGGTGTAAGACAGGTCTTCCTGCCCTTGCTGTCTATCTTGTACACATTTCTGTTGTAAGTATCCTGTTCATTGCTTTCATAATAGACAGTACCGCTCTTTGCATCATAACCATGGAAAGCTAAAACATCCCATTCACCCTTTGTTATCTGGCGCTCCAGTTTTCCGCGCAGATTATAAAGGTACAGATGGTTATAGCCATCCTTTTCGCTCTGCATAATGAACTTGTCGCCATAGAATTCAGTATCCATGTACGATGTAGTCTCTATGTAGCGGTCGTCTGTTTCGCGCAGAATAAGATTGCACAGAGTAGAACGTGGATTTGCAGCATAAACCTCCAGATTGTTCTGGCGTCTGTTCAGGGTGAAAACAAAAAGGTTGTTCTCTTCGTCAGCCACAAATTTAATACGTGGAATATATGTATTGCTGTCCAGTTCCAGTTCAATGTCGCGTGTAACAGAACTCTTTATATCGAAAGTGTGAACAGAAACCTTAGAGTAGGAAGCACCGGCTACAGGGTATTGAACCTGCTTCTCAGCAAGCAGTGACTGTTCGTTTGCATCTTCCATAACTGTCTGAAAGAAAGGCATATCGAACCTGTTTACTCCATTTTCGTTGAACTTGATGTAAGCCACCATCTTACTGTCGGCACTAAAGTCGAAAGCCGATGTAAATGAGAACTCCTCTTCATAAGCCCAGTCAGGAACACCATTGCTTATGCTGTTCTTTTTACCATCCTTTGTAATCTGCGATTCGGAATTGTTGAATAGCAGCTTAACAAGGAAAATATTACCCTCTCTTACAAAGCCAATAACATTGCCATCGGGCGAAAATTTTGGCTCCTGCTGCGGACCACCATTGGACAATGGCTCCAGCATATTGTTCTTAATGGTAAAAATATAGTAATCTGCAGTACTTGAACGGCGGAAAATCTTGGTACTGTTGGTCTTTATAAGAATTCTGTCCTCTTTTGGTGACAGAATATAATCATCAAAACTCTTTATACCATTATTACCACGTACAGTAGCCAGATCAAGCACCACCTCTTCATAGTTTTTATCCTTGAATGAACGCATCAGAATTCTACTGTAATCATCGTTTGCGGTCAGATAGTGAATACCATCGGCAGTAGGGGTAATGCTACCCATACCCTTAGCATTGAATGTGCCATCTACAATCTGCTTCAGTTCAATCTCTTTTGCATCAACATTCATTGTTGCAGGGATAAAAAGCGACAGTAGTCCAAGCATGCAACCAAATCTCTTCATATTTTTCATCTTTAAAATTTCAAAACTCCTTTACCCTCTCTAATAATCTCCTCTTCTCCGTCAATGCAATAGACAACGGTAGAGAATTCAAAACCTCCGGCACCGCCATCAATCACAATATCCACATCGTCGCCCCACTTTTCGTCAATCAGTTCAGGATTTGTCAGGTAACCAATATCATCCATTTCGTCGTATGGAATGGTAGTTGACAGGATAGGGGCATCAAGCTGGCGGCTTATCTCACGAATAATATCATTGTCGGGAATCCTTATACCAACCTCTTTCCTGTTGCTGAATATCTTGGGCAGTCTGCTTCCGGCACGTAAAACAAATGTAAACGGGCCCGGCAGATTGCGTTTCATTGTCTTGAATGTATTGTTGTCAATCTGTACGTAGTGGCTGATGTTGCTTAAATCGTAACATATAACAGAGAATCTGTGTTTCTGTGGATTGATACCCTTCAGCTTGCAGATACGTTCAATAGGGCGCTCTTTCAGAGCATGGCAGCCTATGGCGTATGCAGTATCAGTAGGGAAGATAATGATTCCACCACCATTCAGCACATCCAGAATTCTGTCCAGATCCCGCTGGTTGTTGTTTCTGTTATACAGTTTGATCAGCATCTATCTTATTGTTTATGTAGTTTATAATCTCTTCTGTATTATCAGGATGAAACCATCCAATCTCATTGTCGCGTTTAAACCAGGTCATCTGCTTGCGTGAATAGATTCTGCTGTTCTGCTTAATCTTCTCAATTGCAAAATCCAGTGTCCACTCCTTACCTTCGGGAGTAACGGCACCATCCATCCATGCAAACAACTCTTTATATCCAACGGTATTCAATGAGTTCAAAGCCTTGTGCGGGTAAACCCTTCTTGCCTCATCTATAAGACCGTTCTCTATCATTTTATCAACCCTTGCATCAATTCTTGCGTAGAGCTCCTCTCGATCTCTGGTCAGTCCAACCTTTATGATATTGAAAGGACGCTTCTTCTTTTCGCCCGAACGGAACGATGTATATGTCTTTCCGGTCATGTAACAAATCTCCAGAGCATGAATAACACGCTTTGGATTCTTTCTGTCCACTATAGCATAGTATTCAGGATCCAGAAGCCTCAGCTCCTGTACCAGATTCTCCAGCCCCTCACTGTTGTATCTGGCAAGCAACTCATCCCTTACATCCTGAGTAACAGTAGGAATATCGTCAATACCCTTGCACAGGGCATCTATGTACATCATAGAGCCTCCAGATGCAATTACAACCCTGCGATTTTTAGCGAATAGGGTAGATATAACAGCTATAGCCTCTTCTTCGTATTTTGCAGCACTGTAATAATCAGTCAGTTTCAGGTTTCCGACAAAAAAATGTTCTGCCTGTGCAAGTTCTTTGGCTGTGGGTGCTGCAGTGCCTACAGGAATGTCAGCATACATCTGTCTGGAGTCGGCCGACACTACAGGCGAATTAAAAGTTTTGGCGAGGGTAAGACACAAATCGGTCTTTCCCACGCCGGTAGGTCCCAATATTATTACCAGATTATTCTCTGCCATAACAGGGATATGGATTTGTTTAATACAGATCGTCTAATGAATCCAGTGTAACATCGCCACCGCCATTACCCATATCAAAACCATCCAGGTCAAGATCGTCAGAATCAAAATCTTCGTCTCCGTAGAAGTTTTCATCAATATCAAGCGATGTAGTAGTAGCTGTTATGGAATCAAAGTCGATAAGCTGTTTTGGAGCAATGCCACCTTTACCGGTACATACAGCACTGTCAATGTTCTTTCCGTAAACAATCTCCTTAAGCTCTATAAAGAAACAACGGTCAGTCAGAGGATCGAAAATATAGATAAGTCTCTGCTTTTCGTCTTCAACCAGTTCGCTAATTCTTGTGCTCTCCATTACCCAGCTGTCAACATCAGAACTTGTGTTCATCTCTTCGCGGGTAATCTCTTCGCGTTTTTCCCAGTTGTCCTCACAGATAAAGAATGAAGTCATCTGATCGTCAGGATAACCTACTGAATCAAGAATAGCCTTGTGGAAATCCAAAAATGATGCCTCTGAATCTATCTGAATCTCACGATAGAAATCATCAACTTCGTCTGAAACAAAAATAAATCTGTATATCATAGTTATATCTTTTTAGTCTCTGATAATTCCGCGTTCTGCACTCTCTACAAAATTAATAATGTACTGCACTTCCGGGAACTCCATCAGCGGAGTCTCCTTCAATGCTGCAATTGCCATGGAAACATTCATTCCGCTCTGGTAAATAGTGCGGTATGCATTGTGAATAGCATCAATCAAATCCTTTGAATAACCCTCTCTGCGCAGTCTGATAAGGTTGATACCCATATAAGCCACAGGATTTCTGCCGCACATAATATATGGAGGAATATCCTTTGTAATACCAGAACCACCCTGAATCATCACATAGCCACCTATATGGCAGAACTGATGCACAAGAACACATGCACTCAGAGTAGCATGATCATCAACCACAACTTCGCCTGCCAGCTTTGTACTGTTTCCAAAGATACAGTTGTTACCAACAATACAGTCGTGTGCAACGTGCATATTCTCCATAAGCAGGTTGTTGTTTCCAACCACAGTCTTGCCTCTTGAAGCAGTACCACGGTTAATGGTAACATTTTCGCGAATCTTGTTGTTGTTGCCAATCTCGGCAGTAGTCTCTTCGCCAACAAACTTAAGGTCCTGTGGAATACCGCCAATCACAGCACCATTGTGTATAGTATTGCCATCGCCAATGCGTGAACCATACATAATACTTACATGAGGCATAATTATGTTGTTGTCACCTATAACAACATTCTTGTCTATGAAGGCAAAAGGACCAATTTCTACATTCTCTCCAATCTGTGCAGATGGATCTACATATGCTAACGGACTAATCATTATTGTTCATTTTTTATAAGTTGTACCATAAATTCAGCTTCTGCAACCAGTTTATCGGCAACAAAGCTATATCCCTTGATTGATAACATGTTATGACGCATAGGAGCAACCCTTACAGCACGCATCAGCAGAGTATCGCCCGGTACCACCGAATGGCGGAACTTTGCATTGTCAATCTTGACAAAAAGCGGAGTATACTGGGTTGGGTCATTGGTATATTGCAAAGCCAGTGTTCCGCCAAGCTGAGCCATAGCCTCAATAATGAGTACACCCGGCATAACAGGCTGTGAAGGGAAGTGTCCCTGGAAGAAAGGCTCATTGCTTGTAACATTCTTAACACCCTCTGCATACAGATCTGTCAGAGTGATAACCTTATCCAGCAACAGGAACGGGAAACGGTGGGGCAGAGCCTCCATAATCTGTTCCACATTCATTACAGGAGTTGCACTTGGGTTATATGCAGGAGACTGAGCATCATTCAGTTTAATGTTCTTGCGGATAGCACGGGCAAACTTGTTGTTGATAGTATGGCCCGGACGTGTAGCAATAATTCTGCCCTTGATAGGTTTGCCAATCAACGCCAGGTCGCCTATAATATCCAGCAGCTTGTGGCGTGCAGGCTCGTTAGGCCAGGTCAGTGGCTTGTGCATAATGTACCCCAGTTTCTTGGCATCCATCTTTGGCACACCCATCACCTCTGCAAGCTTGTCATATCTCTCCTGAGACATCTCACGTTCATAAATAACAATAGCGTTATCCAGATCGCCACCCTTAATAAGACCAACACCCAGCAGAGGCTCAAGCTCTCTTACAAAGACAAATGTACGGCTGCTTGCTATTTCTGCAGGGAAATCATTCATATCGTCCAGTGAAGCATACTGGTTGTACAGCACCTCTGAATCGAACGATATAAGCACATTAACGCTGAACTCTTCGTCAGGAAGCATTATGATGGAAGAACCTGTAGTCTCATCCTTAATCTCAATCTTGTTCTTGACAACATAGAAATCCTTCATGGCATCAAGTTCCTTTATTCCTACCTTCCTGATGTTCTCCACATAGTGTATGGCACTACCGTCCAGAATAGGGAATTCAGGTCCGTTCACCTCTATGTGACAGTTGTCAATACCAGCTGCATAAAGTGCTGCTAATCCGTGTTCTACGGTGCTAACCTTAGCGTTACCCTTGAACAGTACGGTACCTCTCTGTGTTTCGCGCACATTCTCTGCAACAGCATCAATAACCGGCTGGCTCTCCAAATCCACACGCTGAATCTTGTAACCGTAATCGGCAGGTGCAGGTTTAAAGGTAACAGTCAGTTCCAATCCTGTATGAAGGCCTTTTCCACTAAGTGAAAAACTGTCCTTCAATGTCTTTTGTTTATACATCATTTTGTCTCTTCAATTTTCTTCTTAAGATTATCCAATTCTCTCTGGAGCGCTCCCAGCTGAGAATACATCTCAGGCAGTTTCTTATAGAGCACAGCAGAACGGGCAAACTTTCTGTGGTCTATGGCAGGATAGCCCATAAGAGTCTGGTCGCCCTTTTCAGGTCCCGGTATTCCGGACTGGGCACCAACATTCAGACGATCGCCCAGCTTGATATGGCCTGCAATACCGCACTGGCCGCCAAACATACTCCAGCTGCCCACCTTTGCCGAACCGGCAACACCACACTGAGCAGACATCACAGTATCATTGCCTATCTCAACATTGTGTCCAATCTGAACCATGTTATCCAGCTTAACACCATGGTGAATAAGTGTACGTCCCATAGTGGCACGGTCTATACATGCGTTTGCACCAATCTCAACATCGTCTTCAAGTTCTACAATACCAATCTGCGGAATCTTGGAGTAACCGCCTTCGGCAGGAGCAAATCCAAAACCATCGGCACCAATCACGCTGCCGGCATGAAGAATACATCTGTTTCCAACAATACAACCCTGATAAATGGTTGCGTTAGGATATATAATAGTATCAGTTCCCACCTTCACGCCATCACCTATAGTGGCATGCGGATGTACCTGGGTATTGTCGCCAATCACAGCACCATCGCCAACGTATGCAAACGGACCAATATAGACATTGTTTCCAACTTTGGCACTCTCTGATATATATGCCAGAGGGCTGACACCAAACTTCTTTGGCTTCATAGATTCGTACAGCTGCAACAACTGTGCTATAGCCTGATACGCATTCGGAACCTTAACAAGTGTGGCATCAATCTGTTTTTCAGGAACGAAATCGCTGTTTACAAGCACAATACTTGACTGTGTTTCGTACAAATATGGTGCGTACTTTGGGTTTGACAGGAAAGATAAGGCACCTGTTGTACCCTCTTCAATCTTTGCAAAAGTCCACACTTTCGCTTCATGGTTTCCTACAACTTCGCCACCTAAAAATTCGGCTATCTGTTTTGCTGAAAATTCCATATCTGCAAATATAATCAATTTGACCTTAAATCAAAGAAAGGCAGCCATCTGTTTTTGAACCTTTTCGGCCTCCTGGCCGGCAACCTTTGCAAAGTTTTCACTCTTGTCGGCATAGATAATGGCACGACTGCTGTTCACTATCAGACCGCAGTGGTCATTCATACCATACTTGCAGACCTCCTCCAGAGAACCACCCTGGGCACCAACACCAGGAACCAGCAGGAAGCTGTCCGGAATAATCTGGCGAATCTCAGCAAGCATATCGGCTCTTGTAGCACCAACTACATACATCATGCTGTCAGCACCGGCCCATTCAGATGAACGCTTCAGAACCTTCTTGAAGAGTGGAGTACCGTCAGTATCGGTAGTGTACTGGAAATCTTCCGCACCTGGATTGCTTGTCAGTGCGAGCAGAATAACCCACTTGCCCTCATAACCCAGGAAAGGAGTAACACTGTCCTTGCCCATATATGGAGCAACAGTAACAGAATCCACATCCATTTCGTTAAAGAAAGAATCGGCATACATAGCAGCAGTATTACCTATATCGCCACGCTTGGCATCGGCAATTATAAACTGATCAGGATAATTGCTGCGAATATACTCAATAGTCTTGTACAGAGACTGCATACCCTTCAGACCGCCACTCTCGTAGAATGCCAGATTAGGCTTGTATGCAATGCAATAATCTGCAGTAGCATCAATAATAGCCTTGTTGAATTCAAAGATTGGATCTTCCAGTTCCAGCAGATGTGCAGGAATCTTCCTGATATCCGTATCCAGACCAACACAAAGGAATGATTGCTTTCTCCTGATATTTTCAAATAATTCTTCTCTAGTCATATCTGTATCTTTTTTTAGTTATACTCCGTTTATAGTTCTGCATCCTTCATACGCTCTGCATTCTCGGCAACAGTCAGCTGATCAATGCAGTCCTGAATATCGCCATCCATAAAAGCAGGCAGATTGTAGATGGTATAGTTAATACGATGATCGGTAATACGTCCCTGAGGATAGTTGTAGGTTCTGATCTTTGCCGATCTGTCGCCTGTAGAGACCATAGTCTTGCGTCTTGCAGCAATATCATCAATATACTTCTGATGTTCGCGGTCATAAATCATTGTACGCAGGCGCGACAATGCACGCTCCTTGTTCTTGGGCTGATCTCTGGTCTCGGTACACTCAATAAGAATCTCCTCCACAACTCCGGTATTCGGATTCTTCCAGTTATATCTTAGTCTGACGCCCGATTCAACCTTGTTCACATTCTGTCCTCCGGCACCACCACTGCGGAAAGTATCCCACTTAATTTCGCCCTCGTTAATCTCCACATCAAAAGCATCGGCTTCGGGAAGAACAGCCACAGTAGCTGCCGATGTATGTATTCTGCCCTGAGTCTCGGTAGCAGGAACACGCTGCACTCTGTGCACTCCCGATTCATACTTCAGGGTACCGTAAACCTTTTCGCCCGTAACGGTAAAGACAATCTCCTTGAAACCGCCCGATGTACCTTCGGAAAAGCTTGAAACCGCAGTCTTCCAGCCCTTCTGTTCGCAATACTTTGAGTACATACGGTAAAGATCGCCTGCAAAAATAGCAGCCTCATCGCCACCGGTACCGCCACGAATCTCCATAATCACATTCTTGTCGTCCTGCGGATCCTTAGGCACAAGCATCTGCTTAATATCCTCCTCCAGCTTCTCCAGCTGTTCAGTACATGCATCCAGCTCCTCTCTGGCCATCTGCCTCATCTCCGGATCCTGTTCCGATGCAAACAACTCTTTTGCCTGCTGAATATTGCTGTTCAGCTGAATATACTCCTTGCGTGCGGCAACAATAGCCTCCAGATCCCTGTATTCTCTGTTCAGACGGACAAAACGCTTCATATCTGCAATTACCGACGGGTCAGTAATAAGCAGTGAAATCTCCTGGAAACGGGCCTCCAGTCCATCTAGTTTATCCAATAGTCCTTCTGTAGCCATAATCAATTTACTCTGCAGATTTTTCCACCTTCGTAGAAGTTAATGATGTTTCTCGATACGAAAGCCGCCATCTCATTTCTGACATCAAAAGTCTGAGTACCCAGATGCGGAGTGATAACAGCATTGTCGCAGGCCAGAATCTCAGGACTCACCTTATCGCCAAACTCAAAAACATCCAGACCGGCACCGTAAATCTTCTTCTCCTGAAGCGCTCTAGCCAGCGCCAGTTCATCAACCAGCGGACCTCTTGCCGTATTAACCAGAATAGCGGTAGGCTTCATCTGCTCCAGACGGTGTGCATCCACAATATGGGTAGTCTGTGCAGTATGCGGAGCATTAACGGAAACCACATCGGCAGTAGTGAACAGTTCATCCAGAGAAACATATTCAGCATTGTAAAGAGCCTCAATCCTGCTGTCCAGTCTGTTTCTGTTAAAGTAGATAATCTTCATGCCACTGGCAACAGCACGTTTGGCCAGCGCCTGACCAATACGTCCCATACCAATAATACCCAGAGTCTTGCCGTAAAGAGAATATCCCAGATTCTCAAGCAAACCCCATGTAAGGGCACCCGGAATACGCAGACGCTTGTCAACATCGGCTATCCTGCGTGCCACAGCCAGCATCAAACCCATAGCCAGATCGGCAGTAGGTTCAGTAACAGGGTCGGGGGTGTTGGTAACCGTAATCCCCAGTTCAGTAGCACATGGAATATCAATATTGTCAAAACCAACCGCATAGTTGCTTACCAGCTGCAGACGTGGCAGACCATGCTCCATAAGTTTCCTGTCAACCGGAAAGTTGAACATAGACTGCAGAACATCATATTCCGGCAACATCTGGTAAACTTCATCGTATGTAAAGGATTCTCTGCCTTCCGGTGGGAACGTAACATCAAACTTATCAATCAGTTCAGCATACCCGGAACGAAACATATTGTATGTGACAAGCACTCTTTTCTTCATCGTCTTCATTAATTTTTCTGTCAGCCACTAGTGTAGTGACATATTCAAATGGCGAAGATACAATTTTTATTTGATGTTTTTGCCAGGAAAGCCCTCTTATTTACTATACAGATACGTTTTAGTATAATGATTAGGCAGCAAAACTCTTTTTGTTGTAATTTTGCAGGGAGATAACAGACAAACCAACAATGATCCACAATCTGAACTTTGACGCAGTGGTGCTAGCCAACGGCGATTTCCCTACAGCATCCATACCCCTGAATATCCTGAAGGGGGCATCTTACATAGCCTGTTGTGACGGAGCAGTAATCAGGCTTGACAAGTGCGGCCTGACGCCCAATGTAATAGTGGGCGATTGTGATTCAATACCGGCCAGTCTGAAAAGCAAATACTCTGCCATACTGCACAGGGTAGAAGAACAGGAAACAAACGATCTGACCAAGACAATCACCTACCTGCAGAGCACAGGAAAAAAGCGCATAGCAATAGTAGGTGCAACAGGCAAAAGGGAAGACCATACCCTGGGCAATATCAGCCTGTTAACAGAGTATATGCAAAGCGGATTACAGGTAGTAATGTTTACAGACTACGGCTATTTTGCAGCATGCAGCGGAACGGCAGAATTCAAATCAAAACCAGGCCAGCAAATATCAGTATTCTCCTTTGGAGCAAAGAATTTCAGGGCAGAAGGACTGGTCTATCCACTGCATGATTTTACCAGCCTGTGGCAGGGAACACTTAACGAATGCAATTCAGAAACATTCACCATTCATGCCGATGGAAACTATATCCTTTTTGTAAATTATTTTGAATAAGATGGATTACGATAGAGAACCCCTTAGAAAAAGAACCCTTGATTTTCTTCAGGAAAATGGCATAAGCTATGAGATTCATGAACATCCGCCATTGTTCACCATAGAAGAGGCCCTGGAATACTGGAAAGATTTTGGAGACTGCACTCATTGCAAAAACCTGTTCCTTAGAAATCACAAAGGAAACAGACACTATCTTGTTAGTATAGAGTGCCATAAGAAGTTCGATATACACGCATTGGAACATCAGCTTAAACAGGGCAAACTATCTTTTGCATCGGAAGAACGCATGATGCGTTGTCTTGGCGTTCATCCCGGTTCAGTCTGTGCGTTCGGACTGATAAAGGATATCAATCCAGTGGATGCTTTGCCCAAGGAACTCTTTCCTGACGGACATGCTGTAAAATATTATCTTGATAAAGACCTGCAGAATGCAAGCCGTATAAGTTTCCATCCCTGTGAAAATTCAGCAAGTGTAATTATCAGCAACCAGGACTTTATGCGTTTCCTGGAACTCTGGGGTGGCGAAGTAGAGTGGTTTTGATTTCTACTATGTTGTGTTTAGGTAAATCCCGCTTCTCACAGATAGTCCCTCAGTTTTCACTACGCACATTGGCAGAATCAAATTCGCTGTAAGTTTACAGTTATAGGGCTATTGGATAGATGATAGTTCTTTACCTATCTTCCTAATTTCAGACTTTATAAGTTCCAATCGTTCATTAGATGGCTTTTTAGCACCACTGATATACTGAGCAAGAAGACTCTGTGCCATACCTAAACGACGTGCAACTGCAGAAGCATTGATCTCAGGATGAGACATAAATAAATCGTACAAAGTATTAGTTGGTTTGCTGCGAAAGAATCCTTCGTAGCTTAAATCTTCATCTATTTCTTCCCAACGAATACCAAAAGCATCGGCAGTATATTTTTCGCGCTGCTGTTGTGTAGCATATCTTAATCGCGGATAATCCGAAAACTTTTCGCAAGCCTCGCGACCATCAGCGGTTTTAATCCACACAGCCGAATCTGTAATCCAAATCTTCTCTACAGCTATCATATGCGTCTGCTATTTATTATTGTTAAAAAACTTATTCCAATGTTCTGCAATTACTTCGGTATTCTCCTTAATAACAGATTCTACTATCTTAATTTCTGATGGTTTTAAACCATTGTTTTCTACTAACCTTACAGGAAATGTAGAAAACTTGGCATGTATATCTCCCTTTACTACATGGACATGAATTGGTTCATGATCATTGGCGTAAAATAGGAATCTAAATCCAAATAAAATAAAAATTGTGGGCATAGTATTATTAATTATTTTCGCAAAAATAGGTAATTATTTTATCACCTGCAAGATTTACCTATGTGATTCTATAATTACTGCAAATTCTTTACAAAAGATACCCGTAAGAACTGCTGGCGGGTCGCTTTTTATCATTCAAGAATAATAGCCGCTTGAAAGTCTGGTTGTATAGTTAGTTCAAATCCAACTATATTCACGAAAGAAGAGCATCTGAAGAATTTCTTCCATGAAAATCCTGGATTGACGGATTACATGTATATCCGTGGTAACTATGCTGTGTGGAGAACTGCGAAATGCTTCAAGGGTGAGAATGAGGTAACACATGGTGGCTGTCATTTCTTGGAAATGATAGTGCCGTTTGCTAAAATTGAAAAGAAGTAACAATGGGAAAAATAATAGGAATAAATCAAAGAATATCTGTAACGCTAATTGAGAAAGGACTCAAAGCCGTTTTTGATGGTGTATATAACAAAGAGTTTGCTCGCTCACTTGCAGAATACGAATTTCAAGGCGAGAATCGATTGAAGAAAGCCGTAAATGAGCTAAGCAAGGTGGTAGAGAAGAATGCCATCATCCCTTTCTTGATGGAACACAAGGAACAAGTGTTAAATGCGATGCAGTGTAAGGCAGACCGTGTCATTATCGTCGCAGCACTTTATAATTCGGCTTTCCCTTTTAGTTATGAAGAGGTGTGCATACTTGGCAAATATTTCCATGTGCAGGACCAAGTGTCACGCAAATTACTGGAGGAGAAGATTTCAGAAATCTATGGCTTCAACAAGTCTATATCGAATGCCATTGACTACAGCATACCCACATTAGTAGAAGCTGGGTTCATAGAAAGGCCATCAGCTGGCATATATACAAAGCCTTCTCTTAATGCTACAACGGAAATAGCGTTAGCAACATATCGTGAGTCTTTCTTCCTCAATAATCCTTTGCTGAATAGAAGCAATGATTATGATGGGAGCCCATATTTTGAGTTCGTGAGATAAACAAAATCGTGAACAATAATATATGTGACAGACATATAACAGACCTTCTTCTAAAATAATTTAAGGAGGTGGCTATGACGTGCTACTAAAAATCTGCTATTTTTGGAAGAGCCCCAAGTTTATTGTTAAGGTAAGCTCGTTGTAATGACCGCATTTTGTTGACTCCATTTTTAGATACCAGCGAATGTAAAACTGAATTTCCATTTTCTTCTTTGTCCATCAGCCAGAAACTATCTTTACGCAGATAGTCATCAACAGCATTGAAGAGTGGATCGTAATGTGTGGTGAGGAGCAACTGGCTGCGAGACTCTGTTTTTAGGAAACGTTGAATCATAAATTTAAGAAGCATGGGGTGCAAGGATGATTCAATTTCGTCTATAGGAAGTAACTTGTTATTCTGTTCTGCAACATATAATGCTGTTTCTACGCCCATTGACCTTAGGGTTCCATCGCTTTGACTTGATTTGGGTAAGGTGTAGACTTCCTTACCTCTTTTATTATATACGGACACACGGAAGTCAGTTTTGAACCCTGTTTGCATTCTGGGGTCTTTATTCAGTTTGCTCAGGTTTTCCTCGGATAGACGGCCTGAGGCTTGCATGAACTGTATCATTTCAGGAGTCAGTGGCATGTAATCCTTCTCGACTATCATATCTTCGATGTTCAAACCAATCTGATGGCTGAATTCCAGCAGGTGATTTTTTGCATCTGCACTGTCGAGCATGTTGCTCTCGGCATAGGTGAACATATTTTGTCCCAGGTCAATAACAGGCAGGGTGTGATTAATCATCCAATCGCGAACATCGTCAATTTCCCCTAAATTACAATTTACCCTTTTACGGGCAGCAAAGAACGACGTGTTGTTGAGGCAACGGACTGTGAGTTCGTCCTTGACAACAGCGGGCACCTTGATGAGGGACGGGTTGAACTTCAACACCGTATTGCCATCGACCAGCTCGCGAAGCATGAGAAGTGAGGGCTGGTTGCTATTGTAAACCAGTAGTTTCTCGGACAAGATGGACTTGGTGTTGAGGCTGAGTTGATAGACATACTTTTTGTCGTTGACGTAAAGTTTGAGTTCAAACTCGGATGGTTGGGAGGGCGTGTCGATGTCGAGCGCAAAGGGTTCGACCTCGGTAGATGTTTCCTGATTGTCGGTGAGGCGATCCCAGAACCAGAAGAGAAACTCGAATGCGCCGAGGAGATTTGACTTGCCAGAGGCATTAGCACCATAGATGATTGCGATGCGAGACAGACGGGTTCCATCGTTCATTGTGACTAGGAAAGAATCCTCTTTGAACTTGTCCTTAGAAGCCTCAAAACTGATAACGGTTTCTTCCTTGAACGATAGAAAATTCTTGATTCGGAGTTCGTGTACCATAAAGCCATAATTGAAATGTGGGTGCAAAGGTAGTAAAAAATGCTGAATTAGACGTTGATTTTCCAGTATATTTAGGTTTTATTGTTAAAAATAGGACAAAATGTGTCATAATGGCAGTTAGACTGACTGTTGCGTCAGACGGCGTCAGTGTGTTCTGTCAGTAGTTGACATCGTGGCTGTATATGATGTTGATTCACGATTTATTGGTTGATTTGATGCAAATTGCGTCAAAATCAAAAATAAAAATCATGCTTTTATATTCTACTTTTGTCGTTTTGGCACATTATTTGTCGTATTACTCATTGAAATAAGTATTTTAAATTTATTTTTATGGAAATAATAGTATTTGATGTTGGCAACGCGTCTTGCAATTACATTTGCTCGCCCAATAAGTACGCGATGATGATTGACTGTGGGAGTTGTTCAGAGAAGGAGAACCCTGTAGATTTTATTAAGAGTTGTAATAACAGCGATAAAGGGTTGTTTAAATCTAATCCTTTCGTTACATCGGAAGGCAAATCTTATCCTTTGGCATTGCTCCATATTACACATCCCGATGATGACCATGTAAGGAATTCTGAGAGAATGCACAAGGAGTTGATGCCTTATTTGCTATGCCATACTTATACAGAACAGTATGACGATGCGGCTTCAATTAACAAAGACTACGTTAAGAATTTGGATAAGAAGTATAGAGGCAGCAACCCTGAGAGAGTTGACTGGGGCTTTGATGAGGACTATACCTTTTCAATACCTATAGAGACCGTCAAGGCAGACCCTACTCTTCGCAACAAGGTCAGAAACAATAGTAGTATTATCCGTTATGTGAAATATAACGGTATCAGGATTCTGTTTGCTGGCGATCTCGAGACGGCTGGCTGGGAGTGGCTCGCAAAGAATGACGCGTTATTCCGAATAACGATGAAGGACGGCCTTGATGTCTTGGTGGCTCCGCATCATGGTCACGATTCAGGATTCCCCAAGGCGCTATTTGATCTTACTGGAAATGTAAAGACTATCATTTTGTCGAAAGACTCAGAGGCGACCAAGGAGGGAACTGATGTTTATACAGGTTACTCAAACTATGCTGATGGCGTGACATATTATAACACATCGGATAAGAATATATACGAAGGTAAGGTCTTAACGACACGAAGCAATGGTAATATCTACATCTTTGTAGATCAATCCTATGGATTATACTTTGCTACGGATAAGGCATCGTCTAACCACAAGAAATTATAGGCCTATGATGGATAAATACATTAGAGTTGCAAGGGTATATCCTGCAATTTTGGGAATGCTCCCCACATGCATATTGTTGGCCATGTGTATGGGGGAGTGGTTTTCTCAGTATCAAGCTCTGGTTGGAATCGTTAAGTGGGTGTTGTGTCTTATCGGCGGTACTGCGCTGGTTAGCATGGCTGTTGGTTATCTGGTAAGGGAAGTGTTTAAGGAAACGTCAAAGTGGCTTTTCCAGTACCGCATGTTTAAGAAGGACGAGACAGAGATGCCTACCACCAAGATGCTGCTTTGGCAGAATTCTGCCATTTCGTCGGCGTATCACAAGGAGATAGCTGCCAAGGTGAAAACGACGTTTGGCATTAAACTGCCAACCAAAGAGGATGAAAAGGCTGACCTTGATATGGCAAAAAAGACGATTGCAGATGCAGTGTGTCAGATTAGGCAAAATTGTCGTGGCGATGTGATCCTGAGGCAGTACAACATAGAGTTCGGCTTCTGTCGAAACTATCTTGGTGCTAGCGTATGGAGCATTCTTTTAATAATAAGCATAGGCATAGCCAATATCTTCTGTAGCTGGTTGTCGTGGTGGCCCATTGGGGTGGTGTTGATAATTCAAGTCTTATTAATGGTCGCATGTTATCTGTTGTTGGAGACAAGAGGCTGGACATATGCTAGGTACTTATTTGCGACTTTTACAGGAAAAGAGAAACCGAGAGATTTTTGAGGTATATGTAAAAAAAATTAAATAACGGTTGCCTGAAACATGCAGCCAATTAGGGATCCCCGCCACAGGACGGGTTACAATGATTATGGCAAAGGACAGCGATGGCCGTAAATTCAATCGCATTCCTGAATATGATCGAGTCCAGAATGGCAAGACCATTCATGTGTCTGCTCATGTCAGAAGCAATCGAAGTGATTGTAAAGGTCAAAAGAAAAAATGAATGCAACTTCTTTAAGGATTGTGCCATGGCGATGTGAATCGTTATGGCATTTTTGTATGCTTGAAACAGACATTATGCTCGCGAACAAATATCTGACAATTTTCAAGCCAATAGCCCAAAGCCAAAAGACGATGTTAACCACAAATCAGAAAGACATGTCTACCATGCTCCGCTTTCATTTGTATTCAAACATGTAGTGATTGTTGATAGACATGAACCATTTACCAAGCATCCCAGTAACTATAACAATGGCTCAAAATTTGTACGATTCTATCCTTTTTATGGTTTCATAAAGTTAAAAGTGTTAAATCTTCGTTTTTTTTATCGCTCATAGAACCTACTGCTCCACTTTTCTATCGTTTAACCTGTAAATCATTGATATAAAATGATATACAAATTCAATGGTTGTAAGGAGCTAGAGTAAAAAGCATGGTTCTTGTAAAATATTTACGCAATTATTTGTTATTAGAGACAAAAAGCATTACCTTTGCAATGTAAATATGATGATTTTCGGTTTGTGCCGAGTCAATGATAACAGAACCCGTCAGCATCCCGTAAGAACTGCTGGCGGGTCGCTTTTTATATAACTATGAACCAGCGCGCACGCACAATAGAAGAACAGATTTCATTGCTCAGAGCAAAAGGGATGGATTTTGAAGATTTAGTTGAAGCAAAAGAGTTGCTTGCTCGAATCAGCTATTTTCGTTTGAAGTATTTCTGGACAGACTTGATTGATGACTCTACTGATGGTGATTTCTTACCAGATATATCTTTTGATATGGTTATGAAACGCTATAATTTTGACCATAACCTACGATTGGTGTTGTTTGATGCAATAGAAATGATCGAAGTAGCTTTTCGTGCTAAAATCATCAATCATATGTCAAAAGCAGCAGGCAATGGACTTTGGTATCTTGATGCATCATTGTTTGAAGATGCCGACAGACATCAAGAGTTTGTG
>JAZRDQ010000005.1:0-35098 GCA_045660365.1 Bacteroidaceae bacterium
CCTGACGCGCACGATTAGCCTCTGAAATAGCTCTGCGTATAGTTGTCAAATCATTCCCATCCCTATTCCAACGCTCTAAAAATACGCGATTATCATTGGGGTTACGATATGCCCAACTAGCATAAGCATAAGGATCTGCCACTGCTCTTTCATATGTCCATCGAGAGAACGCACGGTTAATGAAACCTTTTTCTTGAGAGTGGTGTTCGTTATGCTCTTCAACTTGTTTTGTTTCATTTTGCTCTTTCAATGAACGCTTGCACTTAGGGCAGAAATTAAAATTTGGCTGAATCTTGTCATAGCCACAGTAAGGACATTTCATATTGAACTATTAATTTTATTTTTTCGTTTCACACATATTACATGCACTATATTCATATACATCTCTTAACAAGAGACAAATTATAAATGAATATAGGTTGTATTTCAATAGTATAATTATAGCTTCAATGTGTATTTGCTAAACAATTCAAAAAAAAATCTTATGCACGAAACTTTTTTCTTGATAAATTAGCCTTTGATTGCGATATTTTGCGTAATTTTGCAATATGCGATTTGTCTCTTGTTAAGAGTTTGGCAATTTTGCTAAACAAATGGTCAAACCAACGATTGCAGTATCATTTTATTAGCCTTATCCACGATTGCCGTATCAAGCGAAGCTAAGTAAATTTGCGTTGTCATTTCCGAATCGTGTCCCATACCCTCACTGATTACTGATATTGGTACATTCTTATTCTTCGCCACACTTGCCCACGAATGCCTTGCTACATACATTGTAAGAGGTAGTTGAACCCCCACCATCTTACCAATCTCTTTGAGTTTGCGATTGATTAGATACATCGCATTCTGATACTGCGTGCGCTCATCACCATTCTTTGGTTTTATGATGGGTAACAGGCGTTCTGATAGAGAGTTATCATACTTATCCACAATCTCTTGCATACACATTTCCCAATGGATAAAGAGTTGTTGTCCGGTCTTGCGTCTGCGATAGGACAACTCCCCATTCTGCAAATCTTTTCTCCGTAAGTAAGCCATATCAATAAATGACATTCCACGAGTGTAGAAAGAGAAGAGGAACATATCTCGGGCATAGTCTAATGATGGTTGCAATGATAGATCAAGGTTCTTAATCTGCTTGATAGCTTTTAAGGGAATGGCTCGCTTAATGGTCTTATCAATACCCGTATAGACGTGTTTAAATGGGTTTCTATTGATGATTAAACCCTTTTCCACCGCACGGTTATATACAGCTCGAAGATTACGCATATAAAATGAGGAAGAGTTAGAACATAC
This sequence comes from Bacteroidaceae bacterium, assembly GCA_045660365.1. GTDB lineage: Bacteria > Bacteroidota > Bacteroidia > Bacteroidales > Bacteroidaceae > Colenecus. Next base: position 1,297 of record JAZRDQ010000005.1, read on the forward strand.
TCCATGATTCTTTAAATAGACTTCGTATGCCATCATCACATCTGAATCCAAATCATCCAATGCTACATCCATGTTTTCTCGGAAACGTCTGAAACTACTAAGGGTTGCAGCATATGTTTCTGAAGTGCGTATCTTACCCAATGTTTTCAGATTGGCAATAATTCCTTCCATAAATAAAAATAGGTAGTTTTCAGAGTTGTCAGTTACAAACGCAACTATCACATCATCTGCCGTGTAATCGCAACCGATATGCTCAAAATTTGCAATTACCTTCTGGAAATGCTTAATATCCGTTCTGATTTTATCGTCTATTGCCGAAAGATATCGTTTTCTGCTCTCGTTGAATTTAGGTAATATCACTTTTAACACGTGGCTGTTCCATTCATAATCATAGAGACGATAGTCCGTATTTTGCTGACGGACTACACGATTATGGATTACTTGATAGAAAATTGTCCCTTGTCGACCATCAACTGTTGATGCTCTGAACTTAATCTTTACTGTTGCCATATTATAATCAGTTTTTTTTATTTTATAATGATTTAATCTGATTTTTCTGCTATGGATTGGTTAAGATAGCTTTATTATAAAAATAAATCATTACAGACACCATACATATCGCGGAAGTTTAATTACTTTTGTCTCAATTATATAAACTTATTATTGATTGTAAGAACATTAATTAATTTATTTGCAATGAGAAAGAAATTATTTGCACTGGTATTTAGCTTATGCTCCGTAGCCGTTTCCATGGCACAAAGTATCAAAGGAACTGTAGTCGATGAAACAAACAACCCGTTGCCGTTTGCCAATGTCCTGTTGCAGGACCGGGAAGAATCCTTTATTTCCGGCACAACAACAGACAATGAAGGTAATTTTACATTAAAGACCACTCCTGATGCAACAACCATAGAGATATCATATATTGGCTATTCAAAAGTTCAGATCAATACTGCACAGTATAATTCAGATACAATTAAGATGGCCCCGGACAGAAACCTTCTGGGCGAAGTGGTCATCAGAGACTATATCCCAAAGACCAAAATTCAGGGAGGAGCACTGATAACAAAAGTGGAAAACAGCATCCTTGCAGAATCGGGTTCCGCAAACGATGTTCTGAAAAAGCTTCCCGGAGTTACACAGAAAGAAGAAACGTTTGTAGTGCTGGGCAAAGGAACACCTGTTATATATATAAACGGCAGACAGGTAAGAGATTCAAACGAACTGGAACAGCTAAACTCATCCGATATCAAGGAGATAGAGGTAATACAGAATCCCGGAGCACAATATGATGCCTCCGTCAGAGCAGTCATCAGACTACGTACCATAAAAAAGCAGGGCGACGGCTTTGGCTTCGACCTTCGCTCCAGTCTTTATCAATCTGAAAACACAGACCTTGTAGAGAGTTTGAATATGAACTACAGACACAATGGACTGGACATCTTCGGCTCATTAACCTACAACAAGTACGCCTATTACCAGAAATCACCAATAATCCAAACACTGCAGGGCAGACAACTGCTTCTGCTGGAACAGAACAGCGAATTCACAGGCAGTCAGGATAACCTGTATGCAAACTTAGGATTCAACTATCAGTTCAATGACAATCACTTTATAGGCGTAAGATACAGCCCATCCAGACTATTAAACGGATACGTTGACCACTCATCATACACATCGGCCACAATTGGTGGTGTATTGGACGACAAAAGCACCACTATCACAGACGGATATCAGGAACCCAACCTGAAACATCAGCTCAATATGTACTACAATGGTACAATAGGCAAACTAAACATAGACTTTAACACAGATCTCCTTAACGACTATTTTAATGAGACCGATAAATACAGCGAACTGAGTGAACTGCAAACAGACCGTCAGTTCGAAACAAAAAGCCATGTAACCAATAAGCTTTACGCTTCCAAACTAACACTGACCTACCCTCTGTTTAAAGGAACACTGACAGGCGGAGCAGAATATTCATTCATATCCAGAACAGACAATTATGTAAATCCTGAAGGATATATCAAATCATCATACACCAGGATTGATGAAGATAACATAAACGCCTTTGCAGAATATATCTACCCACTGCCGTTTGGCTCCGTTACTGCCGGTTTACGTTATGAAAATATGGCATTTAACTACTATCAGAATGATATATTACAGAATGACCAGAGCAAAAAGTACAACAACTTCTTTCCAAACGTATCAATCAATGCCAGTGCCGGCAACATGCAGTTCATGCTGAGCTACGCCTCCAGCACACAAAGACCCAGTTACCATCAGCTGAGAAATGCAGTAATCTACATTGATAAATACAGTCTGGAATCGGGTAACCCATATCTGCAGCCGGAAACCATGCATGACCTCACATTAGCTTCCGTATGGAAATTCATGCAGTTGGCAGTAAGTTACCAGGTAATAGAAAATGCAATGATCCAATCCGGTTATATTGTTGACGGAACAGACAATCAACTACTTATCAGGACCACAAACCTTAATCAGTCCATTCCGGTCTTCAATGCAATCATAACAGCCACACCAACCATATCATTCTGGTCGCCAAGCATAAGTGCTGCATTTATAAAACAGTGGCTTACCATAGACTTCCCGACAAAAAACATACAGTTCAACAAACCAATCTTCCAGGCAGAAGTAGGCAACACATTCGTATTTGGCAAAGGCTTAATGTTCAGTGCCGATTACACCTTTACCGGCAGAGGTTTTGACAGAGTGTATCAGATAACAGAGCCAATGCACAGACTGGACATATCATTAAGAAAAACATTCCTGAAGGATGCATTAAGCGTAGAGCTACGTGGAGATGATTTATTCCAGGCCAAGGATGTAGTAAAGATGGTTACAGATATCTATACAATAGACCAGAGCAGTATAAGAGACTCCAGACGTTTCTCATTTACGCTCAGATATAAGTTCAACAGTGCCAACAGCAAGTATAAAGGAACCGGTGCAGGAAACCTGCAAAAGAGCAGACTATAACAAACCTATCGTTACACATAACCGGCACTGCTTAACGTAACCCGAAAAGCAATGCCGGTTTTTTAGTGGAAATATTCAACCAGTAATAGTTGTTTACCTTATTACAACCTTCTTTCCATTTATGATGTAAATACCTGAATTAACTTTGCCATTTACACGACGGCCCAACAGGTCGTAAATAACAGTTTCAGAAGAATCTGAAAGCACTTTGTTAATATCATCGGCAACCATTTCACTATATTCAACAAATAGAGTGCAATCGGCAGTTACCTCTGTAAGTTCTTCTCCATCTACAGATGTCTTCCATACAGAAGTATAATTATCTATCATTTCCAATTGTGGCAGTAAACCATTGGTATAGAGTGAATCACTAACTTCAGAGAAAGTAGTGGTATAAGTAACCTTATAAACACCCTCACCTCCCAAAACAGGATGCAGATCAGTACCTATCTGCTGTCCGAACGCTTCGCCTAACAGATGTGCAATTTCACCCGAAAGCATCTGTTCTGCAGTTACAGTTGTCTGTCCTTCAGCAATATCATATTCCTGAGTAGCAATCAGATTCTTTGCCTTGTTCTTTGCAGTAGTTCCACCTACACAAGCTGCAACCTTATTTCCGGAAACAGAACCCAAACTGAAAAGATTTTCAATAACGGCATTCTGATGATTATATCCGGCAACACCGGCACAGTTTGTTGTACCTTTTATATCGCCTAAGTTGTATGAATTTGTAAGTTCAGTTGTAGCCTGTGATACAGAGCCGGTAATACCGCCCACATAGGTAGATGTACCTGTTACATTAGCCTTATTGGCACAACGGTCAACATAGCTCTTCACACCCATATAAGCTACCACACCGGCAACATACTGCTTTGCACTTACTTCACCATCAACAGTAATACCACTAATGCGGCTGTTGGCAATATAACCAAAAAGCGCCTGATAGGTCTTCTCATTGTGGATATACAGGCCATCAACAGTATGTCCATCACCCTCAAAAATTCCCTGGTAGGCCAATTTAGACTTATCTCCACCTATTGGAGTCCAGTCATAGCCGCAAAGGTCTATATCATTCACCAGTTTTGCAGCAATAGTGTAATCACCACCATTAACCTTGGCTGCAAACCATGCCAGTTCAGCACCATTGCTTATCTGGTAAACACCATCCTTCAGTTCAGCTTCAGAAAGAGTAGTTCCATCCCATCCGTTTTCACCAGCCTTAACCATCTCAATAATACAGTTCTGGTCACCCTCTGCATCATCGGCAATAGTCAGTTCAGTACGGAAACAACGGTAGCCAGGCTTTGAAGCCTTAATTATATAGGTACCAAATGTAGGAGCATAGATACCATCACTATTCGGTTTCAAAGTATCGCCATCAATAGTTATAGTGTAATCTATACTATCAACATTGGCCAGCAGGTTAAGAGTAAATCTCTTAATTTCAGTAACAGGAATGCGCACATCAGGCAATTGACCGAAATAGGTCTTGTGAGCTATGGCAGTAAAGTTTGGCGAACGACCAAGATTCTTATTTATAGAACGATGCGCTCCAATAGGATCGCCAAAACCATTTACCTGTATAACACCCTGATCCATTACAAACACATCTGATGCAGATACATCAAAATCGGCAGGTATTTCAATAGTAACAGCCTGAGCCGACGGAGCAGATCCAAAGGTATATTGACCGGCACCCAGAATAAGTGATGAACCATTAGGGATATTGTTATATGTAATATAGGCCGACATATTATATATACCCGCAAGCTTATTGGCTGGATGATGAAGACCACTGTACTGAATCTTAATCTGGTCACCCGGCTGGAAGACAGTACTACCCTCACGACTTACATTGGTAATCTCTCTGTGACAAGGTTTGGCTGTCAGTACCTGATAGATTGAATTACCCTGAGCATCAGTCATCTTGACTATCTGTCTGCCTTCCTTCAACAGCAAAGTATATGAACCATCATCATTTCTGGTAACACCATCGGCAGCAAAACCATGGTATGAAGCCATCTGTTCACCAATAGTTGGATATGCCATTTCTATATGGTCAACACCCTCAGGAGTAAAGGTGTAGGTAGCTCCCTCTTCTGTATCAAGAAAATAGAAAACATCATGTTCAGCATCCACAAACTTACCGGCAGTCTTCAGTGCACCTTCATTGTAAGCCTCGTTAATAAACATATTTGGCTTCATGGCAGTTTCAGCATCACCAACAGTAACAACGTATGCAGCAGTATTTTCAGGCCATATAGCACCCCAGTATTCACCACCCATAAAGTTAGTTTTGGTAAGTGAATCAGCCTTGGCATTGTATTTATAATAGTTCAGTCCTATGGCATCATAGGTCACCAGTACAATAGCAGTACCCTTGCCCACTGCCCTGATGGTTGACCATGTTTCCGTAGAAGGATGTGCATTATCAATCTCAATTACACCAGTGCTTGGATTTCCCTCAAGGTCAATAATGGTGTAGTGAAAGTCAGGTTCAAAAAAGTAGTTGGCTGTCTGTGTATCGGTAAGCTGCCATGAGCGCATAGCCAGCGCACTATAGTTATCGCCAACATTCAGTTGCAGATGTCCACGCTCGTTTATATTTACAAGAATATTACCAGTCTCATAACCATCATTCCAGTTTACATCATGTTTGATAGTCTTTGGGCCGAAAGCCTCATAACTGCTTTCAGAGAATTTCAGATAGGAATTCTCTCCACCATCAATATCCATAGTGAAGTATCCAGCCTGGGTAAGACCACCACTCTTCCATGTACGGAAATTATACACCTGATTGTCAGCAAGTCTGTAATACACCTTTTTGCTACCACCATCAACCTCTGTTCTGGAAGGTTCCACCCTGGTATAGTTGGTAAAGTGGCTGAACTTCTTTCCTATAAAAACCTCAGCATCTTCAGGCAGAGTAACAATATAATCTCCACCCATTGGAACAGCACCACTTATAGTAATACCCCCTGTTAGAGTACCGCTACGGTCATTGGTCATATACCCCTGAGCCTGACGCTCTTCGCCAGGAATAAGCGAAACATAATAACTGTTTCCATTCAGTGCCAGGAAGGTCTTTCTACCGGCAGTAACACTATTACCCAAAGTAACAACCAGCCTCTCTCCTTCGCGGGTTGATACATCAACAGAAATAGTGTAATCCTTATCCACCTCCCATGCAGTTTTGTCTTCATTTTTATTGGTAGCAAAGACAGTATTGGTCAATACAGAGAACTCCTGATGCAGACTGTCAGCACTGACATTCAGTTCAATAGTTCCATTTACAGTTGCACTATCCTTACCATAGGCAGTGAGGATATAGACACCACCCGGAACATCAAAAGTGTAGGTTTTATCCACAGCCTCACCCACATCTACAGTATCTCCTGCAGCCTTGTCAACAAGACTCATCCACGGCGATGTGGAATTCATTTTAACAACAACATTGGCAGATTGTATGCTCATAAAGCATGTAATCATAACCGCCAGACTTAAGAATAGCTTTTTCATTTTTTTTGAATATTAAGTTATAGTAATCATTTAGTTTCTGAATATCTTCTTCCCGTTCTGTATGTATAGCCCTCTTACAGGAATTTCGTCCAGACGCACACCCTGCAGATCATATATCCCATCAGCAATAGCAGGTTTATCTCTGTTTACAACCGGTGCACCCCCCGCAAAATCTCCATTCGGAGGAAGAGCCAGAAAATGTGCCGGATTGATATACACTTTGTGTCTGCCCAACAATTTACCTTCCGGTGACCACTGTATCAGTGCACCAGCCGCAGCAAAAGAACCGGCATCGGTAGCATAAATATATCCCGTGTAAGGATTAACATATACCCCATAAGGCATACCTAACGCTTTAAGATCGGCAAGCATCGTTCCGGGCAAAGACTCATCAACACCACCTGCACCTTCAGTAATCATCACCTCAGCAGGATCTATAACAACATAGTTGAACCTATATTCATTGGTATAGTAGGAAAAACGTGCACCAATAGCCAGAAAGTTGCCATCAAGCATAGTACAGCTGTAGGTAGATGCATAATCCAGCACCACAAAACAGTCATCATCACCGGCAAGTGCCTTCTCGCAGTCAAAAATGACAGTAGCCGCAGGAATATCGTAATAATCGCCCGGAGAATTGATACACAAATAGTGTCCAGACTGAGACAATTTTCCGTAAAGGTTTATCTGGCCCGTATCAATATTCTTTATCAGCTGCATAGTCTCCGCATTGATTATGCTCACGGTAGTCTCATATTCATGGTCTTCCTGAAACGCATATCCGCCAGTGTTGGCAACAAACAGATACCCATTGTAATAGGCAATACCCTCAGGCTCGTAACCCACTTCGCAGGTAGCAACCACCTGAAAAGTACTGACATCAATCTTTGCAACATATCCCCTTGTAAACGAAACATACCCATCTACAGTACCACACTCATGACCATAAGACGATACATAGACAAATTTCCCATCAGTAGCCATTTTACGATTATTGGGTACATCTTCCGTTTCGGCAACCCTCCTGCCATCGGGCGATATAAACTGGATAATATTACTCCAGTTAACCGTTATAGCAATCAGATTGTTGTTTATCTGAATAATATCATTGGGAGTATCACCCAGTTTACGCTTGTTCACATCCCTGAACCACTGGTTACTAACAATCCTGTCATCTTCAAAATAGGAAATCTTTCCGTTGTCAGACTGCCAGTTACCTTCGTTCAGCAGAATAATTCGCTCCTGACCATACATATTAATGGTAACAGAGCATAAAAGTATCAGAATCAGCTTCTTCATATTCCAAATGATAGTGTTAGTTTATAGTTACGTCCGGGCATAGGATAGCGCGGAATATGTTCATATTGTTCATCAAGCAGATCACACACTTCAAAGCAGACACCCCACTCTGTTCTGCCCGTAGAATGCGTATAGGTTAACTTTGTATCTATATTATGATAAGGCTTCAGCACATCTTCAGGATCGGCATAACTCCACATACGTTCACCAACATAGAGATATGAAGTTGATAGCTGCAGATTACGCCAGCCAATAACAGAGGTAATGCCCGATGACAATGCCGGGGAATAGCAGATAGGCTTGTTGTAAGTATCCTCATCATCAGGGTCAGTACGGTTCACATCACTCTGCCATGTAAGTGTTCCAAGCAGAGAAAACATCCAGTCAGCACTATTATAGCGTCCCTGTGCAGTAGCATTTAAACCTCTGCAGAAGGTATATCCGTAGTTCATCATAGACCATGTGTATGTACCCTTCAGAGGCAGACACACAATACGATTCTCTATTTTATTCTGATAAACATCAGCCTGCACAGACATATTCCAGTGTGGTGAATCATAATGATATTCCATGCCAATGTTCAACTGTTTGGTATCTTCCGGTTTCAGATTTCTGTTTCCCACCTGAGTATAATAGAGATCATTAAGTGTAGGGGCACGGAAAATATTCTTATACCACGAACGCAAAGTCAATCCTCCCATAGTATAAGCCAATGAAATGGCAGGTGTCCATTTGTCCAGAGGATCAGCAGCACCAACATGTGCAAAAGTAGCATCCTCATAGTGCTGGTGCAGAACAGATGCAGCCACCTGTAGCCCTCTCCAATCGGCCTTTGCAGCCACAACCTGTTTCTGGTCCAGCCTGAACACATCATCAAATTTCTTAAGGTCAGCAGCCAGTTTACTATAGCGCACATCATAGCTGGCCGATAACGACAGCCACTGCCATGGCATGAACGCATAGCATAATGCACCATACACATCCTGCTGATTATAATGATTGTTTACACGGGCAGTATTATGATTTTCCGGATAGTCAGTACAATAACGAAGATACTCATTGGTATATTTGGCATTCAGCTTAACCTGATGATAGTCAAAGAACTGCGCCTGATAAGACATTTGTACAAAGAAGTCCCTGTCCCATTCACGTCCCACATTCACATACTTATCGCTAAGTCTTCTTACAATACCACCCGGACAACCACGTTCACTGTCGTAATAATAGATATGTGAAGAGAAACCATTCCTGAACAAAGCCCCCTCTATACGTCCGTATTGAATATCGCTGTTGGCACGTCGTCCTATGGTATCTTCATACTCAGAATGATATCTGAAAGGATAATCTCCTTCAGAATCGGTCCACTCAGCATCAATAAAGCCACTCCACCCATCTCTTTCAAACTGGGCATTTGCCTTGGCCATATATGTAGAAAACGATGCATAACGCAACTGTACCGATAAAGAATCCGTTTCAGGTCTTCTTGTTTTCAGATAGACAGTAGCACCCGATGCATATTCAGATGCAGACTGGCAGTTATCAAGTTTATTGGCATTGAAAAGTGACACACTCTCCAGTGTTGAGAGCGAAAACTTACCTAAATCTACAGTACCATTCTGTGCATTTGTAATTCGTATGCCATCCACATAGATACCAACATGCTGCGCTCCGAGCGACCTCACATTAACCGTTTTCAGTCCACCCAGACCACCATAATCCTTAATCTGCACTCCGGCAAAATATTTCAGCGCATCAGCCACCGATGTATTGCTCAGTGCCTGCAGTTCCCTGTTCTGTAACGTCTGTGAAGTTGCAATAGTGCGGGAATATTGACTAGCAGAAACCGTAACCTCCTGTATATATTGCATACTGTCAAGGCCTGAAGGAATCTTACCGTCCGTAACATTCACAGGACCACCACCTGCCCATGCCATCGTGGCAATCCCCAGGCCACTCAGACCGGCAATACAAAAAAATCGTTTAAAACACCCTCTATACATAACCTATAAATCAAGTCTTTAAATCCTGACATAGGTATATACACAGTTATAAACGACAAAACAGACATTGTAAGCCACTACAAGAGACTATAATACAGATATAAACCTGTACTTCAGTACCCGCCAAAAATGGATATGAGTGAAACCAGCCTTTAATCTCGATTCTTTCCGTACACCTGCGCCAAGAATACATTATTGCTTGCTACGGCCGGTCTTCTGACTTATCCCGTTTATTGCGCCTTCCCAACATTCAAGTCAGTGGCTAAGAGTGCAATAAACACACAATTGCTAAGGGACTTACAGCAGCAGGTACTGTCCCGGATTCACACCGGATTCCCGTAAATCCAAGCCTTGCATAGGCTCGGAAGCCGTAAACTAGGGGCAAAGTTATGTATAAGAAACTTGAAAAACAAAACTTTTTCAGATATTTTTTTTCAGTGAAACTGTACCAGACTAATCAGATTTTACAATGATAGTTTCGTTCAGATTGGTTGAAAAACGCTGGGAAAGATGCTCCGATTTTAGCTTGTAGCGTCTCTGTTCGCCCTGGCTGGCACTGCGAACTGCACCAAATCCGCTCCTGTTGTTTATAGAGTCTATAGCACGTTGCAAACGGTTCTGTTTACCGCGATCTATATTATCAAATAGTGATGTTTGAATAGCACTGTCGGAGGATATTCCGGTTACTATAACGCCGGCTTTCTTGTAGTAGTACGATGAATTTTTCCATTCTGCTCGTATTACCTGTAATGCATTCTGTATAAGTTCTGTAGTAGATGCTGTGGGTACTTGAAATGTAACCGTTCTACTTATATAATCCGACGGCAATTCGGTACGAAATCTACTTGTAGCAGCAAATACCAACATCTGGGTACAACAAGAGTGTTGTTCACGTAGTTTGCGAGCACAATCTGATGCAAAATTAGACACTGCTTCTTCTAATTTCTCACGTTCATTTACGCCCTGTTCAGAAAAGCTACGGCTTACGCAAATGCTCTTCTTTTCTGGCAGTTCATCTATCTGCAGAGCATTTTCTCCTTTTAGTTCGCGCCATGTACGCACGCCCTGGATAGTCAAAAGATTTCTTACAAAATTTTCCTTCAACAAGGTAAAATCCCAGGCTGTTTCCACCCCATAATACTGTAGTTTTGCATTAGCTTTTCTACCTATTCCAAAGACATCGGCTACAGGAAATAGTTTTAATGCTTTTTCTCGTTTTTCATCATTATCTATTATACATACTCCTTTATATGCCGGATACTGCTTTGCAAATTTACTTGCCATCTTTGCCAATGTCTTTGTAGGAGCTATTCCCATGGATACAGGAATATGCACTCCTCTGTTTATACTCCTTATTGCGTTTACACAGTAATCATGCAGAGAAGTATCTGCAAAGTGCATATCGGAGAAATCCAAAAAGGCTTCATCTATAGAATACTGCTCTAATTTTGGCGTAAAAGATGAGAGCATTGACATTACTCTGCTGCTCATATCGCCATAGAGTTCGTAGTTACTGGAAAAGACCGCAATATTATGTTTATCAACCAAATCTTTAATCTGATAAAAAGGCACTCCCATCTTTATACCTAAAGCCTTTACTTCGTTGCTACGAGATACTACACAGCCATCGTTATTTGAAAGGACAAGCACAGGACGTCCTTGCAAATCGGGTCTGAAAGCCCTTTCACAAGAGACAAAAAAAATTATTACAATCAGCCAGTCCAAACAGTTTCATTATCTATGTTTTCGTATTGTATAGGTTACCACACCCCATATCTGAAAATTATTCTCTTCTGTTACTTTTATAGGGGCATAATTATCGTTTGCCGGTATTAGCCATGCACAACTATTATGTTCATCCATTTTAAAATGCTTTAAAGTGAATTCACCATCTATTACAGCTACTACTATATCGCCATTTCTGGGTTCTAAAGAGCAATCCACCACTGCCAAATCGCCATCACCTATACCACTATCTATCATAGAGTTACCACGCACACGGCTATAGAACGTTGTCTCTCTGTGACGCACCAGTTCTCTGTTTAAATCTATTGTTTCCCCTTTAAAACTTTCTGCCGGACTGGGAAAACCGGCTCTTACCCCACCCTCTGAATATGGTATATCCATTGTAGTACCATAGTCGGGCTGAAACGGCTGTATAGTTACATCTTTCATCTGAATAATCAATTGCTCTCCACAAATTATTTCTTATTTATCTACTCCTGCAGTGTTGCTGTAAGGGTAATTTTACCGGGATTGGTTCCTGCCTTAAGTATAACCAGTGCTGAACCTGCAAACAGACTGCGTTCATTACCTGCGTGCAGTTCGTTACTGTATATATCTCCATTATCAACAGCTACTATTTCTGCATCACCTTCTACCTTAAACTGTAGTTTGCCATATTCATTCCATACTCTACGACCTTTTGAATCTACAGCATAAACTCTTATGTGCATCAAATCATTATTATCGGCCTGCCAAGTATTATCTTCGGCCTGAAGCAACAGTTTTTTGGTTTTACCGGCAGTCTCTATACGATGTTTTGCCACCACTTCATTGCCGTTATATGCCACTGCTTCAAGATACCCGGGTTCGTATGCAATGTTATCAAAACGCATCTTGTTACGTGATTTAGGATTCATGGTATTTTCTTTTTCTGCCACCACCTTTCCATTCACCACAAGTTCCACCCTTTCTGCATTGGTATATACATATAAAGCCACCTTGCTACCCTCTTCCCTATTCCAGTTTTCCGATGCCAGATCGGTAGCAACATTTATGCCATTCCACTGCAGTTCACGAGATGCCTTATCTACTATGCCAATATGCACTACGGGTTCTTCAGTAAACATGGATTTCAGCAGATAGGCCGATGGTTTTGGTTGCAACGATATATCGAACACGCCATCCTTCCATCCTTTTGCCGGCCATCCCGGTGATTCTCCCAAATAGTCTATCTGTCCCCAATATGCCAAACCGATAACCTTATCCAAATTCATTTCATAATAGTTTCCGGGAGTTCCAGTGGTTGCTGCTTCGCTTTGGTAGAACATCATCCATGGATAACGTTTGCTATCGCCGGGGAAATACATATATCTGTAATTGTATGATGCAATATCGGTCTCCAAAACCAATGGTGCAGGCAGAGAATCTGTATCCTGATGTCTGCCACGCGGATGCATTGCAACTGTAATAGGACGTGTATCGTCATACTTCTTAAGTACAGGTTTCATAATACGATAAGGAGTTACTCCCCAATCACCAAACGGAAGATTGGAATAGGTCTGCAGTTCATTACCCAAACTCCACATTATTACAGAAGGATGATTCCTGTCGCGCTTAATCCATTCAGGCAGATCGTATGGCCAGAGTTGCATCCATGGTTTTCTACCTCCACAGAACTGGTCAAGCCATTTATCGTATAGTTCATCAACCACCAGAATACCCAAAGAATCGCACAGTTCTAAAAATGATTTGCTGTACGGATTATGAGAACAGCGCACGTGGTTAAAACCAAAATCCTTCAACATACGCAAACGTTTTTCTATTGCTTTTGGGTACGCTGCTGCACCTAACGCTCCTAACGAATGGTGGTTTGCAATACCCTTTAAAAGTACCTTTTCACCATTCAACTTTAGCCCAAATTCAGGCGAATACTCTATATGGCGAATACCAAAGCGATGCTTCGCAGAATCTTTTACATTACCGTTATCATCTATAATATAAACATAAGCTGTATATAGATAAGGATTTACGGTACTCCACAAGTGCGGATTTTCTATTTCTATAGGTGCAAGCTCTATTTCGTGAACAGGATTCTTTCTATTGATGGCTGCGCTTACCTTTTTGTCATAAACCACCATACCACTTTGATCTTTAATAATAGTGTGCAGGTTCACACTGTTAGATTTGGTACGGTTTATAACCTCTGCCATAATATTTACCTCCTTATTATTAGTAGTAGTTATATACAAAGGGTGACGGTTAAAATAGATTTCAGCATCTGTATAGATAATGTTTACATCCCTTATCAGACCGCCACCGGTGTACCATCTTGAAGTTTCCGGTGTACTGGTATCGGCCTTTACAGCTATAACATTCTTCTCTCCATATTTCAGTAACTTTGTAATATCTATTTCAAAGCCCACATATCCATAATCGGTTCCCCCTATTCTGGTACCATTCAGATAGACATCGCCCAAATACATTATTCCTTCAAAATCTATCAGGATTCTTTTGCCACGCATCTCTTCTGCCGGAGTAAACTCTTTTACATACCACCCTATTCCCATTGCTTTGAAAGCACGCGATGATAGTATGCTCTTAAAGTTCGATGCCACATCAGTATAGTTTGGAACCTCGTTGGGCGATGGTTCTACCCAGGACTGTGATATCTGGAAGTCGTGAGGCACATCCACCGGTTGCCAGTTTTCATCATCGGCTTGAGGAATAATAGTAGGAACAGTTTCCAAATCACCTCTATGAAAGAGCCAATCTGCATTGAAGTTCTCCACCACTCTACTCCCTTCTATCTGCTGCTGAACATCGGGAGCCTCTACTTTAAGTACAATCTTGTCAGAAATATCGGCCTGCACACCAATAAATCCGCCCAACAATACAGCCAAAACTGCAAATATCTTTTTCATCATCATGAATACACTTATTTGGTTATCACTCCAAAAGTACTATTTTTTTCGTAGAGCAAAGATATTTCTGTACCCCATTTTGACTTTTCAAAATCTGTTTCTAACTTTGCCTTAATTAATCAAATGATTTTGAATTATGACTACAATGCAAATGAATACCGAAATTCTTCGCAATGTGAGCATTATTGCAGAAGATGAAAAACTAATGAAAAGAGCTGTAAAGTATCTGCGAAAACTTGCAGCTGAAAAGGAAGATACTACTCTTTTTACTAAAGAAGAATTCCTTGCTCGTATTGACAAAGCAAAAGAGGGAGAAATATACGAATTAAATGATGGTGAAACTATTGAAAATCTAATAGACCGCATAGAATAATAGAATAATGGAATACAAAATCAAATACCATAAACAAGCTATTGAGGATGCAAAAAAACTAAAAAAAGAGGAGCCACAAACCTTTCAAAAACTCTTGAAGTTAGAAATAGAATTAAAAGAACATCCACGTACTGGCACAGGAAAGCCCAAACCACTCTCTGGCAACCGAGTTGGACAATGGAGTCGTCGCGTCAGTAAAAAGCACAGACTAGTGTACGAAATTTATGATAAAGAAGTTGTTGTTATCATAGTAACTGTCTATGGGCATTATAATGACAAATAATCTTTAGCGTAGCCAACCATAACCGATTTGGAGAAAACTGCTGTGACAAACTGTTTAACAACAAAACTTTGTTAATAGAAGAACACAAATGAAAGGTGTTACAAAAAAAATACTACCTTTACAGCCAATTAAAAAACATTACGATTATGAAGAAACTATTCAATTTAGCAATTTTGGCATTGATTGCATCGGCACCTATATACACATCATGTTCAGATGAAGAGGAGATAAAGATCAAGGTACCTTCACATGAAATAGTGCAGATAGATATATACAAGGCCGATTTAGCCAGCCATACATTCTGTCGTGAAGCACTCTACAGCATCGTTTACGATTCCAAGAACCGTATAAGCGACATCCGTTCCGACTACAGATCACAGCAGATAAGATATTCGTATGATTCCAACCACTTCTCATACACATGGGGCGGTACAGATTCAGAAAACAATCTCTTCTCATACAACTTTGAAGCAGAGCTGCGTAACGGACGTGCACAGGTAGGTTCATTAACCAAAACAGACAATACAGACATAACAGGCTCCAACTACAGCTACCACTACACCCCCAGCGGAATGCTGCAGGATGCCACATACGGAGGAGCCCAGGTATTCAACTACGAATGGGGCAAATCCACACTTATAGTAAAAGGAACCCCTTCCACATACAACACCAAGTACAACTATTCAAAGGTTGATAACAACTACAGCATAGACATCAACGTATTGCCACAGCTGGTAGATTCACGCATAGACATCATGCTGGCTATGAACACATACGCCCAGCTGGGTGGAGTGCTTGGCAAAAAATACCCATACATACTGGAGAACGATGACTACACCTACAAATATCTGTTTGACAACAACAACAGAATTGTACAGATGGTACAGACTCCAGACAATAGTGACCCTGAGAAACAGGCCACCTACTGGTTTATGATAAGCTACGCAGACTGATAAAAAACAAGATAGCACTGATATGGGAAAAACAGAAGAAATAACAGCCGATGAACTGCGATACCTGCAGTTACTCTCCAAGTCTTTTCCTACTATAGCCGATGCAAGCAGGGAGATAATCAATCTGGAAGCCATTCTGAATCTTCCAAAAGGAACAGAACACTTCCTGACAGATATTCATGGTGAATATGCAGCCTTCCAGCATGTGCTGAAGAACGGATCAGGTGCTATCAAACGTAAGGTAAACGAAATCTTCGGCAATGAACTGAGCAGACAGGAGCAGAAAGAACTATGCACCCTTATCTACTATCCCAAAGAGAAACTCAGGCTGGTAAAGAAGCACACCACTGCTTTAGACACATGGTATCAAACCACACTGAATCAGTTGGTTAAGGTTTGCCAGAGTGTTTCATCAAAATACACCCGTTCAAAAGTAAGAAAATCACTTCCAAAAGATTTCTCATACATCATCCAGGAGTTGCTGCATGAATCGTCCATAGACCCCAACAAACACGCTTATATCAACGTCATCATAAGCACCATCATATCCACAAAAAGGGCAGACGATTTCATCATAGCCATGTGCAATCTCATTCAGCAGCTCACCATAGATTCGCTTCACATTGTAGGCGATGTGTTCGATCGTGGCCCCGGTGCCCACATCATTATGGATACGCTGTGTAACTATCACAACTTCGATATCCAGTGGGGTAACCATGACGTACTGTGGATGGGTGCAGCTGCCGGCAACGACGCCTGCATAGCCAACGTTATCAGACAGGCCATGCGATACGCCAACCTGGCAACCATAGAAGACGGCTATGGCATCAATCTGCTGCCGCTGGCCACCTTCGCCATGGACACCTATTCAGAAGATGCATGCACCATCTTTGAACCACGCATAAAATTCTCTGACGGCAACTATAATGAAAGAACATTGCGTCTGATAGCTCAGATGCATAAAGCCATAGCAGTAATCCAGTTCAAGTTAGAGGCAGCCATCATAGACAGACGCCCTGAATTTGAGATGCAGGACCGTAAACTGCTGCACATGATAGACTTTGAAAGAGGAATCTTCTGCTACAACGGCAAAGAGTATGAAATGACCGACACCTATTTCCCTACCATCAACCCTGCCAACCCGTATCAGCTTACTCCGGAAGAACAGGAGATTGTAGAGAAGATACACATATCGTTCGTAAACAGTGAAAAGCTGAAGAAACACATGCGTTGTCTCTTTACCTATGGCGGAATGTATCTGGTGTGCAACAACAACCTGCTCTATCATGCATCAGTACCAATGAATGCCGACGGCACCTTCAAAAACGTCAGGATACTGGGCAAAGAGTATTGCGGAGAGAAACTCCTTTCAAAGGCAGACCAGTTAATCCGTACTGCCTATTTTGCAGAAGATAGCCAGGAGAAAGAGTACGCACTGGATTTTGTCTGGTACATGTGGTGCGGCCCCAATTCCCCCCTCTTTGACAAGGACAAAATGACCACATTCGAAGGCTATTTTGTAAACGATGCCGAACTGAAGAAAGAGAAGAAAGGCAACTACTACACCCTGCGCAACCAGTCTGATGTTTGTGACACTATTCTGCGCGAATTTGGTGTAGAGCCAAATGAACATTCGCATATCATCAACGGACACGTACCTGTACGCACCCTTAAGGGCGAAGAACCCATCAAGGCCGATGGCAAGATGCTGGTTATAGACGGCGGATTCTCAAAAGCATATCAGCCTAAGACAGGAATAGCCGGATACACCCTTGTATATCATTCACACGGATTTGAATTGGTACAGCACGAACCTTTCCAAAGTTCGCAAAAAGCCATATTGGAGGGCCAGGATATTAAATCTACTACTTTCCTTGTAGAGATGAGCCAAAAACGCATGATGGTAAAAGATACAGATAAAGGAAAGCGATTGACTACAACAATTCAAGATTTACGAAAATTGCTTGTAGCCTATCGCTCTGGTTTAATCAAAGAAAAGGAATAACTGTTACAGAAACATCAGAACTGAACCTGAGGAGCTGTTTCTGCACCATCCTGTGCTTCAAAATAGCTGCGCTTTTCAAAGCCAAACATTCCTGCAAGGATATTCTTTGGAAATCTGCGAATAGCAGTATTATATTTCTTTGTAGCATCATTGAAATTTACACGAGCCACATTGATTCTATTTTCAGTACCTTCAAGTTGTGCCTGCAGTTCCAGGAAATTCTGATTTGCTTTAAGATCAGGATAGTTTTCTGTAATAGCTAATAACTTACCCAAAGCAGATGTCACCTCACCCTGTGCCTTCTGAAATTCAGCCAACTTTTCCGGAGTAAGATTATCCGGATCCACCTTAATCTGTGTAGCCTGACTACGTGCAGCAACTACACTCTCTAAAGTCTCTTGTTCGTGTGCTGCATAACCTTTAACTGTATTAACCAGATTAGGAATAAGGTCTGCTCTGCGCTGATACTGAGTCTCTACATCGCCCCATTTGTTTGCAACACCTTCGTCAAGATTCACTAAACCATTGTATGCACTTACTGCCCAAATAGCTACTACTGCCACAATGGCAATTACAATAATTGTTGATTTCTTTTTCATTACCTATATTATTACTATTAAACTTTAAAATCTGCTACCGGCACCGCCGCCTCCGCCACGGCCACCGCCAAAGCTTCCGCCACTGAAACCACCTCCGCCAAAACTACCGCCACGATACATTCCGCCTCCGTGGTATCCGCCTGTAGGTCCTTTATAATCTTGGTCAATAGACTGAACCTGTTTCTCAAATATATGTCCACAATCTTTACATTCATAGGTTATTCCCTCTATTTTCATACCATTCTTTTTGGAAATCAACCTACTGCTAACACGTATTATATTGTGTTTTTTACAGGCAGGACATCTGTTAGAAACCCATACTGCAATAAATATCACAACACATCCTAACAACATCAGTCCCATAAAAATGAGCAATGCAACCAAATCGTCATCATCTTCATCTTCTTGGGACACATCACCTTCATTATATGTTATCAATCTATTGTAAACAGCCTCCATACCGGCTACCATACCTTCACTCCATTTTTCATCTTTTAGATATGGTATCATCTGTTCGGTCTGAATACGCTTACAGATAGCATCGGGAAGTATTCCTTCTAAACCGTAACCGGTATAAAACTGAACACATCGCTGGTCTGTAACCAAAAGTACCACAAGTCCGTTGTCTTTACCCTTCTGTCCTACTCCCCATTCATTTAGCAGTTCGTGACAAAAGTCAAAACAATCTTCATTGCCTACGCTATTAACTATAGCCACAACAGTCTCTATACCGGTACTATCTTCTAATGTCCTGCACAATCTGTCTATGGTATTCTGCGACTGCGAATCAATAATACCATCGGGATTAATTGTGTATCTGTATTCGTTCTGAAGATGTACATTTGGCAGATTATCTACCGTGTATTCTTTTGCTATTACAGGCAACAGGAATAACAGCCCTGTCAAAAACAGTATTATTCTCTTTTGCATATCACATAAAAAGTTCGGTGTCGGCATCGTCAAGCACAGGGAATTTCTCTCTGAAATGGTACAGCTTTTCCAGATCCAGTTCTGCTGACACCATATCAACCTTACCGGGTTCGGCAGCAACAAGATCTTCACCGTATGGGGTAATAATTACGGAATCGCCACTGTAAACGCCAAACTGATCCACCCCAACTCTGTTGACAGCAGCCACAAAGCACTGATTTTCAATGGCACGCGCTCTTATCAGAGTGTTCCATGCTATTTTGCGTGCAACAGGCCAGCTTGCCACATATATAATCATGTCGTAGTCATCGCGGTTACGTACAAACACAGGGAAACGTACATCGTAACATACCTGCAGCATAACACGCAGTCCGCGGAACTCTACCACCCTGCGTTCTCTTCCCGGAGTTATGTAAGCTCCTTCGCCACCGTATGTAAACAGATGTCTCTTGTCGTAATACTCCACACTGCCGTCTGGTTTTACAAAGCATAGTCTGTTATATGTTTTGCCGTTCTCACTTATTGCCAGACTGCCCACAATGGCTGCATCAAGCAATGCGGCTTTCTGCTTCATCCATTTCAGTGTTTCACCGCCCATCGTTTCCGCAATAGTATCGGCCTCAATAACCAGAGCGGTGTTGAACATTTCAGGAATAACATATATATCAGATCCGTCGCCACCACCTATCAGATTGTCCAGGTCGCGCAGATTAAGCTCTTTTTCACCAACTATTGGCGATGTTTGTACTATTGCAACTCTCATTGTCTGTAAAACTTCACTATTAAAAAACAAGTTCAGCGCAGAATGCTGTCTTGCCTTCTGTTCTGCCCTCTATTATAAACTTCAATTCACCGTTTTCACCCTCTGTTCTGTGGCGGAACAGGTCTACTACCTGTCCCTGAGTGGTTTCGTGTGAGAAATTGATTATCAGATCTTTCAGTTTTCTGGTGGATGTTATCTCATAGTCTATGGCATCCATTGCCCACACTATGTATCGGGCGTTGTTGGTATGTCCTATAAAATCCACATCGGAATAGCTTACTGTATGTTCGCCTACTTTTTCGGGTTCTGTGCCTCGGGGCATCATCACTTTTGGAGCCGGCTGTTCTATTGCGTTATCTTTGCATACTGCCGATTCGTCGAACATTGTTTCCAGTTCGTCGCTGCGTACAAATCTTCTGGTTTCTTTGTTTATTACTACCCATGAACTGGTGGCTGTTATCATGGTGTTGCCCTGGTTGTCGTCCATTCTGAAGTCTCTGAGGAAATATAGTCCCTGCAGTCCTTTGTGCCATGTGGTCAGTTCTACCTGGTCACGCCATTTGGGTATGTTCACAAAGTTTATATGTATTCTTGACAGTACCCATACTGTTCCCTGTTTCTGCAGGTCTTCGTAACCGAAGTTGAACATTCCGGCTGCATGGTATGCCATGTCCTGGGCAAAGTCCATGAAGACTGCTGGTTTCAGATTAAAGTTGCTGTCTGTACTGTAGCAGGCTATTGTGTAATTCGTTGTTAGTTTGTTGTTCATTTCCGCACTGTTTTTTTTCCTCATTTTTTGTCTCTGCGAAATTACAACTTTATTGGGAACTGGCAAGGTGGTAGCGTAAGTTTGTTTTGAGATATAGTGGTAGTATAATTCGGCATGGTGTTAACAAGTGAATATGACGATATTACGTTGACTTTTGTGACCATTTGGGATTTTATCAATTGTGAATTCAAATAATTATTCTACATTTGCGGTACAGAAATCATTTTAAAATTTAAAAACATATAAAGATGAAACTACTTGGAAACATACTCTGGTTGATATTCGGAGGTCTTGCCATAGCATTGGAATACTGCGCAATGGCATTAACATTTTGCGCAACAATAATAGGCATACCATTCGGTTTTCAGTTACTAAAAATGGCTCTGCTAGCTCTACTTCCATTCAGTCAGAAACCCGTTTATAAAGAGAATGAACCCGGATGCATCAACATTACATTCAATATTATCTGGATGTTCACTGGCGGACTGATAGTATCATTCACCCACCTGTTGTTCGGCATACTGCTTGGTATCACCATCATAGGAATACCATTTGCCAAACAGCACTTTAAGCTGATGAAATTAGCATTTGCACCATTTGGCATCAATGTAGTTTAAACGCAGATCTTGCCCTGCACTTCCACAACTTCAGCTAAGAAGATTAAACCATAAAACTGCAACAGGCCGTAGCTGCTTGTGGGGTATAGTGGTAGTATAAGTTTGTTTTGGTTCAGCCAAAACGAGTTTTGGCTTCATCCCTCCCACTGCTACGCAGCGGGCCCCTCCCATTTACAGAGCCATGGGTGGCTATGCCAACAAACTTATCTACCACTATCATAATTAGGTAGGGGCAATTCCACGCTTCACAAACACACCCTATTACTCAATGCAAATTGATAGTTAGCTTCGATGCTTCCACTACACTTTAATAAACAATGAAAGTTTAACCCAAATACTTTGCTTGATGTTGCTCACGTTCGGCATAGCCTGCAAGCAGTCTCTGCTCTCACTTATTCGCAACATTGTCACTTTACACTTTACACTTTACATTTTAGATAGAAATCCCATCCACAAACACCTGTAGATGGGATTCCATATGTAAAGTACCCAAAAACAGCAGAGTTTACATTTGTGTTTTGAGTCTGTTTTGTCAGAAAAAACACAAAAAAAAAGAGGGAAAAAGTTTACAGATTACAAATTATTGCGTACGTTTGTAAACCAAATCAGGACAATAATGGGTAAAACAGAACAATTTCATAAAAGATTAAAGATGGCTCGCAAAATGCGAATGCTCTCCATGGACAATCTGGTAGAACTGATGAACGGAGCCATCAGCAAACAGGCCATCTCCAAGTATGAACGCGGACTAATAAACCCCAGACCACACCAGATAACCATGCTGGCAAAAGCCCTGCAGGTACCGGAAGAATACTTCAGCAGCAACGTATGGAACATCAGCAACGTAAACTACCGCTGCAAAGGCGAATCATCAAACAGCTGGCTGGAAACATTCACCTGCACGGTAAACAACAAGATGAACCGTTACAAGGAACTGGAAACCATCCTGAACATCTACCCACAGTTTGAAAACCCATTAGGCCGATTCAAAATAAAATCGGCAGAACAGATAGAAGAAATCACCACCAGACTAAGAAACAAGTGGCAAACAGGCATCCAGCCCATCATGTCCATATCCAGCTTGCTGGAACAGCATGGCATAATGATAATAGATGTAAACGTAGAAAAAAAGGAGATACTTGGCTTGTCGGCAAACATAGACAACCAGAGACCAATAATAGCAGTAAACACCTACTGCCATAAAAAAGTGGTACGCAAACGCTTTACAATAGCGCATGAACTGGCACACATACTACTGGCAGACAAAGTAGATAGTTCCATATCAGGAAAAGAATATGAAAGACTATGCGAACAGTTTGCCGGATCATTCCTGTGCCCCGCAACCATAATGTATGAACATCTGGGGCATCGCAGAACAACACTCTGCCTGGAAGAACTAATCCACCTGAAAGAAACCTACGGCATATCAATAGCAGCATTGGTACATCGCTGCAAAGACATAGGAATAATATCCGCCAGCTACTACAGCCACATCTTTGAAGAACATATAAGCAAAAACAAACTTGAAGACGGCTGGGGTGAATACCCAATACAGGAAAAAGAAAACCGTTTCCATACACTACTGTGCAGAGCTGCTGCCCAGGGACTACTGACAGAACAGGAAATACAGGAATACTCCCCTATCCTGCCATCAGTATCGGAAAACAGATTCAGAGTATTATAATTACAATTAACCATCTAAAATATTACGCTATGAGTTTATTCGATTTACTATTTGGTACAGACAACAATCATTCAGGAAAAAAGAACGATTGGGACAGAAGTGTATTTGACAATGACCGCTTCAGCAACAGAGGCAGCGGCAACTGGGTTGACTGGGAAGATGTTTCCACCGGCAGTTCCCGTACCGATGGTTATGAACACCCCAACCACGATGATAATGGCGAATGGTAATGAATATGACGCGTTGACTGTTGACTATTGACTAATCACAATTCAATTGCATTTGTAAGTTGAATTCACCAATCATAAAAGCATACAGTTGACGTTTTTATATAAAACCCCGGCTACAACATATCTTAGCTGGGATTTTATGTGTCAATAGCGTTTTGTTGTGATATAACGTTTTAAAAGAGTATCATTAGGTTTCACAAATAGAATGAAAATATTCAATAAGCATAAATAATATAGCATTTATTGTAGTTTTCAAATTCATTATCTAATTTTGGGAAATTAACCTAATCATGTCAATGCTTAACATATGGAGAATAAAGTAAAAAATATATCTGATGTTTGTGTAGAACATATTCTACAAGACTGTAGATTTAGGATTTGTCATAAAATAGTTGAGGGCAAAAGAGATGCATCTTATGTTGAAAACAGTAAAATAGGTTTTTCAAAACGTTCACTAGAATTTTTAGAAGGAAAAGGTATTAGTGCTCTTTGGGAACATCAGGCCACAGCAATTAAAGAAAGTATTAACGGGAAAAATATTTGTATAACAACCTCCACAAGTTCAGGTAAAACAGAAATTTTCCAACTTTCTGCAATTGAAGTTCTACAAAAAAACAAGAACTCGAAAGTTCTTGCTGTTTATCCAATGAAAGCATTAAACCGTCAACAATTAGAAAGATGGGAAACTACAGGCTATAAAATTGGAAAAATAGACGGTGATATAACAAATTTCCAAGATAGAATAAAAGTATTATCTGATAGCAATGTAGTTGTTATTACTCCAGATGTTATGCATGCGTTTTTATTAGGCAAAATAAATGATCCAATATGCGGCAAAATCATTAAAGATTTCATCAAAAACGTTTCACTTGTTATTATTGATGAATTGCATTTATACAAAGGCATATTTGGCACGAACTCTGCTTATCTATTCAGGAGATTCAACAACCTACATAGGCTGTTATGTAAAAAAAATATTTTTGCTCAATACATAACAGCCTCGGCTACGCTACCCAATGCGATTGAACATTCAATAAATATAACAGGTGCACCAGACTTTATTGAAATTGGCATCGAACAAGATAAATCACCTATGGCTAAAAAAACTTTTTACTTTGTAGAACACAAAAAAAGTAAAAAGGAAGAAGATAAGGGTGGTCTGAAGCAACTTGTTCATAGCTTGTCGAATATTGAAGGTTCCAAGAGCATTACATTTGTTGAAGCACGCCAAAGAACAGGTGAAATGGCTGCTTTGAACATTGACAACAAGTTTTTAGACAATGTAGAAGAAACAGGGCTATATCCATATCGTGCTGGTTATGAAAGAGAGACTGTTGACGAAATTACAAGAAACCTTCATGATGGCAAATTCAAGGGTGTTATAAGTACTAGCGCCCTAGAAATAGGTATAGATATAAAAGGCTT
The DNA here is from genome assembly GCA_045660365.1 of Bacteroidaceae bacterium. Lineage (GTDB taxonomy): Bacteria > Bacteroidota > Bacteroidia > Bacteroidales > Bacteroidaceae > Colenecus. The sequence continues at coordinate 26,398 of JAZRDQ010000005.1, forward strand.
AAATATTGTAGTGATAGCTGATATGCCACAAGATAAAAACAGCTATCAACAGAGAATTGGACGCGTTGGCCGTTTTGGTTGCGATTCAAGCTATGTAATAATTGTACGTGATGGTTCTTTTTCTTCAGAGTTATTATTTGATAAATACAACTATGACATTGACAAAGTTCTTCCTAATTACGAACCAGCCTTGTATTTAGAAGACAAAAACGTGCAAAATATTCATGCCTTTTGTCATGTAGGCGATAATGATAGTTGTGAATATCTTGATTGGAAAGGCAGAGTAAACATGCAAAGGGTTTTCGATGGAAAAGGGTATTTTCCAGATTCATTTATTTCATTATGTCAGGACATCTTATCCGGTCAAACATCAAGAATGTATGATGACATCAAAGTAGACAGTCCACATCATGCATATCCTATACGTTTTTTTGGAAAGCAATATAAGATAACTGCCGCACTTGATGAACAGAAACATATACCAAACGAAACCATAAGCAGGGAACAAATATGTACTGAAGGATATACAGGTGCTATAAGGAATAGCATGTATAACAAATGCCATATAAAGGAGAGAATTGTCAAAATTAATTTAATAAACGGAGAAATATACGCAAAAAGAGAATACAATAGATTCATCAAAACCTCATCATACCATAAGAGAATTGTTATACCTAACTTTAAGGAAGAATATCGTAATGGAAATATGCTTTATGATGACACAAAAGTGTTTAATCTTAGAGTTAAAGAACATCAAACAATTTATGGATATTACGAGCACCTTTCTCATGGCAACCAAATTTACAACCAATATGAAAGACCATTTTCTTTGCCTGAATTATCTACAACAGGAACTGTCATATTCCATCCATCTTTCAACAATTCAAATGTCAACATAAGTATAATTGCTAGTGTTGTATATGAAGCATTCTTAAGAAGAAATGCATTCGATAGGAATGACATTAACTATTATGGAGGAAAATTATACAGTAATTACGAAAGTCTTAAGATAGATGATAGATTTATTGCCATTTATGATATAAGTTCACTAAATATTTCCAGCAGAATCATTAACAAAGATTTAGTTCATGACCTATTTTCATTTCTAAACGAACATTTAGAAGTTATATCATATTCTCTATTTCCAACTATAAACGAGCAAACTATCACCGCAATGAGTGATTTATGCAATAGCATCATTAATAGCAAGCCTAATGTACAATACCAAGACATAGGGACAGAATATATATATGTAGGAGGAACAGAAGTTTTATACTTAGAAGAAAATACAGAAACCGGAGAAATTAATGAAAGAAAAGCCATAAACATAGGGTTAGGTACTATACCAAACACATTGAACCTTATGATAGATAGAACTTTGCATTTTAACATCCCTCTGGATAACATAAAGTCAACATGTAATACAAAGTATGAACCAAAACAATAGAAATGATAGAAATTAAAAAAAATAGCGATTACACATTTTCATTTACGTACAATAATAGTACATTAAAGGATTCTTTTATTAAAATTGAACCCATTAATGAAACAAGCAATTTCTATTGTTTATGGAGTGCAAAAGATAGCTTTCATCTTTTCAATAAAAAGAAGAATAAATTCGCCTTTAATATCAATGTGTATGCAGATTCTATTCAATTCGTTAAAATTGAGTTCTATTCAAAAGAAACAAATAGTTTTGTAGCATACAGGAAAGACAACAATCATGCTTATCTCTTTTTTGAAGACGGTACATACAAAACGAATTGCTTTAGCTATATAGGCAATGAGTTTAATGCCGTTAGGCCTGTAAAAGGACTTAACAACAGATGGGTTTACTATAACGTAAAATCAAATAATCTTTTATGTGATATAAAAAAAGGACTTCAATTAAAGGAAGAGGAAGAATTAGTATCTATGTTTACAAGTGACTATTCTTTTATATATAATAGTAACGGATACTATAGGATACTATTTTATAACAAAAAGAAGTTCCATACTTACAAAATACCTGACAGAATAGAATACTTTGAAAGAATAGACAGCAACAAAATCATAGGCAAAATATTTAACAAAGATGCGTATGTAATGTATAAAAACTTTGATTTTATAAATCCTATAGGATATTATAGTAGTAAGCCTATGTATATTGAAAATAGTAAGGTTATTGTAGCAAAAAAAATAGATGAATATGTCTTGGTGGTAAAAGGTAGAGAAATCTATAACTACGAATGGCAAAATGATAATTTCGTCATTTATTACGATTATGTTCTAAATAAGCAGACAAATGGAACTTATAAAATCTACAAATTAAAAAATGGTCATTCTATATGTACGCCTTGGAATAATATCAGAATAGATACTGACAAAGATCATCTAATTGTAGATTATTTAAAGGAAAAGAATGTAATCATTAACAAAGCAGATATAGACAAAGTAGAACATCTTTTTTTAAAAAAATATGAATCGTCCAGTCATCTACAAAATCACCAACAAAACAAACAAGAGCACCACTACAACACACATATAGAAAAGGGAGAAATACTACAAGAAGAAGTGTGTGTTACAGAGCCGGCTGAAGAGAAAGAAGCACTACAAGAAGAAGTGCGTGTTACAGAGCCAGCTGAAAAGAAAGAAATACTTAAAAAAGAAGTACGTGTTACAAAACCAGCCAAAACGGTACAATTTGATCAGAAAGATAAGCATACAATTATAATAGAAGAATTAGAAGAAATTAGAACTTGTAATAAGAACCAACCTGTTAAACCACTTCCTATTGAAGAAAAATTTGTTTTCAGTTTTGGTGGAATAAAATATTCGTTAAAGCTTAATAGTAAATGGAAAAATGATAACGCATTCCGAAAGGGTAATTTTTTATACAAAAGAGATTCTCTTGCAATATTGCTAGAAAATAGTTCTAGCATAACTGTTATAAATGGAGTATCATACTACAAAATTAAAGGGCAAGGAATGGACACAAGATTTAATCAAGATTTCAATCTTGTAAATAGTAACATACGCGACAATTCTATACCAATCATTTTATTTAAGAAAGATAGTAAAGAGAATATTCGTTTTATTGATTGTGTCACTTGTGAAAGCTACTGTTATGCAATAGAAAAGAATTTTAATAATACAAGAAGAAAGGTAATCCTCTTTAATCTACGTTCCATTTTTAGTCCATTAATAGACTATACAGACACTACTACATACAACCTGTTAGAAAACGTACAAGAAAAAGAAACACGTTCCTTAAACAACACTCAAACAAATTATGAACAGAAAGAATCAAACTATATAACTAAAAAGCTAAATAGCGAACAAATTATAAATGCGCAACTAATTTATAACGCACAAAAATGTCAGGAAGGTATTATATATAAATCACCATCTTCTGATAAATTTGCACTAATTACAAAGAGAGATACAATAATTAAACCCGGTAAGGTAAGATACAACTTCAATGAATACGATAAGACTGGAATGTTTATTCGTAGTAAAGAAGTGTGTAGTACATCAAATTTCAGAAAAATCATGGGTTACGTTGGTTTTCCCACAGGAAACATACAGTTGCATTATAACGCCCCAACCCCTGATGCACTCCAGAAATATATTGAACAATTTTCCACACTTCATGTTAATAAAATGAGGGGCAAAAAGGCGCCACATAAAGCCATTTTGTTACTATGTATAATAGACCTTATTGAAAACCATTTTATATTAACTAATAAAATAGAATACTCTGACATTTTAGAAAATCGTTTCATCAGTAAGTGGAAACAGTATGTAGGTGAATCGGCTGTATACACAAATCCAAAAGCTGCTACTCCATACTGGCATATGCATTCCGAACCATACTGGAAACTTGTTCCTTTTGTTGGTGGTGAAGAAACAATAGCCAACCTACAAAAGAGCAACCCCTACTCTTCCGGAATTATTCGCAAGAATATACGCCACGCAGAAATAGATAAAGAGCTATTTGAACTCTTGCAAGAAGAATCCAGCAGAAATAAATTAAAAGAAGTATTAATTCAAAGTATCGTAACAAATTAACTATGCCACGATTAGGGGATGGAAGTTTCCATAGCGGTCACGGAGGATACGGAATTCCAGCTTACGGCCATGCCCATAGGTGGAGCCGGGACGATAACCATTACCCTTATTGCCCGGATTTGCAACGAGAAACTCGCTGCGTTCGGCGATCATCATACTCTCAAGCATGATCTCCATTAAGTCATGAAGACCATTTTTCTTCTGTGCATGCTTGCACATTTGTTCAGAAATTTGTTCCTTTGTAAGTAAGATAAGTTGTAATTTTTGATTTGGACACCCCAAATTACAAACTTGTCGGGACTAGCCAAACATGGCTGGTCCTTTTTTAATACTTAACTCAGACACACTTTTTGGAACAGTATCTTATAAACGCATAAAGCATACACTTTTTGTATAGAGTAAGTAGTGGAAGCATAGGGACTATCTGTGAGGAGCGGAATAGCGTAGTGAGGTGAAGACCGTTAAAAAACACAGCATGTTTGAGGAACGTTAGACAGCGAATGCTGGCTAAAAGTCCGAGTTCTGTGTTTTAGGGATGAACTGAACGAAGCAGCTACAAACAGCTACGTCCCTAAGCTCCACTACCAACCCACTCCACTATAAAAAAAACTCTCAGAATTTCGCAATATCAACTTTGTATCATAAAAACTTGCAGAATATTCAGGAGTTCTGACTATCTTTGAAAAGCGATAAAACAATTTGGAAAATGAAAGAACTAAAATGCCCACAATGCGGAAGCGTTTTCTCTGTAGACGAAGCCGATTATGCATCAATTGTCAGCCAGGTAAAAACCCAGGAATTCGAAGCTGAACTAAAGGCAAGAGTGCTGGAACTTCAGAAACAGAATGAAGTAAAGCAGGAAGCAAACACATTGAAGATCAGCCAGGATTTTATAGGCAAACTGAATGCCAAGGATGTTGAACTATCTAAAAAAGACACTGAGATTGCTGCACTGAAAGCCCAGATTAATGGGTTTAGCCAGACCAAGAAGTTGGAATTAGATGCTGAGCGTTTAAAAGCGGACCAGGAAATTTCCAGATTAAAAGCTGTTATTGAACAGAACGACAGCAAGGTAAAAGTGGCCATTTTAGAGGAACAGAGCAAGGCAAAAGATATAATCAGAGCTAAAGACAATGAACTGATTGAGCTGCGAAGCCAGATTGATGTCAACAAAAAGGAGGCAACCATTCGCGAATCCAACATTAAGGAGGATTACGAACGACAGCTTAAGCAGAAGCAGGAACTGGTTGATTACTACAAGGATATGAAAGCCAAGTTATCTACAAAGATGATTGGCGAATCACTGGAAGTGCATTGCAGCAATGAGTTCAATCGCGTTCGCGCCAGCATGTATCCAAACGCCTACTTTGACAAGGATAATGATGCACGAGGCGGCAGCAAGGGCGACTTTATTTTCCGCGATTATTCTGATGGCATTGAATATATATCTATTATGTTCGAAATGAAGAACGAAATGGACGAAACTGCCACCAAGCATAAGAATGAAGATTTCTTTGCCAAGCTTGACAAGGACAGAAACGACAAGGGATGCGAATATGCTGTATTGGTATCGCTTCTGGAGCCCGACAATGAATTCTACAATGAAGGTATTGTTGATGTTTCTTACAGATATCCAAAGATGTATGTAGTTCGTCCACAATTCTTTATGCCTATTATTTCACTTCTTACACAGGCATCGAAAAAGAGCATAGAATATAAAAAGGAACTAATTCGTGCTAGACAGCAATCTGTTGATGTTACCAACTTTGAAAATTCACTGCTGGATTTTCAGGATAAGTTTGGCAGAAACTACAGAATAGCCAGCGAAAAGTTCAAGACTGCCATTGATGAGATTGACAAGTCCATTAATCACCTGCAGAAGATAAAGGATGCGCTTATTGGTTCAGAAAACAACCTGCGTCTGGCAAACGACAAGGCACAGGATCTTACCATTAAAAAGCTGACCCGCGGCAATCCTACCATGCAACAAAAGTTTGAAGAAGTACGCCAGCAACAGCAACCTACTGAACTTACTAACTAACGAAATATATATTTAAACTTTAAATGATGAAGAAATTTATGTTACTGATGGCTGTTGCGGGTCTTTGTGCCGGCAGCACTGCAAAAGCTGAAAAACTGATAGCTTTAAGTTTTGATGATGGTCCAAACACTACAACAACAGTTAAAATGCTGGATGTTCTTGAAAAGCATGATGTGGTGGGTTCATTCTTTGTAATAGGTAGTAATATTAACGAAGAGAGTGCCAAAATTATGCAGCGTGCATATAAAATGGGTTGCGATATTCAGAACCATTCACGCTCCCACTCTAACATGGCTATGTTATCTGCTGAACAGCTGAAAGAGGAGATTAAATACACTTCTGATATGATTGAGAAATACATAGGCAAGCGTCCTGAGTTTTTCCGTCCGCCTTATATTTCAGTCAGTCCACGAATGTATGAGAATATTGATCTGACTTTTATATGTGGTCAGGGTTGCAATGACTGGGAAGCAACTACATCTGCCCAGCAACGTGCAGAATTGGTTATCAAGAATGCTGCTGACGGACAGATTGTTTTACTGCACGATTTTGCAGGAAATGAAGCTACTGTTGAAGCTCTGGAAACTATTATTCCTGAACTGAAGAAACAGGGATACAGATTTGTTACCGTTCCGGAACTTTTCAAACTGAAGAAAATTACTCCGGATCACTCTAAAATGTATACAAATGTCCTCGAAAACAAAAAGTAGTATTATTTTTGTCGTTTTAATTCAATATCACAAACAATAAAAACCCAACTTAATCAATTAATAAACAAAGCCTTAGACAAACTATACAAAGAAGATATATATTTAATTGACAAACATCTTCACGAACAATGCATAGTTTTTAGATTTGCTTTATATTTTTACAATATGATACAAGAATCGGAGTTTAAAGATTATGATTTAGATATTGAATATAATAGGAATGGAAACAAAACCAAATGTATAACTAATTATGAAAACGGAGTAAGACCCGACCTAATATTACATGAAAGAGGTAATGATAACAATAATTTACTCGTTTTAGAATTTAAAAAAGGTGAATCTGACATAATCACCATAAATGATAAATCCAAAATAAAAGAATTTATAAATCCAAATATGAACTACAGATATAAAAACGGTGCCATAGTATTAATAACACCAAATCGTAGTAATAGAAATCTTGAGTGGATTGATTAAATAATTATAAAAAAATCATCAATATAAATCTCATTTATCCTAAATATTTTTGCATATGAAAAAAGTTCCCTTTTTAACAATGTTGTGTTCACTAATATTTATATCTTGTTATCAAACACCTTCACAAAGCAATAGTGAAGAAAAAAATCCAAAACAAATATACGCAGACTCAATTATTGATTCATCTTTTTTTGGAATTAAATTAGGTGATCATATAGAATCTGCCCACGATAGTATTGTAAAACATCATAAACTACAAACATTAAATACATACCGTAACTACTCGAATCCAAGAGAAAGTACAGATGAATACTCTGGTAAGACGCTTAAATATTTTATAGACCTAGATTTTAATAACGAAATTAATTCAGCGATATTTAATGTAAAGACGTTTCAAGACACAGTGTATGCAATCGTAATAGATGTCAGTTATCTTACGGGATTTCCAAGTTTTACACTTAAAGAATTAGTAAACCAAAAATATGGTCTAAAATACGGAACAGAATATTCATCAGAGATTAATTATGAAGAAAAATATGATTGCAATGCATGGTATAGTAATAGAGTTTGGGATTTTAAAAATGTTTCCATTCATAGTTGTGAGTTGCTTACGTCCTCCGGAAACAATTCTGTTCAACAACTTGAATATATGTTAATCTATTATGATAAGTATCACTATGATAAGTATCTAAAACATAAAGGCTCCATCTTAGAAGAAGAACAAAAAGAACAATTAGAACAAGAAAAGATGAGAAATGCCAAGAATCAAGCTTTTAAAGATTTTCTATAACGAGGACATTTGTATTATAAACCTTATCTTCAATAGCATTTAAAAGTAGAACTTAGCTTTACCTCAATGGCAGTGTGTGCAAATTTTGCACACACTGCATCTTTCTCCAATTCATAGAAAACATACATAGTAGATTTTCTTGTCAACTGCCAAGAATTCCTCGGTAGTTGCTTCGTTCTCATTTTATTTCGTAGTAATAGGTTTGATTTTTTCAAGTTCAATAAGCACCTTCTACAGGGCCATTTACAGGGTCACCCCAGATAAACTCGCTGTTTACCTCCAAAGTGGTTCATTCTTCCAATTGGCAGGAATGCCTATTTTATGAATAGGTATGAGTTGGGAACTTGCCTCGAACAACGCCTTTACTTTTTCTTGGACAGATTTGTTACCACCTACGGCTCTACAGAGATAAACCAAGGCACAAGCTACAGCATAGGGCTGTTTCTTCTGCATTTCTGAGAATTTGTTATTCAGCCAAAGGTCTCTATGTCCCTTGATATTCGAGATTTTCTTGCTGAGTGCTCTGTTCCATAGACGAGAATGGTGTGCTATGATATTTCGCATTAACGAGATTATCTCTATCCAGTTGGAAAACTCTCTCGATGAGTAAAGTCCAAAATCATTTGCAATGGC
>JAZRDQ010000006.1:0-52757 GCA_045660365.1 Bacteroidaceae bacterium
ACATCACGCTGGTCGCGTTCACGCATCAATCGTTTGTAGTCCAATATGTGTTCCGAGAAGAATCCTTTGAGATTAGGAACACCGTCAATGGTACAGCTTTGGCTATTCTGGAATAGCAACAATTGATTTTGCAAATCATCAGGACGGTTGTTGAGTGGAGACGCTGAAAGAAGCATCACTTTCTTCTGCGAACTCTTCAACAAGCCAATATTCATGCAAGGCGACTTGCAGATTTTCTGCAATTCATCATACTTACCCGAACTATCACTGCGGAAACCGTGTGCTTCATCGACAATAATCAGGTCAAACTCTTCTTTATCCTTGTAGTTGTCCTTACCTTCAAGAACTTTGGATAGACTGCCATTGGTGACAAACTGAGCCTTTTTGTAGATGCCGAACAACTTGAATGTATTTCGCCAGTTGTCTTCCAATGCAGGAGGATAGACAACAAGAATATTGGTGTTTTTACCGTTAGCCTCTACAAAGCGTTTGGCAATCATTGTGGCAATCATCGTCTTTCCCAAACCCACAACATCGGCAAGGAACAATCCGTTATGTTGCATCAACATTTGATAACCTTGGATAACGGCATCTTTCTGATATTTCAAATCCTTTACGCCATCGGGCAACTGAATGGAGAAATCATCTTCCACCTGGTCACCAAAGGTATCAATAAGTACTTTGATATATAGTTCGTATGGTGTAGGCTGATAACCTAAGTATGTTTTCTTCTTGTATTCTTCAATATCTTCTGCGGTCAATGGAATTGCTTCGTTCCATAATGCCCAAAACTCATCGGAGCAATACTTCACATCATCAAAGTCTTTCATCGCCACATTAAGTTCATACTGTGGCGGTTGCTTGATGCCTAAGCCCGAATCGGAGATATTGGAAGAACCCATAATAACCCAACCATCGCTATGCTCGCTATGATTTTGAGGTAAGCATAAGTAGAATTTGGCGTGCAGGTTCTTGGTTGCATGGATACGCATCTGCAAACGTCCTAAAACAAGATCTTCGCACATCTGCAAGATACCCTCTTCCACTTCGGGAGAGTATTGGGCATTTACAATATCTTCCTTAAAACCGTTGTGGTAGATTCCTTTTGCCTTGTCTTCATCTGCAAGCATTAAAAGAGCCTTGTTGTGCTTGCGAAAAATGTTATCGATATTGATACCGACCAAGATTTTTATCTCGGTTATATCGCCCAATTCTTTACGCAATTTGAAGTAGCCCGATGAACGAAAGAAACCCACGACTGCCAAGAAACGGTCAAATGTTGCCATCTCCGATGCAATACCTTTCAACTTATCGAAAAGCGTATTGCCAAGTCCATTATTGAAAAACTTTGTACTCACGCTGTGTCAAAGTTTTGTAGGGTTTAGGACTTCGGCAACCCTGATGTTTATAAGAATTTATTTAAATGGACATAAAAAAAGCGTGAAGCCCTGTACTGTCACTCGCTTCACGCTCTGAGGCCTTTCCACGTGCCCATCGTAGTAAAACGAGCAACGCAAAAGCCCCACGCCGATATGTATAACAATCCCTATACACTGATAGTCGCCAATGGGTTATGGATACACCAATGGCTATACGGCATTTAGGGTATGTATATAACACACCTACGGGGCATTCACTGTTGCTTTGTTTTTGACTACGATTCTGTTAATTGTGGAAAGTTTCAGAACGTCAAAACCAAGCGTAGTAAACGCCTTTTCCAATATGTCTTGCCTAACGTTTTTGTTAGACAATTGCAAAGCTAAAAAAATGATTTAGAAATTCAATTCTTATTTTATGAATATTTACAAGTATAATTTAGTCTTTCTCTATTTAAGTTTTAGAAAATAGGGAAATGGAAAAATAGAACTACTAAATAACTGTATTAATTCATTTCCTTCTCAGATGTAGTTTCTTTTTTATCTCATCTGCAAGAGTAGATATTTTTAGGGAAAATCCTATTGGATGGGGATTTATCCTACTTTATCTTTGTGCTTGGATTATAAAACCTTATGCAAATATGTGGGTTGCAATAGGATTTTTGCAGAAAGGAGATAGAGTTTGAAATTACAGAACATAAAATATGGGAATTATGAAAAAGGTAGCAGTGTTATTGGGAATGATTCTGGCAGTGCAGATGGTTGGAGCGCAGGCAGCGTACAGTAATGATTTGCAGATGGAAAAACTGGACCGCGGAGTGGTAGCTTTCAGAACGTCAGAAGACAGTGTAATGGTTAGCTGGCGTTTTATGGAGGGCGATACTCCGGAAACAGCATTCCACGTATATAAAAACGGCAAACGCATAACCAAAGAACCCATAACAAAATCTACCACCTTTATGGATGCCAATAGGGCGGAAGTGGAGACCGTTTATCAAGTGAAAAAGGTTAAGTCTTTCAAAAATAGAAGAACATCCAATGGTAGTTGGGTGCTAAAAGCAGATGCTCCTATTGGTTATTTGGAGATACCGTTGCAGCGTCCTGCCGATGCAGAAAACATAAGGGGCGAAGAGTATACATATACGGCTAACGATGCTTCTGTGGCCGATCTTGATGGCGATGGTCAGTATGAGATTATACTGAAATGGGACCCCTCAAATTCAAAAGATAATTCACACAGTGGTTTTACAGGCAATACCTATATAGATGCTTACAAACTGGACGGAACCTTTATGTGGCGTATAGATTTGGGTAAAAACATTCGTGCAGGTGCCCACTATTCTCCGTTCATAGTGTATGATTTGGATGGCGATGGTTGTGCTGAACTTGTGGTAAAGAGTGCCGATGGTACTGTGGATGCTGCAGGAACAGTTATAGGCGATGCTACAAAAGACCATCGTTACGGTTTAAATGCCGATGGTTCTGTTAATTGGGATATTGAAGGCCATTACGGATACATAGCATACGGACCGGAATATCTTACACTGTTTGAAGGTTCTACAGGTAAAGCATTGACCACTATTGATTATACTCCGCAGCGTGGCGATTTGCGTTCATGGGGCGATAACTATGCAAACCGCAGTGAGCGCTATCTGGCTGCTGTGGGTTATTTGGATGGTAAAAAAGCCAGTGTAGTTATGTGTCGCGGTTACTATACCCGTGCAGTACTGGCCGCTTACGATTGGGATGGCAAAGAACTGAAACAGCGTTGGGTGTTCGATACCAATACACCGGGAAACGAAAAGTATCGCGGGCAGGGCAATCATAATCTGCGTGTAGGCGATGTGGATGGTGATGGTTGCGATGAAATAGTATATGGTGCTTGCTGCATAGATAACGATGGTACAGGTCTCTACTCTACAGGGTTGGGACACGGCGATGCAATGCACCTGACAGCATTCTTCCCGAATAACGATGCGCTGCAGGTTTGGAGTTGTCATGAAAATAAGAAAGATGGTTCTGTACTTAGAGATGCTGCAACCGGAGAGATAATATTCCAGATTCCATCCGGTAAAGATGTTGGCAGATGTATGGCTGCCGATATAGATGATGGGAACCCGGGTTTGGAGATGTGGTCATCGGCTTCCGATGGAATACGCACAGTCACAGGTTCGCAGTTTACTACATCAACTGTAGGAATACCTGTAAATATGGCTGTTTGGTGGGATGGAGATCTGTTGCGCGAAATGCAGGACAATATACAAGTGTCAAAGTACCATAAAGTGCTGAAGATGGCAGCAACCATACAGCGTTTTGATAATTGCGTTTCAAATAATGGGACCAAGAGTAATCCATCGCTTCAGGGCGATATTATTGGCGATTGGCGTGAAGAGGTGTTACTGCGTAGTTTCGATAATAACTCTCTGCGTCTTTACATATCGCCTGAAAGGACCAAATATAGATTTCACACATTCCTGGAAGATCCTGTATATCGTATAAGTATAGCCACCCAGAATGTAGGCTATAATCAGCCTACACAGGTGGGTTTCTATTTTGGCGCAGAACTGGAAGGGAGTGGCAAACTATTCCGCGGTTACCAATTCTGATTTCTACTTGCTAAGGTATTTGATAAATGCTTGCATGGTTTTGTTGCGGTCTTTTTCGTTGGTGATGCTTTCAAACGGGAAGCCTAGTACTATGCAGTTGTAGTCTTTACCATTGTAACCTATGGCTGCACTGTATCTCTGTTTTTTGTAGGTCATAATGGCTGTGGCTTTGCCGTTTGGTTCTAATATCTCCGGACGGGGCAGAGCATAAAACTCTCTGTTAGGTTTTCTGTTGATATTGATGTTGCTCTTTATTCCGGTAACAACATCTTCTTCTATGTCTGTAACAGCTCCGCGATAGTTCAGATGAAGCTTCTCTTCCAGAAACTTTTCACCCTGTACTGTGCTGCACATATCGCTACCTAAATATGAACCGGTAAGAAGCAGATTGCCACCACCATCCAAATATGAACTTAACGCATCTTGTATAGCAGGTGACAGGGTAGAGTAGTCTTTATCATAAATGGTATCCTGTGCAGTATGTTTTTGCAGACCTAATATGTAATCTACAATCTCATAATCTGCAAGATCTATTTCACCATTCTCTACTGCATTACGACTGCAAGAAACAAATGAATAGTTTGAACCCTCTGCAATGGCCTTGCCATGTATATATGGATAGTTAAACGAATTGCCTGCCAGTACATCACCGTTATACAAGTCATTACTGAATCCTATGGCAAGAGAATCTTCCAAATCCATATTGGCTTTGCTGAATACCAACTGTTCGCCACAGAATACAGGCGATGCTATATACGATACGCCCGGATCTCTGGCAATATTGAATCCCTGTTCTGTATCGGTCTCTATAGTTTCAGGACCGCTAAGTCTCTGGAAACCGTTTACTATCAGGATATATCCTTTGTTGCTTTCAGATATGTAGGCCGATAGTGTTTCAGATGGGAAACTCTCTCCGCCATCGTTCAGAGCGGTTACCTTGAAACGGTATATATGTCCTTTCTTAGGTGAAAATACATAGCTGTTGCTGTTTATGCAGATGCCGTTGTCAAAACCTTCGTCATCCATAGCGGTATAGACAACATAGCTTGTTGGCATAGCTGTTGGTTCCAATGGGTCGGTTGTGGGCTGCCAGGATAGGGTTATGCTGTTGTTCTTACGGTCCTCTTGAATCTTAAAACTGTTTACTGGCAGTGGTTGTATAACCGCAGGGTGTGAATGCATAAAGTTTACCCACCTGGTTATGGATTTGTAGATGGAACGCGATGCCAGAAAACGGAAGTTTGGATTAAGTGCAAATTTCAAATCGTAGAAATTCTGATGTGAAAGCAGTTCCAGTATCATTGATGGGACTGCCGGCTCTCTGCTTTCGCAGTAGTCCTTATCCCATATTCCGCGTTCTGTCCAGTCTCTTCCTGTTATAGCAGTAATGTCGTTCTTTAAATCGTACAGAACCATATCGGCAAAATCGCGAGATACATCGCGTGTATGTCCGTTACCCAATACCCCATCGTTATGACGAGTGGTATGTATTCCCAATGATCCGGTAAGTGTGTCGCCATAGAAATATCCGGCATCGGTATGTAATGCAAATGCTAACTCTATAGGAACGCCCAGACCTTTCTGTGATGTGTTGAATACGGAACTGCCCGATAGCCAGTTGGTCATATATGGACGTGTCCAGATATCTTCGCGGTATTCATCGGCACCGCTGTATTTGCTGAATACGGAATCGGGTGCGCCAGCAAATTCAGCATAATATTTAGCTCCTTCTAAATATCGGGCTATGCCGGATGGCTGATTCTCTCTGACAGCAGTGCTGAAACCGCCACCAAAGCGTACTGCATCGGCGCAAACCATACCGTTGCTATTGTTGCTGTTGTCAAGTGTGACCATACCCTGTGTACTCTGGCCCTTCTTGAAATGGAATGTGCCCAGATATACCCAGGTGCCGCCACCTATCTGCTGGTTAACACTGAATTCGGTGGTACCACCTGAATGGAAAACAATATATTTTGCGTCGCTTACACTGTTGGGGTATGATTGATATGTTACATATACTGCATAATCTCCGTCTGCAGGAATGTCCGGAATCCACATGGCTACAGCATTTTCAGTAGCTCTTCCCATATTTGTAGTTATGGTGTTTACTGTGGAGTTCTGGTCTGTCAGGCATATTTTGGTTGAATCGGGATTATAACCTGCACCCATTCTTTTTTGCCACTCTTTTCTTTTGGGCGATGTGAGTCTGAAATTTTTCCTGTCATCGCTGTTATCCACTATGACACATTCGGTCTGCCAGTCTCTTTCGCGCGATGAATAGACAATGGCACCTGCATTTTCCAGCATAGGTATCAAATATGGATATACAAATGACTGTGAAAGCAGATCTTCTCGCGTAGTATATAAAGGTGGGCGTTGCCACTCCCAGCGTCTGTCTTTGCTGCTGTCAAAATGATAACCGTGGCTTGGAGTTATAGACAGATGTATGTTATCCAGACCTTTATCTATACTGAATGATCTGGATCTGTTTTTTACCCAGGGATCTCCATTATATGCAGTGCTGTTCCATAGCAGTTTGGTATCTTTTGTAGCTCTTGCATAATTTGGTACCAAATCTTCTATGCGTCTGTCGTTGCTGTATATGTTTATGGTGTAATTGCGAACATCCTTTGGCAAGTTTTTACGTAAATCCTGATAGATGGAATCTATGGTTTCAGGTCGGAATAGCTGATATGCAAAGTTCTGGTTCAGATATATCTCTATCTTTTTATTGTCATGGCTTATCACACTGCGGCTTACACGGACATTTTTCAGGTCCATGCTGTTGCAGTGATACTGTGTAAAATACTGAGCTATTGAATTGCGAATAGCCCCATAAGAGCTTTGTGCAGATACGGGGCTAATAGTCAATAGGGTCAGCAACATCAAGGTTGTCAGACGTCTATTCATATTGCAAAAAAATTATTTTTTCAGGTTGTTGAATTTTTCTATTACAGCGTTTACGCGATTGTCAAAATCTGCATAGAATGCTCTGTAATATTGTTTTGCATTTCCTGGCTCTGTATGGCTGATTCGTGAAAGGAACTCTTCATCAATCTCTAAAAGTTCATACATTAATTCTCCTACAGCTTTCTGATCAACACCCGGAACGTAATTTGCATAGATGATGCATTCTGACAGTATATCACCAATGATATCACTGATTACTTTCTTCAAATTTCTTCTACTTGCCATAATATTTGTTTTTTAATGATGCATTGAGTCAAAGGTAGATTAAAAAATGTATCTTTGCAAATAACTAACCAATTATTAAGAAAAAAATGAAGAAAATCTTGATGTTTGCTTTGGCCGGGCTACTGGCTTTGGGTATATATGCCCAGGGCTTTACCTTGAACAACAAAGGCTATTTTCAGAACCAGGGAATCAGTGTAATGGTATTTGATGATGTCTATCCGGAAGGACATCAGAGTGGTGTCTGTCTGATAATGAATGGTAATCGTATAGCCACAAACGGTGATCTGCGTCTGGAAGCTACTCCGGGACAGTGGCAGCCGCTTCCCAAACAGTTGAAGAGAACTGTAGCGGGAAATTCTATCACTACATCGCTGGTCTATCCCGATTCAAGTAAACACGAAACAGGATTCAATCCAATTATTTACCCCGATTTGCAACTCAGCTATTCAGTAAAAGTAGAGGCTGACGGAGATGATATTATTGTAACTCTGGATCTGGATCAGCCTGTCCCTGAAGAATTTTTGGGCAAAGTAGGCTTTAACTTTGAATTTTTTCCGGGATCACTTTTCGGAAAGCCATGGATAATGGATAACAAGAGCGGCATATATCCTCAGCAGCCAAATGCACCATTGGAATTTACAAAAAGTAATATGGAACATATTGGCGATTTTCATCAGTCAAGACGTCCCAGGGTAGATTTGGAACACCTTTTGGGAAAAGACGGAGAGTATAATCCAATCATAGCCGATGATATTATAGCAGCTCCGTACGCAGTTGGTAAAAAATTCACATCGCGTCCTGATGATGCTCTGAACCGCGTAACTATTGAAACAATCACAGATACTCCACTAAAGCTTTATGATGGAAGAATGAACCATAACAACGGATGGTTTGTACTGCGTAGTGAAGTGCCTGCAGGAAAAACAAAGGGTGCTGTAAAGTGGCGTATATCTCCAACTATATCGCCTGACTGGATTTACAAACCGGTAGTTCAGATATCGCAGGTGGGTTATCTTCCATTGCAACCAAAAACAGCGCTTGTAGAGCTCGATTCACGCGATACTCCACTGACAGAAGCAAAACTTGTAAAGATGACAGCCAGTGGCGATAGTCTGGTAAGAGTTATCAAACCTGAACCATGGGGCGATTTCCTGCGCTACAAATATCTGGAAATAGATTTTTCTGATGTAAAAGCAGAGGGAATGTATCAGGTGATATATGGCGATAGTAAATCTCCTATCTTTGGAATATCGGCAGATATCTATTCTCGTGGCGTATGGCAACCTGTTTTGGAATACTTCCTGCCTGTGCAGATGTGTCACATGAGAGTAACCGAAAAATATCGTGTTTGGCACGATGCCTGTCACATGGACGATGCTGCAATGGCGCCTGCATACAACCATATAGATGGTTATGACCAGAAACCGGGTCTTTCAAAATATGAAGCCGGAGAAATAGTAGAGGGTGTAAACATAGGCGGCTGGCACGATGCCGGTGATTTTGATTTGCGTATTGAGTCACAGTCTGGTGAATGTTATATACTTGCTTTGGCATACGAAGCCTTTAAACCAGAACTTGATGTAACATCGATAGACCAGCATACAAGAGTGTGTGAAATTCATCAGCCTGATGGAAAGAATGACCTTTTGCAGCAGGTAGAGAATGGCGCATTGAGTATAGTTAACAGCTATATCGCATTAGGCAGATTGTACAGAGGTATTATCTGCAGAGATTTAAGGCAATATGTACATTTGGGCGATGCAGCTTCCATGACAGATGGTATAATAGGTAATGACGATGACCGTTGGATTTTTACCGAAAACAATCCGGGACGAGAAATGTCAACAGCTACCAATCTGGCTGCAACCGCACGCGTGCTGCGTGGCTTTAACGATACTTTAAGTGTTCACTGTCTGAATATTGCAGAAACAATCTTTGCAAATGCAACAGGCAGAACAGATAAAACACAAGCTGCTGCAGAACTCTATCTGGCAACAGGAAAAGATGTTTATATGAATTATCTGCTTGATAATCAGGAGAACATAATGAGGAGAATATCCGGGAATGCCTGGTATCTGGCCAGAATTGAGAAGAAATTCTCTGAGATGAAGAACAACAAAAGGGCAAAGGCATGGAGCAAGGCATTTATGGAAGCAGTACCTTCTATCAATGAAGGTCTTTCAAAACAGATTGCGGAGACTCCATACGGTGTACCATATTCTCCTGCGGTATGGGGTGAAGGCTGGGATATTCAGAGCTTTGGTTATCGTCATTACTTCCTTGCATCTGCTTATCCGGAAATTTTCAGTCCGGAACCTGTTGCAAA
The DNA here is from genome assembly GCA_045660365.1 of Bacteroidaceae bacterium. Taxonomy (GTDB): domain Bacteria; phylum Bacteroidota; class Bacteroidia; order Bacteroidales; family Bacteroidaceae; genus Colenecus. The sequence goes on from JAZRDQ010000006.1 coordinate 9,504, forward strand.
TGCTCTGAACTTTGTACTTGGTGCACATCCGGGACTAAATCAGGCATCCTATGCGTCGGGCGTAGGAGCTACATCGGCAACAGTCGGTTATGGACTTAACCGTGCAGACTGGAGCTATATTCCGGGAGGTGTTATTTCAGGTACAGGACTTATTCGTCCGGACTTTCCTGAATTGCTTACATTCCCATTCCTGTGGCAGCAGACTGAATATGTGTTGGGTGGTGGTTCGTCACACTATATGTTCATAGTACTGGCGACCGATCAACTCTATAACAAGTAATAACGGAAATATCATAAAAAAAGATAATATTTAAGGTGTCGCGTTTTAACTTATTGCTTATTTTGCTATACTATAGGTGTTGAATGAATTTATAAACTAAATTAAATATCGATATGAAGAAAATTATGATGGCTGTGGCAATGCTTGCAATGGTAAGTTTGTCAGTAAGTGCAAAAAAAGAGAAGAAGGCGGATCCTGAAATCCTTTACGGAATTAAATCAGGTATTATAACAATGGCTCAGCAGGATATGGAAGATTTTGCTGGTTTTGGCGGTGGTATGGCTGCTGCATTTGGTGGTGGTGACCGTCAGATGGAGTTTGATATGTCAAGCTATTCACAGAAGATATATTTTGATGATTACGGACGCAAGACTGCAACTGTATCAGGTTATGGCGACAGAATGACTCGTTCTATTGTAGTTGGTGAAGAGACTCTTTCAATCAATGAAGCTGAAAATACAGCAACTAAGATGCCGGTATTCGGTGGTGCTCGTGGTGGCGCTATGATGGGTGGCATGGGCATGGGTATGTCAACAAGCAAACCTATTGACTGGATGAACCTTGATGCAAAGACCATCAAAAAGAATAAGATTAAGGAACTTGGTGAAGAAGAAGTAGCAGGTAAGATGTGTAAGAAGTATTCATATCGCGTTAGCATGATGGGTTCATTTATGACTCAGACTATCTGGATTTACCAGGGTATCACTATGAAGTCTGAATCTGATTCAGAATTCGGTGCTATGGGTCAGACAGTTGCTTCTTTGGAAGAGAATGTAGAGATTCCTGCTTCAATGTTTGAAGTTCCTGAAGGTTGCGAAATCCGCGAAATGCAGATGGGCGGCTTCGGTGGCGGCATGGGCGGCTTCGGCGGCATGGACTTCGGCGCTATGGGCGGCGGCATGGGCGGCTTCGGCGGCGGCATGGGCGGCTTTGGTGGTTTCTGATTATACTGAAAAACCATACTTCAGTCCTGTTACACCTTGTTGTAGCAGGACTTTTTTTCTTTTTCATTTTAGCAGTATATTAATGTGTTGTTTGAAAAACTTTATACATTTGTATTTGAAACTACTTATTAATACAATTATTAACTAAACAACTACAAAATGAAAAGAAAGATTTCTATCTTACTTATGCTGATGGTTACAGTTGTAGCTGTTGCACAGAATCCTATAGTGCAGACATGCTACACTACCGATCCGGCTCCTCTTGTTCATGATGGAAGAATGTATGTATATACCGGTCACGATGAAGCCGGAGCAGATTTCTTCTGGATGCAGGAGTGGCGTGTTTATTCAACAGACGACATGGTTAACTGGGTGGATCATGGATCACCTCTTGCTTTGGAATCGTTCTCATGGGCAGATGATCGTGCGTGGGCAGGTCAGGCAATAGAACGTAATGGCAAGTTCTATTGGTATATCTGTGCACATTCAAAGATTTCAGGTGGAATGGCTATAGGTGTAGCTGTTAGTGATACTCCTGTAGGTCCTTTCCGCGATGCAATTGGCAAGCCTCTATTTGAAAATGGTTCATGGGACCATATAGATCCAAGTGTATTTATTGATGATGACGGACAGGCTTGGGTGTGTTGGGGTAATCCTCAGCTTTACTATCTGAAGTTAAACGAAGATATGATCTCATACGAAGGAGATGTTATTCTTGCTGACATGACAGAAGATGCTTTCGGCGCTCCAAAAAACAGAGAACAGGGAAAACAGTATAAAGATAGCTATACAGAAGGCCCATGGCTTACAAAGCGCGGTGATACATATCAGTTGATATATGCTGCAGGCGGTATTCCTGAGCATATCTCATACAGTACAGCATCAAATCCGTTGGGACCTTGGACATACGCAGGCCAGATTATGCCTCAGGCAAATACAGGTTCATTTACCAACCATGCAGGTGTAGCAGACTACAAAGGTCATAGCTATTTCTTCTATCATACAGGAAAATTGCCGGGTGGCGGTGGCTACGGACGTAGTGTGGCTGTAGAAGAATTTAAGTATAACGAAGATGGTTCATTCCCAACAATTATGCCTACCGAAGAGGGTGTAGAACCTGTAGGTACATTCAATCCTTATCGTAAGGTAGAGGCTGAAACTATGGCATATTCTCGTGGCTTATCAACAGAACAGAATAGTAAGATAGGTGTATATGTAACCGATATTCACAATGGTGATTATATTAAATTGCGTAATGTGGATTTTGGACGTATGTTCCCGCGTACATTTACAGCACGTGTGTCAAGTGGTTTGCGCGGTGGTGCTATAGAGGTACGCGTTGACAGCATAAAGGGTCAGTTGCTGACCACTCTGAATGTACCTGCTACTGGTGGCTGGGAAGAGTGGCAGACAATAGTTGCCGATATCAAGTCAAAAGTGGTTGGTATTCACGATCTGTATTTCTGTTTCACCGGACGCAAAGGACCAAAGTTGATGTATTTTGACTGGTGGGAAATGCGTGGCGTAGAACAGTGCAATATGCCATTTACTCAGACCAAATTTACTGCCGACCCATCTCCATTGGTAGTTGGTGATACACTATTCCTGTATGTTTCTCACGATTCTTCTCCTGAAGATATTGCCGATGAAAATGAGCGCAGTTCTGCAGGTTTCTTTATGTATGATTGGTTGCTATATTCTACAACCGATATGGTGAACTGGACAGAACATGGTGCTGTAGCTTCATTGAAAGATTTTGAATGGCGTAGTCGTGATAATGGTGCATGGGCTATTCAGACAGTAGAACGCAATGGTAAGTTCTATCTGTATGCTCCTCTTCACGGTCATGGTATAGGTGTATTGGTTGCCGATTCTCCATACGGTCCGTTTAAAGATCCGCTTGGTGAACCATTGGTATGGCAGCGCGAACACTGGGAAGATATAGACCCGACAGTCTTTATAGATGACGATGGTCAGGCATATATGTACTGGGGTAATCCTAACACCTATTATGTAAAATTGGGTGAAGATATGATTTCAACAGTAGGCGATATTGTTAAGCTTCCACGTATTCCTGATTATCAGGAGGGTCCTTGGTGCTACAAACGTGGCGATTTCTACTATATGGCATTTGCTTCAACATGTTGTCCTGAAGGTATTGGCTATGCAATGAGTAAGTCTCCTACAGGTCCATGGGAACATAAAGGTCATATAATGGATCATACTCCTAGAAACAGAGGTAACCACCCGGGTATTGCCGACTATAAGGGACATACATATCTGTTTGGACAGAACTACGACATAAAGAACATAGACATATTGCGTCATTACGAACGTCGTTCTGTATCATTCACAGAGATGAAGTACAATGCCGATGGTACTATTCAGGAACTGCCATTATGGTTGGATCAGGAACAGAATGTTCAGCTTGAACTGTTCAATCCATACCGTCGTGTAGAGGCTGAAACAATGAACTGGGGTTATGGTCTTAAATCTGCAAAGATTGGTTTCGATAATACCGGTATAGTAGAAAAGATGCCATATTCAGAAGGCAAACGTGAAATGTATATCTATCATCTGGATAAAGATGAATATATCCGTCTGCGTGGTGTTGATTTTGGTGCAGGTGCTAAAAACTACATTATATCTGCAGCAGGTACAGGTAGTGCAAAACTGACTATCCGTTTGGATTCTCCTGATGGCGAAGTTGTAGGAACTGTGAATATCAAATCTACAGGCAAAGTGGAGAAATATCGTCAGTTCTCAACCAAGATAACAGGAGCGTCAGATGTTCATGATCTCTATATCTGCATAGACGAAGCAGAAGGCGATGTACGTCTTGACTGGTGGCGTTTCAAATAACCTGCCCGCAGTTTAAGGATTAATCGTGGTTACATTACGTTTAGGTGTGTAGCCACGATTTTTTTACTGCATTGAACCTATAAGCAGGAATATCAGACCTATAAGGACAAGTAACAGATCGAAAGCCTTACTCCTAAGGTTCTTCTCTCTGAACAGTATAGCTCCGCAGAGGAATGATACAAGTACACTGCTTCGTCTGATCATTGAAACGATAGATATCATTGAGGCACTTTCTGTAAGTGCGTAGAAATATGCATAATCGGCCAGAGTTAGGAATACTGAGATCAGCAGAATACTCCAGCGCCATCTGAATGGTGTTGAACTTTTTCTTTTGGGAAACCATAAAGTGAATAATACGATGGTCATCAATATAACCTGATAGAAATTACTCCAGGCCTGGACAAACATATTATTGTACTGTCCCATCAGGTATTTATCATATAATCCGCTGATTGCTCCAAAGAATGTTGAGAGTATAAGCAACAGTACCCATTTGTTGTGCTTAAAATCAATACCCTCTTTCTTGCCGCTTCTGCTCAGCAGATAAAATGAGAGAATTGCTATCAGTACACCTATCCATTGATAGATATTCAGCCTTTCACCAAAAACCAGAAGTCCTCCCAGCAGAACAATAATTGGTCTTGTGGCATTGATAGGGCCAACCAGAGTAATAGGCAGATGTTTCATTCCAAAGTAACCGCATATCCATGAAGACAATACAATGGCGGCCTTCAAGATTACCATTCTGTGGATATCCCAGTCTGCAGATGGTACCCATAAAAGTGAATTGTCAAGTAGTGTAGTATGTTTTGACAGTAAAACAAATGGTAACATTAAAAGCGAACAAAACAGCGTGTTCAGCCATAGAACAGGTATTACAGCGTTATTTTTAAGACCATTTTTTTTACTTACATCATAGAAGCCCAGGCAGAGGGCTGAAAATAGTGCCAAACTTACCCACATATTGTATTCTTGTTATCGGTGTGCAAAGTTACCTATAATTTTCTTCTCACAAAAACCTGTATAATGGTTATCTTTTTCCGGAAAGGATAACGCCCGCCAGAATGAGTGCAGAACCTATTGCAGCAATGGGTGTTACCTGTTCGTGCAGTACAAGAATGGAACCTATAAGGGTAAATATAGGGTTCAGATATACGTAGTTAGTAGATGTTACATTACCTAATTTCTCCATAACCTTGTTCCATAATACAAAACATGCAAGTGAAGCTACAATGCCTAAAAACAGCAGATTGTATATAACTTCTCTCTGTGCAAAGGCGTTTGTGTCTATATATCCTATTTCGTTAAGTGCAAATGGCAGTATGGTTATCAGCCCCCAGAAAAATACCTTTCGTGTGGCAAACAGCACACCATACTTAATTGAATGGTGGACCATAAACATGCTGTATATGCTCCAGCAGAGTGCAGCCAGAAAGGCCAGTATATCTCCTTTGGGTGATATTTCAAACTTATAGCCGTTGAATATCATAAGTGACATGCCTGAAAGAGCCAGAATTGTCCCCAGTATAATCCAGATATTCAGTCTTACATCTTCCAGGCTATTGCTCTGCCTGAATCTGGGAATGCGTTTTGCCCAGAGTGTGAGCAGTACGGTTAAAAGTGGCGCACAGCAAACTATAAAAGATACGTTGCATGCCTGTGTCAGGGCAAGTGCTGTGTTTTCCGTGTAAAAATACATGGAACCGCCTGTTATGCCCAGTATGATGAAAATAAGTTCGTCTGTAATGTTGTTGCTTAATAGCTTTCTGGTTTGTTTTTTCTTCATGCACAGAATCCATATACCCAGATATGCCATCGTAAATCTGATGGCAAATATTACTGAAGGCGTAAGACCATTGCCCAAAAGTATTTTGGTTGATATAAATGTGGTGCCCCAGAAGGCTACTACTACCAGTGCCAACAGATGATAAAATAGCTTGTTGCTTTTCTGCTCCATACTGGCTACAAAATTACTATTTATGTAATGGTTTTGCCTAATAAAAGCAGAAAAACTATTTGGTAAGTAGATTTATTGTGCTAGTTTTGCATATTATCATGGACTTTAACTACTAATCAAATATTAACAAACAATGAAAAGAACGTCGTTTTTAGCGATTGGAACATTGTTATTGGCCGCTTGTGGCGGAAATAATGCCAATCAGGATCTGGTGCTCAATGATCTTGAGTATTTTGAAAGACAAGGTGTAAATGTGCTTGTCTTCAGTAATGAATTCTCAGGTGGATTTAATGATGAAAAGAATTCAGGTATTGAGATTATTCATCACGGAGTGAGAACAGTGCAGGGTGGTGCAGTCAGACTGTCAAACACCCCTGAACAGTGGGATTTGGTGCCTCAATCTCCTTCCAGAACGGTGAACAAGGAGGATAAATCAATTGAGGTTGCTTTACGTTACAACGATTACGATTTTGATTCACGTGTGGTAGTAACTGCACAGGGAAAAGCTGTGGAGATAGCTGTCTATCTGGATGAACCAATTCCTGCAGAACTTGAAGGAGATGCCGGATTCAATATTGAATTCCTGCCATCACAGTACTGGGGTAAAGCATATATAATGGATGGTCGTCCAAACCGTTTCCCACGTTATGCTGTAAGCAATACTGTTACCAGACCTAACAGCGAAAAGGTGGTGCAGTACAAAGGTTACAAAACATACGATGACCGTGGTACCGACCTATTTGTAGATCCACTGCCACTGGAGACCGGTAGAAGCATTCTTATTGCTCCGGATGAACCATCAAGAATGATCAAGATTACATCAGAAGATACAGACTTTATGCTTTATGACGGCCGTATGCTGGCACAGAACGGCTGGTTTGTACTGCGTAGCATACTTCCTGCAGGTAAAACCGGCAAGGTGCTGTCATGGATAGTAGAACCAAACGCAATGGAGAACTGGATCCGCGAACCAAATATCGGTTTCTCACAGATGGGTTATGTACCTGATCAGCCGAAGATTGCCGTTATAGAACTTGACAAGAAGGATAAACCACTTGCAAAAGCATCTATCATAAAGGTAAATGATGATGGTTCAACTCAGGAAATTTTTACAGGCAGGACAAATGCATGGGGTGATTACTTTAAATATCACTATATCAAATTTGATTTTACAGAAGTTCAGGAACCTGGTGTATATTTTATTAAATATGGTGATTACGTAACAAACAACTTCATTATTAACGATGATGTTTACGATAAGATTACCGATGCTACAAGCGATGTCTGGATTCCTATTCACATGAACCACATGGCTGTGAACGAAGCTTACAGAGTATGGCACGGTGAACCGTTTAAAGAGGGTTATTTGCAGGCTCCACCTAGCACAGACCATTTTGACCTGCACTCACAGGGTCCTACAACCGATACCAAATACAAAGCTCTGGAACATATTCCGGGACTTAACGTAGGTGGTTTCTTTGATGCCGGTGACTTTGATATTGAAACAGGTTCAAATATCAATGTGGTACAGAATTTTGTAACAGCATGGGAACTCTTTAAGCCTATGCGTGACGAAACATTTGTAAGTCAGGAACAGCGTTATGTGGATCTGCATCGTCCGGATGGAACACCTGATATTCTGCAGTTCATTGAACATGGTACACTTAACCTTGTGGCTCAGGCAGAGCAGATTGGCCACATGGCACAGACATTGTCAAATTCAGTGCTGGACAACTATCACCACTTAGGTGATGCATCTGCAATTACCGACGGTCTTATCTATGATCCATCTTTGAAACCATACGAAGTATCTGCTGATGGTAAGCGTAGTGGTACTCCTGATGATATGTGGGCGTTTACAAGCCGCAATATTAGTCTTGACCAGCGTGCAGCAACAATGTTTGCAGCAGCAAGCCGCGCTTTGAGAGGTTACAATGATGAACTTGCTGACCGAGCTCTGAAACAATCAAAGAGATTGATGAAGGAGGCTGACGAAATAAATGCTGCAAGACAGAACGGACGTAATCAGAATAATCGTAACAGAAATGGTGGAGGTAATGTTGCTACAAACCTTCAGCTTTATGTTGCTACAGGCGAAAAGCAGTATCTGGAGCAGTTTGAAAGTCAGATATGGGGTGCATTGGACAGAAACGTAAATGGCACTATCAATACAGCTATGGATGCTATTCCATATATGGATGCTGAATATAAAGAGAAACTGCGTCCTTATGTAGAGAAGTATAAGGAGTATATTGTAAGTCTTGATGAAAACAACCCTTATGGTCTGCCTATCGGTTTAGGAAACTGGGCCGGTGGTGGTAGTATTACCAGCTTTGGTACAACAGTATCATTTGCAAACAAATACTTCCCAGATATAGTTGACAAGAGCTTTGCATATAAGGCGGCTGGTTGGTTGTTTGGTTGTCACCCATATCATAACTATTCATTTGTTGCTGCTGTTGGTGCAACACGTCCAAAGGAGGTGTTCTATGGCAATAACCGCGCAGACTTCTCATTTATTCCTGGTAACGTAGCTCCGGGTTTGCTGTTCCGTCAGCCTGACCACTTTGAAAACTATGATGATTGGCCATTCCTGTGGGGACAAAACGAAGGAACTATTGCAGGTAATACAAGTTATCTGATATTTGGTGAAGCCTTCAAGAATCTGGTAAAGAATTAAAAAAACTGATATATCTAAAAGGTTCGGACACTGTGTCTGAACCTTTTTTTTTGTGTTGTAACTATTGCACATTTTATTCTTTTAGTCTTAAGTATCAGAACTCTGAAAAAATAGTTTTATCTTTACAAACAAAATTGACTAATTTTAAGGATATGAAAAAGATTCTGTTTGCAGCACTGGCTGCTATTTCATTGCCTTTGATGGCACAGCAATCGCATGTGAATATTCAGTTTGATCCACAGCGTAACACTGAGAACATTAAACCTTACAGTACTAATGTTATTTCTCCGGAAGTTTACGATGATAACACCGTGACTTTCAGAATCAATGCCCCAAGAGCAGAGGAGGTATTGCTTACCGGTTCCATGTTTGTAGGAAATGATTCAAGAAGACGCGTACCTTTTGAAAAGAAGGAGAACGGCCTTTGGGAGGTGACTATCGGTCCGCTTAAACCGGAAATTTATTTCTACTACTTCATTATAGATGGTGTGCAGAATATTGACCCAAACAATACCTTTACCGGTCATGCAGCAATGCCATCTTTCAGTATCCTTTTTGTACATGGTGATGAGCCAACATGGTACGATCCAAAACCGGAAGTTCCTCATGGAAGCATTACAACACACTACTACTATTCATCTGTTACAGAGGGTTTGAGAGATATGATGGTTTATACACCGGCAAACTACAACCCTAAGAAAAAGTATCCTGTACTCTATCTTATGGGTGGTTCAGGTGACCTGACAGAGACCTGGGTAATGCATGGACGTGCAAACTTTATTTTGGATAATTTGATTGCAGAGGGTAAGGCTAAAGAGATGATTGTGGTGTTCCCAAATGACCAGATGGTAACACGTAGCCATCCTCAGCATACAGAACTGGCTTTCCCATTGGTTGAAAAAGAACTTATAGAGTGTGTAATTCCTTACGTTGAATCCAAATACAGCGTAATCAAGGACAAGCATGCGCGTGCTCTGAGTGGTCTCTCCATGGGCGGAAGAATGTCACAGTATGTCGCATTGCGTAATCTGGATGTATTTGGCTCTATGGGTCTGTTGTCAGCAGCTATAGAAGTAACAGAAACACCGGCGTTGAACGATCCTGATATCAATGACAAGATAGACTATATGTTTGTTGGTGGTGGTACCTACGAAACAGGTTTTATGGCACGTCATGAGCGACTGCATGAAACACTGGAAGAGATGGGTGTTGAGCATCAGTTCTATGTAGGTGGCGGTGGTGCACACGATCTGGTAACATGGCGTCATCTTTTGTATTACGAATTCCTTCCTAATTTGTGGAGAACAAACTACAAGTGGAAATAATAAAATAGAATTATTCAGAATGTTCCGTCAATTAATTTTGGCGGAACATTTTTTATTTGATGTTTGGATAAAAATATCCAACTAACTTCCTTTAACAGAAAAATAATGCTAAATTTGTAACCCGTTACGATATTACGGGTATGAATAAAATAGGTTTCGACAATCTCAAGTATCTGACAATTCAGTCAGAGCATATTAAGCAGAGAATAGCTCAGTTTGGCGATAAGCTTTATCTGGAATTTGGAGGTAAGCTTTTTGACGATAATCACGCTAGTCGTGTACTGCCGGGTTTCCAGCCTGACAGTAAATTGCGTATGCTTATGCAGTTGAGCGATTATGCTGAGATTGTGATGGTAATCAGTGCCCTGGATATTGAAAAGAATAAGATTCGTGGCGATTTGGGTATCACCTACGATATGGATGTGCTCCGTTTGCGTCAGGAATTTGTAGATAAAGGTTTTATGGTAAGTTCTGTTGTTATTACCCACTATAATGGTCAGAGCAGTGCAGTGGCTTATCGTGAAAAACTGAACAGATTGGGCATACAAACCTATTGTCATCATACTATTGAAGGCTATCCTACAAATGTTGAACTTATAGATTCAGAAGATGGATTTGGTAAGAACGACTACGTAGAGACTACACGTCCGTTGGTAATTGTAACAGCTCCCGGTCCCGGTAGTGGTAAAATGGCTGTTTGTCTGAGCCAACTTTATCATGACCATAAAAGAGATATAAAGGCCGGATATGCCAAATTTGAAACATTCCCTATATGGAATCTCTCTCTTAAACATCCTGTAAATGTGGCTTACGAAGCAGCTACAGCCGATCTTAACGATGTGAATATGATAGATCCGTTCCATCTGGAGGCATACGGCAAGACTGCTGTAAACTACAATCGCGATATAGAGATATTCCCTGTGCTGAATGCACTGTTTGAAGGTATCTATGGCGAAAATCCATATAAATCGCCAACAGATATGGGCGTTAATATGGTGGGCTTCTGTATGTCGGACGAAGAGGTCTGCATGAATGCTGCCAAAGACGAAATCATAAGACGCTACTATACAGCTTTGGGAAAATTGGCGAAAGGAGATTGTAACGACAACGAAGTGAATAAGATTGCTTTGTTGATGAAACAGGTGAAAATATCTACCGATTTTAGAAAAGTTACAGTAGCAGCAAAAGAGAGAAAAGATAGGTCTGGTGTACACTCTTCAGCTATAGAGTTGGCAGATGGCACAATTATCACAGCCGAAACAAGTCAGCTTCTGGGTCCTAGCGCCGCTCTTATTCTGAATGCAATTAAACATCTGGCAGGCATAGACCATAAGGTGAAACTTATTTCACAGGATATGATAGAACCTATTCAGAAGACCAAACTGGAGATATTGCACGGCAAGAATCCTCGTCTTCATACAGATGAAGTTCTGGTTGCACTCTCAATGTTGAGCCGTTCTGATGATAACTGTAAAAAGGCATTGGAAAAACTTCCTGAACTCAGAGGATGTCAAGTTCATTCAACTGTTATGCTGAGTGAAGTAGATAGAAAGATATTCCGCAAACTTGGTGTCGATTTAACCTGCGATCCTGTTCTGAAAGATTCTTCAAGAGTTGTCATGAAGTGATTCGTCCTCCTTATCGGGTGATAATGAGGGCAGGCTGATACCGAAATGAACCGCAATAATGCGTATCAGAATTACTGAAGCTGCTCCTATAACCTGATTGGCAACGCTCGGTAAACCAAAATGGTGACAGATACAGTAGGCTATACCACCTCCTGCACAGGCTATTGCGTAGATATCTTTTCTGAAAATCAGTGGGACTTCGTTCAGGAGTATATCTCTTATGATACCGCCGGTAGCACCTGTTATACAACCCATAATGATGTTTATCCACATAGGGAAATCGGCAGCCATACTCTTTTCAAGACCAACAACGGTAAAGAATCCCAGACCGATGGCATCGAATATAAAGAAGGTGCTGTCAAAACGAACCAGCCATTTCTTTAGAACAATAACGGTTAGCAGTGCTACACCAGTAATGATAACATAATATGGAGTTGTCATCCAGAATGGGGTAGTGCCTAGCATCAGATCGCGCAGAGTTCCACCACCAACAGCAGTAACAAATCCAACTACGTAAGCTCCGAACAGATCGAAATTCTTACGTGCAGCAAGTCTGACACCGCTTATTGCAAAAGCAAATGTTCCTATGAAATCAAATATGGTGGTGAATTCCATAAACAGTTAGCAATCTTTAGGGTCTAATCTTGTATATTCATATCCCAAACGGTGTAGCTCTATAGCTGCACCAATCTTGAACATAACCTGCTCTGTGCGTGCAAAAACATAGAAGGCCTTTTTGCTTTGTGGCTCTATGCCTTCTCTTCTAATTAATCCCAATGCATGTTCTGCGCAACTGTGGATTACATTTTCAATTCTTTTGGCCTCTTTACCTTCCAGCTGTAGTCCAAGAATATCTCTTACAATATGTTCGTCCATATCGTCAAAGCCACGTTCGCCCTGAAGTACTGAATATGGCTGGTCTTTAAGTTTGTTCCAGTCTCTGTTCCACCAACAGGCTACAGCCATACCAATGTATGCTGCCCAGGCGATAGCTACAGTAGGGTAGTCGGCTATCTCTTTGATGGATTGTGCCATGTATTCAGGTGCATAGCTGTTCCATTTCTCGTTTATATCGTCACTCTGCAACAGGTGGTTTTCCAGCATCCCCTGATTGCGGCAAATCTTTAGCAGGTCCTGTTCCATCCTGCTCTCAAACATATTGTAAAATAGTGAATCGTCCATATCTCTGTTTTGAAGGTGTAAAGATAAGCAATGTATTGCAGATTTTTCAAATTTTTACTACCTTCGTGTCCAATTTTTCAAGGAATTATGGCACAATATACTGACGATAAGAAAATTATTTTCTCTATGGTAGGCGTAAGCAAGGCTTACCAGAACAACAAGCAGGTTTTGAAGGATATCTATCTGTCGTTCTTCTATGGAGCAAAGATTGGTATCATAGGTTTAAATGGATCTGGTAAATCAACTCTGATGAAGATTATTGCCGGTCTTGAACAGAGCTATCAGGGACAGGTGGTATTTTCACCGGGTTATAGCGTAGGCTATCTGCCACAGGAACCGGAACTGGATCCTGAAAAGACTGTTAAAGAGGTAGTAATCGAGGGCGTACAGCAGGTTTATGATGCTCTTGCTGAATATGATGAGGTGAACCATAAGTTTGAACTGCCTGAATATTATGAAGATCAGGATAAGATGGATGCACTTTTGGCACGCCAGGCTGAACTTCAGGATATAATTGATGCAACAGATGCATGGAATATTGACAACAAACTTGAGCAGGCTATGGACGCACTGCGTTGTCCGCCGGAAGACCAGAAAACAGGTGTGTTGTCTGGTGGTGAGCGTCGCCGTGTAGCTTTGTGCAGACTGCTTTTGCAGAAACCGGATATTCTGTTGCTTGACGAGCCTACCAACCACCTTGATGCTGAGAGTATTCAGTGGCTGGAACAGCACCTGCAGCAGTATGAAGGTACTGTTATTGCTGTAACACACGACCGCTACTTTCTTGATAATGTGGCAGGCTGGATTCTGGAACTTGACCGTGGTGAAGGTATTCCATGGAAGGGTAACTATACCAGCTGGCTGGAACAGAAATCCCAGAGACTGGCACAGGAAGAGAAACAGGCCAGCAAGCGCAGAAAGACTCTGGAAAGAGAGCTTGAATGGGTTCGTATGGCACCAAAGGCACGTCAGGCCAAAGGTAAGGCGCGTTTGAATTCATACGACAAACTTATAAATGAGGATGTAAAGGAGAGAGAAGAGAAACTTGAAATCTTTATTCCAAACGGTCCGCGTCTGGGTAATAAGGTTATTGAAGCCAAGGGTGTAAAGAAAGCCTTTGGTGAAAAGTTGCTCTTTGATGATCTGAATTTCTCATTGCCACCTAATGGTATCGTAGGTGTTATCGGCCCTAACGGTGCAGGTAAAACTACTCTGTTCCGCCTGATAATGGGACTGGAAACAGTAGATGGTGGTGAATTTGAAGTGGGAGAAACAGTAAAGATTGCATACGTAGATCAGCAGCATAAGGATATAGATCCGGAAAAGAGTGTTTATCAGGTAGTAAGCGGTGGCAGTGAACTTATTCGTCTGGGCGGAAAAGATGTGAATGCCCGTGCTTACTTAGGACGCTTCAACTTCTCTGGAGCAGATCAGGAAAAGAAATGTGCAATGCTTTCAGGTGGTGAAAGAAACCGTCTGCAGTTGGCTATGGCTTTGAAAGAAGAGGGTAATGTATTGCTGCTTGACGAGCCTACCAACGATATTGACGTTAATACTCTGCGAGCACTTGAAGAGGGTCTGGATGGTTTTGCAGGCTGTGCTGTAGTTGTTAGTCACGACCGTTGGTTCCTGGACAGAATCTGTACCCACATTCTATCATTCGAAGGTGACAGTAAGGTTGTCTTCTACGAGGGATCTTACAGTGAATATGAAGATTATAAGGTAAAACAGTTGGGTTACGAAGAACCAAAACGTATTCGTTACAGAAAACTGATGAACGATTAATTGAGTACCGATAAAGGATTTATAAGGGGATTTGAAGCTTTAATCAAGCTTTAAGTCCCCATCTTTTATCCAGCCAATTTTTCTGAATATCATTCCGAATATTGGAGTAAGAATTGCCGGTAGTATAAAGCAGATTAAAATCATTCCGCTCCAATCGGCAAAGGTTATGCTCTCCTTTATGTTATTTGCCATATCTGAGGCCCAGCCTGTGTAGAGTCCTATAGGACCTACAAAACCGCAGGTTCCCATACCTGATGCTATAGCAGGACCATTCATCTCTATATGGAAAATGCATGTTGCCATTGGGCCGGTAATTGCAGAAACCAGGGTGGGGGCAATCCATATTTTAGGATTACGTACAATATTTCCCATTTGTAACATGCTGGTGCCGATGCCTTGTGAAATCAGACCGTTCCATCTGTTCTCTCTGAAACTTAGGAATGCAAAACCTACCATCTGTGCGCAACATCCTGCTAAGGCTGCTCCACCTGCTAACCCTGTTAAACTAAGTGCAGCGCATATTGCAGCAGAACTGATAGGCAGAGTCAGTGCCATACCAACAATAACCGAAACCAGAACTCCCATAATGAATGGTTGTTTGCCGGTTGACCACATTATAAGGTTTCCAATCCAGCTGGCTGCTGAACCGATAGCTGGTGCCCACCAGTATGCCAGACCAATACCTACTGCGATGGTTACCAATGGTGTAACAATGATATCTATTTTTGTCTCCTTTGATACAGCTTTACCAAATTCTGTTGCGAAGATGGTGATAAAATAGACTGCTAAAGGACCTCCGGCACCTCCTAATGAGTTGCTGGCCGCACCTACCGCAAGCAGTGAAAACAGAACCAAAGGTGTAGCCTGCAGAGCGTAACCAATAGAGACTGCCATTGCAGGGCCTGCCATACTTTTGGCAAAGTTTCCAATCTCAATCAGAACCGGTATGTTCAGCTGTTCGCCTATTGTGGACAGGATGGTTCCTATAAGTAACGATGCGAATAAACCTTGTGCCATAGCTCCAAGTGCATCAACTCCATACTTTCTCAATGAGATAGTGATGTTTTTTCTACTAAGAAATGTGGCGAATCTCTTCATGACGTCTATTGATTATTTGTTTGCAAGATACAAAAAAATCCTCGGTACTCAAAAACTGAGATTCCGAGGATTATGTCCGAAAGTAAGGATTGGTTAAGCTTCTGCTGGAGCTTCTTCTGTAGCTTCTTCAGCTGCCTCAGCTGCTGCTTCAGCTTCTGCTACCTTAGCTTCAGCCTTCTTCTGAGCTACTTTCTCAGCGATTGCTTCATTAACCTTCTTCTCAGCTTCTAACTTAGCCTTGTTCAATTCGCGTTTAGCCTGCTGGTCCTTAACTACGATAGCGTTCAATGAGCTATCCTTAGCCTGTTTCCAAGCATCGAACTTAGCCTGAGCTGCAGCTTCGTCGAATGCACCCTTCTGAACGCCACCCTTAAGGTGTTTCATCAGGTAAACACCCTCTCTTGAAAGGATGTTACGTGCTGTGTCTGTAGGCTGTGCGCCAACCATTACCCAATACAATGCTCTTTCGAAATTCAAATCTATTGTTGCAGGATTGGTGTTAGGGTTGTAAGTACCAATCTTCTCAATAAACTTTCCATCACGTGGAGCTCTTGAGTCGGCAATGACGATTGAGTAGAAAGCATAAGCTTTGTGACCTCTTCTCTGTAGTCTGATTTTTGTTGCCATTGTTTCTCGTTTTTTATTAATTAATGATTTGAATTATGCTATCAACTCGTGATAGCGGGCACAAAGGTACTGTTTTTTCAGATATAATGTATTTAGTTTGGTGATTATTTTTGTTTTATATGTTGAAATCAGAGCCAGAGAGGTTAAAAAAGGCATAAAAATGTGATTTTTTTTAACCATTTAATTTATTACAATAGAAAAATGCAGTACTTTTGGAGTGTGAAAGAGAGTATCAGACACAGCGGTGTTATAGAGAGGATAGAAAACGATGTTGTTTTTGTAAAAATTGTCCAGCTTTCTGCATGTTCCGGTTGTCAGGCAAAATCTTTGTGCAAGATTTCTGAGTCAAAAGAAAAGATTGTAGAGGTCAGAGTTCCGGATGTTACTGCGTACAAGGTTGGCGATCCTGTAGTGGTTACGGGAACAGCATCTCAGGGAACAAAAGCGGTGGTGTTGGCATTCGGCCTGCCGCTCATTATTTTGTTGTCTGTCCTTATAGTACTGACACAGGTAACGGGTGATGAGGCTAAATCGGCTTTGATTGCCTTGCTTGTAATGGTTCCCTACTACGTTGTGCTGTACATCTGCAGAAACAGAATTAAGAGAGTATTCCAGTTTAGTATAAGAAAATAAATACAAACTAAATATGTCCAGTATGATTTTAACAGCGGTTTTGGTGTTGGGTATTACAGGCCTGATATTGGCTGTGGTACTTTTTGTTGTAGCCAAAAAGTTCGCTGTAGAAGAAGACCCAAGAGTGGTCCAGATTAATGAACTTTTGCCAGGTGCAAATTGTGGCGGCTGTGGTTTCCCAGGCTGTGCTGCTTTTGCAGAAAACTGCGTAAAGAAGGGTTCGTTAAAGGGAATGAAGTGCTCCGCAGCAAGTGGAGAAGTTATGCAGCAGATTGCAGAGATACTTGGCGATGTAGTGGAGCAGTCAACTCCGCAGGTTGCTGTAGTAAGATGTAACGGCAGCTGTGAGAACCGCCCACGTACAAATGTTTACGATGGTGCAGCGCGTTGTGCTATTGCGCACATGATGTCCGGTGGTGAAACCGGTTGTGCATACGGTTGTCTGGGTTGCGGCGATTGTGTGTCAGCATGTAAGTTCGATGCTATCAGCATGAATCCTGAAACAGGACTTCCTGAAGTTGATCAGGATAAGTGTACTGCCTGCGGCATGTGTGTAACTGCATGTCCGCGTAACATCATTGAACTGCGTAACAAGAATAAGCTGAACAGAAGAATTTACGTTTCATGTGTAAACAAGGATAAAGGACCTGTAGCTAAGAAGGCATGTGCAGTATCCTGCATAGGTTGCGGTAAGTGTGTTAAGGCATGTCAGTTTGAAGCAATAACACTGGAAAACAACCTGGCATACATTGACTTTGAAAAGTGCAGACTCTGTAGAAAATGTGTTGATGAATGTCCTCAGCACACTATTCTTGCAGTGAATTTTCCTGAGAGAAAGAAGGTTGTAGAAGAAAATACTCAAGCCAACTAATGAATATGAAGAAAACATTTACAATAGGTGGAGTTCATCCTGATGAGAATAAACTTACATCAGAAAAACCAATTGTTGGTTTGGGACTTCCAAAACAGGCTGTATATCCGTTGTCTCAGCATATAGGTGCTCCTTCAGTACCATGTGTAGCAAAGGGCGATATGGTTAATGTAGGTACAAAAATTGCTGATGCAGGTGGTTTTATGTCGGCTGTAATCCATTCAGGAGTCTCTGGTAAGGTATCAAAAATAGATACTGTGCTGGATGCAAGCGGTTATAGAAAACCGGCAATCTATATTGATGTTGTTGACGATGTATGGGAAGAGTCAATTGACAGATCGGAAACAATAGTAGAGGAGTGCAATCTTTCATCAGAAGAGATAATCAACAAGATTAAAGAGGCCGGTATAGTAGGTCTGGGTGGCGCTTGTTTCCCAACCCACGTTAAACTGATGCCTCCAAAGGATTGCAAGATAGATTCACTTGTAATCAATGCAGTAGAGTGTGAACCGTATCTTACTGCCGACCATAGATTGATGCTGGAGCATCCGGATGAGATTATTATTGGTGTAAAGATCCTTTTGAAGGCTCTGAATATCAATAATGCATATATAGGAATTGAAGAGAATAAACCTGATGCTATTGCGCTGTTGCAGAGTAAGGTGGCTAATATTCCCGGAATAGAGGTAGTAAGTCTAAAGACCAAGTACCCTCAAGGTGGTGAAAAGCAGCTTATAGAGGCTGTAACCGGCAGACAGGTACCACCTCCACCGGCATTGCCTGCAAGCGTTGGCGTTGTTGTTCAGAATGTGGGTACTGTATATGCTGTTTATGAAGCAGTTCAGAAGAATAAGCCTCTTTTTGAAAGAGTGGTAACAGTAACCGGCAAGAGCGTTCAGAACCCTGCAAACCTTAAGGTAAGAATGGGTACTCCTGTCTCTCAGGTTATTGATTATGCTGGTGGCATGCCGGAAGATACAGGTAAACTGATCAGCGGTGGCCCAATGATGGGACGTCCTCTTTTGAATGCAGATGTTCCTGTGGTTAAGGGTACATCGGGTGTTCTGATGCTTCGCGAAGCCGATGCAATAAGAAAGGAAGAACAGCATTGTATTCGTTGTTCCAAGTGCGTACAGGCATGTCCAATGGGGCTGGAACCATATCTGTTGGCAACATGCGGAGAGAAGAGTGACTGGGAAAGAGCTGAACAGGAGTGGATTATGAGCTGTATAGAGTGTGGATGCTGTCAATCATCATGTCCATCTCACAGACCACTTCTTGATTGGGTAAGATTAACAAAGAATAAGGTTGGCGGAATTATCCGTTCACGAAACACTAAATAATTGAATCAGGATGGCTAAACTATTTATATCGACATCACCGCATGCTCACAATGGAGATTCGGTTGAGAAAAATATGTATGCAGTAGTAATTGCCCTGATTCCGGCATTTATAGCATCAATTGTTGCTTTTGGTCTGGGATCATTGATTGTTACAGCAACATCGGTTATATCTTGTCTCTTTTTTGAATGGGCAATTACAAAATATCTGCTCAAACAGGAGAAGACAACTATCTGGGACGGATCGGCAATTGTAACAGGTTTGTTGCTGGCATTTAACCTGCCGTCAAATCTACCTCTTTATATTATTATAGTAGGTGCCCTGGTTGCAATTGGTATTGGTAAGATGGCATTTGGCGGATTAGGTAATAATCCTTTTAACCCTGCACTTGTAGGACGTGTCTTCCTGTTGATTTCATTCCCTGCAAAGATGACATCATGGCCAGAGATACATCAGTTGCTCTCTTATGCCGATGCAGTAACAACAGCTACACCTCTCAGCATTATGAAAGATGCGTTGTATGGCAATACTGCAGCATTGAATCAGCTTCCTGAATTGTGGAAACTGTTTGTAGGTAATACTGCCGGCTGTCTGGGCGAAGTCAGTGCTTTGGCTCTTCTGCTGGGTCTGGCATACCTGCTGGCCCGCAGAGTAATTACATGGCATATCCCTGTTTCAATTTTGGGCACAGTGCTGGTTTTCACTGCAATTATGTGGATGGTAAATCCTGTAATGTATGCTAATCCTTTATATCATATCTTCTCCGGAGGTTTGATGCTTGGTGCAATTTTCATGGCAACAGACTATGTAACATCACCAATGACACCGAAAGGTATGATTATCTATGGTGTGGGAATTGGTTTCCTGACAGTTCTGATCAGATATTTCGGTTCATATCCGGAGGGTATGTCATTCGCAATACTTATTATGAATGCAGTTAATCCATTAATCTGTAATTGGTGCAAACCTAAACGTTTTGGAGTAGTGAAAAAATGAAAAAGTTAAAATCAAATATAACAAATATGGTGCTGGTATTATCACTGATATCAGTGGTTGCAGCAGCACTTTTGGCTTTGGTTAACCAAATCACAAGCGGGCCTATTGAAAAGATTAATGCTGAAACATTGGCAAATGGTATCAAGCAGGTAATTGTAGGCGACGAAGAGATAGAGTTCACTGTTTCAGAACCAATAGACAAGGATGGATACCTGTTCTATAAAGTTTATAATTCTGACAGTGAGTTGCTGGGAACAGCGGTAAAGAGTACAGACGGAAATGCTTTTGGTGGCAATCTGGTTGTTCTTGTAGGATTTAATCCTGATGGAACAATTCTGGGCTACGAAGTACTGGAACATGCTGAAACACCGGGATTGGGTGCGTTGGCAGTAACATGGTTCAAACAGGCTTCTTCAGCTTCCGATAAAAAGCAGTCCAAGTTTGTGGATATATTGTTCGGAGCACCTGGTAAGGCCGGTAACCACAATATAGTAGGTATGAATCCTGCTGATGGTGGCTTTACAGTTACAAAAGATGGTGGTAAGATTGATGCAATAACAGCTTCTACTATTACATCGCGTGCATTCCTGCGTGCAGTGGAGAATGCTTATAAAGCGCTCTTTACAGATGGTAACGTGGATAATGTAAGTGGTGCAACTGTTCAAAATTGATAGGAGATTATAGAGTATGAAGAATTTTAAGATAATACTTAACGGTATATTAAAGGAGAATCCAACATTTGTTCTTCTTTTGGGAATGTGTCCTACATTGGCTACCACTACATCGGCTATCAATGGTTTGGGTATGGGCGTGGCAACAATGTTTGTGCTGATTTGCTCTAACGTGTTTATTTCACTGCTTAAGAATCTTATTCCTGATGGAGTGAGAATACCTTGTTATATTATTGTAATTGCATCGTTTGTAACAATGTTGCAGATGATAATGCAGGCGTACGTTCCTGATCTGTATAAGACTCTGGGTATCTTTATACCTTTGATCGTTGTAAACTGTATCATTTTAGGACGTGCCGAGGCTTTTGCAGCAAAGAATAATGTACTGGCATCTTTATGCGACGGTGTTGGTATTGGTATTGGTTTTACACTGGCACTTACACTGTTAGGTCTGGTACGTGAGTTGCTGGGTAATGGTTCTCTGTTTGGAATGGAGATACTTCCTGAATCAATGCGCATGCTTGTTTTTGTACTTGCTCCGGGTGCATTTATTACTTTGGGTTTGTTGATTGCGATTGTTAATAAAATAAAGAACTAAAAACTGACATTATGGAATATTTTTTGATTTTTATATCTGCGATATTTGTTAACAACATCGTACTATCGCAATTCTTGGGTATCTGTCCGTTTTTAGGTGTGTCAAAAAAGGTTGGTACAGCAGCCGGTATGGGTGTAGCAGTTGCATTTGTGCTTGTGATAGCTGTTATTGTTACCTTCCTGTTGCAGAACTACGTATTGGTACCATTTGGTCTGGAATATCTGCAGACAATAGTCTTTATTTTGGTTATCGCAGGTCTGGTACAGATGCTTGAGATTGTTCTTAAAAAGATGTCACCATCATTGTATCAGGCATTAGGTATCTTCCTGCCACTTATTACTACAAACTGTTGTATTCTTGGTGTATCAATATTGGTAGCAAACGGAACTTACAATGCACAAGGTTTGGAACCTACACTATTGGTAGGTGTTATTTATGCCTTTGCAACTGCAGTAGGTTTTGCTCTTGCGCTGATTATCTTTGCCGGAATACGCGAACAGCTGAGTATGGTTAATATCCCTAAGAATATGGAGGGTATAGCAATAGCACTGATTACTGCAGGTCTGCTGGCTCTGGCATTTATGGGCTTCAGCGGAGTAGATCAGGGTATAGCAAATGCTGTTGGTCTGAAATAATCGACAAAATTAAATATCAATTTGCGGATGAAAGTTCGCTCCAAGAGGATCATTTTCATGGTCCTCTTGTTTTGTATTTGTCTCTGGGATATCCTGATTAATCTTTGACTGAATGGATTTGGCACCCAGATTATCAAACAGAGCAAGTTCTGAGCGGAATGCCAGTCTTACATCGCCTACACCACCATTTCTATGTTTTGCAATGATGATTTCAGCTACACCATGAAGGTCGTTGTGCTGTGGATCTTCATAAATCTTGTAATATTCAGGACGATGGATAAAACATACAATATCGGCATCCTGCTCAATAGCACCGGATTCACGAAGGTCGTTCAGCTGAGGGCGCTTGCCTTCGTATCCACCTTCGCGGGAATCTACGCTACGGTTCAGCTGTGATAGCGCTATGATAGGGATGTCAAGTTCTTTGGCAATAGCCTTAAGGTTTCTTGAAATGGTACTGATCTCTTCCTGACGGTTGCCGAACTTAATACCGCTGGCATTCATCAGCTGCAGATAGTCTATGATTATCAGTTGAATATCATGTTCTGATTTCAGACGGAAAGCTTTGGAACGGAACTCTGTAATTGATAGTGATGGAGTATCGTCCAGATATATTGGTGCATTCTGCAGAGCACTTACTTTCTGGTCAAGAATGTTCCATTCGTATGGTGCCAGTCGGCCGTCACGCAATTTATGTCCCGGTATTTCGCAGACGCTTGAAATAAGACGGTTTACCAACTGCACGTTTGACATTTCAAGAGAGAAAACAGCTACAGGAGTGTTGTTGTTTACTGCAATGTTTTTTGCCATTGAAAGCGCAAATGCAGTTTTACCCATAGCAGGACGGGCAGCCAAAATGATAAGGTCAGATTTCTGCCATCCCGATGTGACGTCGTCCAATGCCTTGAAACCACTTGCCAGACCGCTCATACCTTTGGCACGTGTTGCTGCAGTCTTGATTCTCTGCATAGCATCTGAAAGGACAGAGTCAATAGATGAAAAGTCCTTTTTGATGTTTCTGTGGGTTATCTGGAATAGTCCGCCTTCTGCTTCCTGCAGAAGTTCAGATACATCGGTTGTACTATCAAATGCCTTGGCCTGTATGTCGCCGGTAAAGCTGATGAGTTCACGTGCAATAGCTTTCTGGGCAATAATTTGAGCATGATATTCAATGTGCGCAGACGATGTAACCTTACCTGCTAAAAGTGCAATATATGCAGCACCACCAGCCTCTTCCAACTGACCGGTGCTTTTCAGCTGTTCAGTAACAGTTAGGATATCAATAGGACGCTGGCTGATATACAGAGAAGATACAGCAGAATAGATAGCTCTGTGTCTGTTGTCATAGAATGATTCGGTTTTCAGAATGTCGCTGACTGAAATGAATGCATCCTGCTCTATCATTAATGCACCAAGTACCGCCTCTTCCAGTTCTAGTGCCTGAGGCTGTAAGTGGTTCAGTACTATGTTTTCTGTCTGTTTTGATTGCCTGCTTCTTGTTGTCTGTGCCATTGTTTTCTTATTTGTTTTGCAAAGTTATCTCATTTGTTCTCTATGTGAAATTAAAATTGCCTGTTGTTATCAACTAATTTTCAACAACTAAAAAAGTGGCATCTGTGAACAATTATATCGTATAAATAGCTTAACTTTACTGAAAATTTGATAAGCAGTATGATTACATTTCCTAATGCAAAGATAAATATCGGTCTGAATATCGTTGGAAAAAGATTGGACGGATATCATGATATTGAGACAATATTCTTTCCTGTAAATCTGCAGGATGCTTTGGAGGTTACATTGAAGAAGCCTTTGGATTCATCTTTTTTAAGGAAGAAGCTGGATGCCGGTAACCTGCTGAACTTAAAGATGGAGAATAAGTTTCATTCAGATGAAGAGTTTAGTGATGATTTATATGATTTGCATCTGCTGGGAGATAAAATTGAAGGTAATCCGGCCGATAATCTGGTGGTGAAAGCATATAGATTACTGGCTCAGGATTTTGATATTCCGCCAGTGGTTATTCATCTGTACAAACATATTCCGTCAGGTGCCGGACTGGGTGGCGGCTCTTCTGATGCCGCTCAGATGATTGCTTTACTTAATAAGCGATTCGGTCTGAAGATGAAGAATAATTGTATGGAACGATATGCTGCTCAGCTTGGATCGGATTGTGCATTCTTTATCCGCAATAAGCCTGCATTTGCCACAGGTCGTGGGGAACAGCTTACTCCTATAGAACTATCGCTTCATGGATACTCCATAATCATAGTAAAACCGGATGTTTTTGTAAGTACTGCCGAAGCATACGCCAATGTTACCCCTGCAAAACCGGAGGTTTCATTGCTGGATGCAGTCAAGAAACCTGTTTCGCAGTGGAAGGATGTTATAGTCAATGATTTTGAGAAGAGCGTTTTTGCGAAATATCCGTTATTACAACAGATTAAACAGGACCTGTATGGATTGGGTGCGGAATATGCTTCCATGTCGGGTTCAGGCTCTGCATTATATGGCATCTTTAAAAAACCAATAGATAATCCGGAACAGTATTTCCCAGGCATGTTCTGCCGACAAAGAGAGTTGATTTGAATATATTTTATGCATTATATGGCTTTCGCTTTAAATTCATAGAGCGAAAGTCATCTTTTTTATAAGGTGTATTGATAATTTTTGTAAATTTGCAGTTCGTACACGAAAAGCGTAAAAATGAATATTTCATACAAATGGTTAAAGGAGTACGTTGATTTTAATCTTACTCCTGACGAAGTAGCAAAAGCATTGACTTCTATAGGTTTAGAGGTTGGCTCAGTTGAAGAGGTTCAATCAGTTAAAGGCGGATTGAAAGGTATTGTAATTGGAGAGGTTCTTACATGTGATGAACATCCAAATTCAGATCATCTTCATGTAACAACTGTAAACGAAGGTAATGGTTCAGAACCTGTACAGATAGTATGTGGTGCACCTAATGTAGCTGCAGGCCAGAAAGTTGTGGTTGCAACTATAGGCGCAAAGATTTACGATGGTGATGAATGTTTTACAATCAAACCATCCAAACTGCGTGGTGTAGCATCGTCTGGAATGCTCTGTTCAGAAAAGGAGCTCGGACTTGGTAATAGCCATGACGGTATTATGGTTTTGCCTGAAGATGCAATTCCTGGAACTCCGGCAGCTGAATATTTCCATCTCGAATCAGACTATGTTATTGAAGTTGATATAACTCCAAATCATGCTGATGCATGTTCACACTGGGGTGTAGCAAGAGACTTCTATGCATGGCTTGTGCAGAATGGTTACAAGACATCATTAAACCGTCCGTCAGATTCTGCTTTTGCAGTAGATGATAATAATCTGCAGATTGATATTGAAGTAGAAAATACTGAAGCATGTCCAAGATATGCCGGTGTATCTATAAAGGGAGTAACCATTAAAGAGAGTCCGGAATGGTTAAAGAATAAGATGGTGGCTATAGGTCTGAATCCGATAAACAACGTAGTGGATATTACAAACTATATCCTGCACGCTTACGGTCAGCCACTTCACAGCTTTGATGCCGATATGATTGAAGGCGGCAAGGTTGTAGTAAAGACAATGCCGGAAGGTACTCCATTTGTAACACTCGATGGGCAGGAGAGAAAATTGTCAGACAGAGATTTGATGATTTGTAACACCAAAGAGCCTATGTGTATAGCAGGTGTGTTTGGTGGTCAGAAATCGGGTATTACAGAAAATACCAGGAACGTCTTCTTGGAGAGTGCATATTTTAATCCAACATGGGTAAGAAAATCAGCTCGCAGACATCAGTTGAATACCGATGCATCTTTCCGTTTTGAACGTGGAATAGATCCAAATGGTGTTATTTATGCACTAAAGCAGGCTGCAATGCTTATTAAGGAACTTGCCGGTGGTACTATTTCAATGGAAGTTAAGGATTTGTATCCACAACCTATAGAGGACTTTAAGGTAGATTTCCAGTATCAGTATGCAAATTCTCTGATAGGTAAGGAGATTCCAGCTGAAACTATCAAGAGCATTGTAACAAATCTTGGCATGAGAGTAGTTGCAGAAACAACAGAAGGTTTATCACTGCTTGTACCTCCGTTCAGAGTAGATGTACAGCGTCCTTGCGATGTTGTGGAAGAGATTTTAAGAATATACGGATATAACAATATTGAGTTTGGCAAATCAGTACAGTCAAGTCTTACTGTTCAGGGTGAAGTAGATCGTTCTCATAAGCTACAGGATCTTGTTTCAGAACAGTTGGTGGGCTGTGGCTTTAATGAAATATTGAACAATTCACTTACAAAGGCTGCATATTATGATGGTCTGGAAACATACAATCCTGAACGTTTGGTAAGATTGATGAACCCACTCAGCTCTGATCTGAATGTATTGAGAGCATCTTTGCTGTTTGGAGGTCTGGAGAGTCTTTCAAGAAATGTGCGTCGTCAGAATGGTAATCTGAGGTTCTTTGAATTTGGCAAGTGCTACTATTTTGATGCAAAACGCAGAGAATCACTTGCAGCTCCTGCAGAAGATGGTACAGCGCAGAATCCATTGAAGGCATACAGCGAAGATAATCATCTTGGTATGTGGATTACAGGTAACAGGGTAGAAGCTTCATGGGCGCATCAGGATGAAAAGAGCTCTGCATTTGAATTAAAGTCATATCTGCTTAATATCTTTACCCGTCTGGGTTTGAAGAGAGATGCAGTGGTAGTATCAGAATCGGAAAATGAACTCTTCTCTGCTGCATTGGAGTATAAAACCAGAGGTGGAAAGACAGTTGCAGTTTTGGGAGTAGTAAACTGTAAGATTGCTGCAATGTTCGATTTGACAGCTCCTGTATATTATGCTGATGTTAACTGGGATGAATTGCTTAAGGCTACCCGTAAAGTTAAGGTTGGATATACAGAATTACCAAAATATCCTTCTGTACGTCGTGACCTGGCTCTGCTGATAGACAAGCAGATACAGTTTGCTGAAATAGAAAAGATAGCATATCAGACAGGTGGTAAACTATTGAAAGATGTTGCATTGTTTGATGTATATGAAGGCAAGAATCTGGAGGCAGGCAAGAAGAGTTATGCTGTAAGCTTCTTGTTGCAGGACGAAACACAGACATTGAACGATGTAATGATAGAGAAGGTAATGAACAAGCTGATCAAATCTTTGCAGGAGAAGCTTGATGCAAAATTGAGATAATAATTAAAAATAATATAGACTATGGGAAGAGCTTTTGAATTTAGAAAGGCCAGAAAAATGAAACGTTGGGGTAATATGGCCAAGACATTTACCCGTATTGGTAAACAGATATCTATTGCAGTTAAGGCAGCTGGTCCTGATCCTGACAATAACTCAGCATTGCGTGCTATCATTGCAACTGCAAAGCATGAGAACATGCCAAAGGACAACATCGAGCGCGCTATAAAGAACGCAATGGGTAAGGACCAGAAGGATTATAAGGAGATGAACTATGAAGGTTATGGTCCTCATGGTATTGCAATCTACGTTGAAACTCTGACAGATAACACCACCCGTACAGTAGCCAACGTACGTAGCGTATTCACAAAGTTTGGCGGAACATTGGGTACAAGCGGTAGTCTGGACTTTATGTTCTCACATAAATGTCAGTTCACTATTGCTCCTAAGGAAGGTGTTGATATGGATGATCTGATTCTGGAACTTATCGATTTGGGTGTAGAAGATGAATACGATTTTGATGAAGAGGAGAATACTGTAGTTTTGTACGGTGATCCAAAATCTTATTCAGCTATTCAGAAGTATCTTGAAGAGAATGGTTTTGAAGTTAAAGCAGCTGAATTTACCCGCATTCCTAACGATTTGAAGGATGTAACACCTGAACAGCGTGAAACAATTGATAAGATTGTAGAACGTCTTGACGATGACGATGATGTTCAGGTAGTTTATACCAATATGCGCCCTGAATAAGACAGATATGTACGAAGATAGAATACAGCGTGCTGTAGATAACTTCAAACAGGGATATAATTGTGCACAGGCAGTTACGGCTGCCTTTGCTGATTTATATAGCCTTACGGAAGAACAGGCTCTGCTTGTTTCAGCCTCTTTTGGCGGCGGAATAGGCAGAATGCGTGAAGTTTGCGGAGCTGCATCTGGAATGTTTATACTTGCCGGAATGCAGACAGGAACTACTGATCCAAAAGATTCCAAAGGTAAAGAGTATAACTATCAGGTAGTACAGCAACTGGCATCAGAATTCAGAAAACGTAACGGTTCAATAATTTGCGGTGAACTTCTGGGTCTGAGAAAACCTGCAGAAAATAGTGCACAACAGTTTACAGATACAAAGCCAGAGGAACGAACTCCTGAATACTACAAAAAAAGGCCTTGTGTTAAAATGGTAGAAGAGGCTGCTCGTATTTTTGCTGAATATCTATGTACTATTAATCAGTAAACTGATTTTAGGTTAAAAGAGTTAAAAATTCAACTTTGTATAATAATACTATCATTATAAATTTGTAACTTTGCATCGAATTAAATGATAATAAGATGTTTATAGAAAATGTAGGTAACTATGCAGGCCAAATATGGTGTGCATTGGAGGGTAAGGAAGCTCTTACACAGAAGGAGATTAAAAAGGTTACAAAACTTAAGGACAAAGAGTTTTATCTTGGTCTTGGCTGGTTGCTGAGAGAAGACAAAATTAACGTAACTGAAGGCGAAACTGAAAATTACTATTCATTGAAGTAATTTATCAATAGCAACTAATATGTGGCTGATTAAAGTTGTGATATACTTTTTTCAGCCACTTTTTTATACGTATATACTTTTTTTGCGTAACTTGCAGTTGCTTTATAAATAGTGTGGACATATATTCGTGTTTAGTATGATTTCATTTATTATTTGTACATATAACAGAGATAAATACATTTATCAGTGCTTAAGTAATCTGGCTAAGAATAATCAGACCAGCTATGATTGGGAGATTATTCTTGTCAATAATAATTCCACAGATAATACTCATTCTGAATGCGAACGTTTCTATGCTGATTATCAATTGTCCAATTATCACTATTTTATTGAAGAGACTCCGGGCTTGTCTCATGCCAGAAACAGAGGTATTATGGAGTCTGAAGGTGAATGGCTGGTCTTCCTGGATGACGATTCAATGGTTGGAAATGATTATATAGATAATTTGGGCAAGTGGTTGGAGTTATATCCTGATGCCGGCGCTTTTGGTGGCCCTATTACTCCATTCTTTGAAGAAAAGGAACCTGCATGGTTAAGTAAGTGGTCTATGAGTTTTGTAAGCGCAATAGACTTGGGAACTGAAGTGAGAATCTTTGAAAAAAACAAATATCCGATAGGTGCCAATATGGGTATATCCAGAAAGGCTATTAATAAAACAGGTCTTTTTAATACCTCTCTGGGACGTACCAAGAATCTTCTTTTAGGTGGTGAGGAAAAGGATCTGTTCCTGAGAATTCATGAATCAGGCTATCCTATATATTATTTCCCGGACATTAAGGTAAATCATTGTATTCCAGATTCCAGATTGACCAAGGAGTATATTAAGAAACTAGGTTATGGAGTAGGGGTGAGTGAACGTCTGCGTACTCTGGATCTGGGTAAGATTGCTTACTGCAAGCGCATAGCAAGTGAGTTGGTAAAGTGGTGCGGAACAATTGTTCTGTTACTTAAATACGTAATTCTGCTACAACCTCAGAAAGGTACTGTTCTGGTGCGTTTTCGTTTTAATGTAACCAAAGGACTCTTCCACTTTTAATAAATACTATATTCATCACCACTCAAATACAAGTTTATATTTGTTTTGCGTGGTGAGTTTTGCTCAATTCGTAAAAGAGTGGTAACTTCGCAGAAGTTTATTGAGTATATGGAAAAAATCAGGAATTTCTGCATAATAGCGCATATTGACCATGGTAAATCTACCCTGGCAGATAGATTATTGGAGTACACAAAGACCATCAACATCACAGAAGGCCAGATGCTTGATGATATGGATCTGGAAAAGGAACGTGGTATAACCATTAAGAGCCACGCCATACAGATGGAGTATGAACGCGGTGGAGAAAAATATATACTAAACCTTATTGACACTCCGGGACACGTGGACTTTTCATACGAAGTGTCACGTTCTATAGCTGCCTGTGAAGGTGCACTACTTATTGTAGATGCTACACAGGGCGTTCAGGCACAGACTATCAGTAACCTTTATATGGCTATTGAGAACGATCTGGAGATTATACCAGTACTTAACAAGTGCGATATGCAGAGCGCAATGCCAGACGAAGTTGAAGATGAAATTATTGAGCTGTTGGGTTGTGACCGTAGTGAGATAATTCGTGCTTCAGCTCGTACCGGACAGGGCGTACCTGAGATTTTAGATGCTATTATAGACAGAATACCGCATCCGGAAGGCGATGAAGATGCTCCATTGCAGGCACTTATTTTTGACTCTGTATTCAACTCTTTCCGTGGTATTATTGCATATTTCAAGATTGTAAATGGTTCTATCAAGAAGGGCGATAAGGTTAAGTTCTTCAATACAGGAAAAATGTATGAAGCCGATGAAATAGGTGTGCTTCGTATGAATATGGTTCCACGCGATGAGATGCATACAGGCGATGTGGGCTATATTATCTCCGGAATCAAAACATCTACAGAAGTAAAGGTGGGTGATACCATCACTCATGTTTCTGCACCATGTGAAAAGGCTATAGCCGGTTTTGAGGAATCAAAGCCAATGGTGTTTGCAGGTGTATATCCTATTGAGGCCGATGATTTTGAAGATCTGCGTTCATCATTGGAGAAACTGCAGCTTAACGATGCTTCATTAAGCTTCTTCCCTGAATCTTCTGCAGCGTTGGGATTTGGTTTCCGTTGCGGATTCCTTGGACTGCTCCACATGGAGATTGTGCAGGAACGTCTGGATAGAGAGTTCGATATGAGTGTTATTACTACAGTGCCTAACGTATCGTATATGGTATATGATAAACAGGGTGGGGTAACAGAGGTACATAACCCAAGCGGTATGCCCGATTTGACACTTATAGATCATATAGAAGAACCATTCATAGATGCATCAATAATTACTACCACAGACTATATAGGCCCTATAATGACTCTGTGTCTGGATAAACGTGGTGAACTGGTAAAACAGCAGTTTATACATGGTAACCGAGTAGAGTTGTATTTTAAGTTGCCATTGGGCGAAATAGTAATTGACTTCTATGATAAGCTGAAGAGTATATCAAAAGGTTACGCATCGTTCGATTATCACCCTGCAGGATTCCGTCCTTCAAAACTTATAAAGCTGGATATTCTGCTGAATGGTGAACCTGTTGATGCTCTTTCTACATTGACACACTTTGATAATGCATACGATTTAGGACGTAAGATGTGTGAAAAGCTGAAAGAGCTTATTCCGCGTCAGCAGTTTGATATAGCTATCCAGGCTGCAATTGGTACTAAAATTATTGCCCGTGAAACCATCAAACAGGTGCGTAAGGATGTTACGGCTAAATGTTATGGTGGTGACGTTTCACGTAAGCGTAAACTTCTGGAAAAACAGAAGAAGGGTAAGAAACGTATGAAACAGATTGGTAATGTTGAGGTGCCTCAGAAGGCATTCCTTGCAGTGCTTAAACTGGATTGATTACTCAAATCTAAGACTCTTTGACGGGGATATTCGTGATATTATAGCAGATGGTGCCAGCAGCATCAGCATAGAAAGAGTAAACATCACAATATTCAGTAGTATAAACCAGCCAATTTTTAACTCCATAGGAACACTATCTACGTAGTAGCTGGCTGGGTCCAAAGGTATAATTTGCAGGTGTTGTTGTAGTAAAACTATGGCAACACCTATTGCATTACCTATAAGCATTCCTTTGCCTATGATGTGAGTGGCAAAGTGGAGGAAAATTCTTCTGATAGTTGCATTATCTGCACCTAAGGCTTTCAGTGTACCTATGGTTGCGGTACGTTCAAATATTATAATAAGTAATCCGGATATCATGGTAAATCCTGAAATACCTAGCATCAGAACGAGGATAGCCACTACGTTTACGTTCAGCACATCCAACCATGCAAACAGACCGGCATTCAGATCTTCCATTGTCTCTATCAGGTAAGCTTCATCGTTTCTGGCATCGGAGTGATTCATTATCTCTCTTACAGATTCATAGGCTTTATCCAGATACTTTTCGTTTGTTAGTCTTATCTCCAGACCTGTCGCCTGATTGCTATCCCATCCATTCAATCTCTGTAATACATTTATATCGGTAATGCCGAATACCTGATCGTATTCTGAAAAGTTTGTTTTGAAAATACCTGTAATCGTGGCACGTCTGGCTCGAATAGAGTTTTGCATAAAATAGATGTCTATCTTATCGCCAGCCTTTACCATCATCTTGTTGGCAATCTCCTGTGATAATACTATCCAAGTATCTTTTAAAGAATCTGAGGGGAGGGGAATATATCCGTCAGTAAGGTGCGCGTTGAAAAAAGAGAGATCGTACTCCTGACCTATACCTTTCAGCATAAAGCCATGGAACAGACTGTCTGTTTTTAGTATGCCTGGCTTGTGAATGAAACGTTGTACATGGTCTATCTCTTTTGCATCATTCATCTCCATAAAGAGAACCTCATCGCATGTAATTGGCTCTTCTGTTGTTCCAAAGTTCATCTGATAGTTGGTAACTGTAATGTGCTGTGTAAAGCCAATCACAATATCGCGTATCTGGTTTCGGAAACCTCTGGTTACTGCCATG
The DNA here is from genome assembly GCA_045660365.1 of Bacteroidaceae bacterium. Lineage (GTDB taxonomy): Bacteria > Bacteroidota > Bacteroidia > Bacteroidales > Bacteroidaceae > Colenecus. Next base: position 42,389 of record JAZRDQ010000006.1, read on the forward strand.
GTTACAATCATTACAGCCAGTCCCAGAGCTATGCCGATAGTAGCAATAACAATAGCCGGGCGGGAACCTCCTTTGGCGCTACCGTCCGAACCATACAGCCTCTTTGCAATGAACCTTTCCATTATGATGTCAATTATATTGCGAAGATACTCCTTTTGTGGCAATTGTTTTGTAAGTTTGTCCAGATTTTGAGTTTTAAATATATTACGATGTCCGATTATAGCTATATAGGGGAGAGATTGGCAGAGATAAAGGCTACGCTGAAAGCAGGTGTGAATCTGGTTGCTGTATCTAAAACACATCCGGTAGAGGCTCTGCAGGCAGCATATAATGAAGGTCAGCGTATCTTTGGCGAAAATAAGGTTCAGGAGATGACTATGAAACAGGAACTGTTGCCCAAAGATATTGAGTGGCATTTTATAGGCCATGTGCAGAGGAATAAGATTAAGTATATGGCACCATACGTATCTGTTATTCAGGGAGTTGATAACTTTGAAAAGCTTGTGGAGATAAACAGGCAGGCAGCAAAGTATAACCGAAACATAAAGTGCCTTCTGCAGATACATGTTGCAACAGAAGAGACAAAATTCGGTTTTACTCCGGAAGAATGTCTGAATATGCTTGAAACATCGGCATGGGCTGATTTACCAAATGTAACAATAGCCGGAGTAATGGGTATGGCATCCTTTACCGATAATATGGAACAGGTAAGGGCAGAATTTGAACAGTTGGTTACCTTATTTAATACTATAAAGAGACGTTACTTTGCAGAGGTTGATACATTTACTATGATTTCTGCCGGTATGAGTGATGATTACCATATAGCTATGGATTGTGGCAGCAATTTGGTCAGAATAGGAAGCAGTATATTTGGTGCACGCGATTACAGTAAATAATTGTGAGGCTTTTATATAAGAATAGTCCCGAAAGTACTGAAATAGTGCTCCCGGGACTGCTTTTATTCTGTTATTACTCCTTCTGGTAAAGGAATCGTTTGATACTCTTCTTAGGAGTCTTTTCAAACTCTTCGTGGTAGATCCTGATCTGTGAAACCTGTTCGTAGGCAGGTAGTAATGAGTTCAGTTCTACTCTGTTCTGCTCCATTATAACTGCAATCTGTTCTTCAGAAAGTTTTGCTTTCATTGTTTCATCAAAATCAGGATAAACCAAAGCTACAAGTTTGCCCTGTTCTGAAATTACCAGAGATTCAGATACATATTGCATATTGTTCAGGTGGTCTTCTATCTCTTCAGGGTAGATGTTCTGTCCAGAAGGACCAAGAATCATGCTCTTGCTTCTACCTTTTATAAAGATATTTCCCTCCTTATCTATTATACCTAAGTCGCCGGTGTACATCCAGCCATCTTTGTCGATAGTCTCTTCTGTCTGTTTTTCGTTCTTGTAGTAACCAAGCATTACGTTAGGACCACGGCAGATAATTTCGCCAGGAATGTTTTCAGGGTCATTACTCAGAACCTTTACTTCCATATTAAGGGCTGCCTTACCGCATGAACCCACTTTGAACTTATCCCATGCTTCGTATGATATAATTGGTCCGCATTCAGTAGCACCATATCCTACTGTGTATGGGAATTTTACTGACGCCAGAAGCTTCTCTACATCCTGATTGAATGCTGCACCACCTATTATAATTTCATACAGGTTGCCACCAAAGGCAGAAATTAGTTCATCACGTACCTTCTTTCTTATCTGGTCATTAACCAAAGGCAACTTCAGAAGCATCTTCATGGATGGTGTCTGAAGTTTAGGAAGAACATTCTTTTTGATAATCTTCTCAATTACCAGAGGAACAGCCACAATAAGTGATGGCTTCAGTTCATTGAATGCTTGGAATATTATCTTTGGACTTGGTATGCGTGTCAGGAAATATATATGACAGCCAACCAGGAATTCATGCATAAATTCAAAGGAGAAACTATACATGTGTGCCATTGGCAATATTGAGATAATAACATCACCTGGTTTCAGGTGTGGTATTGCCTTAAGTCCAAACTGATGGTTGTTGATGATTGATCTGTTTGGAAGCATAACACCTTTTGAGAATCCTGTTGAACCGGATGTGTAGTTTATCATAGCCAGTTCTTCTTCTGAAGTCTCCAGATAGTTTACGTTCTCTTTTGAAAAATCCTTTGGGTACTTTTTGCCAAATAGTTCATTGAGATGTTCGCGTGCGTAAGCAATCTTTTCATTACGTGAAATCACTACATCGTAATCCTCCATCACAATGATACCCTCTACATCGGGCATTGATGCTTCGTTCAGATTCTCCCAGATCTGTTCACCTGCAAATAGAATCTTTGCCTCGGAATGGTTTACAATGTTGTGAATGTTGTCGGCTTTGAATTCGTGCAGAATTGGAACAACTATTGCTCCATACGAAATGGTTGCCAGACAAGCTACCGCCCAGTTTGAACTATTCTTTCCGCATAGTGCAATTCTATCCCCTTTTTCAATACCTGCCTCCTGGAATAATACGTGGAGTTTTGCTATGCGTTCCGCTACATCTCTGTATAGCAGGGTTGCACCCTTGTAGTCAGTAAAGGCTTCTCTGTTCCAGTTGCTCTTTATAGACTGTTCAATGAATGCTGTTAAACAATTGTTATTTGCCATATTCGCTGTTTAAAATCGTGTGATAAGTGCAAAAGTAACAAAAAAATGGAATATAGGTGCTTAGTGGCCAACTGATGTGGCAGAATCGCCCCCATTTGTGGCAAAGGATGGCCAATTAATGTAAGATGTGGTGTTTTTTTACGTGGGTTTTTCTCACAAAAAAACGAACTTTTAAAAAAATATTGTAGATTTGTAAATATTAAGTGGAATATATAAGTGTTATTATGGTTAAAAGAAATGTACTAGTAGTTGCTCTACTACTAACAGTTAGTAGTATTTTAGCGCAGAGTGAATACTCGGTTTATTTGGGTGGCTCATATCCATTAGGTGATTATGGAAAGTTTAGCACAAATAATGAAGAGATTGCATGGTATGATAAAACCTCAAATGCAGGAGCTGGAGTAGGCTTTGATATAGGTATTAAAATGAAGAGTGATATAAAATCCATTGAAGGATTAGGCTTTATAATGACAGCAGATCTTTTCTATAATGGGAATAATAATGATTTAAAGGATCAGAAAAAAGATTTTGAAGAAGAGCTAGAAGAATATAGCAGTGATTTTAAATTTAGAATACCTAAATATATCAATATTCCTGTTATGTTAGGACTAAATTATGAAACTCAGTTAAAATCAGATATTGATTTATGGACTGAACTGGCAGTAGGTGCTAATCTGGGAAAAACAACAAAATATCTGGAGGAATTCGAAGATTATAATGATGGTCATGAGTATTATGATTATGCATGCTATTCAATGACCTATAATACAACATTATCATTAGCTTACCAATTTGGTATTGGAGTTAAGCTGTCAGATAAAATAAGTTTAGGAATCCACTATTATTCTTTAGGATCAAGAAGACTTGAAGGTGAAGAAGAATATGAAGTTGGTGATTTTGATGAAGATGATGATTTTAAGTTAGGAAGAATAAATCCTAATATGCTAAACTTTAGAATAGGGTATTGTTTCTGAAATGAATAGATAGAAAAAAATCAGTAATTATTTTATTATCAAACAGTAAATGGGCCGAATCAATCAAAAGTTGGTTCGGCTCATTACTATATTTATATCTCCCCCAGAATAACATATGCGCGATTCCAGTTAGCGTATATAGTAAGTGCGGGGGTGCTTAATTTTATTTGAATGGGAGTGGGAGGTTGAGCATGCGGGTAGGGGTTACACCTAATTCACCATAGATGGATTTGGCTTTATCGCCTGCGTAACCATGCATGCAAACTCCAAGTATAGCCGATTCTGAACAGCTATATCCCTGTGCTAATAATGCTGTAATAATACCGGTTAGCATATCGCCCATTCCGCCTGTAGCCATTCCCGGATTTCCTGTTGTGTTAAATACTACAGTCCCATTAGTTGTAATGATAGCACTAAATGCTCCCTTAAGAACTATTGTAGTGTTGTGCTTCACTGCAAAGTTAATGGCAGTTTCAATACGTTCAGTTCTGTTGTTATGTTGGTGGGTTAGCCTGTCAAATTCAGCCTCGTGTGGAGTAAGAATGCAGTTTTCAGGTAGTTCAAACCCCTGTTTCAGTAGTGATGACAGATGAAATAATCCATCGGCATCAATAACTATACTTTTGCCGCTGTAAGATTTCAATACCTCTTTTACCAAATGTTCTGTTTCCGGCAGTCTGCCTATTCCAGGACCTATGGCTATAGCATTAGTCTGGTTACTATACATCTGTTCGTTCCAGATAATATGTTTGTCTTCTGTAGATGTTATACACATAGCTTCAGGAACAGATGTCTGTATGATGTTGTAACCGCATTGGGGTACTATGGCTGTCAGCAAGCCAACTCCGTAGTTGATACAGGCTTTGTTGCAGATGATAGCAGCTCCCATCATTCCGTATGAACCTGCAAATATTCTGGCACGACCCATATTGCCTTTATGAACAAAAGTATCACGTTCATTGAGCATCAACGGGATATCTTCTGCATATACAAAACTGTAGTCGGTAATACTTGCTTCAATAAGTCCTATTTCAGATAAACTGTACTCCTTTTTCATAGCACGAAGGTAATACTTTTACTGAAAATTCAAATTTATAAAGGAAATAAACTACTTTTTTTATTAGAATATTTGATAATGTAAAATTAATCGCTATCTTCGTTGCACTATTACAAAACCTTTTAATGCTAAGAGTTATGATGTACACTTGGTTAAGACATACAAATCAGTTGCCGAAACCTGAACGGAAGTTTAAGTTTCATCAGGCAAAGGTTAATTTTGAACCTAACAGAAACGATAGTTCTGATAACGACAAACAATTGGTTAATACAGATAAATAAAAATCTATTCTCTTATTTCACAAGATTTTTTTGAGCTTTAAAGAGCATCTGTTTTTTAATTTTAATAGGCGATAATTGAATATCCAATTGAAAAGAGGTATTTTTGCACTTTCAAAAAAGTAGTGTAATATGAATACCATATGGATTGTGATGCCTATACTGATAATATTGATGTTTCTTTTAGGCATTGATTTGAGAAAAGAATCGTTTACCAATGTTGCCCGTAATCCCAAAGCAGTATTATTGGGTGTAACAGGTCAAATAGTTCTATTACCTTTAATAGCATTTGTTGTAGCATGGGCTTTAAAATTACCGCCAGTCTATTTTATGGGATTGGTTCTTGTTGCATGTTGTCCTGGCGGAAGTTCTTCAAATGTTTTTTCTCATATAGCAAAAGGCGATGTGGCATTGTCTGTAACACTTACTGCTTTAAGCAGTGTTATTACCCTATTTACTTTGCCCATAGTAATGGAATTTGTATCCAGAGTTGTTTCAGATATGGCAGGAATAGAGATAAATCTTCCTGTAGGGAAACTGTTGGTGCAAAATCTTGTGCTAATCTTTGCGCCTATGCTGGCAGGATGTCTATTCCGATATTATTTACCCGATAAAGCAAAAAAGGTAAATATAGTATTGGGTAAGTTTGCTTTCCCGGCTCTTATGGTATTGGCTTTAGTGTTTTTTCTACAATACAGGGTGGAGATTGCGGAAAACTTTACTCTTCTTGGTCTATCTGCAACACTGCTTATAATGCTGGCCATTTTATGTAGTTCGGGCTTGTCACGTATAAGTCGATTCAGTAATGCTGTCAGACGAACCATAGTGATAGAGGTAGGAATGCAAAATGCTGCCCAGGCAATAGCTATCGCATCATCTCCATTTATTTTCAATAGTGGTGAAATGGCTCTACCTGCCATTATATATGCATTGCTAATGAATGTGATTCTACTCATTTATGTATTTTGTATCAGAAAAAAGATGAAATAATTATGGCAAAAAAAGAAGGTGTTAGAAAGTTGTTTGATAACATAGCTCAGGACTACGATAAGTTGAACCATATTCTTTCGCTTAATATAGATAAGGGGTGGAGAAGAAAGGCCGTGCGTGAATTAGTCGATGATAGAAGACCTCTTAAAGTACTTGATGTGGCATGTGGAACAGGTGATTTTACCATTGAAATTGCCAAACAGGTGGTAGGTGGCAGTATGGTTTTAGGAATAGATATTTCCGAAGGCATGATGGCGGTAGGAAGAGAAAAAATTAAAAAGGCAGGTGTAGAAGCAGAACTGAATGTTGCAGATTGCGAGAATTTGCCATATGGTGAGAGTTCCTTTGACCGTATTTCTGTAGGATTTGGTGTGAGAAATTTTGAACATCTGGAACTTGGACTTAGTGAAATGTACAGAGTGCTTATGTCTGGTGGAAAGCTAGTGATTTTAGAACTTTCGGTGCCATCTAACCCCATTATTCGTTGGTGTTATAAATTGTATTTTCTAAAAGTTTTGCCTGCAATAGGTGGATTTGTTTCCGGAGATCGTAGTGCATACGAATACCTACCTGCTTCTGTACTTAGATTTCCGGCTCCTGATAAGTTTATTTCTATGATGAAAGCTACAGGGTTTGCTGTTGTGGAACATACTCCGCTTACATTTGGAATATGCCGTATGTATGTAGGTATAAAGTGATATCTGCAGTATGATAAAGAGTTGGGTTGAGGCTATGAGACTTAGAACACTGCCAGTTAGTGTAGCAGGTGTTTTGGCTGGAATAGGATGTGCTATTCAATTAGATTCATTTAAGATTGTGCCGGCTTTACTCTGTTTACTATTTGCTGTGTTAGCCCAGATAGCTTCAAATTTTGGCAACGAATATTATGATTTCAAGAACGGAATAGACAAAAAAGGACGTACAGGTTTCAAAAGAGGTGTGACCGAAGGTGAGATTACTCCTAATGCAATGAAAAGAGCTACTTTTACTACTTTGGCATTAGCATCAATGGTGGGCTGTGCAATGCTTTTCTATGGTCCTTGCTGGCTTCTTATTGTAGGAATACTAATTGTCCTTTTTGCTTTGGCATATAGTGCCGGGCCTTATCCTTTGTCTCATCATGGATTAGGCGACATAGCTGTCATTATATTTTTTGGCATAGTTCCCGTAACTCTAACCTGTTTTTTGCAGACAAATTCATGGAAATCTCTTGAAATAGCATTGCCAACATCAGTTGCTGTAGGTCTGCTCGCAGCCAATGTGCTTGTGGTAAATAATTACAGAGATATGGAGGACGATGCAGCAGTTGGTAAATATACAACAGTAGTTCTTTTGGGACGTAGATTTATGGGTTATACATATCTGCTATCTGGAATAGTAGGTATGGCAGTAATGATACCTGTTTGGAAAGCTTTAACGCTATGGACTGTTATTGTACCTGTATTTTACAGTATTCTACATGTTAGAACATGGTTGAAACTGAAACACTCAGAGGGAGCGGCTCTGAATCCTATCTTGGGAAAGACTGCCGTTAATCTTCTGATTTTTGCTATTTTGTTTCTATCTGCATGCTTTTGTGATTCAGTTCAATAGTACCTTTTTTATGGTATTGAATAGCCTCCGGATTTAATGTTGTCGCGTAGTTGTATGTGACCACATGAACTGAGTAGTATGGTACATACAAAACTTAATAGTATAACCTTATTTGCCGATTTCATAAAATACAAGTGTTGCGTTTTCATTTGCGGCTGCTTTTTTGTAAAAACTCGCAACGTCCGGTTGGTATTCATCTGTAATATAATCTAAGTGATTGCCGGCAGTGATTTGATCAGTATATTCTATGACAAAATTCTGGTGTAGGCCAACAATTTTTATTCCTAAAGGAGTTTTCATCTTTGCGGAATCGTAACCCTTTGCAGTATATCTTTTTATTTCTTTAGTTTCTTTATTAATGATGAATCTTCCGAAATCTTTGGTTATAATAAGAATATAGTCTTTCAAATCATATAGGTCATTTATATATGGCCAAAAATAATCAGAATCCTCATCTAGTGGTGATAGATATTTATTTTTGTAAGGTGTAATAAAACCTAGCTCTAAGAAAATTTCTACATTGCCTAATGAATCCATTTTGTATATTTTGTTGTCGAAATACCTTGAAAAATAGTAACTATTTGTAGATGTTATATCGTGACAATAATACAGAGCGCCATAATAACTCTCTTCTGTATAAATTTTTCTTCTTTTAAATAGAGGATTTGTTGTACCATCTATGGAATAGAGTATATAGTCATCCGATGGCTCGTCTAACATCATCATTTGAAAAAGGAAATTACTACTGTCAAGTACAAAAATATTTGACAAAGGTATTAAGGAGCCATCCAGTTGATAGCTCCCAATAAAATTTCCATTATAATCATATCTCTTTAATTGCTCGTTGAATTTATCAACTATTAAAACCTCATTGTCAATTGGATTGATAGTCCAATCCCCCATGTATAGAATCTCATTTTGTGCGCGTCCTCTATTATAAATACTTCTTAAGAATTTACCTTCTGTGTTATAAACATAGATAAGAGTCTCTTCCCATGAATCGTTTAGCATGTGTGCCACAAATAATAAACTATCATCACACATTACTCCTCTTATTTCGCCCACCATTGCCTCTATTGAAGAATCGTCCAGATATATAGCATGCCAGTTTTTTGTGTTGTCACCTATCAATTCTTCCTCTTCAAAAGTTTCAATACTGTCAATGTCAACAATTTGATAATATCCTGTATTGGTGCTAATCTGATGGTCCTTGCAGGAGATAAGGCATAATGACAGAAATGCATAAAGTAGTACTTGTTTTAACTGATATTTCATATTTAGAGTAGTTTCTAGTTATTCTTCAATTACGTATTTACTAATGTCGTCTTTGAATGTGAATAGGAAGATGATAGGGTTATCATCAATGGTTAATTCTTGATATAATTTATTGGTGATTTCTTCTTGCTTCATATCTTCAGATAAACTGAATTGATTCATAAAAACATAAGGAGCTGGAACTACTTCTGCTACTGTGTTATTTTTATATAGTGCCATAGGCTTCTGTAAGTAGATATATAGCGGATTATTAAACTCGTTATAAATACTATATGTTTTTTTGTCTATGTGTGAATATAAAATATTGGGTGTTACTTCTTCTTTAGAGTGATATGATAACCATGTGTAATCCTCCATTTCAATAAACGATCCATTAAAGTAAGGGTGCTTCTCCATCAAATCGTCAAGTTCATTATTGGTTGTAAAAGTGTAATTCAAAACATCGTCAGGTTTGAACTCTATGTGATATTTAGCAATAATACTATCGTTTTTAATTTCGTAGATACCCTTATCCCAATGCGGCGCAAAATAAGCCTTGTTACCATATCTGTAAAGGCATTCTGGCCTTCTGAAATTGAATACGTTTTCTTCTGCAATGTTTTTACCAAACAAGTATTTAATGTTGTTGTCACCATCGCATACAGCTAGTGATGCACTTTTAAACTTCTCTTTAGTTGGTATATGGCTGGTAAAGCAGTCAAATGCAATGCTATGATCATCAATAAAGACTAAATCCACTCCTGCTTCAATATCCTTTCTTTCTTTAACAAATTTACCATCTGTTTCAAAAAAGAGTAACTTATCTTTAACATTGTCTTTAATTACCACTAATCCGCTTGGAGTAACATCCACATCTGTAATATCAAGATATTCGTGTGGTCCATTACCAAGATGAGATATGCGGTTCATAAACTTTCCGTTAAAATCAAAAACATAAATTGCATTAGAGGCCAATTGATCAACGACTATGATTCTGTCTTTCGTAAATAGCAGGTGAGAAACATTACCTATCAGGTTGTTTTCTGTAGTCTCAAGTCGAATAAAATCAACTTTTTCAATAATATTATCCAATGATACATAACAATGATTTTCAATATCAATGGTTATGGTTTCTAACTCTTTGCCATTTTGCATGCAGGATGTCAGACACGTTCCTAATGTAATCAGAGAACAGAGATTACAAACAATTTTCTTAAACATAGTTATTTAGTGTTTTTTATTAAAGGTTTATAATTATGTGTAATTTTATTACAAAGGAAAGTAATGTTTGTTAGAATTGGAAATATTAAATAAAAAATATGATTAAAACCTGTCGAAATGGATTTTTATTCACTTAATAATCAGTGTAAAATCTATAAGAATGTTTGGCCCGCTATCACAGCGAACCAAACAAAGATTTGTTTATTAGTATTATTAGGTTAATGATGAAATCCTGCAATATGTTCTATTAAACGTATGTTCCTTGGTATTCCAATATGTAGTTGGTAATGCTCTGCTTTATATCGCTTAAGTCAATATTTTTGCTTTTGTTAATGTTATTATTAACAAGAAGATAAATATTAAATATCAAT
>JAZRDQ010000007.1:0-8969 GCA_045660365.1 Bacteroidaceae bacterium
ATGGACAATGGTAGCATCATTCGTATTCTTGACGACTGCGCAAGCTATGTTATCATTGCAGATAATCCTGTAATGCCTACAAGCGAGTTGCCTAGTCACCTTACTGTTCATGCTGATATGATAGAGAAGGGTAGTGCATACAATGCAACTGTACATACTCACCCAATTGAGCTCGTAGCTATGAGCCACTGCCAGAAGTTCCTTGGCAAGGATGTTCTCACAAATATTCTGTGGAGCATGATTCCTGAGACAAAGGCATTCTGTCCGCTGGGTCTTGGCGTTGTTCCTTACGAGTTGCCAGGCAGCAATAAGTTGGCTGATGCTACATTGAAGGAGTTGGAAGACTATGATGTAGTGCTTTGGGAGAAGCATGGTGTATTTGCAAAGGGTCTTGACGTAATGGATGCCTTTGACCAGATTGATGTTCTTTCAAAGAGCTGCAAGATTTATATCAACTCAAAGTGCATGGGCTTTGAGCCAGAGGGAATGAGCGACGCACAGCTTAAAGAGATGACAGCGGCGTTTAATCTCCCTAAATAAATGTGAGACTACTGACTACATATAATCATTATTACTTACTATTTTAGTGAAAAATGGACGATCCTCGGTGCTGTGAAGCACTGGGGATTTTTTTGAAATTAATTATGATCACAAAACTTATAATATTCGATTTCGACGGAACTCTTGGTGATACACGCCGCAATATAGTGATGACCATGCAGCAAACTATCTCAGAGATGGGACTGCCAGCAAGGAGTGAAGGGGAGTGTGCCGCTACCATAGGACTACCGTTGAAGGGTTGTTTCCATCAGTTGTTTCCTGAGATGGATGACAGTATGATGGAGAAGAGTGCTGCTACTTACCGCCGTTTGTTCGATGAAAACAAGAAACTATTCAAACCGGCCTTGTTTCCGAATGTAAGTGAAACATTGTCTTCGCTTTACAATCGTGGCATTGTCATGGCAATAGCGTCGTCGCGCAGCTCGCGCTCGCTTCATGAGTTTGTTGATGACATGTTGTTGACCGAATACATATCCTATATCGTTGGCGCCGATGATGTCACGCTTCCCAAACCCAATGCCGAACCAGTATTGAAGATTCTTTCAGCTTTAGACATCAGCGCAACAGAGACATTGGTTGTCGGCGATATGCCCGTTGACATCCTCATGGGAGCTAATGCAGGCACTTTAACCTGCGGCGTAACTTACGGCAATGCTACACGTGAGCAGTTAGAAGAAGCTGGTGCCTACTATATTATCAATGATATGGCACAACTGTTGGAGTTTGTTTGAATAATCAGACATTATTTAGTATAGTGCTTCTATAAAATACAAAAAACAGGCAAGACGGCAATATGTTCATCTTGTCTGTAAAAAATGTGATTATAATGCTTACTAACCCATCTTTCCCGTCAAATAAGCCTTTGTTCTTTCATCTATTGGATTTGTAAACATTGTTTCTGTATCGCCATATTCCACCAACTCGCCTAAATACATAAACATTGATTTTGATGAGATACGTCGCGCCTGTCCCATATTGTGGGTAACAATAAGGATTGTCACCTCTTTCTGAAGTTCGAGCAACAGTTCCTCGATATGCTTTGTGGCTATTGGGTCAAGTGCCGAAGTTGGCTCGTCCATCAATAACACATCTGGTTTCATTGCCAATGCACGGGCTATGCACAAACGTTGCTGCTGACCGCCAGAAAGGAATGTGCCTTTTTTGTTCAATACATCCTTAACCTCATCCCAGAGAGCAACGCTCTTTAAGCAGCGCTCAACGGTAGCATCTTTTTCCACTTTTGAAAGTTTTATGCCGTTCAAAGCAAATCCTGATAACACATTGTCGTAGATGCTCATTGTGGGGAACGGGGCTGGACGTTGGAATACCATGCCCACACGACGGCGCACATCAATAGGCTCCATCGCAAGAATATTCTCACCATTAAGCAATATCTCACCATCTACACGGATATTCGGATAGAGATTATGCATTAGGTTAACAGCACGTAAGAGAGTGGATTTACCACAACCTGAAGGCCCCATAATAGCTGTAATTGTATTTTTCTCTATAGCAGCCGAAACATACTTAACTGCCATTGTTTGCTTGGTATATGATATACAAGTCTTCTTAAATTCAAGCATAGGTGTTACTGATTCCATTTCTTTGCAATATATTTTGATAATAAATTTAGTAGAAGTACAAATAACAAGAGGAATAGCGATGCGCCCCATATCAACTCTTGCAAATTAGGGTCATTGAAGAACTCCCATATCAGTAATGGTACTGCCGATATAGGTTTATCAACCGCAAAACGGACAAACGAACAGCCAAGAGCAGTAAACATTAATGGTGCAGTTTCGCCAATAACTCGGGAAATAGCAAGCAAAACACCCGTAAAGATACCCCCGAATGCTGATGGTAGTTGAACTTTCATCATCACTCGTGCCTTATTGCCACCAAGTGCCAATCCCGCCTCTTTTAATGATGCAGGAAGAATTTTCAAAGTCTCCTCTGTGGAACGGACTATAAGAGGAAGCATCATAATACAAAGTGCTACGCTACCGGCAATAGCCGAATAACCCTTCATAGGAACTACAACCCAAACATAAGTGATTATACCTATAATAACAGAAGGTGTACCTTGCAGAAGGTCTGTCAGATAACTTACAAACTGTGCGAATCGGGTTTTGGAGTTCTCTGCCAGGAATGCTCCGCATAGAATACCCAATGGTACTGCTACAACAACCGCCATACCAAGCATAATCATTGTACCAATAATACCATTTGCTATACCTCCCGGTATAGGTTCTCCGGCTTCAATAGCCTTCATCGCCTTATACGCAGTGGGAGTAGGTTCTGTAAAGAAAGACCATGAAAGTTGATCATAACCACTCAACAGAACTTTTCCCAGAATGGCAAACAATGGTACAGCTGTAAGAGCGGCCAAAAAACAGACTCCCCAACGCATAAACTTATCTTGAGCCAAACGTTTTTTTATTTTCAAATTATTCATGCTATACTATTCTTGCTCGTTTAATCATTACTTTACCAATCATATTGATAAATGCTGTAATAAGAAAAAGTATCAATCCTATAGCTATCAAAGATGATAGTCGCAAACCGTCTGCTTCGCCAAATTGATTAGCAATAATTGATGCCATAGAGTTTCCTGTAGAAGTTATTGAATCCGGAATATTATTGGTATTTCCAATCAACATTGTAACTGTCATTGTCTCACCTAATGCACGACCTATAGCCAGTATATATGATGAAAATATACCTGAACCGGCAACAGGGAAAACCACTTTGCGTATCACCTCAGCATGGGTTGCTCCCAAACTATATGCACTCTCTTTCAAATCAGTTGGAACCATTTTGATAAATTCGGCACTAAGTGATGCAGCGTATGGTACAATCATAATGGCCAATACAAGCGAAGCAGTAAGAACTCCAGAACCTTGCGGTGATATATTGAGTGCTATCATAATGGGACGCAGTGTATAGAATCCCCATAGACCATAAATGATAGAGGGGATACCTGCCAATAAATCTGTTATGGTACTCAAGACCGATGCAATCTTTGTTCCCTTGAAGTATTCTCCCACAAAGAGCGCAACTGGAAGAGATAACGGAATACAAAAGATGAGAGCCAGCAATGTAGTCATCAGTGTACCTGTAATGAATGATAGTGCACCATACTGCTCATTACCTTCGGTGTAACTCCATTCAGAAGAGGTGAGAAAGTTCAAAAAGCCAAAATAATCGAATGCTTCGTATGCGTCAGTAACGAGAGCGTAAAGCACGCCCCCGCACACCACAGGCATAACCAATGCTGCTACAAACAATATAATTTTATACAGTTTATCGCTCATAATTTACACCTTACTGCAGAATTGCAACACCGTTGTATGTAACTGTTTTCAGGTTTTTCATACTCAATTCTCTGGCCTTTGCCGGTAGTGGAGCATAATTAACTTCTGAGGTCATATTCTGCACCTGAGCAGAAAGTATATACTTCAACAAATCGATTGTAGCCTCTGCCTGTTCTTTGCTACGGTCAGAGTAGTTCTGTTCCTTATAAATAATAAGCCAGGTAAATGTTGATATTGGATAAGCACCGGCTGCATCTGAATTTGTAATAGAACAACGAGTGTCAGTTGGAATTACTCCCGATGCGGCAGCAGAAATGGTTGTAGAAGATGGCAATACAAATTCACCTTTTGTGTTCTTTATACGTGCGTATGGAATCTTCTGTGCAAATGCATATTCCGAACCTACATATCCTATTGAATACCTGGTATTTGATATCACACCTGCAACACCGGGATTACCCTTTGCTGCCTGTCCTGTAGGGAAGTTTACTGACTTACCTGCGCCGAATTTATCTTTCCACATAGAACTAACTTTTGTAAGATAGTCAGTAAAGACGAATGTTGTACCGGAACCATCAGAACGGAATACGGGGATGATTGCTTCATTAGGAAGTATGACATCCGGATTAAGAGCAGCTATGCGCCTGTCATTCCACATCTTAATTTCGCCTGCAAAAATGTCTGCAATGACTTCACCGGTAAGCATTAAATCCTTTACACCGTCCAGATTGTATGCAACAACCACTGCACCCATACACGTAGGAATATGTACAACAGGAGCCATATCAGCCATCTCCTTGTCTGTAAGGAATGCATCACTACCTGCAAAATCTACAATCTTATCACGCAAGTTACGAATGCCACCACCTGAACCTATACCGCCATACGCAACTACATCGCCATTTACCTGAGAAAAGTTCTCGAATACTGCATTGTAAAAAGGAAGAGGAAAAGTTGCACCCGCTCCGGAAAGTTCCTGAGCCTCACGAACACCATTTGTCTTATTACCTCCACAAGACATCATTACCATTGCAAGTGTCATTATCAAAAACGACAAGAAATTCTTTTTCATATACTACTAATTATCAATTATTTATTCTATTAAAAACCAAAATAACAATTTACATAAGCTGAGTATCTTTCATTTACCCCTTCTGCCTTTGGTATGCTCATTCTAAAGTTCGGAGCAATCTTTACATACTTGCCAAGTTTGAACTGTGCACCAATAATTGCAGAAGACTCATCTTTTGCTTTGTTCCATCCATTCTTTGAATCCAAATCGTCGAATCGAGCATACAAAGAGAGATTCTTAGGCAGATTTACAGAGGCGAATAAAGAATAACCACTTTGGTCGGCATCCTCTTTATATGAAGCATTCATCATATAGTTATACTCTGCACCAATGGTAAAGTTTTCTTGCTTATAACCCATAAAAGCAGCCATATTTGCAATGTCGTTTTTACCCTTTTCTCCACTTTCATTAAGACCGCTATATAAACGTATTTGGAAGCCCTCTACAGGGGTCAGTGTTACGCCCAAGCCATAGTTAAGGCCATCATTCTTCTGAATCTTTTTATAACCTTCGCCATTTACTACTATTACATCAGCAGAAATCCAGTCTGCAAACTTATAAACTGCCGATATACCCAAATCGGCGCTACTACCAAACTTATATTCGTCTTGAAAAGACTTCATCACATAGCGATAACCCCAAAATTTCTCCTGAAAGTTAAATTGCGTGGTCGAAATAAGACCTCCATTCAGTGTCAGATTACCGTTTTTCCAAGATAGCATTGCATTCTTAATATAAGCAATACGCTGATAATCACTCACATCGGCAGATTTACCAATATCCATCACACCTTTAACAGTCAAACCGTCACCTAAGCTATACTCATAACCCAAGTAGCTTCTTTCCAATTCAAAACCACGATCATCATTTTCAGCACCAAAACCTGTGTGAAAGTTTCCAAACACCTGTACAATCGCCTTGCCTTTCGGCATCTCTGTTTTGGTATCTTGCGCCTGCGCAGCGATACCGATGCAGGTTAAAAGACCTGCCATAATAAACTTCATTTTCATTATCACATCAATTTTAATTTGACACTGCAAAGGAATATGCTTCTTGTTTCATAAAAGTTTCAAAATAATTAGGCTTTCGTTAAATGCAGGTAACATGAAAAATATTACATTTTTATTAAATTTCATTTTGCATGGTATGCAGTTCGTTTTTTCTAAATATTTTTGTCGTGCAATAACATATAATAAATGAATATGGCAACAGAACGTATATTGATAGTAGATGACGAAGAGACTCTGTGCGAAGTCTTGAAACTCAACCTTGAAAACGAAGGCTATGATGTTGATACAGCATTAAGTGCAGAAGAAGCTCTTAAGTTGGAACTCACCAATTACTCCTTAATACTCCTTGACATAATGATGGGAGAAATTAGTGGAATCAAGATGGCTAAAATGCTAAAAGCAGACGTCACTACAGCAGATATACCTATTATATTCTGTACCGCCCGCGACACAGAAGACGACATGGTTATGGGTTTGAACCTTGGTGCCGACGATTACATAATGAAACCCTACACCGTCCGTAATGTAATAGCCCGTGTAAAAAGTGTCTTAAGAAGGTCTTCGGGGCACAACAAACCAAATATCAAAGAAGAGAAACAAAACATCCTGAAAGTAGATGGTTTGTGGCTTGATCTGGAATTCAAACGATGCATTGTAGATGGAGAAGAGGTTAAGCTTGCACGCAAAGAGTTTGAATTGTTGTCATATTTAATATCACACAGAGGCAAAATATGTTCACGCGAACAGATACTTAGCCAGGTATGGAGTGACGAAGTAATTGTTCTTGACCGCACCATAGACGTAAACATCACCCGTTTACGCTCTAAGATTGGCACTTATGGTTCATATATAGTAACTCGTTCAGGTTTTGGTTATGGCTTTCGCGATTAAATTATCTTACCACAAGCGACTGTTTTTCATGCTGCTTGCTTTTTCGTGGACTATTATCTTATGCTTTATAGGATTCCAATACCTACGGGAAAAACAGTATAAATCTGATTTCCTGAATGCACAGCTTCAGATGTATAACAGACATATACTGGAAATTGTAGAAGATGGATTATCATACGAAGAGTATATATCAACCCACCCCAAACCCTTCGACAATCTTCGCATCTCCATAATTACTCTTTCCGGCCACGTTATTTATGACAACATGATTTCTCTGGACGCACTTGACAATCACAGCCATCGTCCGGAAATAGCAGCCGCATTAAAAAATGGATATGGACATCATATAGGAAGACTATCTTCAAGTGACGGCAGGGAATATTTTTATTCGGCAACCAAAGGCAAACGTGCCATAATACGAACCGCCATTCCATACTCATCAACACTAAGAGAGATACTTAAAGCAGATTGGAATTTCTTAGGAGTAATGATTATAATCAGTTCCGTGATGAGCGTTTTGGCATATTTTGCCACCAGAAGACTTGGTAAAACAATAGAAAGACTAAACAGATTTGCCGATAAAGCCAAAAAAGGAGAAGTGTTTGACGAACATGAACCCTTTCCCAACGACGAACTTGGTTCTATTTCCAACCACATAATACAGCTTTATGCCCAATGGCAACAAACCATTAAAGACAGAGATATAGCCTACCAGGCAACCTTACGTGAAGAACAAGAGAAAATGCGCATCAAACGCCAGCTTACCAACAACATAAATCATGAATTAAAAACACCGGTTGCATCCATCCAGGTATGTCTTGAAACCTTGCTTTCCGGCATCAACATAAGCGAAGAGAAACGCCAGGAACTCATTGAAAGATGCTACACCAACAATGAACGTCTGAGAAGATTACTTGCCGACGTATCACTCATTACAAGAATGGAAGATGGAAGCGCACTTATAGATAAAGAAGAGGTAGTAATAAACGACATCCTGTTTGACATTGCCAACGAACTGGACATAATGCCCGACGAAGAGCGTATGTTACTGCATTCCAATTTTAACGAACAGATAATAGTAGAAGGTAATCTTTCGCTAATAGGTTCCATATTCCGTAATCTTACAGAAAACGCAATAGCCTATTCAGAAGGAAAAAACATATACATATCGCTTATTGACAATAATGAAAATGAATGTCATATTCGCTTTGAAGACGATGGTATTGGTGTGGAAGATAAACACTTAAATCGTCTGTTTGAACGATTCTACCGAATAGACAAAGGACGTTCCAGACAAAAAGGCGGCACCGGACTTGGTCTGGCCATTGTCAAACATGCCGTACAGTTTCACGGAGGAACAATAACCGCCTGTAACCGCCCTGATGGCGGCCTGCGCTTTGACTTCACCCTAAAACAAACCTATACATCAATTACACCTAAAAGCTGAATTTTTGTAATGGTGGTGAACAGACTATTTACTGCGTTTTAGAGTATTGAGATATTGCTTTTGAGTGTCAGTAATGCGGAAACTTTCACGAGCCTTCTGAATAGATTTGTTGTGAATCCATCGGCTTAATCTGCCTTCAATAATATAAGGTAAGGTCTGTGCATACTGTTTACAAAGCCCTTCAGCAAAGAGCCAGGCCACACCCATACGAATCTTTCCGACACAAACCCCATCAGATATTCCTCTGTTATCTTTTGCATCTCTTTTGTTTTAACAGTTCACCGGCCAATGAATTGAATTCTGATTAACCTATAATTCATGAGACAACTTACAAAACGTTTTCTTGTCATAGCAAACATAGGCAAATATTTTATCAACTGCAAAAATTGCTTATAGTTTTGTATTTAGACAGCAGAAAAAGCACTATTTTTCCAACCTTTTTACAGTGATTACGTCTAATGTATGAAACCACCTAAAAGCGCGCAACAAGGTGGTATGAATTAACAAAAAAGTTTAACCAAAAACAACAATAAAATTATGGATCAGATGAGTGTTTATACCCTTGACACGGTTTTTAATTCCTTAGTTACAGTACTTGTACCTATATGTGTATGCGTAATTCTACCTGTAACAATAGTATGGATAGTGATGAAAGCAAAAAAGAATGAAGTCAA
>JAZRDQ010000008.1:0-446278 GCA_045660365.1 Bacteroidaceae bacterium
CCATACATAGAGTGAATGTACTTGATGGAATAGCCATCTTCAAGCATATGCATGTATTTGAGCAATGCTTGGTGATCGTGTTTCTTTCGCATAAAATAAACCCCAAAAGTTTTTTGTCTAACTTTTGGGGTTCACTTCATAACTTGCCGGGCTCTTATTGTATCCTAGCATCAAATAAACACAAAAGTATAAGAAGTAAGTTTAAAAAGAGATGTACTATCTCTTCTAAACTCAGTATTTATGTTTTAGTATCAACCAGACTTTATAATACGTAATTAAGTATTATAAAAATAAAAAAAAAGATCGGTCGGAAGAACCGACCGATCCAATCACGGAATTATATAGATTGTTACTTAATAAGAACCTTCTCTATAACACGCTGTCCGTTTGCACCTGTGCTGATGCGGATGTTAACGCCCTTATTAGGTTCAGTTACCTGCATACCGTTCAGGTTATAGAACTCAACCTTTGAAGGAGTAACAATTGCATTTACACCTGTGTAAGCTTCGCCAAGAGCAGCCTGTGAAGCTGCTGCTGCAGCTGCATAATCGTAACCTTCGATACGTGCATCAAGAGTCAAACTCCAGTTATCCTGTACTGCCCAACCAGAAGTTGTAGAAGCTACAGAAGTAATCTTTGTTACAGCACCTGTAATAGCTAATGAATCCAGGAACTGGTTAGCTGCTGGTGAAGCATGTGAATAACCGCTACCACTCCAGTTCAGAGTATCAGTTTGGATCTTGTTGTTATCAGCATCAAACTGTTCTACAAGTACATAACCTCCGAATGGTGATTCAGACTGATAACCTACACCAAGAGTATAGATACCTGCAGGCAGATTTACAAGTTCCTGAGACACTGTAATACCTGAATTCCAGTTCATTGCCAAGTATGTATCCTTAACAGGAGCTGATGCGTCAGCTGTAATATTACCTGAACCATACTGTGAACCTGAAGTTGCACCGCTTGAAGTTGTAATATTCCAACCTGGAAGAACATCAGAACCCTTGTTTATTGAACTTGAAGTTGTTGTTGTATAGAAACCAGCGTTCTGGATAAAGTTAGTCATATTGATTGACTCTTCAATTGAAGCTTCTGCGAAGATTCCTTCAATAGCTGCCTTAATTGCCAACTGATATACACCAGCAAGTTTCTGGTTGTCTTCAGTTTCAGCTGCAAGCTGTGCTGCCAACTCTTCAGCGTCAACTGCACCCCATGATACCTGCAATGTAGTTGCTAATTGAGCAAGACCCTTAACCTGAGCTGTCAATATAGGAATTGAGTTAACCTTACCCTGAATAGCAATTGTTGAATCGCTTAGTAACTTAGTTGCGTTAGCCAATTCTTCGTCAGTTACAGTATATACAGCAAGATCTTTATTCTCATTGTATGCTTTCTGAAGAGCCTTGTATTCATCGAATTCAACGTATGCTGTTTCTGCATTGTCCTCTATAACTGTCAATGCAGCCTCAAGAGCTTTCTGGAAGTCAGCAATAGCTGTGCAACGATCGTTGATAGCCTTGGTTTCAGCATTGAACTGATCTGTCAAAGCCTTGATTTCGTCGTCTGTCAGAGGAACTACGTTAAGATCCTTGTTAGCTGCAAGAGAAGCAGAAGCTGTAGCTACAGCTGCAAGATCCTTGTAACCATCGATAGCCTTCATTGAGTCAACCAATACCTTAGTTGCATCGTAAGCAGCATAGTAAGCATCAACTATTGACATACGTGTATTCATCTTACCAATTTCAGCAGCAAATGAAGCGTTCATTTCGTTGTAAGCTACTGGAGATTTGCTGATGAAGTCTTCATTATCAGCAACAAATGCCTTCAATGCCTCTAAAGCAGCACCTGTGTAGATTGTGTTAGCCTCTGCCTTAGCTATAGTAGCCTGTGCATTTGCCAATGACAAGTTGAATGCTGCAATGTAGTTCCATGCGCGACCATAAGTCTGCTGGCTACATACTTCGAAGTAGTAAAGGATACGTCCGCCCTGATGGCCCCATGAACCACCCATAGACAATTCATTAGGCAATGCAAATGAAACAGTATATTCACCTGCTGCTGGGAAGTTAACCAATGTTGACTGAACATCAACGCTGTCAACCATACCACCTTCAGATGGTTTGTTGTTTGTACCACCTTCATCATAGGTGTAGATGTTTGTTCCTTCTGCATCAACGATGCTAACAACCATTCTAGCACCATCGTTCCAAGAGTTCTTCAAACAACCAGATGTACCATAGTTAACATACCAGTCGCCTGCCTCAGTTACATTGAATGTATAAGAGATCTTCTGACCACCTGTTGAGCTGTCAAGACCGCTTGCACCAAATGCACCAAACTTAAGAGCTTTCTCGAAAAGACCCTGGAATTCTGTTACCTCAGCAATGTTCTTTGCTCTGTCAAATACGATACCCGGAACTACATCACCCTTGTTATAGCCTGAGAAGTCAAGTTTAGCCATGAACTTAGGAGCATCGCCAAGTTCGCCGAATGAGTAAATGCAGCTGTAATCTTCACCCTCTTCACCAAATGATACGGCACGCATCTGATATACTTCAAATGTATAATCACCGTTCAATGGAGCTGTATCTTTAGCCTGACGTGAGAATGTAACTGTGAATGTCTCTTCATCGTATGCTGTTGGAATCCAGAACTCGCTTACGCCTGAACCTGTCAACTTAGCCATTACACCCTTTTCTTCTGTGTCTTTACAGTTCAAAACGGCATAAGTTGTCTTGTTGAAGGTAACCTTAATTTCTCTTGAATTTGAATCAAGAGTGAAAGAACCTGCTACTGGCTCCAAAGACTGTACCAATGGAGGCATCATATCCTGTGAAGTAGCTGAAATTTCAGGATTGTAGAATGCTGGCTCACTTGAGAAGTCAGGAACAATCTTACCTGCGTTAACCCAGTTTGTATCAAGTGCCATTGGATATAGAGTTCCATCATACTTCAACTGCAAACCAGTCTCTGCACCTGGGTTTCTGAAGTTCAGACCTACGCTGTCAAGACCATCGAATGTTACATCCTCATCCAACCAGATGTATAGATAACCATCGTTGTGGTATTCTGCACCATAGATAGGAAGAACCTCTTCTATCCATTCTTCGTCACCCTCGTTCTCATAGTAGTAACCTACCAAGTCAAAGTATTCATAAGGAAGTTTCTTTGATTTCAATGGGTCAGCTTCACAAATCTCAGCCATGTTGGTGTCATAACCAAAGTCAACACGCATAACCTGACCATTGTACTCAGCACCTGCAATCCATGACTCTGTAAGTGCAATGTCATCAACATAATAAGTTACACCTGGAGTACGGAATGAGAAACGTACAAAGTATGTATCAGGCTGCTTGATATAGTTATAAGTCTTATTATTTATAACCTTTTTCCAGGCATCACCCCAATAATAACCCTGCTGATACATGTAGTGGTTAGCAACTGAGTCGTTCAGATAATAGGTCATCATTGTAACGCGTTCCCAACGATCTGTGCTAAAATCTTTCTTTGAACCTACGAAAGTACCTGCGCTGCTCTCACCAGCCATAGAGAATGGCTTTTCTGAGTTGTACCAACCACGCAAAACGTCAGTCTGCAAATGACCTACAGCAGCACTTGCCTTTACGTAGTATGATAGACGATAAGAGGTGTTGTCCTTAATAGGCAGACCACGAACAAAAATGTTTGCTTCATAGTCATTACAATCAGATGTTGCACCACCTACTGTGTCAGCCTTATAGGTAAGGTAGTATTCACCACCCTTTGCACCCATGTTCTCAAATTCAATAGCATGCTGGCCATCATTATCTTTGGTAACGTTAACAAGGTCACCACGAGATGCCAATGGAGAGATACCATTAACCAAGTAGATAGCTGTATCAATTGGTTCAAGTTCTTCCCACTCTCTTACGTCAGCGCCTGTAACAGTGCTTGCGCCTTCTTCTACATCATAATAGGTCAACTGTTTAATTGAATCCACCGGAATTTTCAGTGAATCAGGACCATCTAATGCAGTCTCATCGGCTTCAAAGCCGTAGAAGAACAATTGCTCCTGAGCCTGAACGCTCATGCCAAGCAATAATGCTCCTGCTAAAATTAAGTCACGTTTTTTCATAAATGTGAAAATTTAGTTAATAAATAAGGTTAAAAAATAATTTCAAAGTTGTTGATTATCAATAATCAATCATCGATAGGTTGGGGGCATACCTATAATAATAGCGGATAGACTATTTCTATCCGCTATTATATAAGTAGTGGTACTAAAATGGTGCTTGTATATCGTTGTAAAACTATTATGTTTAAGTGTTTAGATGTAAAAAAGAATTATTGAAAATAAGTGTATTTTGTAATTATCTTTCTAGTTACATCAAACTGGTCCGCCCTGATATATCTTTTAAGGATGTCGGGATTTGAGTGTCCGGTGATTTTCATAATATCATAAATGTCTATTCCTGCCAGGTACATAAGTGTAGCACCGGTTCTTCTGGCTGTATGGCTATAGACCAGTTTGTATTTTTTCTTATGTTCTACAATGTATTGTCCCCCTTTTATACTGCATATTTTTATCTCTTCGTTAATTCTGGCCATTCTTGCTATCTGTTTTATATAGATATTAATCTGCAGATCTCTTAGTTTGGGAAGATTGTAATTGTACTTTTTAAGAATAGACATAACAACAGGCGATATTGGAACAAGTACTTTACTCTTTGTCTTCTTCTGAATCAGTTCAAGTACATGCACATGTTTCTTCTCAACATTTCCATCTTTAGTTTCAATTATATACATCTCTTTTATACTGTCAGATGTTATGCCATTGTAATCTGAAACACGTTGTGCAATAAAGACACCTACTATAAAGATATCCCGAACCATATCCAGCAATTTGTTTTTTTCGCCGGACAGGTCTAAGGCAATAATTCTGTCTATCTCTTCTCTTGTAAGATAGATGGAATCTATCTCCCTGCTTACTGCTTTAAACGATTTATCCTTATATGCTTTATTTACTATATGTCCGTCCGCTTCGGCATAATGAAGGATTGCCTTTAGAATGCTGATGCATTTTCCAACGGTGTTAACTGAGTAGTTTTTTCTTTCAAGGAATGCTGTATAGTTCTTATAGAATGAGATATTTATATCACTGAAACAGAATGTTGTTCCGGACTCCTCCTGAAAATAGAGAAGTTGATGATATGTCTGTATATAGGCATCGATGCTTCCTTTTGAAAATAGAGTTCCTTTAGCAGTATGCCTGATGCCCGCCTTCATTTCTTCTATTACACTTTTGTAATAATCTGTCAATAGGATAGGGCAGGTTATATCCTTATAAATGCAATTTTTAATTATACGTGACACCTCTAAACCTGAGATATGTCCTTTTGTAATTAACTGGTAATTTATTCTGCTCTCAATATCCGCTAATTTTCCGAATATCTCTTTAGCTTCATCACTCTTGGCATAATTTCTAAAGGCGCAGCTGTCCCTTGATAGTTTCCATTTCTGTATGGGAACCTTTAGTGTTGTAGATTGGCGTATGTTTATGCCTAAAACAGATGACTGTACTCTTACCTGTACAGTAGCGTAGCCAACCTTTTTTGAAGTACGTAGTTCAAACGTAGTTGACATAGTTAGTAGCTTATGTGTTATAAAAAAAGCGGTACTAAAGTGGTACTAAATATCTATTATGTACCACCATAGTACCAGATTTATTCGATGAATTTTAATTGTTTATTTTTGCAGGAACGCTATCAATTATAGCAAAAAGTTCATCTACTGTTTCTGCTCTTAGCATCTCTATTCTTGTCCTTTTAAAGTCCGGAATGGATTTAAAAACAGGACTATTTGCAAGATGCCTTCTTATATGAATTATTCCTCTGCGTTCATCTAATCTTTCTATACTGTCTAATGTTTCCTGTTTCAGGACATTAAGCTTCCATTCAATTCCGGGGTCGGGCAGTATTGTTCCTGTATTCAAATAGTGCTTGATCTCTTTAAATATCCATGGCCTGCCAAAGCTGGCTCTTCCCACCATTATTCCATCTACACCATATTTATCAAAACACTCCTTTGCTCTTTCAGGCGAAGTTATATCGCCATTGCCTATAATAGGGATACTAATTCGTGGATTCTCTTTAATTTTTCCTATCAGAGTCCAGTCTGCTTGGCCTGTGTACATTTGCGCTCTTGTCCTGCCGTGTATTGTTAATGCTTTGATGCCGCAGTCCTGCAACTGTTCTGCCAGTGTTTCTATAGGTTTGTTTTCTTCACTCCAGCCTAATCTTGTTTTTACTGTTACAGGTATATTAACAGCCTTTACTACTGCAGCAGTTATCTCTAACATTTTAGGTATATTCTGAAGCATGCCGGCGCCGCCGCCTTTTCCTGCCACTTTTTTTACCGGACAACCAAAATTCAGATCCAGAATATCCGGTTTTGCTTCTTCTACCATCCTGGCAGCTTCTACCATCGATTCAGTGTCACGGCCATATATCTGAATAGCCACAGGCCTCTCTTCTTCTGCAATCTTAAGTTTCTGCATGGTTTTGTTTACCTCCCGAATCAGTGCATCGCTAGATACAAATTCAGTATAAACCATGTCGGCGCCAAACTTTTTACAGAGCAGGCGAAATGGTAGATCTGTTACATCTTCCATTGGAGCCAGCATAACTGGTTTTTCTCCTAAATCGATAGAGTCAATTTTCATATTGCGAAGATAATAAAAAATAAGGTGGAAGTATCAATACCTCCACCTTATTATATATATATGAAATATTATAGTCTGTCTTCTGGGATCAATGGGTTAGCATATACGCTCTTTGGTACAATTTCCATTACACCAAATGGACATACACCGCTTTCACCACCTACCAAACGAATACGGAGCTTGTAAGTCTTGTCGTGCTCCATGTACTCAGTAGTCAGGATCTTACGCATACAGTCATCACGGTCTCTACGCAAGTTGATAGAACCCTGTGCTGTATAAGAAGCCATAGCCTTCATATAACCACGGTTACGCATTGCTTTGTCGTTTGCGATAATCTTTTCTTCGTCGCCCAATTCATTGTCTGGGAAACCACCAATACGTGGATCCTGTACACTGATTGTCATGTCGATAGGAATACCGCATGGATTTAATTCTGAACCTTCTTCACCAAAGTATACTTGAATAACGCCACGATCACTTTCCATATTGTCTTCTGCAGCCAATGTATTCATGAACAGACGGATTTCGTATGTACTTGTAAATGGTACCGCTGGTAATGTTACAGTAAAGTCGTACTGATTTACAAAGTTGATCTCTTCACCACGGAAGATGGTTTTGATACCATCACTTGTACGTACCAACATAGTAGTTGACTGTGATAGTTCAAAGTTTTTGCAGAATCCGTCAAGGAAGCTATATGCAATACCACCTTTATCTTTATACTCTGAAACTATACGAGCACCAGCATTGATAAAGTCAGGTGACAAGGTTTGGCACATAATTCTCATACGTGTGTTAAGAGCATTGTTACGTACATCTTTGCTGTAGAGCAATGGTTTCTCAATATAGTGATATTCACCATTCAGAGCATCCTGCTGAACTTCTGAATCTGTTGGCTTGTATATCTTAACACCTGTGTGTGTTAATGTACCTGCTGCCTTAGTACCTTTTCTATTTACAAATACATCTGGTTCACCAGTTGTTTTGGCAGTACTGATACGCATAATTGAATGAGGCATAAGGGTCTCGTAGTAGTCTTCAATATCAATTGAGTCCCAGGCTGTGTAATATTCGCGTATTTTTGTTGCTTCTGCTTCGTCACCTTTGCCGCTATTGAAGCTGTTGTAACTTAACTGAACAGGCAGAATATGGTATGATATAAATCTGTTCAATGGGTTTTTGCGATCTTTAAAATCATTTGCATTGTATGTGTCGTCCGGATATGATTCATCGTAAACCAACTTAGCATACTGGTATGCGTACTGAGGGTTGCTGATAATATCTTCCTCTGTATAGCTTGAACCCAATGCATTGTTAATCTCCTGAACCATTACTGAATCTGGAACTGCAAATACAGTGTAGATGATTTTTCTTTTTTCTGGAAATAAGATGTGTTCCTCCTCTTTACCTACTCCATGTATAATGTTTCTGTCGCCATAAACTGTAGAGTCAGTAGAAAGAGTTGGATAAGTTGGATCCAGATATGCATCTGAAAGTGTTGTAGCCAAATCTGTTTCAGTTAAAATCATTGAGAAAATGTTCAGATTTTCGTCAAGAGCAATCTGGTCAGAAAGGTTGTTGTTACTTGGTGCAACAATGTCTGTCATGATGTGAACAACACCGTTCTGAACAGTATCGTCACGCTGTACGATTCTTGAAGTTTTGTTTATGAAGTAAGCAACGTCGCGACCAATTGTGTCACCCTCTGCATTGATGTCGTACAATTCACCAGTTGTATAAACCAAATATCTGTCAAGCATATTTGGATAAGGCAGTGCACCATCAATTAGGTCTGAGCAGAAGAATGTGTGGCTACACAAGTGTGTAAGTGCAATTGTGTCAAGCAAGTCGTTCTTCAGGTCAGGATATGTTCCTGCAGCGCGCAAATCATCGATCTTAGCTGCAAGGCCCTCAATGTTCTCAACTCCCCATTCTTCAAAAATTTTCTGGAATGAACTGTTTGTTGGAGCAAAACAGGTGTAATCACCATAAGAACTCATCTCGCCCCATCTGCCTGCTTCTTTCAAGCAGAAGATGTAGTCACTGAAGATAGAGTCTCTGCTCTCCAGATAGTCAGCAATTGTTTCTCCTGTAAAGGTGTAGTAATTACCAGGTACTATTTCATCAAGACAACTTGTCTGAAACATACCTGCAATCATAGCTAGAGAGATGTAAAATGATCTCTTCGCAAGCTTTGTTAGCTGTTTTTTCTTCATATTTTGGTTTTTAATTGTTAATTCAGTTTAATTAAAATAAACACGCAATCCGTCTTCTTTTTGTAGGAAAAAGACTGCCAGCGCGTAAAGTTAAACATTTTATTTTTACAACAACCAATTTGCCTCGCTTTTTTTTAATAAATGTATCTTTTTTTAACAAAAAAGGCGACACAAACAGTGCCGCCCTTCAATTTATGGTCAGTTTCTTACCAATCCATTCTGTAGTTTCCGCTCAACTGAAGCAGTGAGAAGAGATATACCAAACCATCGTAATAAACGTCATAGTAACCGTCTTCGTATGGCTCCATCTTCATCTCCCAAAGGTGATGAACAATCTCCTGGCTGTATTCGTTGTCTGTCATCAGGCTGGCTGTTGCAGTTGTAGCAACCAGACCAATTGAGTGACGAAGCTTTGTAAAGCCACCTGCACCCATAATCATGTTTGGAGCACCACCGTCCAAACCAAACTGGTCAGGGAACTCTCTAACGCCGTAGCTACCCATTGTACGCTGGAACTTGTCAGCATACTGCTGCTGCCATTCAGCATCCTTGCGATACCATGCAAAGTCCATTGCAATGTTCATAGGAACACGCCATGAGTCATAGTGGAATTCACCTGACATACCGCGCATTGGAGTACCGTCAAACTGGCTCTGGTCCGGGTTGATACCTGACTTTTCATCGCAGGCTCTGTGCAGATATTCACGTGCGTTTGCAGCAAGTTCTCTGTAAAGATCTTCTCTGCCATCCTGTGCTGTTTCAGCCCAGATTTCATAGAATGCCGGCAGGTGATATGATGGGTCTGTCCATTCGTTGGAACGTGTGTCAGGGCAGAAGTTGATCAGCTTATGCTCCATGTTGATGATGTTTGTAACACCACCTGTGCCGTCCTTTGAGAACAACAGGTCAAGAAGGTCCTGAGCCTCTTTCAGGTAGTTGATTTCACCATCATTACCCCAGCGTCTTGAAGCAAGCAGAAGGTCTGTAACAAAGTAAAGTTCACCATCACTAGCAGAACCGCGTGCCATCTGTCTGCCATCGGTGCGGCAGTGCCAAGCGAACAATCCTTCTGATGGTCCTTCCTTGTGCTGCATGAAATGTTTACTCCAGCGCCAGATACGGTTGAACATATCCTGCTTGTCCATCTGAACAGCAATCATCATACCGTATGACTGTCCTTCTGTACGAACGTCTCTGTTCTTCACGTCAGATACGTATGCCATTGGAACACCGTCAACATCTACTTCATAATATGCGCGTGTATCGCTTTCGAATACTGCATAGAATGCTTCGTCAATCTTCTGGTTGATCTCTTTCTTTGAGTAGCCTAATTCCTTAAGATAGTTTCTGTACTTACCTGTTTCAGCAGCACTTTTCTTCCAAGGTGTCATCTTCTTGGCACTGCAGGGAGCTGCGCTTCCTAACATAACCAATGCAGACAGGCATACTGCGATAGTTTTGAATAGTTTCATAATTTCTTTTTGCGTTATAGTTATTAATTAATATGCGATTTCCACAACTGATAAGCCTCATTGTATGCTGGCATATCGGCTGCCTTTGGTTCAATAACCTTCATTTTCTGTAGTGAAGCAAATGCTTCGTTATGGTCTTTGTAGATGCCAGCACCCATACCAGCACCCTTGGCGGCGCCAATAGAACCATCTGTGTCGTAAAGTTCAATTGTAGCACCGGTTACACCAGCAAGTGTGTCGCGGAACAGTGGGCTTAGGAACATATTTGCATTACCTGCGTGTATCTTATTGATAGGCATACCCATATCTTCCATAATCTCAATACCATACTTGAAACCGAATACGATACCTTCCTGTGCTGCACGAAGCAGATGTGAACGGTTGTGAGTATTGAAGTTGATTCCGTGGAAGCTGCAACCTGCTTCTCTGTTTTCAAGAACGCGTTCTGCACCATTACCAAATGGCATAACAGATACACCCTTTGAACCAATTGGAGCCTGTGCTGCAATGTCGTTCATGTCGGCATAGCTTAAACCTTCCAGCATAATGTTACGTTTCATCCATGCATTCAGGATACCTGTTCCGTTAATGCAGAGAAGAATACCCAGACGGTTATTGCCCTTCTGATGGTTAACGTGTGCAAAAGTGTTAACTCTTGATTTTGGATCGAAGCTGATTTCACCGTTTACACCATATACTACACCCGATGTACCTGCTGTAGAAGCAATTTCACCTGGTTCGAATACGTTCAGTGAAAGAGCGTTGTTTGGCTGGTCACCTGCACGATATGTTACAGGAATACCTGCTGCAAGACCTAGCTCCTTGGCAACAGCCTCAGTCAGTCTGCCCTGTTCTGCAAATGTAGGTTTGATTTCTGGTATGAATGAACGTGGAATACCATAGTAATCCAACAGGAAGTTTGCTACATCGCCATTCTGGAAATCCCAGAACATACCTTCGGAAAGACCTGATACTGTTGTGCAGATTTCGCCTGTTAAGCGCATTGCAATGTAATCGCCCGGCAACATGATGTGAGCAATCTTTTCAAAGATTTCAGGTTCGTTTCTCTTAACCCATGCAAGCTTTGAAGCTGTAAAGTTACCTGGTGTATTCAAAAGGTGTGTCAGACACTGTGAACGACCTAATTCTGAGAAAGCCTCTTCGCCAATGCCAACAGCGCGTGAGTCGCACCAGATAATAGCTGGACGCAATACGTTCTGGTCTTTGTCAACGCAAACCAGGCCGTGCATCTGGTATGAAATACCAATTGCAGCAATATCCTTTACATCGATGTTGCTCTGTGAAAGAACATCTGCTGTGGCAGCTTTAAGATAGCTCCACCAATCTTCCGGATTCTGTTCAGCCCATCCCGGATTAACGGCTTTAATAGGTGCTTCACTCTTTGGTGCAAAAGCTGTTCCCAAACATACGCCACTCTGTGCATCAACAAGGCTACACTTCACTGAAGAACTGCCTATGTCATAACCCAATAAATACATAAGTTTATTATAGTTTAAGTTAATAATTATTCAGGGTTGCTCCGCAAATAATTCTGCGGGAGTTTACAAAGGTAAAGAAAAGAAATGAATAGTTACAAAAATTGATGTTTTTTTGTTCTCAGTACGCATATAATGATTATTTTATCTTAACTTTACAACCATTACTAATATATCAGACAATTATGAAGAGATTATTTTTTGCAGTATTTGTGGCAGTGTTGCCTCTGTTTATGACTGCGCAGACAGAATCTGACTTGAAATTATGGTACGATGAACCAGCTAAAGAGTGGACCGAAGCGTTGCCTATAGGTAACGGTCGTATTGGTGCAATGGTATTTGGAAATCCTGTTTCAGAGGAGTTTCAGATAAATGAGGAGACCGTATGGGGTGGTGGACCGCACAATAACATTAATCCTCTGGCTAAGGAACATCTGGATGAAATTCGTGAATTGATTTTTGCCGGAAGGAATAAGGAGGCACAGGATTTATGTGACAAGTACATCTCTTCACAGGGTGGACACGGAATGCCGTATCAGACTATAGGATCTATCAGATTGGATTTCAAAGGTGTTGACACCTATTCAAATTATTATAGAGAACTGGACATAACAAATGCAATATCTACTGTTAAGTTTACAGCGGGTGGAGTAGATTATGTACGTGAATCATTTACATCGTTCGACAACGATCTGCTTATCATTCGTCTTACAGCTTCCAAACCGGGAAGTATCAGCTTTGATTTAAAACAGACATCGCCATTCCGTGAAATGAGAGTATCTCAGGAAGATACCAAGATAGGTTCATATCAGGTGGCTAAACTGAATGCTTCGGCCGACTGTAACAGCCACGAAGGTGTAGAGGGAAAGGTAACCTGGGCTACAAGCAGCGCTGTTTTTCTGAAAGGTGGTAAGTTTGAGACTACAGGCAATGGTACAAAGGGTGTGAGAAATGCCGATGAGGTTTACATCTTTGTGTCAATGGCTACCAACTTTAATAATTATAAAGAGGTGGCAGACAGAGGACAGGCTGCAGTAAGAGCTGCTGAATATTTGCAGGACGATGTTCTTTTGAATGTTATCAATAAATATGATGCTGCAAAAAAGCGTCATTCCGATTATTATGCAGAGCAGTTCAACAGAGTATTCCTTGATCTGGGTACAAATGAACAGGCTGCCAAAACAACCGATGTTCGAGTTAAGGAGTTTGCATCTACTTTCGATCCTCAGTTGGCAACACTCTACTTCCAGTTTGGCAGATATCTGCTTATCAGCTCTTCACAGCCGGGTGGTGAACCTGCAAACCTGCAGGGTATCTGGAACCATCAGCTAAGCGCACCATGGGATGGTAAATACACAACCGATATTAACGTAGAAATGAACTACTGGCCTGCAGAAATCACTGCTCTTGTGGAGGCCGGCCGTCCATTTATTGATTTTGTTAAAGAGTGTGCGGAACACGGACGCGAAACAGCCCGCGATATGTATGGCTGCCGTGGCTGGGCTCTGCATCACAATACTGATATCTGGCGTTCAACCGGTGCTGTTGATGGTGGTTTCTTTGGAACATGGCCTACATGTAACGCATGGTTCTGTCAGCAGATATGGGATACATATCTGTTCCGTCCGTCAGAAGATTATCTGGAGGAAATTTATCCTATTATGAAGGGTGCCTGTGAATTCTTTATCGACTTCCTTGTAGAAGAACCAAAGAACGGATGGCTGGTTGTGGCTCCATCATATTCACCTGAAAATGAACCACGTGTAACCGACCGTCAGGGTGGCTTCTCAACTGTGGCAGGTGCTACTATGGATAACCAGATGGTTACAGATCTCTTTACAAATACAATTGTGGCAGCCAAGATGATGAAGGAAAATGCCCTATTCATCGATACTTTGGAGAATATCAAGAGTCGTCTTGCACCTATGCAGATAGGTAAGTGGGGACAGCTGCAGGAGTGGATGGACGATTGGGATAATCCAAACGACCATCATCGTCATGTATCACATTTGTGGGGCCTGTATCCTGGCAATCAGATTACAGCCGATACTCCAGAACTATTTGCAGCTGCACGTAAATCGCTTGAGGCACGCGGTGATGAATCTACAGGCTGGTCTATGGGCTGGAAGGTATGTCTGTGGGCAAGATTGCTGGATGGTAACCATGCGTATAAACTTATTCAGGACCAGCTAAGTCCATCGGGTGGCTACAAGGGTGGTACATATCCAAACCTGTTTGATGCGCACCCACCATTCCAGATTGATGGTAACTTTGGTTGTGCAGCAGGTATTGCCGAGATGTTTGTACAGAGCCATACCGGTAAGATAGTATTGTTGCCTGCACTGCCTGACGCATGGAGCAAGCAGGGTACTGTTAAGGGACTGCGCTGCCGTGGTGATATAGAGCTTGCTGAACTTACATGGAAGGATGGCAAACCTGAAACTGTTGTTATCAAGGCAAATACCAAGGGTAAGGTTACTGTAAGTTTTGGCGGTCAGGAAAAGACCATAAAGACAAAACGCGGTAAATCATACAATTTGAAATTTTAAGAATGAAATATGAGAAGGTTAGGTTTAATAGTCCTGTTTATTGTGTTTTCCACTATTAAACTGTTTGCAAAGGATGGTGTGAATATTGACTGGTATGGTTTTGTGCATAACCAGATGTTTATAGACAACAGAAAGTCACTGCAAGGTGCTCAGGGTCTATATAATCTTATTCCTCTTGATATAAAAGAGGATGTTGATGGTAACGATTTGAATGAGCAGATGGATTTGACATTCTTGTCCATTACCTCTCGCATAGGAATGAATCTTTCCGGTCCGGAACTGTTAGGTGCAGCAACAAGCGGAAAGATTGAGGCCGATTTCAGTGCTGCATCTGGAGCTACACCGCTCTTTATGCTGCGTCAGGCAAACGTTGTGATGAACTGGGAAAAGAGCTGCTTGCTGATAGGTCAGACATGGCATCCCATGTCGGGAGAAATCTTTCCCGAAGTTATTGGCATATCTATGGGGGCACCATTCAACCCGTTTAACAGATCGCCGCAATTAAGAGTTGATTACTATTTCTTTGATAAGAATCAGCTAGCATTGACCGCTGCATACATCTATCAGGGGCAATATGCATCTTATGGTCCGGAGGGCAGAAGCAATATCTACCAGAGAAATGCAGTAGAGCCTTCATCGTATCTTGGCCTTTCATTCCAGACCGGTGGCTTTAAAGTGGGTATTGGAGCTGAAGCTCAGACTTTGGTGCCTCGTACAACTGCTTTTACCGGAACTCCTAATGAGGTTAAGGTAGAAGAGAGTATGGTTACAATTAGTGGAATGATTCAGGCATCGTATGTAAAGGATAAACTCTCTTTGAAGACCAAAACAGTATGGGGCGAAGATATGTCGCATCTGGGAATCTGCAGCGGATATGGTGTAGATGGAATTAAAGAGGACCATGTTACACGTGAATATCATCCGTTGACAGCTGTATCGTCCTGGGTTATGGGTACATACGGTAAGGAGTGGAAAGTTGGACTATTTGGTGGCTATATGAGTAATTTAGGAAGTACAACCGAGTATATATCAGAATCGATGATGTATGTATATGGTGGTACACATATAGACAAGATGTATCGTGTAAGCCCAAGTGTTTCATATAATGTGGCCAATTTCCAGTTTGCAGCAGAATATGAGCGTACATCGGTTGCATACGGAACAATGAAGGGACATGGCAATGTGGTGGATTCACATTGGGTAACAAATAACAGACTGCTGTTTTCTACAACATACAGTTTCTGAGATAGACTAAAAAAATGTGGGCTGCTGATAATCACTATTGGCAGCCCACTCTCTTAATCTTAATGTGATTTTGTTTTAACCTAAAAATACTTTTATGTTATAATTTCTCCATTCCTTTTATCTGTACATTCTTGGATAGGTTAGACACCTTGTTTATATCCAGGTTTTTACCGGTTATATTTATCACAACCTGTTCTGTCTTGTTGAATGCTGTAAGCAGGAAGTCTGTAACTATATCATCTTTCTTGACAACATATATAGTGGTGCTTTCTCCTCCATTGTTTATGTTGGTAATTGCTTTGTACAGCTTGTTTATTGAGATAAGATTGTTAACATCCTTCGCAAAGTTGGGGTTATTCTCCTGACAGGTAATGATTCTTATTCTGTCAATGTTGGAAACAAGCTTTTTAAGCTCTTCATCCTCCTGACCTGCAAATCCTAAAATCAGCTTCAGAAAATCGGGTGTTATATCTACTGTGGTGTAGTTATCCTTTCCGGCATATTTATTAAAAAAGGTGTCGAAATTGTTCGTCTGCTGTGCCATTAAACTTAATGGAAGCAATAATAGTAATACAGAGATTATCTTTTTCATAATGCTGCTATTTAGTTTAGAATCCAATACCTACTGTTATCATTCTGCTATCCAGACCGCGATTATCTTCAAAGAAGTTGCTTAGAGGATAGTTTACAAACAAACTCATTTCATCCCATGCCAGACGGGCACTCAGGCCATATTCAAATGGGTTTACATAGCGCATGTTATCCTTTACTTTAGGCGATTTCATTTTGGTTTTTGAACTGATAATGATACCTCCATAACCACCTAAGGAGATGCTGGCTTTCTTAATGTTCAGATCTAAGTATAATGGAACCTGTACGCCCCAGGTCTTTAACTTGGATTTCTCAATTCTGTCACCCAACTCTACGGGTTGCAGTTTGCCGTCCTGGTAGGTTATGCTGTATGGTCCGTCAAAGAAGAGCTGGTTCCATGTCAGGCGGAGAGCTGTTGACAAACCTATTATTCCCATTCTGTCAATTCCTGTACCGGCTTCGAACAGATTGGCTGCATAGTGGAATGAACGTCCCATACGCATATCCATAAATCCAGGATGGTCAGGATATAGTGCATAGCTGCTAGTACTGAAGTGGTTGAAACCAAATTCAGCCGATGACACCTTGGATTCGTATCTTCTTCTGGGCTTTTTATGCTTGTAGCTGAAACTGTATTCAGAAGTGCTGTTGTCATTGTTGCTGTCAATAACTTTATCGGTTATTTCAAGTATCAGCCCATTTACATTCAGTGAAAGGCCATTGCCGTTTTCTGTTTTGCCTATCGATACACCTTCGCTTACGTAGGTTTGATCCTGTGCGCTAATTGTGCCTGTGCACATTACAGTGGTCAGTGCTATGACTGACGTTACAAATGCTTTTTTCATAATGTTCTTATCTTATCTGATTTAATATTTTTATATAACTTATGGATTTATCCATAGACTCTTCTATCTTTTCCAGCCCCTCTACAGGTTTGCTAATCTCTTTCTCCATTATACCGAATGCGCGTTCTGTGTGTTTCAGTGCAAGTTCATAATCGGTAACCGGCTTGCCGTTAACATAGCAGTATATCTCTTTTTCTTCCGGTATTAACATAGCAGCGCCTGCTGATAGAATTGCCACAACAGCTACAGCTGCCGCTATTCTCTTTAAAGACATTCCTTTCTTCCTTACAATAATAGTGCGGCTTGTAACCTCTTTATTGCTGCAGAAGCCTGTGAACATAGCTTTTGCAGAGTACCATTCTGCAGGAATATCGGCTGTGTTCAGAAAATAATCCTTCAGGATCTGTTCCTCCTGAAGCGATGTTTCGCCTTCAAAGTACTTATCAAGCAACTCTTGAATCTGTTTTACATCATAAACCATAATTCATCAGTTTTTCCAGTTTCTCTCTAACTATTTTTCTTGCTCTGGACAGAATAACTCTGGTTGTAGCTACATCTGTGTCTGTTATTTTGGCTATTTCGTCCATTGCATAACCCTCTACATCGCGCAGATGGAGTACAGTGCCATATTTTTCAGGAATGTTACCAATAATCTTGCGGACTAAATTGCCCATATCCTTTAAGTCTTCCTGTTGCAGATATGAAATATCTGTATCGCTGTACAGCATCTCCAGCCTCTCTTCGTGCAGCCTCTCTTTTCTGATATGGTCAATGCAGAGATTACGCACCATCTTCATAACGTAGGCATTTCTGTTTTCTGCCGCATAAAATTGATGACACTCCTCCCATAGCCTTTTGAAGATCTCCTGGCATATATCCTCTGCGTCCTCCCTGTTTCCCAGAATGGCAAAGGCGTATCTGTATATTTTGTCCTTAAGACTCCATATCTGACTATGGAACTCTTTTTCTGTCATCACTCTTATTCTGTCACTCATTACTATGACGTATAACTTCTGCAAATGTAACACTAACCATTCACTTTTTTCAAAAAAAATACGGTTCAGGATTTATTGCTCCTGAACCGCATTATCTGTTTTTGATAGATTCTTAGCTGTTTGCCTGGTTGAATAGACGCAGGCGCTCTTCGAATACTTCGAACTGATCTTCGCGAATGTTTGAAGAACAGCCTCTGATACCCTGCAGCACACTGCCTGTAGATGACAGTACAATACCGCTTATACCAAAGTATAGCAAGTTGCGAAGCAGTTCTCCACCCTCCATAGGTGTGCCATCGGGTTTGTTGTAACCAAAGGTAAAGAAGAAACCATCACTTACGGGTTCATCCAGATCTTTGTCATATACTATATGGAATCCGTTTTCAAGCAACGCTTTTTTTATGCGTTCTGTGCGACGTGCGTACTCTCTGATATCTTCACGGAATGTATATACTCCATCCGATGCAGCTTTTAGCATTGCTGCCATAGCGCATTGAACCGAATGGGTTACACCCGATGACATTGCATAGAGCATATCGTATGCATATACAGCACCAAACTTTGATATGCCATAGCGCTGACGCATGGTTTCGTAGCTTCTGTCAAACAGTTTGTCCGATATACAAGCTACTGCGATACGTTCACCTGCATAACTGAATATCTTTGATGCGCTTATCATCATTACATAGTTATCGGTGTAGTGTGATACGCTCAGCTGATATGGTTCCCGGAATGGTATTCCTAATCCGTCACGACGGAAGTCCATAGTCATATATGCCAAATCTTCAAGTATGATTACATCGTATTTTGTAGCCAGTTCGCCTATGGTGCGTATTTCGTCGCTGTTCAAACACATCCAGCTTGGATTGTTTGGGTTAGAAAATACTACGCAGCAGATATTGCCTTTGCTGAAATAGCTTTCAAGTTTTGGACCAAGTTTCTCTGCACGATATTCAAAAACATCGAACGATTCTGTCTTTACACCCATTACCTGTGCCTGCATCTTCTGTACAGGAAATCCGGGATCTATATATAATATGGTGTCTTTTTTAGGGTCCAGCTGTGAACAGAGCAGAAAGGCTGCAAATGTTCCCTGCATGGCACCGCATGTGGGGATGCAGTGTTTTGGAGCAATATCGGTATTGATAAATGCCTTTACAAAACGTGATGCCTCTTCTTTCAGTTCAGGAATACCCTCGATGTTCGGATATTTGGCTGCCACACCTCTGTCTAATGCCTCTTTTTGTGCCTGCACGCCTACAGCCGATGGAGCAATACCTGGTACACCCATTTCAAAGTGGATAAACTCTTTACCTGTAATCTTCTCTGCATTTGCTACTGCAGCACCTACCTGACGTATGGAAGCACGGTTCAGATTGTCTATCTCAATCTCTTTGAAATAGTTGTCTATTATCTCTTTTGGGATGACTGTATTCATCTTTATTTTAAATTACTGGCAGTTTTTACCTATTTCCAATGCCTTGATGTTCATCTCTACAATGGCATCGCCTTTGCGGCCAAAGATAGATTTGATACTCTCTGCAAGTTTCTCAAAACTGATGTTGTTAAGCGCTCTCGATGCAGCACCAAGCAGAATCATATTCACTGCCTTTGGCATTTTGTTCTCTTTGCCCAGTGCTTCTGTATCTATAAGAACAACATTAGGCATTGCTTTCAGTTCTGCAATGATATTTTCCAGTTCAGGATAGTTGCCGATGTTTACAAATGGATTTGAAGATGTTATAATCCAGCCATCTGTTGACAGATACTGTTTGTAACGCAGCGCCTCCATAGGCTCCATGGCAATTATCACATCTGCCTGACCAAGTGAAATAAGATCGCTTGCTATAGGTTGGTCCGATATACGCAGATTTGACTGTACATCGCCACCGCGCTGGCTCATTCCATGAACTTCGGCCTGTTTAATGTATAGCCCCTCTTCCAGAGCGGCCTGTCCTATTACTGTGGCAATAGAGAGGATACCTTGTCCTCCTACGCCTGCCAATATGATGTCGGTTTTCATTGCTTGTTCTTTGCTTTAGCTTTACGAGTTAATGTCTGAATACACTCTCTGCGTGGGATGATTACAGATAGTCCGCGATAGTTAATCTCTTCGCGAAGAATTCTTGTTATCTCTTCCATATTCTGTGGCAGTGGAACAACCACTTTCAGATGTTCCGGATCTACGCCAATACCTTTACAGATAGCTTCAAATTTATTTGTACCGGCAGAATCCTGTCCGCCTGTCATACCTGTTGTAAGGTTATCGGAAATAATCACTGTGATAGGTGCATTTGCATTTACAGCATCCAGCAGGCCTGTCATACCTGAGTGTGTAAATGTACTGTCGCCAATGATAGCTACTGCAGGGAAGATTCCTGCATCGGCAGCTCCCTTGGCCATTGTGATGGATGCACCCATATCTACTGTACTGTCAAGTGCCTGATATGGTGGCAGTGCGCCAAGTGTATAGCAACCTATATCGCCAAACACTTTTGAACCTTCGTACTCTTTAAGTACCAGGT
This sequence comes from Bacteroidaceae bacterium, assembly GCA_045660365.1. Classification (GTDB taxonomy): domain Bacteria; phylum Bacteroidota; class Bacteroidia; order Bacteroidales; family Bacteroidaceae; genus Colenecus. The sequence goes on from JAZRDQ010000008.1 coordinate 20,638, forward strand.
TGATAGCTTCGTAAACATTGCGGTGGCCGCAACCCTGGCAAAGTGCAGGTGGGCGTGCCACTATGTTCTGTGCAACATCGGCATGAGGTAATACCGGTATGCCAAATGCAGCCTTAACTATATCCGGATTCAGTTCACCTGTACGTGGCAGTGCGCCTGACAGGCGTCCTACAATATTGCATTCAGTAGGCAACATACCTTTTATCTGCTCCTCAACAAATGGCTGTCCGTCTTCAATAACCATCAGTGATTTGCACTGTTCGGCCATTGTAAGTATAATATTTGTTGGGATAGGGTATTGTGATAGCTTCAGAACAGGGAAAGGTATTCCATTAGGGAAGCACTCCTGCAGGTAGTTGAATGCATTACCACAGGCAATTGCACCCATTTCATACTCTTTAGCTTCCGATTTATAGCTGTTAAATGGTGATTCCAGAGAGAGATTCATAATCTCCTCCTGTTTCTCTATAAGAGAGGCATATCTGCGTCTTGCGTTTACAGGAAGCAGTACCCAGTCTCTTGAATTTTCAACAGGGTTAAGTCTGTTCTGTTCTCTTTGTGGTTTTAGTGTTACCACTGCACGGGAGTGTGCCAGACGTGTAACTGTACGCATCATTACAGGAAGTTTCAAACTCTCTGAAAGGTTGTATGCATACTCCATCATATCGTAAGCCTCCTGCTGTGAAGATGGTTCGAATATTGGAATAAGTGCAAACTTACCATAGTAGCGTGAATCCTGTTCATCCTGTGATGAGTGCATAGACGGATCGTCTGCAACCAAAACTACAAGACCACCGTTTACACCTGTGATAGATGAATTTACAAATGGATCGGCAGCAACATTCATACCTACGTGTTTCATACAAACAAGTGAACGTTTGCCTGCAAAAGACATACCCAATGCAGTCTCCATTGCAGTCTTTTCGTTTGTGCACCAGCGACAGTAAATGTCGGCTCCGGTAGCCTTCTGGTATCCCTGGATATATTCTGTAATCTCTGTTGATGGTGTTCCGGGATAGGCATATACTCCGCTTAATCCCGCATCAATTGCTCCTTGTGCAATAGCTTCGTCACCTAATAAAAGTTTCTTCATCATAATATTGTCTGATTCTTGGGGTGCAAATTTCCCCTTTTTTGATTGAAAAGACAAATTAGTAGGCCACAAATAACACATATTATGCAGAATTTCATTTTAATACAGAAAACATACCTGTTTTTATGCTAATTTTGCCCTTGCTATGAAGAGAGAAGATTTTGAGATTATGGCCCCGGTGGGCTCATGGGAATCATTGGCAGCTGCCTTTCAGGCAGGTGCAGGTTCAATATATTTTGGTGTGGATAAACTTAATATGCGTGCCCGTTCTGCAAGCAAGTTTGGTCTGGACGATTTACGTCAGATAGCATCGGACTGTGCAGAGCATGGTGTAAAGAGTTATCTTACACTCAATACAGTGATGTATGGTGAAGATATTGAACTGATACATGAAATTGTGGATGCAGCACTGGAGGCTAAAATTTCTGCTGTCATAGCATGCGATATAGCTGTAATGACATACTGTAACAAAGTGGGAATGGAGGTGCATCTTTCAACCCAGCTGAACATCAGCAATATTGAGGCTCTGAAGTTTTATGCACAGTTTGCCGATGTGGTTGTGCTGGCTCGCGAACTCAATCTTAATCAGGTGTCAGAGATATATCGTAAGATTCAGGAAGAGAATATATGCGGTCCAAAGGGTAACCTGATACGCATAGAGATGTTCTGCCACGGTGCTTTGTGTATGGCTATCAGCGGCAAGTGCTATCTGAGCCTGAATGAACTTGGTGCATCGGCCAATCGCGGTGCATGTATGCAGCTTTGTCGCCGTGGATACATTGTCCGCGACAAGGAGAGTGATATAGAACTGGCTGTAGAGAATCAGTATATTATGTCTCCTAAGGATCTTAAAACCATACGCTTTATGGATAAGATGATTGAGGCAGGTGTCAGGGTATTCAAGATTGAGGGACGCGCCCGTGGCCCGGAATATGTAAAGACTGTTGCAGAGTGCTATTCAGAAGCTATCGATGCATATCTGGAAGGCACTTTTACAGATGAAAAACTGGATAATTGGGATACTCAGCTGGCAACTGTCTTTAACAGAGGATTCTGGGATGGATACTATTTAGGACAGCGTTTAGGTGAATGGAACGAAAGATACGGTTCACAGGCTACAGAACTTAAAATGTATGTAGGAAAGTGTACCGATTACTTCTCCAAGATAGGTGTAGGTGAATTCCTGATAGAGGCAGCATCAATTTCAGAAGGCGATAAGATGCTGATAACAGGCAACACCACCGGTGCTCTTACATTCCTTCTGGACGATCCAAGAGTGGATTTAAAGAGCGTAAAAGATGTTCCAAAGGGGGTAAAAGTGTCGTTCAAAACGCCGGAAAGAGTGCGCAGAGGCGATAAACTCTATATGCTGGTACAGCGATAATCAGCTGTTTGCCCAGGCAAGTGCGTAGATACGCATCTGCTTGACCATGGAGAGTAATCCGTTGCTGCGGGTTGGCGACAGATGTTCAGTAAGCCCAATTTCACTGATGAAATGGAGATCTGAATCGAGGATCTCCTGTGGGGTATGTCCCGACAGAACTTTAATGAGCAGACTAATCAATCCTTTGGTGATGATTGCATCGCTGTCTGCATTAAAAATCACCATTCCATCGGTATATTCTGCATGTAACCATACTCTGCTCTGACAACCCTCTATCAGATTGTCATCGGTTTTGTATGTATCGTCCAATTCAGGAAGTTCGTTACCTAAGTCTATAATCATCTGGTATTTGTCCATCCAGTCATCGAATGCACTGAACTCCTCAATTATTTCGTCCTGTATATCGTTTATTGTTGCCATTATTTTTCGTTGTATATAACGTAAAGAACTGTCTCTCCGACAGCCTTCAGCGTGTTCCTGTCAATATTCTCTGCAGTATCATTTACAGTATGCCATGTAGGACCAAATGTGCTCTCCCTGCATTCTGCCATATATGGTATGATATCTATTGCAGGAATACGCGCAATTGAGTTTATAAAGTAGTGGTCGTCTGTAACATAGCCTGCATCTTCCTGTGGAAAGTATGCTCTGTGGCCAATATTGCCTGCAGCATTCCAGAATTTGGTTACTATATCTTTTGCGTAGTGGTTAGAAATGCCTTCGCGGTAGAAACGTGCCCCTTTGCCGCCAACCATATCCAGAAGAACAGCATATCTGGCTATGTAGCCATCCTTGTGCGGACGGCGTGACCAGTATTGTGAACCCAAGCCCCAGTGTTCAGGCAGACTTCTGCCTGTGTAGCTGTCGCCCGGTCCCCAGTCTTCTGCATCGAAGAAGATGCAGTCTATACCTATGGCGGGTGCTTTTATCTGTAACTGACGGGCAATCTCCAGAATTACTGCAACACCGCTTGCACCGTCATTTGCTCCATCGACAGGCTTTTTATGGTTTGCCGGGTTTGGATCGTTGTCTGCCCATGGACGGCTGTCCCAGTGTGCGCAGAGAACTATTCGCTTGTTACTCTCAGGATTGATCTGTCCTATAATGTTGTAACCATTAATAAGAGTTCCATCGAATGTAGTTACCTGTATGTTTTGAACAATGGTCTCTGCTCCAAAGCTTTTCAGCTTCTGTTCCAGCCATTCAGCACACTTCTTGTGGGCTGTGGTATTTGGAACACGAGGACCAAAATCGGTCTGAGCCTTTACATAGCTGAATGCACTGTCTGCATTGAACGAAGGTGCTACTGCCTGTTGTACAGGCATGGAAATCTTTGCAGAGGGTACTGTGGCTTTGCCTCCTCCGCACGATGTCAGCACCAGAAGTGCCAGAATAGCTATGGTCAGAACTCTCTTCATATATTATTTGTTCAGTTTCCAGGTTGCACCATCCTTGGTATCCTTAATCTCAAAGCCCAAAGCGGTCAGTTCGTTGCGAATCTTATCGCTTGTAGCCCAGTCCTTGTTGGCCTTAGCAATAGAACGCTGTTCAAGCAGCATATCTACCACTTTGCCAAAAGCCTCTTCTCTGCCGCTGTTATCACCACTCTCTGCTTTCATACCCAGAATGTCGAACAGGAAGGTGTTAAACAGTGATTTCAGTTCATTTACATCGGCTTCTGTAAGGTTCGCTTTTCCATCAACAGCCTGGTTTATAACCTTGGCTGCATCGAACAGGTTGCTTATAAGAATAGGTGTATTCAGATCGTCATTCATAGCAGCATAGCATTTGGATCTGAACTCCGATACATTTACTGACGATGATCCGGATGGTTTGATACGCTCTATTGCAGAGTATGCCTCCATCAGTCTGTTCATAGCCTTTTCTGCATCCTGCAGAGCGTTGTTGCTGAAGTCAACAGTGCCGCGATAGTGGGCCATAAGGATAAAGAAACGGATAGTCATACCGCTGTAAGCCTGTTCCAGTAGCTTATGGCTGCCGGTAAAGAACTCTTCCAAAGTGATAAAGTTACCAAGTGATTTACCCATCTTTGTTCCATTGATGGTAATCATATTGTTGTGCATCCAGTATGTTACCATATCGCTGCCCTGACTGGCAACAGACTGTGCTATTTCACATTCGTGATGTGGGAATACCAGATCCATTCCTCCACCGTGGATATCAAAATGGTCGCCCAGATATTTGCGTCCCATAGCGGTGCATTCGCAGTGCCAGCCCGGGAAACCATCGCTCCATGGTGATGGCCAGCGCATAATATGTTCCGGCTGTGCCTTTTTCCAAAGCGCAAAATCGGCAGGAGCATGCTTCTCCTCCTGACCATCAAGTTCGCGGGTGGTATTCAGCACATCGTCCAGGTTTCTGCCTGACAACTTTCCGTAGTGGTGGTCTTTGTTGTATTTAGCCACATCGAAATAGATGCTGCCCTGACTTTCGTATGCGTAGCCGTTGTCAAGTATCTGTTTAACCAGTTCAATCTGTTCAATGATATGTCCTGATGCATGTGGCTCAATGCTTGGTGGCAAAACATTCAGAGCATCCATTGCTTTATGGTAGCGCAGTGTGTAGTACTGAACAACCTCCATAGGTTCCAGCTGCTCCAGACGTGCCTTTTTTGCTATCTTGTCTTCACCTTCATCGGCATCGTGTTCCAGATGGCCTACATCGGTAATGTTTCTGACATATCTTACCTTGTAACCCAGGTGTTGCAGGTATCTGAAAACTATGTCGAAAGTGATAGCAGGGCGTGCATGTCCCAGATGTGGATCGCCATAAACTGTAGGACCGCATACATACATTCCCACACGATTTTCGTGCAGTGGTTTAAATTCCTCTTTCTTGCGTGAAAGGGTATTGTATATCATTAATTTCTGTTCCATATACTATATTATGATTCTTTGCAAAATTACAACTTTATTTCTTTTCTTCATCCATCAGAGAGGTCAGTGCCTTAACTGTTACCTCCTTTTCGTAGCAATTGAACATTTTATCAACCTCTTCCTTTGACTTAACCCTGGTGAACAGGCTTACCAACGGTACAAGTATCAGGCCAGAAACCATGGCCAGCACGCCTGCATTGATGGAAGATGTAAAGTATGGGCTGATAAACTGCCTGCCGGTAAATGTACAGTACATACAGGTACACATAACCACTACACCCACTATAAAGCTAACCCAGACTGCAGCAGGGGTGGTCTTTTTCCAGTATAGTCCGTACAGGAACGGTGCCAGGAATGCGCCGGCTAATGCTCCCCACGATATACCCATAAGCTGAGCTATGAATGTTACCTGGCTCTTTGCCTGAATTATTGCCAGTACAGACGATACAATAATAAAGAATACCACTAACAGGCGTATGGAGAGAAGCTGTGATTTCTCTGACATGTTTTTGCCATTCTTCTTTCCTGCAGGAACAATGATGTCCAGTGTCAAGGTAGAGCCTGATGTAAGTACAAGCGATGACAATGTGGACATTGATGCAGAAAATACCAGGATAATAACTATTCCAATCATCAGGTCGGGCAGGGTTTGTAGCATTGATGGGATGATGCTGTCATAGACAGGTGTTCCGTTTGCTCCAAATTCAACCTTATCGGCATATAATCGGCCAAAACCACCCAAAAAGTAGCATCCGCCTGCCACTATCATGGCAAATACAGTAGATATAACGGTGCCCTTTTTAATGGCAGCTTCGTCGCGAATAGCATAGAATTTACCTACCATCTGTGGCAATCCCCATGTACCAAGTGATGTAAGCAGCACCACACCTATCAGGTAGAGAGGCTGAGGTCCCAGGAACGATACAAAGGCTCCGTTCAGACCTGGAGCAGTTTCGGCTGGTATCTGTGACAGCTTTTCAACTGCTGCGGTAAAGCCTCCGTTTCCGTTAAGCACAGATAGTATAACTGCAACTATACCAACCAGCATAATCATACCCTGGATAAAGTCGTTAACAGCAGTAGCCATATATCCGCCTACCAGTACGTAGATAGCTGTAAGAACGGCCATACCGGCTACGCACCATGTGTAATCTATTCCGAATGACATTCCAAACAGTCGCGACAGACCATTGTAGAGCGATGCTGTATATGGAACAAGGAATATGAAGATAATTACGGATGCGGCTGTTTTAAGAGCATTGCTGTTGAAACGCTGGCCAAAGAAATCGGGCATTGTGGCACTCTTCAGGTATTGAGTCATCAACCTGGTACGTCTGCCTAACAGACGCCATGCCAGCAATGATCCTATAAGTGCATTGCCGATACCTATCCATGTGGATGCAAGACCATATTTCCAACCAAACTGGCCTGCGTATCCTACAAAAATCACTGCTGAAAAATAGGATGTGCCAAAAGCAAAGGCTGTTAACCATGAACCTACGTTTCTATCGCCCAAAACGAATCCCTGCACATTGGTTGCGCTTTTTCTGCAATAGATTCCTACGCCAATCATTATGGCGAAAAATACTATCAGGATAAGTATCTTAACAAACATATCTTTTTAAAGTTTTCTATTTATTCCCAACCTTGAATAAGTTTTAATCCTTTGGCAGAGATTACGCTCTCTGCATGTTCCAGATTTGCAGGACGGATAATCAATACCAGATTTCCATCTTTGTGGAAGGTGTAGAGATAGTTGATGCTTACACCCTCTTTTGTGATTGTCTCTATAGCATTGGCAAATGTGCTGGTGTTGGCGTCAATCTCTATGGCCAGAACTTCGTTTACGTTTACAAGTATGCCTTTTGACTGTAAAAGTTTTGATGCCTGTATCTGGTTTGAGGTAATAAGACGCAATATGCCGTAGTCAGTTGTATCTGCTACAGATGCAGCCTGAATCTCAATACTCTCCTCCTTTAAGGCATTGAAAATATCTGATAATTTACCGTTCTGGTTCTCCAGGAATATTGATAACTGTTTGATAGTCTTCATAACTCAATCTATTAATGGTTTTGACGTAAATCTTTTACTCTCACTGCTTTACCATCGGTCTGTGGGATAACTCCCTTACCAACTAACTTAACCTTAGGTGTAAGCAGAATTTCATCTTTCAGCCTGCGTGAAATCTCCTTTGTAAGGTTCTGCAATAGTGCAAAATCGTCAGTTGACTGTGCCAATTCAACTTCAATGGTCATCTCATCGTTATCGCCAATGGTCTCTATGGTTATCAGGTAATCACTTGCCAGTTCAGGGAACTGCATAAGTATCTTTTCTATCTGGATAGGGAAGATGTTTACACCCTTTACAATAATCATATCGTCACTGCGTCCCTGGAAACGCGCCAAACGTCTGTGAGTACGTCCGCAAGGGCAATCGCCAGGAAGGAAACGTGTCAGGTCTCTTGTGCGGTAGCGGAACAGAGGCATAGCTTCGCGGTTCAGAGTGGTCAGAACAAGTTCGCCAACTTCTCCGTCAGGTACAGGTTCCAGTGTGACAGGATCTACAATTTCCACTATGTAGTTGTCTTCCCAGATATGCAGACCATTCTGCTCCTGACACTCAATAGCTACACCTGGGCCGCACATTTCACTCATACCAAAGTTGTTGTATGCTTTTGCTCCCCAGATCTCTTCAATACGCTTGCGCTGTGCATCGGAATGTGGTTCGGCACCAATAATAAGGGTGCGAACTGTAGTCTCTGCAGGGTTTATACCCTCTTCCTGGAAGGCAGCAGCCAGACGTGTTGCGTAGCTTGGAATACAGTGAAGTGCTGTAGTGCCAAAGTCCATAATGAACTTTACGTGGCGCTTGCTGTTTCCTGCGCCTGCAGGTACGGTAAGTGCGCCCAGACGTTCAGATGCGTACTGAATGCCTAAACCACCTGTGAACATACCATAACCGGAAGTGTTCTGTATAATATCACTGCTTCTCAAACCTATGGTGTACATGGAACGTGCCATAGCATCGGCCCACTGTTCAATGTCACGCTGTGAATGTAAAATAACAGTAGGGTTACCTGTAGTTCCACTTGAAGAGTGTAGTCTTACTACCTTATCCAATGGCAGGGATGCCAGTCCGAACGGATAGTTTTCACGAAGATCATTCTTGGTTGTGAATGGAAATCTTCTGATGTCTTCAACAGATTTTATGCTTTCAGGAGTAATACCTCTCTCCTTGAATATAGGTGCGTAGAATTTGCTGCCCATAGCTATTTCCACTGTCTTTTTCAGACGTTCTACCTGAAACTGCTCCAGCTGTTTGCGGGGCATTGTTTCAATCTCTTCATTCCAATATTTATTGCTCATATTTTATTGTATTTACTTACCTTATTAATAATAAAAAGGACCTACCTAGTGGGGTAAGTCCTTTGTCTTTATAATTACACAACGACACGCCCCACTTGATTAAGTGCGGTAATAGCAGTAACAATAATAACTATATGTCTGTTGTGATATCATCTCTCTCTCTTAAATTTCACGCAAAATTAGATACAATAAATTACAGATGCAAAGTTTTTTGCATTTTTCTGAATAAATAACCGAAAAAACGGTAATTTTATGCTTTGGCTCTGTATATTTATGCGCTTGCTGCTCTGCATATTCTATTTTTGGGATTCTTCTATAAGCTTAAGCAACTTTTCAACGGCATTCTCTTCCGGAATGTTCTTTTCTATACACTCTTTTCCTTTGTACAGACTTATCTTACCTCGCCCTGCACCTACATAACCGAAATCGGCATCAGCCATTTCGCCCGGACCGTTTACTATACAGCCCATAATGGCTATCTTGACACCTATCAGGTGTGAAGTTGCAGCCTTTATTTTTGCTATGGTCTCTTCCAGATTGTACAGGGTACGTCCGCAGCCGGGGCAGGATATGTATTCAGGTTTTGTAAAACGAATACGTGCCGCCTGCAGTATGGCATCAGCAGTATCTTTAAGCTGTTTGTCGCTGATGCAGCTGTTGCTGTTTGTTATGATAAGCTCTTTTGCATATCCATCAATAAGCAGTGCGCCTGCATCCATCGCTGCTTTTAACTGCAGATCTTCCAGGCAGGATTCATTGTACTCCAGATATATGGTTTCATCTTTGATGGCTGCTTTTGCGGCGGCTCTCTTTTCTGCACTTTCTGCAGCGTATGCAACCAGCTTTTTAGCAACAGGAATCTCTTTTTCAGGCGCTTCTGACAGCGAAACTCTTATGGTATCGCCTATGCCTTCTGCTAAAAGCGCACCAATTCCAACCGCACTCTTTATGCGTCCGTCTTCACCTTCGCCGGCTTCAGTTACTCCCAAATGAACAGGGAATGCCATATTCTCCTTCTGCATCTCCTGAACCAGCAGTCTTACAGTCTGTACCATAACAACGGTGTTGCTGGCTTTGATTGAGAGAACTACATTCCGGAACTGCTCTTCTACACAGATTCTGAGAAATTCCATGCAGCTTTCTACCATACCTTCCGGTGTATTGCCGTAACGGCACATTATTCTATCCGATAATGAACCATGGTTTACACCTATTCTGATGGCTGTGTTATTCTCCTTGCAGATATTCAGGAAAGGAATAAAACGGGCTCTGATTTTTTCTATTTCTGCTGCATATTCGCTGTCAGTATATTCAAGTTCCTTAAAGGTGCGTGCCGGATCAACATAGTTGCCCGGATTGATTCTTACCTTCTCTACAAATTTTGCAGCAACATCGGCAACATTGGGGTTAAAGTGTACATCTGCAACTAGTGGGGTAGTATATCCCTTTTCCAAAAGTGATGATTTTATCTTCTGTAGATTTTCGGCTTCTCGAGTACCTTGTGTGGTTAATCGTACCAGTTCACCACCGGCCTCGATAATGCGTATTGCCTGCTCTACAGAACCATCGGTATCGGTTGTCTGGGTGGTGGTCATAGACTGTACTCTAACAGGTGCGCTACCGCCTATCACTACATTTCCAACCTTTGTTTCCGAACTTTTTCTTCTGCTGTAAACACCCATAGCCCAAAAATTATCAGTTTGTCTTAAAATCGTATTTTATGTTGCTCAGTTCGGCGTTTGCCTTCTCAATCTTGCTCTTCAGACCATCTTTGTGGGCTGCCAGTCTTTCTGCCAGTTCTGCATCGGCCAGTGAAAGCATCTGAACTGCAAGGATAGCTGCGTTCTGTGCTCCATTTACACCTACTGTAGCAACTGGTATTCCCGGTGGCATCTGTATAATGGAGAGCATCGCATCCAGTCCATCCAGCATACCCTTGATTGGAACACCAATAACCGGCAGGGTGGTGTTGGCTGCTATAACGCCCGGAAGAGCTGCTGCCATACCTGCTGCTGCAATGATTACTTTAATGCCACGTGCTGCAGCATTTTTTGCAAAATCTTCTACTGCACTCGGAGTGCGGTGGGCTGATAGTGCATTGATTTCAAACGGAACCTGCATATCGTTCAGGAACTGTGCTGCTTTCTCCATAACAGGCAGATCGGATGTGCTGCCCATAATAATACTTACTGTTGGTTTCATATCTTTTAATTTTTTCTAAGTCTTGCAATAGGAATTTCCAATTGTTCCCTGTACTTGGCAACAGTTCGTCTGGCTACAATGTATCCCTTCTCTTTCAGGAATGCCGATAACTGTTCGTCAGTATATGGGTTACTATTATCTTCGCTTTCTATCTTCTCTTTAATCACTTTGTGTATCTCCTTTACGGAAACTTCGTCGCCACTCTCTGTCTTAACGCCATCGGTAAAGAAGAATTTAAGTGGCAGAATACCAAAGTCAGTTTGAACATATTTTCCATTTGTGGTTCTGGAAACGGTAGATATGTCCAGCCCTGTAATCTCTGCAATATCTTTAAGAATCATAGGACGAAGTTTGGTTTCATCGCCATCAATAAAGAAGTCGCTTTGAAAACTGATTATGGCCTGCATGGTGTTATACATGGTGCGTTCGCGCTGTTTCAGAGCCTGAATGAAGCCTTTGGCTGCATCCAGCTTCTGCTTTATGTAGAGTGCATCGCTTCTGTTTTTGCTGTTGGAACTGTTTATCTGTTGTTCCAGCATGGTTGCAAAGCTGTTGCTTATGCGCAGGTTCGGTATGTTGAAATTGTTGAGTGTCAGCTCTATGTTCTCATCGTCTCTTTCTACAATGAAGTCTGGGATTATCTGCTGACGGCTTTTCATCATGGGTTCGCCCAATGCGCTGCCAGGGCGCGGATTCAACTTCTGAATTTCCGTTATGGCCTTAGCAACTTCTGACGCGCTTATCTGAAGTTTGTTTTCAATCTTCTCCCAGCGTTTATGGGTAAAATCTTCAAAACACTCCTTAATGATATCAAATTCAACACCATGATTCCCCTTTCTGTCCAGCTGAATAAGCAGACTCTCCTGCAGATTGCGTGCTCCTATACCAGCCGGCTCAAAATCCTGAATAATGGCCAACACTTTGCTGATTTCATCTACTGAAATATCCAGATAGCTGTAAAAGGCAAGATCATCAGAAATGGATTCCAGGGATTTATCCAGAAAACCATCGTTATTCAGTGAGCCGATAAGATATTCTGCAATGCTCTTCTGAAGCTCGGTAAGTTCTCTTTCTGCTAACTGATTGTTTAAGACGTCATAAAAAGACTCTGGCTCGGAGTATGGTATCTCCATAGCCTCTCTGGCAGGCGATTTGCGTCTGTCTGAATAGAAGTCGGGTTCATCGTCTTCTGAAAGAAAATCGTCATGGTGACTCTCTTCTGTGGAACTATCATTGAATCCCTCTTCGTCATTCTGAGAAATATCTTCATAGCCCTCTTCAAGCGCCGGATTGTCATTCAATTCTGCACGAACCTTGTCTTCGAGTTCAATGGTTGACAGCTCCAGTAATTTCGCCTCCAGTACCTGCTGTGGCGATAAAGACTGAATCTGAACCTGTGATTGAGTCTGGGTCTGTATCTGACTGTTTCTTATATCCGGCATATTGTAATCAATAGTGGAAACTACTACCTCCAATAAACTCTCTTACCAGCGATGTAGGTGGCAGATTATGACTTGGTATAGCACTGAACATGCTTAACAGATTCTTAAGTTCCTCTACCTTAGTGTATTCAGGGCAGTTTTGTGGAACCTCTGCCAGTACCGGGCTAATCATATCTTTAATAACAGCAATTTCAAAGAGGGTTGCTGAATTAAACATAACATCTGCATTCTCCTGATAAGGGAATATCCATTTCTCTTCGCCGGCACGGACACTTGGCCAGCGTGCTATGGTGTCCTTTGCAGAATACTGGCGGTATTTATAATCGCGTAACATACGTCTTAGCAGACGGTTATCGCTTGTAGGTATATAGTTGTGTTCGTCCACTCTGATTGATGTCAGCGCTGAAACATATATCAGGAACTTTGCCTCTTTTGGGATGTCAGGCATCAGATCCGGATTCAGTGCGTGTATTCCTTCAATAAGCAGAACATCGTTTTCGCCCAACTGTATTGTATTGCCGTTGTATTCTCTAACACCACCCTTCTTGAAGTTGAATGTAGGGATGCTTACCTCTTTACCTGCAAGCATATCCTTTAGCTGTGAGTTAAAGAGCTCCAGATCAATGGCATACAGTGATTCAAAGTCGTGTTCTCCGTTTTCGTCAAGCGGAGTATTTTCTCTGTTAAGGAAGTAATCATCCATTGACAGTACCTTTGGATTGATACCATTGGCAAGAAGCTGCACCTGAAGTCTTTTGCTGAAGGTGGTTTTGCCGGAAGATGATGGTCCGGAGATCATTATAAGTTTCAGGGCACTGTCCTGTTTATGTCGTTTTACGATGGAATCGGCAATGTGTACTATTTTGTTTGACTGAAGCGCCTCGGCAATATTTATTATAGTATTCGAGTGACCGGTCAGTGTTGCAGTGTTCAGATCGCCTAAAGTAGATATACCAAGTATTTTCTGCCATGAGTGGAATTCATCAAAGATACGGAACATCTTGTCCTGCTTTGGCATATCTCTCAGCATTTCGGGGTTTTTGCTGTCCGGTATACGCAGTAAAACACCTTTGCCAAATAACTCTACACCAAACAGGTGTATGTAGCCTGTATCAGGTGGTAGTGTGCCAAAGAAGAAATCGGCAGTCTCATCCAAAGTGTAATATGTGGTATAGATCTTGCCTGTAGTTTTCAGCAGGCGAACCAGATCCTTTCTGCCTTTCTGCTCCATTAGCTCAATAACGTAATCGGTGTGCTCTCTGTGCCTTGTGAAAGGGATAGAGCTTTCAATTAAAAACTTAATACGGTTACGTATAGCCTCTACATCGGTTTCAGTGAGAGGTCTGCCTATATGTACAGGGCAGTATGTTCCTTTGGATATGGAATTTGCCATTTCCACCTTACCGCCCGGGAAAAGTTCTTCCACAGCCTTTGAAAGGATGAAAAACAACCCCAGCAGATATGTTTTTTTTCCAGTGGCAGATGTTATGTCAAAGTATTCAATATCAACATTATCATAAAGCTTGGTATTCAATCTTTTTGATTTGTTGTTGATAGTTGCACACAATGGATTGTATGCAAGTTTCCAGTTCATTCCGTTGTATATCTCTAAAAGCGTTGAACCGGCTTTTACAATAACATCCTCCTGGGTGTTTATACATCTTACTTTTATCATAATCATAAATATTTATGCAGGCATAGGTTGCCATGCAGGGATTGTTATATACAAAAGTAGTTCTTTTTAAGATTCTCTCAATTGTTTTAATTGTAAAAAATACTAAATGAGTGGGCAATATTTGTGCAGATGGTACAACCTATTGATTTTTAGGTTATCTTCGCACGCTGAAATCCGATTCTGCGGTGTTAAAATTGGAAAATCAATAAATTAAATAATAGATAACAATGAAAAAAATCAGTGTTTTAGTATGCTCAGCAGCTGTTCTGTTGGCATCTTGCGGTTCACCTAAGACAGGTAAAGTGGTAATGAATGATGCTGTTGATACAGTTTCATACACAATGGGTATGGCACGTTCAAATGGTTTCTTGCCTTATCTTGTTAATCAGATGGGTGTTGATACAACTTATCTTGCAGATTTTATAAGAGGTTTTGTTGAGGGTGCTCAGATGTCAGAGGATTCAGGAGCTCAGCTGGCATATTTTGCAGGTCTTCAGATTGGTCAGCAGGAGATGAACGAAGCTTTTACAGCATTAAGCTCAAATATGTTTGGTAGCGAAAGTGGCAGACTGATGAACAAGACAAACTATATGAATGGTTTCCTTGATGGTGTACAGGAAAAAACTCACATTGTTAGCAGACCAAGAGCAGAAGCTATTACAGACAGTTTGTTCAATATTTTCTATGCAGAGGCAATGGAGAGTCAGTATGGTGCAAATCGTGAGGCCGGCAGAGAGTATCTTGCAAAGAAAGCTAAAGAGAATGGCGTTGTAGCAACAGGCAGCGGTCTTTTGTATAAGGTTATGAAAGAGGGTAAGGGTGCAAAACCAAAAGCTACAGATAAGGTAAAGGTTAAATATCGTGGTTCTCTGATTGACGGAACTGTATTTGATGAATCATCAACAGCTATCTCATTATCTCTTTCAAGTGTAATTAATGGTTGGACTGAAGCTCTTCAGCTAATGAGCGTTGGTTCAAAGTATGAACTGTACATCCCTTATGAACTGGCTTATGGCGATTCAAACAATGGTCTTATCCAGCCATATTCAGCTTTGATCTTCGAAGTAGAGCTCATTGAGATCGAAAAGTAATCAATAGTAGTTTAAGTAAAAAATATACAGCTCGCGTCGCTTTATGCGGTGCGAGCTTTATTTTGTAACAAATTGTCAGAAAAAAGTCTGTTTTTTGAATGATGTGTAACTAAAACTATATATCTTTATGGCGAAAACAGTAGAAATAATCTGTTTTTGTATTAATAAAGAGAATAAGAGTTAACAGAAATGGAAAAGTTAGATGCTTTAGATTATAGAATATTGAGCATTATTTCGCAAAATGCGCGTATTCCTTTCAGAGATGTGGCTCAGCAGTGTGGCGTGTCGCGTGCAGCTATACATCAGCGTGTACAGAAGATGATAGATGATGGTATAATTGTTGGGTCGGGTTATAACGTAGATCCAATAAAGATTGGCTATTCAACCTGTACTTATGTAGGACTGACATTGGAAAAGGGATCAATGTACCGGGATGTAGTAGCAGAACTTAATCATATTCCGGAAGTTGTGGAGAGCCATTTCACAACAGGCCGATTTACAATGATGATAAAGCTGTATGCAAAAGATAATGCTCATCTGATGGATCTGATTAATGGCGCTATTCAGGTAATACCCGGAGTGGTTGCTACAGAGACACTCATTTCACTCGATGCTAGCATAAACAAAACTGTTCCTATTCTGGAAGAACTTGTTTAATTAAAACAGATTAAGTGATGGCGGACAAAAAGCAGATACTTGAACAAGAGTATAGTAAAGCCTTTAATGGGGTGGATTTGCTGAAAAACAGAGCACCTCTAATTGGTATAAGTGGCAATTTCCGCGAAGGTGACTGTACCCTTGCTGCAGGTTATTACAAATCTTTGATAGCTGCAGGTGCTGCTCCTGTCATCATTCCTCCATATTCTGATATAAGATTGCTGACATCGCTTGTTGAAACTCTCGATGGAGTGGTGCTGTCTGGTGGAGCAGATATAGATCCCGATTATCTGCAGGAACCACCTATAGATGGCATAGAGATAAATCCGGAAAGGGATAAACCTGAACTTCTGCTTATTAAACTGCTTATGGACAGGCATATACCAATTCTGGGAATATGCAGAGGTATGCAGATGCTATCGGCAGCCCTGGGTGGAAAACTGTATCAGGATATTTACAGTCAGCATAACAAAGAGTGTATCTGCCATAGCCAGAAGATAGCCCGTGGGCTTACTTCACATAGTGTGACAATAGAAAAGGATACTCTGTTGCACTCCCTGATGAATACAGAAATACTGGATGTAAATTCATTCCATCATCAGGCAGTAAAGAGCGTACCGCAGGGGTTTGTGGTATCTGCAGTAGCTGAAGACGGCATTATAGAGGCAATGGAGAGCGTTGATTATCAACCTGTATTAGGTGTGCAGTGGCATCCTGAATGTATGCTTGCGGAGGGAAATATGGTTATGATGCCTCTGTTCCACTGGCTGGTGAAAGAGGCAGAACTGTTTGCAAAGGCAAAGGATTTTCATAAAAATCACATGACACTTGACAGCCATTGTGATTCACCAATGTTTTTTGACTGCGGAGCACATTTTAATGTCTGCAATCCTGGAATAGAGGTGGCATACAGTTATGTGGGCGAAGACTCTCCTGACGGGCAGGAGACATTCCGTTATAATCCATTGGTAGATATTCATAAGATGAACCGGGGCGGTCTGGATGCTGTTTTCATGGTGGCCTATCTGCGTCAGATGGAACGCGATGATGCTGCTCTGTGCGCTGCAACAGCAAAAGCTGACAGACTGCTGGCACTAATAAAGCAGAGAATCGCTGAATGTAGTGGTTCTGCAGCAATAGCATATACTCCGGATAATCTGTACAGCAATAAGCAGCAAGGCATAAAATCGGTAGTGCTTGGCATAGAGAATGGATACGCTATTGCAAAAGATATTTCCAACATTGAAAGGTATCAAAAAGAGGGTGTGGCATATATGACACTATGCCATAATGGCGATAATGATATATGCGATTCTGCCCGCGGTAAATCAGAACATAACGGACTATCTGCTTTTGGTAAAGAGGTTGTGGCTGAAATGAACAGAGTTGGTATGATGGTGGATTTGTCACACGCTTCCGAGAAAAGTTTTTATGATACATTAGATTTGAGCAGCGTTCCTGTAATATGTTCTCATTCATCAAGCAGAACACTGTGTGACCATCCGCGTAACCTTACAGATGACCAGATGAAGGCACTGGCTCAAAAGGGTGGTGTGGCACAGGTCTGTATGTATAGCGGATTCCTGAAAAAAGGTGCTCAGGCAACAATAGATGATGCAATCAAACATATAATGTATATGATTGATGTTATGGGTATAGACCACG
The DNA here is from genome assembly GCA_045660365.1 of Bacteroidaceae bacterium. Lineage (GTDB taxonomy): Bacteria > Bacteroidota > Bacteroidia > Bacteroidales > Bacteroidaceae > Colenecus. The sequence continues at coordinate 38,109 of JAZRDQ010000008.1, forward strand.
TTGGTATAGGTTCCGACTTTGACGGTGGAGGCGGACTTCCCGGTCTGGAAGATGCATCACGGTTTAATTACCTTACCAGAAGATTGCTGTCTGAGGGGCTATCCTATGACGATCTGAGAAAGATATGGGGTGAAAACTTTATCGGTGTCTGGTCAAAGATAAGATCTGTGACAAAAGTATAATAATTACTTTTTCTTTCTGTTCTCTCGCTTTTCTTTTCTCTCCTGTTTCTGTTTTTCGATTTCTGCCATCTGCTTAGCCATCTTCTCCGCACGCTCAGCATTTTTATTCGTAATGCTCTTCTTCTTATCGGCTTTCTGTTTGGTTATTGCAGAAGGCTTCTGTGTGTGCAAAGGCTCAGCAGTAATATCCCATGGTTCAGTTTCGTGATACCAGTCCTGGCGAAGTTCAAAGGATTTATTCATGTAATAGACACTTTCCGGCTGTCTTTTCTCTCCGTATTCGCCTGTATCCCATTTTCCATTCATGTTTACATCATCAAACATGCGTACATAGTACTGTCCGGGGCTCAGGAAGAAGAAATTAATTTTACCTTTTTCTGTTTTTCCTGATTTTATGGCATTGCCCTGGTTATCAAGAAGCTGAACAGTATAAGACTCTTTTGGATCCTTAATATTAACAGTAAAGGTACTGTATATATTTAAAGGAGCGAATGAAAATTCTTGTTCTATAGGTTCGTTGTGCAGGCCGTAGATACCTACAATAGAGGCAGAGTCGACTGTAAGTTTGTATTTTTCTTCCGGTCTCCATTCTGCATATACTTTATACTTGCGTATCTTTAGTCTGTCCTGTTCAATTTCAAAAGGAATTTTCACCCAGGTGCTGTCCTCTAATTTGAATACTTTTACAGCAGTATCTGACAGGAATGTAACAGGCTCTTCAAAGGACAAGGTGTAGATGTCATTCAGATTCAGTGTAGAACTGCTGTTTCCCACCTGAAGGAATTTTGTCTTTGGTCGCATCAATCTGGCCAATCCAATTGAATCTCCATTGCGTTCAAGCCTTTTTAGCTCCTTTTCGAATTTCTCTTGTTCGGCTTCTGCTCTCTTCTGTTCGTCCTGAAGAATGCGGGCTCTGCTGCGTTTAGGGCTTAAGGCCAAAGTGTCAATATGATCCACAAGTATTCCGTTTGTATCGGTAGCCATATACTGCAATGAAAACTTCAAAGTGTCATTGTAATAGATGGTGGAATCGCTCATCCAGAGTGTTATGGTGTCAAATCTGGCACTATGCTCTACAATGTATGCGTTCTTTTCATCAAAGTTAAGACCTTTGATTACAGGCATTGAATCTACCGGTATGGCAAATTCCAGATCAATCTTTTCGTGTTTGCTACGATCGCTTTTTGCTAAATATTGAATATTAGGTGTAGCTTCGAATGCACGCAAAATTATATTGTCTGGCAAAAACCTTGTGTATTCTACAGTCAGAATGGTATCTATAGTATTGTCTGTATTCCAGATAGTATCTTCTCGGAAAGCGATTGTTGATGATGGAACTATAATAGAATCGCTCCATGCCAATGTTTCACTACGCTGTGAATAGTTGAAACTCTGGTCCATATCCTTTAGCGCGTATATACGATATTTGCCAGGTTTTATACCGCGAATTACAAAGTGGCCACTGCCATCTGTTCTGGAAACACGCTGGAACTGTTGGGTGGTAAATGCTGAATCGGCCAGATTGGAATAGAGTCCAACCTGTATCCCTTTGATAGGCTCTAAATCGGCTGCATTTAATACGTATCCTGAAATCTCCATGGTATCCAGTTCGCTTCCGGTAGAGAAACTGAAACAGAAATCACCTAATGGATTGCCTTCATTGTTATCTACAATACCATCGGAAAAATCTATTGTATATGTTGTGTTCTGCTGCAATGAATCCTGCAACACAATCTGAATATTCTTTCCATTAACCTGAATTTCAGGCTGTTCCAATTGTGGTGGCGATATAATCACCTTTTCGCTTGCGTTTTCCAGTTTGATGTATTCGTCAAATTCTATGCGCACAGTTTTGTTTTTTACATTGGTGCCTTCAAAATTGGGGCTGCTGCCAATGAATTTAGGCGGAGTATCATCGTATGGACCACCGTCAGGTGTTCCTACTGCGGCACAGCCTAACAATACGGCACAGAATATGGTGTATAGTGCCGTATTGATAAGTATGCTCTTTATGTTTCCTCTATTTCTCAATTATTCAGAGTATTTTTTCAAAATTATACATGCGTTATGGCCGCCAAAACCAAATGTATTGGATAATGCAGTCCTGACAACTCTTTTTTGCGCTTTATTGAATGTAAAGTTCATATTGTAGTCAATATTCTCATCCTTGTCATCTTCCTGATGGTTGATAGTAGGAGGAACAATATCATTCATAACAGATAAAATGCTTATAATTGCTTCAATGGCACCTGCTGCACCCAAAAGGTGTCCGGTCATTGATTTTGTTGCACTTACATTCATTTTGTATGCGTGGTCTCCAAACACACTCTTTATGGCTTTGCATTCTACAATGTCGCCAATAGGGGTAGATGTACCATGCATGTTGATATAGTCAATATCTTCCGGATTCATACCGGCATCTTCAAGAGCATTCAGCATAACCTTGGCTGCACCTTTTCCGTCAGGGTCGGGAGCAGTCATGTGAAATGCATCTGCAGAGAGTCCCCATCCGGCAACTTCTGCGTATATTCTGGCACCTCTTGCTCTTGCATGCTCAAGTTCCTCAAGCACTAATGCGCCTGCACCTTCACCCAGTACAAATCCATCTCTGCTGGCACTCATAGGGCGCGAAGCAGTTTCAGGGGAATCGTTTCTTGTTGACAGAGCATGCATTGCATTGAAACCGCATATACCACTATCTGTAATAGCGGCTTCTGAACCGCCTGTAATAATTATATCGGCTTTGCCCAGTCTTATTAAATTGACTGCATCTATAATGGCATTCGTGCCGGAAGCACATGCTGATGAGGTGATATAATTCGGACCTGTGAAACCATGCATTATCGATATGTAGCCTGCAGCCATATCGCCAATGATACGTGGTATGAAGAATGGTGTAACCTTTAGTTCCTGACCATTCTTTTTCATTTCATGGATGGTGTCAATTCCTTCTCCAAAAGATTCTACACCTCCAAGTCCAATGCCTAAAACTACACCAATTCTATCGGGATTTTCCTTTTCCTTGTCAAAATTCGCATCTGCAATAGCCTGTGAGGCGGCTCCTATTGCAAAATGTGCATATTCGTCTATTTTGCGAGCCTCCTTTTTGTCTATATACAGCGAAAGGTCAAAATCTTTGACCTCACATGCAAATTTTGTTTTAGTAAGAATGGTTTCTGTGTTAAAATTTGTAATAGGAGCGGCACCGCTTTTGCCGTTAATTACACTATCCCAGAATTCCGGGATAGTGTTTCCTATTGGGGTAACGGCACCCAATCCTGTTACAACAACTCTTTTCAGTGTCATTGCAGTTCTGAAAACAGTTTATTACTGCTGAACAGCCTCTTCAATTAAAGCAATAGCTTCGCCTACTGTAGAGATGCTTTCTGCCTTGTCGTCTGGAATAGAGATACCGAATTCCTTTTCGAATTCCATGATCAATTCAACAGTATCAAGAGAATCTGCTCCTAAATCACCAGCGAAGCTTGCTTCTGGAGTAACTTCTGATGCCTCAACACCTAGTTTGTCAACAATGATTGCCTGAATTCTCTCTGCGATTTGTGATTCTGCCATAATTGTATTATTTAAATTAATAAATTTGTTTAATCGATGCAAAGTAATTTTTTTTTGTCCACTTACACAAAGAAAAGGAGAAAAATATCACAATTTTCTGCACACTTTTGCTTTTTTTGTATAAAAATCGTGCTATTCCTTGTTTATAATATTACTAATGGAGATATATTGCGATGTCAGCTCCTCCAGGTCGGCACTGAATTCCGGATAGGTAGCACTCTTTTCCATTTGGAGTAGTAACCTGTGGTGTGAACGCTTGAATGTGTTCAGAGCATTTATACATTTAGTCTTTATCTCTTTAGCGTCTGCTATCTTGCATTTCATCTCAATGTATAACCTGTCGTATGCAGGATTTGGTTCTCTTTTCTGTATTTTCATTGCGTTAAGGTAAGATTTGTAGTCAGATTCCAGTCCTTTCTCCTCGTTCTCAATAAGTTGTTTTAACTCTTTGTCCTTGAGCAACTTTGTTAGTGCATCACAGCATGCCGATACAATGGTGTCGCCTGTAGAAAGCATCTCCTTTACAGCTTTGTATTGTCTCCTTTTGAAATAGGATTCCGATATAAAACCACCGGTTTTTCCAATCTGTCTGGAGTACTGGAAATCTATGTCGTTGCTCCAGTCTAATGTGTTGTATGCTGTTATCAGTGAATCGGCATTACGCCCTAAAGCTCTGATTTCCGTGCCACTCTGTTTCCAGCGTGTTTCGCTACTTAATGATTTCAAAGCTCTTACATAACTGTTTAAAACCTGGGTATAGATTTGCGCTTTATTGGAAACTTTTTCCTCTTTCTGTTTAAAATCCGCTATTGCATTCAGTTCGCGCAATCGGTTTTCTGTGTCGCTGATGGAGGCAGCATACATAAGGTTCCTTTCCAGACGGATATCAGACAGGTTTTCAAATATAGCTACAGGCGTAACTGACAGACTGTCACTGCAAAAGGCAAGTGCATTAACCCGTTTTATCTGCGCCTTGTTCATTGTGGCGCAACCCGTAAAAGAGAATAGAATAACCAGAACGAGCGTGAGGTTGGCTATTATTGTGAGTATTCTGACACACTCTTTGATAACTGTTTCTGTAGTATCCAGATTTTTGGGAAGCTTGTTGAATTTTGTAACAAGCGCCCTGATATGTTTTGTGTGCAGTTTGGTATCTTTTGTGTTCTCTTCGAACTTCTTTACTATGTCAGTTTCCATATCCAAAATGGCACTTCTTTCGGCGTCTCTTAGTGAAAGTGCGCTCTCTTCCAGTAAAATACGTTCATGTGCGCTAAGATCCGGTCTGGCTCTTTCCGATTCAATGTCTGACAGTAATTTTCGAATTTCTTTCAAAGTGAGTGTTTCGTTCTCCTGATGATTTCTGTTTTTATCCATGTCTATAGTGTTCATATTGTTATAGTTGTATATAATGCAAACAATGGCAAAGATATGATATAAATTGATATTGCAGGGTGCTTTATAGCAGGTTTGTTTTCAACTGAAAGTATAAAAGATGTTTTTTTTACTCAAATTATTGTGTGATATGGTTGTAGATAGAGAAAAAATAGTATCTTTGTAGCCGGTAAACGAGGGTCTTTTTGGAAAAGATTCTCAGGAGAGTGAAATTTAAACTTTTAACTTTATACAAGATGATAAATTTCGATTTGAACAAGTATGGCATTAGCGGTACAACAGAGGTTGTTTACAACCCTTCTTATGAAGTACTGTTTAATGAAGAGACAAAACCAGGTTTGGAAGGTTTTGAAAAAGGTCAGGTAACAGAGTTAGGAACAGTTAACGTAATGACTGGTGTTTATACCGGTCGTTCACCTAAGGACAAGTACATCGTTATGGATGCACAGTCAAAGGATACTGTTTGGTGGACATCAGAAGAATACAAAAACGACAATAAACCTATTTCAGAAGCAGCATGGGCTGATTTGAAATCAAAGGCTGTTGCACAGCTTTCTAACAAGCGTCTCTTTGTTGTTGACGGCTATTGCGGTACACACAAGGATACTCGCATGAAGGTTCGCTTCATCATGGAGGTTGCATGGCAGGCTCACTTCGTAACAAATATGTTTATCCGTCCTCAGAATCAGGCTGAAATGGATGCAGAGCCAGATTTCGTAGTTTACTGCGCAGCTAAGGCTAAGGTAGATAACTACAAGGAACTTGGTTTGAATTCAGAGACTGCAGTTGCTTTCAACATCACAAGCAAAGAGCAGGTTATCCTGAACACATGGTACGGTGGTGAAATGAAGAAGGGTCTCTTCTCAATGATGAACTACTTCCTGCCACTTCAGGGTATTGCTTCAATGCACTGTTCAGCTAACACAGATATGAACGGTGAAAACACAGCACTATTCTTCGGTTTGTCAGGTACAGGTAAGACTACTCTTTCAACAGATCCAAAGCGTCTTTTGATTGGTGATGACGAACACGGTTGGGATGACGAAGGCGTATTCAACCTGGAAGGTGGTTGCTATGCAAAGGTTATCAACCTGGATAAGGAATCAGAACCAGATATCTACAAAGCTATCCGACGCGACGCTCTTCTTGAGAACGTAACTGTAGCAGAAGATGGTACTATTGATTTCGCTGATAAGAGTGTTACTGAAAATACTCGCGTTAGCTATCCAATCTATCATATCGACAAGATTGTACGTCCTCTGTCAGAGGGTCCTGCAGCTAAGAAGGTTATCTTCCTGTCAGCTGACGCATTCGGTGTACTTCCTCCAGTAAGCATCCTTACTCCAGAGCAGACTAAGTACTACTTCCTGAGCGGTTTCACAGCTAAGCTTGCTGGTACAGAGCGCGGTATTACTGAACCAACTCCTACATTCTCAGCTTGCTTCGGTCAGGCTTTCTTGGAATTGCATCCTACAAAGTACGCTGAAGAGTTGGTTAAGAAGATGGAGCAGAGCGGTGCTAAGGCATATTTGGTTAACACAGGTTGGAATGGTACAGGTAAGCGTATCTCTATCAAGGATACACGTGGTATCATCGACGCTATCCTGAACGGTGACATTGATAATGCTCCTACAAAGCAGATCCCTTACTTCGATTTCGAAGTTCCAACAGTATTGGAAGGTGTTGATACAGGTATCCTGGATCCACGCGACACTTACAGCTGCGCTTGCGAATGGGAAGAAAAGGCAAAAGATCTTGCAGCTCGTTTCATCAAGAACTTCAACAAGTACGAAGGTAACGATGCAGGTAAGGCTCTTGTAGCTGCTGGTCCAAAACTCTAATGGATTATTAAGTATAACAATAGATACTCTATCTGGTTTTCGTGCCAGATAGAGTTTCTTCTTTAATAAAAAAGGATAGAATGAAGAAGTTATTTGTGATGATTATAGCTTGCTGTGCAACAATGTTTGCATGGGCTCAGTTCCCTGTTGGAACCGATGTAAAGCCATTTTTTATGTTGGAATCGGATTCAATAGCTGCAAAACGTATTGCGGAGGTAACTCCTTTGTTAGGTCTGACCGACAAACAGACAGACAAAATGGTGGTGCTGTTCAGTCAGGAGTTTGAAGAACAGTGCAGAGATATTCAGATGTCTCTTATGTCGGAAGCAATGGGTAATGGTGCTGCGGAATTTGATACAGTATCCATAAGAAAGTCTTTTGACGCAATCAGTGAAAAATATACAAAGCGATATAGTAAGATACTGGATGCAGATCAGTTGGCAAAATGGACACAGACTGAAAACAACCGTAAGATGGGTGAATTTCAGAGATTGCTGGAACGCATTAAATCAACATTGAAGGATCTGTTTTAAAACTATTCGAATATGAAGATAGCATTAATAGGATATGGAAAGATGGGGCACGAAATAGAGCGCATAGCTCTGCAGCGTGGTCATGATGTAGTATGCAAGATAGATATAGACAATCTTGCTGATTTTGATTCAGAAGAATTTAAGAGTGCCGATGTTGCAATAGAGTTCACAGCTCCGGTAACGGCATACAACAATATAAAGAAGGCGTTTGCCGCAGGTGTAAAGGTGGTAAGCGGCAGCACAGGATGGATGGCAGACCATGCAGAAGAGATGAAAGATCTATGTAAAGATGGTAGCAATACCCTTTTCTGGTCAAGTAATTTCAGTTTAGGTGTGGCTCTGTTCTCAAAAGTGAATAAGTTTTTGGCTAACATTATGAACGGATATGAAATGTACGATGTTACAATGTCGGAAACTCATCATATTCATAAACTGGATGCCCCAAGCGGAACAGCTATCACACTGGCGGAGGGTATAATAGAGAATCTGGCACGCAAGAGCAGCTGGACAAAGGGTACTCTGCTGGATGCCGATAAAACATTGACAGGTTCACTGGAGTGTAATCCAGATGAATTGCGTATTGATTCAATCAGAGAGGGCGAAGTTCCGGGCATTCATGAAATAACCTACCAGTCGGATGCCGATACAATTACAATTGTTCATAATGCAAAGAACCGCAGTGGTTTTGCTTTAGGTGCAGTTATTGCTGCAGAATATACCGCTTTGCACAATGGTTTCCTTACCATGGACAATTTGATGGATTCGCTTTCAAAATAAAGGAGTAGTCAAAATGAAGAAGATTTCAGAAATACCGGCAAAACAGTGGGTAAAGATGTCTATAGCATTGCTGCTCTATCTGCTGTTCTTAGTGTGGGTAAAAAGCTGGTTGGGACTGATTGTAGTGCCATTTATTATTGACGCTTTTACCACCCGTATAGTGAAATGGGATTGGTGGAAACAGTTAAAGAACAAGACTCTTTACAGCATAATGAGCTGGGTAGATGCTATTGTCTTTGCATTGATAGCAGTCTATTTTGTAAATCTGTTCTTGTTCCAGAATTATGCAATACCATCTTCTTCATTGGAAAAATCACTTTTGGTAGGAGATCATCTTTACGTAAGTAAGGTGGCATACGGTGCAAGAAAACCTATGACTCCGCTTACTATGCCACTTACTCAGAACAAGATGCCAGTAACAGGTAAAAAGAGCTATATATCGTGGCCACAGTGGGAATATGAACGTGTTCCGGGATTTGGTAAGATAGAACTGAATGATATTGTTGTATTCAACTATCCAAGCGGTGATACCTGTGTAACTGCGCCTCAGTATCAGGCGGCCGATTTCTATGGCATGGTATATCAGATAGGTTCTGAACTGTGCAACCCTGTTAATCTGGATTCAATGACATTTGCTGAACAGCAGCGTGTGTATGATTTCTACTACAAAGTGGGTAGAAAGTATATAGATGAACATCCGGAACAGTTTGGAAAGGTTATTTCACATCCGGTTGACAGACGTGAGAACTATGTAAAACGTTGTGTGGGCTTACCAGGACAGACATTGGAAATTAAGGACGGCATAGTTTATCTGGATGGTAAGGCAAACAAGCAACCCGATAATGTGCAGACAAATTATGTGGTGGAACTTCTGCAACCTATTTCGGCAGAATTGCGTAAGGAAATCAGATTGAGTCAGGAAGATCTGCCGGAGCATGTTAATCGTCAGGGAACACATATCTTCCCGTTAACTCCTGCGGCTGCAGAACTGTTGGCTTCAAAAAAAGATGTGGTGCACTCTATAGAAAAGTATGCTTATCCTGAATATGAATGGTTGTTCCCAATGAACATGCATACAGGATGGACAGTAGATAATTACGGACCTGTTTGGATACCTGCAAAGGGTGAAACAGTACAGCTGACAGTGGATAATCTGCCATTATACGAACGTGCAATCAGAGTATATGAAAATAATGATCTGCGTGTAAATGGCGGTAGAATATATATAAATGGTGAACAGGCAGACAGCTACACCTTTAAGATGGATTACTACTGGATGATGGGCGATAACCGTCAAAACAGTGCCGATTCTCGTTTCTGGGGATATGTACCGGAAGATCATATAGTGGGACGCCCTGTATTTATCTGGCTCTCACTTGATAAGGACAAGAATTTTGGACAGTTTGGAAAGATACGCTGGAACCGTATGTTTCAGAGCGTAGAAAAATACAACTAACAGATATGCAGTTACTGTTATGTTCGGCATATCTGCCCCCAATATCGTTTTTTGCAGCTATGACAGCTGCGGAAGGCGATATTTTGGTTGAACAGAATGACAGCTATCACAAGCAGACATTCCGCAACCGTGCATTGATAGCTACAAGCAACGGCGTGCAATCTTTGACTATACCGGTAGTGAAGCCCGAAGGTGGCAGAGCAGCAATGAAAGATGTACGTATCAGTGACCATGGTGAATGGCGTCATCTCCACTGGAGTGCTCTGGAATCGGCATATATGAATAGCCCGTTCTTTATCTACTATCAGGATGATTTGCGCCCATTTTATGAAAAACGGTATGAGTTCCTGCTGGATTTCAATATGGAACTGACCGGAACAATTGCAGATATGATAGGATTTAAACCTGAATTCAAGCTAACAGAACAGTATGTAACGGATGTGGATGGCATAACAGATTTAAGAGCTGCTGTTAAAGCAGATGCTATTCCCATGCCGGAGGTTAAGCCCTATTATCAGGTATTTGCAAAAAAGAACGGTTTCCTAAAAGATTTAAGTATTGTGGATTTACTCTTCAATATGGGCCCCGAAAGCATTTTGGCACTTAAAAACCGTTTGTAATCTTTTCTATTACGGTTTCAGGATTAATGCTGTTCAAGCACCTGTAATCTCCATAGCGGCAAGGCTTCTTACCGTAAATTGAACAGGGACGGCAGGCTAAATCTGCCTGAATGGAATCGCTCTCTTTCTGACCATATCCTGCAAAACCGGCAGCAGGGTGGGTGGCTCCCCAAATAGAGACCACTCTTGTACCGGCAACAGATGCCAGATGAGTGTTGGAAGAATCCATCGCCAGCATAACATCCAAATGGCTCATAAGAATAAGCTCTTCCTGCATATTCAGTTGACCACCAATAACAGTTATTGATGGATATTTCTCTATCCAGCTTTTTATCTGTTCCTGCTCTTTTCCGTATGCAAAAAGGAAAATTCTGGCGTTTGCACTCTTGTCTATAGCAGCCACCACCTGTTCCATCTTCTCCAAAGGATATATCTTTCCTTTATGAGCAGCAAATGGTGCAATTCCTATCCAGTGGCACTCTTTCTTTCCTGTAAACTGCTCTATCTGTGACAAATCGCCCTTGTTATTGCCAAATATGGATTTGAATGTAATATTAAAGTTGAACCCTAATTTCTGCAGTACGCTTTTGTATTTTTCTGTGGTGGGAAGTTGGGGAGTAAGGTTCTTGCAAAACTTCCTGGTCAGTTTCTGTCTTTGCAGGCGCCTTTTCTTAATAGAACGTACTTTTGTTCCGCCATTCAGCGTAAATCTGGTAGCCAATATGTTTGTTCTCAATACACCATGCAGATTTGCCACAGCATCAAAGTTCTTCTCTTTCAGCTCTTTGTACAGTTTGTTTATGCCTGCCATTCCGTTGTAATCATGTTTTAGGTCAACACCCATAAATGTTACATTTGCAGGAAGCATTGCAAATACAGGGGCAAATCTCTTCTGGCTGAGTACAGTAAACTGTGTATTGGGATATGCTTCTGCTACAGAATGCACAATAGGCAACATCATTACAACGTCGCCTATGGCAGAAAAACGTATAATCAGTACGTTCTTAGGAGTCTTTTTATTTGTTTGAACCATTTTGAGCGTAGAGTACAGGATTCAAAGAAGGATCGTTGTACATCTTCATCTGCTTATAGACCTTCATATACTTCTTTCCGGCTTCCATATCGGCAAGCAGCATATCTATGGCGCTGGTCAGGTCTTTCTCCTGTTCCAGCAGAACGGCAAGTTTCTCAGCACAACGGTTACGCTGATCTTCTGCGCTGTCTTCTCTGTTAGCCTCAATACGCATGTGGTATATCTTCAGCTGGAGAATAGATAGACGGTCTATAGCCCATGCCGGGCTTTCAGTGTTGATGGTTGCGTCTGCTTTTATTTCAACATTTGCAAACTTCTGCAGGAAATAGCTGTCTATCATCTCAACCAAATCGGTACGTTCCTGGTTGGAACGGTCTATTCTGCGCTTAATCTGAAGAGCTTCTACAGGATCAATGGCAGGGTCTCTTATAATATCTTCCAAATGCCACTGAACAGTATCAATCCAGTTTTTAAGGTACAGGTAGAACTCTATGCTTTTTTCCTGGAAAGGATTATTGATAGGTGTATCTACATTATCAAACTGGTGATAATCATTTATTGCCTGATTGAAAATCTCTATGCTCTGTTTGCAAAATGTCATAATCGTGCTGTTTTAATTATATAATGTGCAAACTTACACATTTTTTCTGTGATGTGAATGAAACTTGTATAAATTCCTATCTTCTATGCTGAATTCTGTGGAGATTTTTGGTGGGCTTTGTAGTACCTCCGCTGGGAATCGAACCCAAATTTAAAGTTTAGGAAACTTTCGTTCTATCCATTGAACTACAGAGGCCTGTTTGACACAGTGAATTTTCAAACGCAAAGTTGGTGGTTTTTCGTGAGAAAACAAGCGGAAAGTTGATAAAATATTCGCTTTATGCTGTTTTATACAAATAAACCTATAATCAATTGCACCTAAAAGTTGATTTTAGTTCTCTTACTCTAACTTAAAATAGTATTGTACAATTAATGGATTCTGATTATTAGAAAAACAATTATAGTAGTCTAATGCTGTACTATATAATTCACTCTGTTTTCTCTTATCCGTAATAGAATTAAAGGTGTTCACCCAAAGGTCCGGGTATATAACACCAATAAAAGAGCCATTATAACTATTAAAAAGAATAGGGAGAATTGTATGGTCATAAAACAATACGTCGTCAATATATGTATCACTATCAAAGTAGTAACACTCGTCAGATTTTGTATCTACAAACATCAAATATTGTGCATCTTCTGAAACAGAAGGACATTGTAAACTAATTGCATATAATGAATCTGTATTATACACATCAAGTATTTTTGCACTTCCTTTAGTGTCAAATAACATCGTTGTACCAAAGAAACTCACCTCATCTAATCCAGTTATATCAAAATTGTATTTGCCAAAATCAAATGATAACGACTTTTCCAGTTTGCCATTTACAGAGATACTGTAATAGTCATTATAGAACGGGATTTTATAATGCACTCTATCTCCTAATTTAATAAATGGTTGAACTACAGGCTCGGTAAACAATTGTTCAAATTCAAAAAACGTATCTATTATTTTGCCTGAATTGATATCAATAGTCCTTAATCTTGCTCCTTCACTTCCACTACATTTTATAGCAAGCGTATCGTTATTTAAAAACTCTATGTTTTCTGGATAATAATCCACGTTTATTGTCTTATGAAAGACACCATTTAACTTATTGAAAAGTAGTATTTTTTGTCCAACTATATCAGCAATAGCTATATGATTGTCTGAGACACAGAAATCACTTAATTCTAAATAATCGGAAGAAGAACGTCCAATTCTTTTGATGCTGTAGCTCTGTTCACCATTCCAATTAAAATGATATAATATACTGTTACTAACAATATAAATACCAGTGCTATCAGAACACAACTTATCAACAATTCCTATCAGATCCGAATTGAAATCAAGCGGAATAATAGCAATACTATCACACACCTGCGATAAATTGGTTATAACATTGCTTCTATCAAGGTCGCAATTCACTACATAATTGGGATGTTGAGATATAAACTGTTCGCTATTTTTATTACCCCCACATGACAAAAACACAAATGCTAAGGAGAATATATAAAGATGTCGAGTCCTAGATCTCATAATCAACGATAATTAATGAAATTAATATAATAGTAAAACAAATTAATCTACTCATGCATTATAACGATAGGTGATGGCAAATAATAATTGGATTGTCTGTCTCATTCAAATTCTGTATTTCGGGATTTGTAAGACCTGTATGACTTGCTATATCTTTGGCTACAAATGCCGGCATAGTTCCCACTAACATATTATCTGAAATAATAAGATTTTGGCCAACAAAAGGAGCAGATGGAATTCCCTCCGTACTTATACAATAATTATAAATACTATTATCATCTAATTTGTCTATAAGCAAGAAATTACATATACCATATTCTTCTAAGTACATAGGATATAATATGAGCAATGTGCTGTCTATTAGACCTACGGATTCAAAACATCTTACATATTCTTTATTTTTTGTGTTTTCTGCCATGTACATGATATCTTTAGTATTACTTAAAGAATACTTTTCTTTACTTTTGAAAGAATAATGAGCAAATATACTATGTTCTGAATTGGTGTATTTATATATGGTATGATCAAATGGCTTAAAATAGAAAAAACCATCATCCGTATGGCAGAAACTATTATTACCACTAGAGTAACTAATATTTACTTCAAAATCATCCCATTCTTTCAATACTCTTCCATCGTATGAAATTTCAACAAAATTCTTTAACGTGTTGTTGGAATAATTTGAACTCAATACAATAGAATGATCTGTTGTAATCATATCACAATAATAGTCGTTAAACTCAATTTTATCTATAAAATTACCATTTTCTGAATATATGTTAATTGATTGGCTTGAACGCGATAATACATATATATTATCTTGATGAACATCAAAAGAAGAGATCTCAATATATTCACCATGGCCACGTCCTACATGAGAGACTTTTCCTAAAAACGCACCATTTTTATCAAATACCAAAATAGCTTTTTTACCGTCTAAAATATAGTACTTATCATTGTATAACTTTATTTTCGAAATTTCAGAAATAAGGCAATTGTCTGTTGTTTCCAATGGAGTAATACTATATGATTCAAACAGCCAGTCTATATTATCGTTTTGATACGGATCTACATAGTTGGAATCAATTTTATTTACACACGATGTTGCTATTATCAAACAATTCACAACAACTACAAATAGTTTCATAATTATTCGTTTTTAAGTCAGTTTCTTAAATGGCTTTTGTTTTGCTCTTTAACCAATCTGAATCTTCTGTTGAAAGATACGGTTTCAAGGTGTCGAAAACAGTTTTGTTAAAGCTGTTCAGCCATTCGCGTTCTTCGTCAGTAAGTAGTTCAGGAATGATAGCGCCTGTGTCGAAATAGGTTCTGGTAATTGTTTCGAACTTTAACCATTTGCCAAATTCGTTTTCGCCTGCGGGAACGCAGATTATCATGTTTTCGTGACGTATGCCATGACTGCCTTCACGATATACGCCCGGTTCATCGGATGTTATCATACCCGGCATAAGCGGCTGGTCTTTCATATTCTGACGTATGGTTTGCGGACCTTCGTGTACTGAAAGCAGATTTCCTACGCCATGTCCTGTACCGTGTCCGTAGTTACGCATAGTAAGCCATAACGGACGTCTGCATACTGCATCCAGACGGCAGCCGGGCGTTCCTTCCGGGAATATGATGGTAGCCAAATTAATCATGGCTTTCATGTTCAGAGTATAATCTGTTTTTTCCAGTTCTGTGGTTGGGCCCAATGGTATGGTACGTGTAATATCGGTAGTACCGCAGTCGTAGTGAGCTCCGCTATCTACCAAATAGAGACCGCAAGGCTTCAGTGTTGCGTCTTTGCCCGGTTCGGTTGAATAGTGCGGAAGTGCTGCATTCTCTCCGTATGCTGAGATTGTATGGAAACTTTCATCAATAAAGCCAGGCTGTTCTGCGCGGAATTCGTGCAGTTTATCGGCTACATCGCATTCTGTTAGTGTAGTACCTGCTGCCATGGCATCTTCCAGCCAGTGGAAGAAACGTGTCTGTGCTATTCCGTCACGAATATATGCCTGTTTGAATCCCTCTTGTTCTACCTTGTTTTTAAGTGATTTTTCCAGCTCTACAGGCGATGTCCCGCATACTATATTCTCTTTGAAAGCTGCCTTGACAGCCAGTTCAAGTTCAAAGTTCAGGGTTTGTGGATCTATAAAGATGTTGCCGTCAGGCTGCAGATTGGTAATGTACTGCGCAACCTCTGAATATGGCAGTACATCTATGGCATCGGCAGACAGGGCATCCGATACTTCCGGAGTAACTTTACTTGTCTCTACAAATAGCACTGCCTTTTCTGTATCTACCAGCAGATAAGAGATAACAAACGGGCAGTATGCAACATCGGCAGAACGTATGTTTAGTAACCAGGCTACCTGGTCCAAACAGGTGATAAGCATATAATTACATTCAGCATCGGCCATAAGCATTCGCAGCCATTGCAGTTTGTCCGATACGGGACGACCTGCAAACTTAACGTCGTGCAGCCAGATTTTTTCTAGTGGAAGTGATGGTCTGTCTGTCCAAATTTCGTTTAGATAGTCTGCTTTTGATTCTATCTTTCCGTTTGCTGATGCAATGCACTCTTCCATCTCTGCCACTACGGCACTGCTCATACATAGTCCGTCTATGCCCACAGTACCACCATTTGGCAGGTTGTTGCCTAACCAACTGCACCACTCTGTGCTGTCCGGTTGCGATACTTTATGTAGTTCCACTCCGCTACCTTCCAGTTCTTTGTTTGCCTGAATAAAATAGCGTGAATCGGTCCACAGACCTGCATGGTCCATAGTTACTATTACTGTGCCGGCTGAACCTGTGAAACCGCTGATAAAGGCTCTCTGACGCCATCTTTCCGGTGTATATTCGCTGTTGTGAGGATCTGAACCACTTATAATTGCTGCACTCCAACCCCACTGTTGCATATAGTTACGCAAGTTTTCTATTCTTTCTTTTACTGTCATAATGATAAATTTTTACCAAAGTTACAAAAGTGGTTGATATAAAAAAAGAATTAGTCCCCAATTTGAAGACTAATTCTTAGTTATATTCTTTCCGGTTAAATTACTTAACCTCCCAAATGTCGTTGGTTTCCAGCAGTTCGGCAAATGTGTGATATTTCTTCTGCTGTTTTACCTCTTCTATCTGCTGATGAACAGCGTCGTTGTAGGTAGGAGCATCAACATCGCGTATTACACCAAGTGCTACAGGGAAATCCGGGCCTTCCATCATAGCGAGTTTCAGTTGCAGTGTGCAATCTTCGCAATGTGCATCGTGAACAAGAATATCCTTTTCTGTGATGCCGTTTTCGCCCAGCTTAACAACTTTCAGACCAAAACCTTCCTGCATCAAACCAAATTCATTGTTTTCGCCAAACAACATTGGTTCTCCATGCTTTAGGTAGATGGCGTTTTTGGCACGTCCCTCTTTTGTATAAACATCAGCATGTGTGCCGTCGTTAAAGATTACGCAGTTCTGAAGTACCTCTGTAACAGACGCACCTTTATGTTTTGCAGCTGCCTTAAGCACTTCTACGCAACCCGGAGCATCTACTGCAACGCAGCGTGCAAAGAAGTGTCCGCGTGCTCCAAAGCAGAGCTCTGCAGGGCGGAATGGGTCTTCTACTGTGCCGTATGGTGATGATTTACTTACAAAACCACGTACCGATGTAGGTGAATACTGACCTTTGGTAAGTCCATATACGCGGTTATTCAGTAGAATCATATTCAAATCTATGTTACGGCGCATTGCATGTATAAAGTGGTTACCACCTATAGCTAATCCGTCGCCATCACCTGAAATCTGCCAAATGGTTAAATCGGGATTTGCCACTTTGGCACCGGTAGCAATAGCTGCGGCACGGCCATGTATGGTGTGAAAACCGTAGGTGTTCATATAGTATGGCAATCTTGAAGAGCAACCTATACCTGATATTACAGCGGTGTTATGTGGGGCTACGCCTATTTCTGCCATTGCTTTGTGCAGTGCTGCAAGTAGAGCATGGTCACCACAGCCCGGACACCAACGTGGTTGTCCTGCTTTGAAATCCTGTGCAGTATATTTACATTCGTTTGCCATATCTTATTTCTTTATAAGTTCTGTAAAATAGTTTACTAAAGTAGAGGTTGCAAAAGGCTGTCCTTTAACTTCGTTGAACTGTTCCAGCTTAATACCCTCTATCTTCATTCTCAAATATGCAGCTAACTGTCCAAGGTTCTGTTCTGCCACTACCACCTTCTTGTACTTTTTAAGTACTTCTGCTGTATTCTTTGGCAGCGGATTCAGGTACTTGAAGTGTGCTAATGCTGCTTTGTTGCCGTTTGCGTTCATTTCGTTAACCGCAGATAGCAGATGACCGTATGTGCCACCAAAACCAACGACCAACAGGTCTGCATCAGGGTTGCCCTCAACTACTAAATCGGGCACTTTGATATTATCTACCTTTGCCTGACGTGTTAATGTCATCTGATGATGGTTTTCAGGGTCGTTTGATATAGCACCTGTTGCTGCACTCTTTTCCAGACCGCCTATGCGATGCATAAAGCCCTCTGTGCCTGGAACTGCCCAATAGCGTGCACCTGTTTCAGGGTTGCGCATGTATGGTGTCCAGTTACCTGCCATATCGGGAGTTACAAACGGAGCTTTTATTTCAGGATATTCAGCCAGATTTGGAAGTTTCCATGCTGCTGAACCGTTTGCTATAAATGCGTCGGTAAGAAGTACAACCGGTGTCATATATTCCAATGCTATTTTTGCTGCCTGATAAGCTGCATCAAAACAGTCTGTAGGGGTAGTAGCTGCAATAACAGGCATTGGACTTTCACCGTTTCTGCCAAAAAGTACCTGCAGAAGGTCTGTCTGTTCGCTCTTGGTAGGAAGACCTGTTGATGGACCACCACGTTGAACATCTATAACAACCAATGGAAGTTCTGCTATAACAGCCAGATTCATGGCTTCACTCTTTAAGCAGATACCGGGTCCCGATGTGGTGGTTACTGCCAATGCACCAGCGTATGAAGCTCCCAGTGCAGAAGCGCAACCTGCTATTTCATCTTCACACTGAACGGTAATTACACCAAGTGATTTCTGTTTTGATAGTTCGTGCAGAATATCTGTAGCAGGTGTAATAGGATATGAACCTAAATAGAGCTGCAGACCTGATTTTTCTGCTGCTGCTATAAGTCCGTATGCTGTAGCCTTGTTACCGTTAATATCCATGTAACGGCCCTTCTCCTTAGTGTCTGATTCAATTCTGAAAACAGTAGCTCCATTGGCAGCTATGTTGTGACCATAGTTGTATCCATCGTTAAGAATCTTGATGTTTGCATCTGCAATGGCAGGTTTCTTTGCAAACTTTGATCTTAGCATATCTTCTGCTAATGAAAGTTTACGGTCAAACAACCAGCATACCAATCCTACAGCAAAAATATTTCTACATTTCAGGATAGATTTGTTGTCCATACCGCTATCTTTCAGACTCTCCTTACACATAGTAGAGATAGGAGCCTCTATAACGGTATTCTTAATACCCATCTCTTCGAATGGATTGTCTGTCTTAAATTCAGCTTTTTCCAGGTCTTTAGCTCCGAAAGCGTCTGTATCTACAATGATAACAGCATCGGAAGCACAGAACTTATATTGTGTTTTTAGAGCTGCCGGATTCATAGCTACCAGCACGTTGCACTTGTCGCCCGGTGTAAATACCTTTTCAGCACCAATATGTACCTGAAAACCTGAAACACCAGTCAGCGAGCCTTGCGGAGCGCGGATGTCAGCCGGATAATCCGGAAATGTACAGATACTGTTACCTACAGTAGCCGATACTGTAGAGAAGATATTTCCTGCAAGTTGCATTCCATCTCCTGAGTCACCTGAAAAGCGTACTACTACCTGATCTAATTCTTTTACAGTCATAATATCTATATAGTTGAATATTTTTTCATCTTTAGCGGTGCAAAAATACAAAATAATTGGATATAAAGATTCAATATTTGTATAAAATATGCGGAAAAGTATCAAAAAAGTTGTATAAATCGGCTGCAAATGAATATTTATGTATATAATTATGCATTTGTGTGTGTATGATATACATAATATGAGTATATATAAAGAAGGTGGCATACTGTATGATAGTACGCCACCTTTGCGATATGTGTTGTTTTATTCTAAACGAATAACGCTACCCCCTATCAGATCTCTGTAGTTTATAAGTCTGACCAAATTCATTTTTATTTTTTCGTGGCATAGGGTCCCTTCCAGTACCGGTCTGATAATATCCTCTTCAGGTATATCCGAACTATCAGCTAATGGCCACTCTTCTTCCGGTATGTGTGGGAATATAATCTGGAAGTATGTAGTAACATGATCTCCACCTCTGTCAAAATCTACGTCTGTCTTTACACCTTCATATCTTATTGCTTCCAGCTTTTTACCATTAGGGAATGTCAGAGTGAAATCACTGCCTACGTGGCCTTTGAACGAATGAGGCTCCATAATAGACATATTCATATAGAGAATGGTCTCTGTAGATGAGAATTCAGCTCTGTCAATAGTAACTACATCTGTCATGTCGTGTTCTCCTATAAAATTGAATATGTAGGTTCCGCTGACAAGTGAAGCTATAGGCTTCTCTATGTTACGGTATTTTTCGGAAACCTCTAACCCTTTAATAACCAGGCTATTGTCGTTGCTGTCATAGATATCAACCGATGCAACATCAGCCGGAATTGGTTCAAAGGTCAGGACCTCGTTGAATGATCCTGAAATTGGAGCCCAGAAATATACATCTTCAAACCCATCCAGGCCTTTATAGCCGGTCTGTTTATAGGTTTTTCCTCCTGCTCTTAATTCAAGATCTGTTTTGCCGGTAATCCATAAATCATTTTGCTGTGTAGCCTTTACTATAAGTACTAACTCTTTATCGTTGGAGATTACCTTTTCAGGATAGAAGAAAGTCGTATTCGTGTTGTATTGTGTTTGTGGCCTCTCAATCCTTTCTCTGTCATTATCGGTTTCATAACTGGCGGCAGAAAGGCTCTGTTTGCGTTTTTTAACTACGTCAGTAGCTTTCAAACCGGGATATGTGTTGTCCCAATCGCTGTTCTGTGGTATTAGTGTTATGTAATTTGGATAATTGGTGTACCTGAACATGTCATCGTCAGCGGTAATAAGAGAAACCTGACCCTTACCGGATTTCCAGGCTGTTTCTGCCATCTGTTGTACATCGGAATATGGCATATCTTCCGGGAATATAGCTATACCGTGACCATCGAACATTGAAATCCACTTTTTCATCAGTTTTAAATCACCTATCATGGTTATATCCTTATGTGAAGTCTCTGAAGAATTGATGCCGATAGCATTTCCGCGTCTGATACGATCCTGATTATTGCAATTCAGTACAAATTTATAATATCCGTCTCCTTCGTCGTAGATGTAGGCTCGTCTGTATTCAGGCATAGTCATACTCTGAAACATATCATCGTTGTTCGCAACTGCCACTTTTATACCGGCTTTTTTGAGCTGTTTTGCCAATGGCATTACGCTACTTAGGTTTCTACTTTCGTCTTCTATTCTAATTGACATTCTGGTGGTGTTGTAACCTTGGTATTTCTTCAGGTATTTGGAAACTTTTTTAGTGGGCATAGTTTTTTCTACGCCGTCGAATGTAAGCACTTTGGCGCTGCCATCTTCATTTAACCACATCTTACTGTCTTCAAATTCCGGATAGCCATTCTGTTTCTCTTGCGCAAAAACAGGCTGAGCGCATATCAGTGCCAATGATAATGCAATAGAGCTAAATGCATTTTGAGTAATTCTCTGCTTCATAATAACTGTTTTTAGTTGTTTGCTTTTGCGAATGTAGAATTTATTGATGATTGTAACAATAATTTAGATAAAAAAACTGCTCCTCAAAATTGAAGAGCAGTTTATCTGTATTGTAATCAATAATTGAGATTACTTCTTTCTCATGATTCTGTATGCTGTAGGAGCAGCAATGAAGATTGATGAGCATGTACCGAATACAACACCAAGAATCATTGCGAATGCAAAGCTACGGATGCTGTCACCACCTAGGAAGAAGATAGCCAAAAGAACTATCAATGTGCTGACAGATGTATTGATGGTACGTGTAAGTGTTGAATTGATAGCATCGTCGAACAACTGCTTCTTATCACGTTTAGGATAGAGCTTTGTGTATTCGCGGATACGGTCAAATACTACCACCTTATCGTTGATAGAGTAACCTATAGCAGTCAGGATAGCACCAATGAATGTCTGGTCAATTTCCAGTGATAGTGGCATCCAGCCCCAACAGATTGAATAAAGACCCAATATAAATAAGGTGTCAAGTCCTAATGCTACAATAGCACCTACAGAATAAGCAACATTGCTAAATCTAACCAGAATGTAGATAAAGATTGCAATCAGGGCAAGTATTACAGAGATGATAGCACCACGTGTAATATCTTCAGCAATACTTGGACCTACCTTCTGTGAACTGATAATTGAACCACCTGCACGGTTGTCGCGGTCAATGAATGTAACCAAATCGAGATTTGGACTAAGCTTACCGGCATTTTTAAGTGATGTAAACAGGAATTCTTCAATTTCAGCATCAATTGTTTCAGAATCTTCTTCAATACGGTAGTTGGTGCTTACGCGGATTGTCTTGTGGTCTGTACCCAATGCAATTGCGCTTACATTATCTTCTGTGATTACACCTTCCAGAATGTTACGTACTTCTTCTGGTTCAACAGGCTGTTCAAACTGAATTACAAAGTTTCTACCACCTGTAAAGTCGATACTCTTGCTCAAACCACGAATCAGCAGGAATCCAACACAAACAATTGCGAAGACACCGAATGTAGCAGCTGATTTTTTTGCAATGTTCATAAAGGCGAACTTGGTGTTCTGCAAAAGGTTTCTTGACAGATTTGTTGTGAAAGTGATATTCTGCATTTTGCCCTTGCCAAGATAGTGTTCGTAAACAATTCTTGTCAGGAATACTGCAGTGAAGAATGAACAGATAATACCTATGATAAGTGTGGTAGCGAAACCACGGATAGGACCTGTACCAAAGTAGAACAGAATGATACCTGTTATGATTGATGTGAAGTTTGAGTCGAAGATAGCTGAGAATGCATTCTTGTAACCATCAGCAACAGCTGCATTTACATTCTTGCCCGCTTTGAGTTCTTCCTTGGTACGTTCGTAGATAAGCACGTTAGCATCCACAGCCATACCTAATGTAAGAACGATACCTGCAATACCGGACATTGTAAGAGCTGCCTGGAATGATGTCAGGATACCCAATGTAAAGAACAGGTTGCAAAGCAATGCACCGTTAGCAATCATACCAGGAGCAAATCCGTACATTACGCACATGTAGATCATCAATACAATGAATGCAACGATGAATGAGATGAAACCCTGTTTGATTGATTCCTGACCAAGTGAAGGACCTACAATATCTTCCTGGACGATTTTTGCAGGAGCAGGCATCTTACCGGATTTCAGTACGTTTGCCAAGTCCTGAGTATCTTCTACTGTGAATGAACCTGTAATCTGTGAGTTACCACCTGTGATTTCATTTTCTACGTTAGGAGCACTGTAAACATAACCATCAAGAACAATGGCAATGCAACGGTTGATGTTCTGCTTGGTAAGCTTAGCCCAGTTGCGAGCGCCTTCAGTGTTCATAGTCATGCTTACTGATGGTCTGCCATAATTATCAAAATCTGCAGTTGAATTCATAACAGCTTCACCTGTCATTGCAGCCTGACCATTCTTGTTGGTAACCTTCAACGCATATAGTTCATAATACTGTTCCTTAGTGTCAATAGCCTTAACGCCCCATACAAGTTTAAGGTCTCTTGGAAGAAGAGTTTTCATCTCGTTTGATGCAAGAACAGTGTTAACGAATGCTGTATCATTATAGTGAGAAATACCTACAATGCAACCGTCCTGATATGAAGGAGGATTTAATCTTGCAAAGAGAGGATTGGTCTTTTTCAGCTCTTCCATCTGTGCAGCTGTGTTGCTGCTCTCGTTGCTGTTCAGAAGAGCTGCAAGATCTTCTTGTGAATTCTCTTCAGTTGCAGCTGGTTCTGCTTCAGTGTTACCTGATTCTTCCATTGCTGCAGCTTCTGCCATACGACGGTCAATAGCGTAAAAAGCATCTGCCAGTTCAGCATATTCGTAAGTTTCCCAGAATTCCAGATTTGCTGAACCCTGAAGAAGCTTTCTTACACGCTCTGGTTCTTTAACACCTGGTAATTCTACCATGATACGGCCCTGCTTGCCCTCCAATTCCTGGATATTTGGCTGAGCAACACCGAAACGGTCAATACGGGTGCGCAGTACGTTAAATGAGTTGTTGACAGCATTTTCAACTTCCTCTTTCAGAACAGCAATAACCTCTTCGTTAGTGCTCTGTACATTTACGCGATCCTTCAGCTGTGATGTTGCAAAGAATGTGCTGAGTTTTCCATTAGGAGCAATCTGAGCATACTGTTTTGCAAATATATCAACAAAGTCTTCCTGACTGCTGATAAACTCCTTTTTAGCTGCATTCAGTGCTGCGTTGAAATCTTTGTCGGCGCTATTGTTAGCAAGGATTTTAACAACGTCCGGAATAGAAACTTCCATGATGACGTTCATACCACCCTTCAGGTCAAGACCTAAACCGATCTGCATTTCGCGACACTCTTTGTATGAGTAGATACCCAACCAGACCTTTTCATTCATTACGGAGTCCAGGTAGGCCTGTTCACCCATTGGACTTTCGGCGGCTCTCTTTTCAATGCCGCGGGTTCTGAAAGTAAAGGAGAGGTAGAAGAGACAGATAACTGTCAATGCTACTGCAAGCACCTTTACAAATCCTTTGTTTTGCATACTTATTTTTGTTTTTTAATTATTATTTGTCTATCACAAAAACTAGCTCAAAAACCATTGATTTCCAAGCTAGCTAATTACAAGGGTGCAAATATATAGAAATATTTCCTTTTTACACCTTATAAAGTGTAGAATTGTTGAAAAAAAAGAAGAAATGTGAATAAAGCGCTGTTAATTAAGCGTTAAGATTGCACAGATAGGGTAGTGGTCGGAATCCCTGCAGGCGTTATCTATCCAGCAATGTCTGCTTTTAATGTTTTTACCGGTAAAGATGTGGTCAATGCGATAGTAAAGATAATGCTGATGGTACGATATTCCCGCACCAAAACCTGCGGCTGAATGTGAATCGGTAAGATCTTCTTCAAATAGTTTGTGGGTGTAAGATAGCGGAGTGTCATTAAGGTCGCCACATACTATGGTATATTTGGCAGTTTCTGCTTTTATTCTGTCAGAAATTATTTTCGCCTGTTCTGCTCTTGCCTTGCACGATGTGATAAGTTTTTTCACTACTGTTTTAGGGCCTGAAATTTTCTCCTTTTCAGTAGGATCGTCAAAGAAATCCCAGTATTGGTCTATATTCTCTTCACTCAACCTGTTTGATTCCAGATGGCAGTTGTAAAGAGCTAATGTATCGCCGTTTACGAGAATACGGCAGTAAAGATAACTGTTGCTGGTTTTATTGCCAAAACCAACTCCTTCAGCATATATTATCGGGTATTTGGAAAGGCATGCTATATTGCCAGTTGAAGAGAATTCGCAATAGGGATATTCGGGTAAGAATTTTTTATCTCTTTTCTTCTCGGCTAAAATGCTTACTACAGCCTCCTGAAGGCAGATTATATCGGCATCCTGTGAAGTGATATATGACAGCAAAGGATTGTTTTTACTCCAGTCACCGTTTGTCTTGGTGCCAAATCCTTCAGTGTTGTACGATATGATTTTTAAATCATCTTCTGTCTTAATGTAGTTTCTGGCTTTGAAATTAAGCGGTATGTAGTCCAGACAGGGGCCGGAGCAGATTATCAGCATAAATGAGGAAATTAGCGCTCCTTTGGCCCAGAATAGTAACCAGAATATTATAAACAGCAGATTTATTACAAGAAAGATGGGGAAGGCTAATCCGGATAGTGCTATTAAAGGCATATCGCCTGCAGGCGCCGTCAATGAACCATAACTGCAAATATACAGAAGTATAGCCGCTATGATGTTTACAAATAGTATTGGATATGTTATGATCTTCCCAATAAGCTTCATCTCTTTCTGAATTTATCACATATTTTGTCAATCCAGACAGCAGCTGCCGTAACAGGTTTGGTTATGTCTTTACCGTGTTTATGGCATCTTACATAGAGATAACCTGTCAGTACTGCACCCAGATGGGCAAAATCTGTTGCCGGATTGATATTCGGAATAAGCGCAATATTAATGACTCCTAATCCTATTGCTAAATATTTAACGGGTACTAAACCTATTATTGGCAGATTCTGCATATAGTTGGGTGCACGGAATGCAACGGCAGATGCTATGGCCATAACAGCTACAGATGTTCCCGGCATTGTCCATAAATAACCTTTTGTTTGAAATGATTGAAAGGTGTTGAACATCAATGTAAAGAATATCATGCCTGCCAATGCTCCCATGATGTATATACCTCGCAGCTGGCTGTTTGTAAAAAATGTCTGGAATCTTTTGCCAAACCAGTATAGTGCAAACATGTTGAATACAAGATGCCATATTCCGTAACTGGTGAACATGTATGTTACAATGGTCCATGGTCTGGCCAGAAAATCTTCAAGGTTCCAGCTCCATTCAAAATTGTGGTTCCAGGTGGCATTGTTAGCCAGTCCAAAGAGTATGAAAAGAACTTTGGTCAATATTATCAGTACAAATACTCCTATGTTTATGATTATTAGTCTTGTAAGAGTGTCACCATACTGAAACCTGTTTTTAATATCTGAAATGAATGTCTCCATATTTCTTTCTGTTTCTTTTCCAGTATAAAATCAAAAACCATCCAAAGAGCATACCTCCTAGATGTGCAAAGTGTGCTACGTTATCGCCTGCATTGTTGCTCAGACCAAGTACCAGTTCCAGAACAATATAACCTGTGATAAGCCATTTTGCCTTGATTGGGAATGGTATAGGTATTATGTAGATTGGGTTGTTTGGGAAAGTCATGCCGTATCCTAACAGAATACCATACACTGCACCGGAAGCTCCTACTGTAAGCAGCATATTAAGGTACTGTTCCATTGGGATGATTCTGCCTATCATGCTTACGCTGTCATAGCTGGATAGTGATATTGCGTAATGTGCCCATTGAACCAGTTCCTGGGTGATTCCTGCGCCTAATCCGCATACCAGATAGAACAGAAGGAACTTTTTTGGCCCCCAGATATTTTCTAAAACACTTCCGAACATCCAGACAGCAAACATATTAAAAAATATGTGCTGAAAACCTTCATGGAGGAACATGTAGGTAATGAGCTGGTATATCCTGAAATCGGAAGCCTTGAAAAAGTGCAGTCCGAATATTGAGTGTAGATCTATGCCATACTTCTGAAAGGCCAATGTACCCATATAGAAGAGGACATTGATAATTAGCAGGTTCTTTGTAATAGTTGGAATCTTGTTCATAGTTATTTATTTTATATGAATCGCAAAGGTAATCTTTTTTTTAGTAACTTCGCGGCGCAAAAATTAATATATGAAAATAGAAGAGTTAATGGTAAGTATGGTAGTGCAGGCCATAAAGGCTCTGTATAACCAGGATGTTGACCCTGCATCAGTGCAGTTGCAAAAGACAAAAAAAGAGTTTCAGGGGCATCTCACAGTGGTTGTTTTCCCATTTTTAAAGATATCTAGGAAGAGCCCGGAAATGACAGCTTCCGAGATTGGTGTATGGCTTCAGAAGAATATGCCTGCTGTAAGTTCATATAACGTAATTAAAGGTTTTTTGAATATTGTTATATCTATTCCTGAATGGTTGCGCATACTGACAGAGATAAATTCTGACGAAAATTATGGTCTGACCGCATCAACAGATGAATCTCCACTCGTGATGATTGAATATTCATCGCCTAATACAAACAAACCTCTTCATTTAGGTCACGTAAGAAACAATCTTCTTGGCGCTGCATTGGCCAATATTATGGCTGCAAGTGGTGCAAAGGTGGTAAAGACTAACATTGTTAATGACCGTGGTATTCATATATGTAAATCCATGCTGGCATGGCAGAAGTGGGGCAATGGTGCTACACCGGAATCTACAGGCAAGAAAGGCGATCATCTGATAGGCGATTATTATGTGGAATTCGATAAGCATTATCGTGCAGAGGTTAAGAGCCTGTTGCCTGAAAATTACGATGAATTGGACGAAAAAGCTCAGGAAGCAGCAAAGGCCGCAGCAGAAAAGCAGTCGCCTCTGATGCAGGAAGCTCACGATATGCTGGTACGCTGGGAACAGGGCGATCCTGAAGTTCGTCAGCTCTGGAAAACCATGAATGACTGGGTATATGCAGGATTTGATGAAACCTACAAACGTCTGGGTGTAGGTTTTGATAAGATATACTACGAATCTGAAACCTATCTGGAGGGTAAGGAGAAGGTTATGGAAGGTCTGGAAAAGGGATTCTTCTTTAAAAAGGAAGATGGTTCAGTGTGGGCCGATCTTGCTGCAGAGGGCCTGGATCAGAAACTCCTGTTGCGCAGCGATGGTACATCTGTGTATATGACACAGGATATAGGTACAGCAAAACTGCGTTTTCAGGATTATCCTATAGACAAGATGATATATGTGGTGGGTAACGAACAGAACTACCATTTCCAGGTGCTTTCAATTCTGCTTGACAAGCTTGGATTCAAGTGGGGCAAGGATCTGGTACACTTCTCATACGGTATGGTGGAACTTCCTGAGGGTAAGATGAAGAGCCGCGAAGGAACTGTAGTTGATGCCGATGATTTGATGGACGAAATGATAGAGAATGCACGCGTTACATCCGATGAACTGGGTAAGCTGAATGGACTTTCACAGGAAGAGGTTGATGATATAATGCGTATAGTTGGCATGGGTGCCCTGAAGTATTTCATTCTGAAGGTGGATGCCAGAAAGAATATGACATTTAATCCTAAGGAATCTATCGATTTCAACGGAAATACCGGTCCATTTATCCAGTACACATATGCTCGTATCCGTTCAATATTGCGTAAGGCAGCAGAGGATGGTATGAATGTGCACGATCGTTTATTCTCTGACGATATTATCATATCTGAAAAGGAAATTGCAATCATACAGTTGCTATCTGAATTTAAAGAAGTTATTGCTCAGGCAGCTACAGATTACAACCCATCTGTAATTGCAAACTACTGTTATGATTTGGCTAAGGAGTTCAATCAGTTCTATCACGATTTCAGTGTGTTGCGTGAGCCTGAACAGGGATTGAAACTGTTCCGTCTGATGCTTACAGAAAACGTAGGCAAGATACTGAGGTTGGGTACAGGATTATTGGGTATAGAAGTTCCTGAACGTATGTAATCATACAACAGCTCTGTATGGCATCTTCCGATAATAAATATTATGTGGTATGGATAGGCCTGAATCCGGGCATATACAATACCTGGGAAGAGTGTAAAAATCAGGTTGAAGGCTGGAAAGGAGCTGTATATAAGGGATTTAAAACAAAAGAACAGGCAGAGGAGGCGCTTATGTCGCCTCCTGAACTGTATATGGAGAAGAAGGATCAGAAGGGTAGAAAGCAGACTCAGGAAAGAATCCTTCCTCCGGAAGTAATAAAACAGGCAGTTGCAGTAGATGCTGCATGCAGCGGTAATCCGGGACAGATGGAATACAGAGGCGTTTATCTGGCAGATATGCAGGAGAAGTTTCATTTTGGACCAATTAAAGGTACAAATAACATTGGTGAATTCCTGGCAATAGTACACTGTTTGGCACTTTACAAGCAGCGTGGACTTGACTGGCCGCTTTACAGTGATAGCAGAAATGCTATTTTGTGGGTGCGCCAGAAAAAATGCAAGACCAAACTGGAATATAACGAATCCACCAAAGCTGTTTTTGAACGTATAGAGGCTGCAGAACGCTGGTTGCAGCAGAATAGTTTTAAAAATCAGATTATTAAATGGGAAACCGATAAGTGGGGTGAAATACCTGCCGATTTTGGAAGAAAATAAGTTGTTATGTTTAAACGTGTAGCATATCTGTTAAGATACTGGATGTTTCTGATGGCGATATTTCTGTTGGAAAAGCCGCTCTTTATGCTCTACGCCAATAGTGAACGCGGGGCATACAATTTACGCGATTTCATCGAAGTAATATTGCATTCAGTTCCTCTGGATATGTCGTGTGCAGGCTGTTTCTTGATACTGCCTTTACTGGTGACAGTGATATCAGTATATTGGAAAAAAATGCCTGTTCAGGGTGTGTTGCGCTTCTATAATCTCCTCCTTGCTTTGACACTTGCACTTGCATTTGCAAGCGATTGTGCGTTGTATCCTTTTTGGGGGTTTAAGCTGGATTCATCGGTCTTTTTCTATCTGAAATCGCCGGAGGAGGCTATGGCAAGCGTTTCATTATTATTCCTGTTGATAGCTGTAGTGTTAATCTTGTTCCTGACTATTTTAATTTACAGGATATTGAACAGGGCATACGTTCCTTTTGAATTTGCCAAACGTCCATTAGTGGCTACTACACTCCATCTGCTTATTGCTGCGCCATTACTCCTTTCGATTCGGGGAGGCATAAAGGAGTCTACAATGAATGTGGGTAAGGTCTATTACAGTACAGATCAGTTCCTGAATCATTCTGCAGTTAACCCGGTATTCAGTGTCTTAAGTTCCATAAGTAAGTCGGAGGTATTTAGTGAGCAGTATAACTATTTTGATGAAGATAAGAGAGCATCGCTGTTTAATGGCTTGTTTAGTACTACTGATGCTGATACACCTGAATTGCTCAATACAAAACGCCCAAATGTTCTGGTAGTTCTGATGGAGGGTTTTGGTGGTGATTTTCTCTCCTCTATAAGTGGGTTGCAGGGTGTTGCTCCAAACCTGGATTCGCTGTCAAATCAGGGGGTCTTTTTCAGTAACTGCTATGCCGGAAGTTTTAGAACAGACAGAGGAATAGTATGTACTTTAAATGGACATCCTGGACTTCCATCTACATCTATAATGAAGATGCCCAATAAGAGCAGGAATCTGCCATCACTGGCTAAAAAGTTCGTTGAAAACGGCTATTTTAATGATTTCTTCTATGGAGGTGATATAAACTTTACCAGTATGCAAAGTTACCTGTGGAGCAATGGATATCAGGCTATAACAGCCGATACAGATTTCTCTGCAGCAGAACGTAATACCAACGCCTGGGGTGTGAATGACCATATTACCTTTAACAGACTGTTTCAGGAGATAAAAAGCAGAGATAATGATTCATTGTGGCATACAACCTTCCTTACATTGAGCAGTCATGAACCTTTTCAGGTACCAAGTAACAGATTTGAGGATGATATCTGCAACTCATTTGCTTACACAGATAGTTGTGTGGGAGCCTTAGTGGACTCATTACGTATGACGGATGTATGGGATAATCTGCTTCTGGTGCTTGTGCCGGACCATGGTTTCTGTTATCCGCGTCAGGGATTTAAGAATGCGCCTCATGCGCACCACATTCCGGTAATCTGGACTGGTGGAGCAGTAAAAGAACCTGTAAAGATTGACAAGTTGATGAATCAGGCTGACCTGGCAGCAACACTGCTGGCGCAGTTGGGAATAGATCATTCTGATTTTATGTTCAGCAGGAACGTTCTTTCCGGTCAATATAAAGATGAGTTTGCTTTCTACACCTTTGTAGATGGCTTTTGCTATATAGACAGCACCGGTACAACCATATACGATAATACGGCAGATAAGGTTCAGGAAAATACAGGTGATGCAACAGAATTGCAGGAGAGAAACAGGGAAGAGCGCGGAAAGGCTATTCTTCAGACTCTTTATGATGATTTAGATGCACGCTGATGCTTCTCCTCCATGTACTTCAGGTATTTCTGGTAGCCCTCCCATGTGCGTTTCCATCTGTTGTGGCTCCATAGCCAAATGGTAGGATCGTTATAGATGGTCTGTTCCAGACGTCTGATATATTCTTCTGTTATGGCAAACTCCGGCAGATTCTCAGTCTGTGAGAACATTGGGTGGATAATACATTGATAATAGCCTCTTTTTACACGTACTACTTCTGCATAGACAATAGCCAGATCTAGCTTTTTAGCAATACGTTCAGCACCGGTAAAGAATGGTGTTTTCTGGTTCATGAATTGCGACCAGTAGTGTATGTTACGCATAAGCGGAACCTGATCTGCAATCATACCTACCACAAACTGTTTGCCCTCTTTCTTGAATGTAAGCAGTTGACGCAGAACGCGTTCCATTGGGATGCTGACAGAACCATACGATTCGCGAATTTTAAGGATGACACTGTCCATGGTTTCGTTTTCCAGGATATGATAAACCTGACTTACAATATATTGTGGCATTAGCTGCGTGGGCAATGTAGATACCCACTCCCAGTTACCGGTGTGCCCCATATATGCCATAACAGAACGTCCTTTCTCAAATTCCTTGTAGAAATTTTCCAGTCCAACGAATTCCATATGGCGTTTCATCCATCGTGCACTCATGCTGCATGCTTTGATGCTTTCAAATGCCATATCAAAGAAAAATCTGTAAAAATTGAATTCAAGAATACGCAGTTCCTTCTTGCTCTTTTCAGGAAAAGATGCCCTTAGATTTTTTTGTACTACTTTTTTCCTGTAGCGTAGTGGGGGGATAATAAAACAAAGCAAAGTTAAAATGTCAGATACCAGATGCATAATGCACAGAGGAATCAGTGACAGGATTTTTATAACTCCGTATGTGATGTAAAAAGTTATTTTCTGTATCATAAATGTGAATAATGGCTTTATTCCATTACAAAGTTACTCATAATCTGCTTTTCGTTAGTTGTTTTACTCCATTTTTTCTATCTTCGCAAAGTAATTATTCAAATTGAATTATGAAGGGACTTTTTAAGTTTTTACGCCGATTTGTAGCACCGTATAAAAAGAATCTTGTGCTTTCCGTTGTATTCAATCTTCTTTCGGCTATCCTGAACGTTTTTTCTTTTGCGCTCATAGTGCCAATTCTTGAACTGCTGTTTAAGATAAACAAGACCGATTATGTATTTATTGAATCTTCAGGCGGTTTTATGGGATTACCTGAATTCAGTGTATTGAAGAATAATTTTTACTATTATGTAAACGAATGGATTTCAATATATGGTGGTTCCAATACCCTGTTACTTCTGGGCTTGGTTCTTGTTGTGATAACATTCTTCAAAACCGGATGTTATTTTGCATCTACGGCGGTGATGGTGCCTTTGCGTACTGGTGTAGTTAAGGATATTCGTACAAAATTATACGATAAGGTAGTCTCCTTGCCAATGGAGTTCTTCTCAAAGGAGCGCAAGGGCGATATCATTACAAGAATGAGTGGTGATGTTAATGAGGTTCAGACATCTATCACCAGTTCACTTGATATGCTGATAAAGAATCCAATCCTGATTGTGGTATATTTTGGAACACTGGTGGCACTTAGCTGGCAGCTGACACTCTTCTCATTCCTGATAGTTCCTGTGATAGTCTGGATAATGGGTACAATAGGACGTAAGTTGAAACAGAACTCGCTTGAAGTCCAGTCAAGATGGAGTGATACAATGTCGCAGGTAGAAGAGACACTTGGAGGTTTAAGAATCATCAAGGCGTTTCTGGCTGAAAAGAAAATGTCAGACAGATTTGAAGAGAGCAGTGCCAAACTGCGTTCATCTACAAACAGGGTGAATATGCGTCAGGCTTTGGCTCATCCTGTCAGCGAATTTATGGGTACTGCACTGATTGTTGTGGTATTGTGGTTTGGTGGCTCACTTATATTGAGTGAAAATGCATCAATTGAAGCACCAACATTTATCTACTACATCACCATACTTTACAGTCTGCTGAACCCTATCAAGGAATTGTCCAAAGCAAGTTATGCAATTCCAAAGGGAATGGCATCAGTAGAACGAATAGATAAGATACTGCTGGCGGAAAATAAGATTACAGATACTGAGAACCCTGTTAAAGTGGATACTTTGAATGACAGGATAGAGTTCTGCAATGTATCTTTTTCATACGAAGAGGGCAGAGAGGTGCTGCATGAAATTAACCTTACGGTTCCAAAGGGTAAAACGGTTGCTCTGGTAGGCCAGTCGGGATCAGGAAAATCTACATTGGTAGATCTTTTACCGAGATTTTACGATGTAAGAGCCGGATCCGTTAAGATTGACGGAAATGATATTCGCAATGTGTCTTTGTCTTCTTTGCGTGGTTTGATGGGTAATGTAAACCAGGAGGCTATTCTATTTAACGATACTTTCTATAATAATATCACTTTCGGAGTAAAAGAGGCTACGGAAGAGCAGGTGATAGCAGCAGCTAAAATAGCCAATGCTCACGATTTTATTATGGAATCGGAGAATGGTTATCAGACAAATATTGGCGACAGAGGATGTTTGCTTTCAGGTGGACAGCGTCAGCGTATAAGTATAGCTCGTGCAATTCTGAAGAATCCTCCTATACTCATACTCGATGAGGCTACAAGTGCACTCGATACAGAATCTGAACGTTTAGTACAGGAGGCTCTGGAGCGTCTGATGAAGGACAGAACAACAATTGCAATAGCGCATAGATTATCAACTATCAAGAGTGCTGATGAAATCTGTGTTTTACATGAGGGCAAAATTGTTGAACGTGGCACCCACGATGAACTTTTGGCTCTTAATGGCTATTACAAGCGATTGAATGATATGCAACAATTATAATCTATAGAATTATGGTAAAGATAGGTACACCACTTACCCCGGTAGCAAAGAAAGCTTTGCTATGCGGTTCAGGCGAATTAGGAAAAGAAGTTGCCATTGAGTTACAGCGATATGGCGTGGAGGTAATTGCATTGGATCGTTATGAGAATGCTCCGGCAATGCAGATTGCCCACAGGTCTTATGTACTTTCAATGCTGGATGGCCCCAGACTACGTGAGATAATAGAAAAGGAGAAACCAGATATGATTATCCCAGAAGTAGAAGCTATTGCTACTCCAACTCTTATTGAACTGGAAAAAGAGGGATATAATGTAATTCCAACAGCCCAGGCAACATTCCTGACAATGAACCGTAAGGGAATACGTCAGCTTGCTGCTGAAGAGTTGGGATTGCCTACATCAAAGTATAAGTTTGCTGCTACAAGAGAAGAGTTTGATGCGGCAATTGCTGAGGTTGGAACTCCATGTGTGGTTAAGCCTATTATGAGCTCTTCAGGTCATGGTCAGAGCGTATGCAAGACTCCTGCAGATGCGGATAAATGCTGGAAATATGCTCAGGAGGGAGGCCGTGCAGGCGAAGGTGAAGTTATTGTTGAGGGTTTTGTAAAGTTTGACTACGAAATTACACTTCTGACAGTTCGTCATAGCGCAGGTACATCGTTCCTGAACCCAATAGGACATCATCAGGTAGATGGTGACTATCGTGAATCATGGCAGGCACAGCCAATGAGCGATATTGCTCTGGCTAAGGCACAGGATATAGCCAAGAAAATTACCGATGCATTGGGCGGATATGGTATATTTGGTGTTGAGATGTTCATCTGTGGTGATGATGTTCTCTTCAGTGAAGTTTCACCTCGTCCACACGATACCGGTATGGTAACAATGATATCACAGGATCTTTCAGAATTTGCGCTTCATGCAAGAGCTATTCTGGGTTTGCCTATTCCAAAAATTAATTTCTACGGTCCATCAGCATCAAAGGCTATCGTAGTGGAAGGTGACGGCACACAGGTTGTGTTTGAAAATCTAGATGAAGTTCTTGCTGAAGAGGATGTACAGATACGTATATTCGGTAAACCTTTCGTTAAGGGACATCGCCGTATGGGTGTTATCCTTGCAAAGGATGAAACAATAGAAAAAGCGCTGGAAAAGGCAGAGCGTGCCTATGCAAAACTGAGTGTTAAGGTTGTTGGCTGATAACAAGCTCCTTTTCATTCATACGCTCCAAATATTGCTGAATAACGGCTTTTAGTTCGTCAGCAAGTTCTGAAGCAATATCAGGATACCGGTCTTTAAGATTTTCTTTCAGGCCGGTATCTGTTTTAAAGTTATACATGGCCATTACATTGGTTCCATCAAACTGTACTACGTAATCGCCCTTCATATACTGGAATATTCCATTTATGTAGTTAGCTGCAAAGGTATCTTCATCCTTTGTGTTAAGCAGGTTCTGTCCAAAGCAGATAAATGGAAGGTCATAACCCAGATAACCTAAAATGGTAGGCAGAATATCGGTCTGCTGTGCTATACAGTTACGTTCACCCTTCAGTTCGCCCGATGGGTCATAGAAGATAATAGGCACTCTGAATTTACCAACTTCTGTCTGGTATTCTGCAAATTCTGACTGGTTGGTGTGGTCGGCAGTAAATACAAAGAGTGTGTTGTTGAACCACTCCTGTTCCTTAGCCTTTTCAAAGAACAGACGCAATCCATTATCGGAATACCTTACACATTTGTGAATAGGCAGGTTGCCTTCTGGAAATTTATCCTTGCTCCATTCAGGAATAGCGAATGGGTGGTGCGATGTAGCTGTGAAGATGGACGATACGAACGGTTGCTTAAAACTGCCCATTTTATCGCAGAAATATTGCAGATAATCTTCATCCCAGATGGCCCATATACCATCGAATTTTGACATTCCGCCATATTGTGGCTCTTCGTTGAATTCAGTCAGACCAAAATAATCAGTGTATCCTATACTGCGTGAATATGATTTGAATCCCATTGAATTATTTTCTGCACCATGGAAAAATGCTGAATAGTAACCTTTGCCAGCAAGCTCTTCAGCAAGACCGCTTACATTCTTGTTTATCAGAGTAGGGGTTAGGACAAAGTTTTCTACAAACATCGGGATGCCTGATAGTATTGATGGCATGGCATCAATGCTCTTTCTGCCGTTTGCAAATGAGTATCTGAAGGTTAAACTTTCCTCTATCAGAGAATCCAGAAATGGGGTGTAGCTTACAAAGTCCGGTTTATCTTTATTTAGCGCACCTATGTATTCTGTTCCGAAACTTTCCAGTATAAAAACCACAACGTTCTTATCTCTGAAAACAGCGTTGGAATCGGGCAAAACTACACCTGAGAATCTCTTTTCAAGTTCTTCTTCAGAGAAGTATCTGGTTACAACCATCTGCTTCTTGTCAAGTGTGCGCACAAAACAGAAAGGGGTGTTCAGTACCGCAACAGCTTCTACCGGTCTGTTTACATACTGGTTTGCATTGCTCAGTGTAATTGGGTGGCTGCTTGTCCAACCGCCGCGCATACCTACGACGCTCAGCGTTGCCATGATAATAAGCGAGAGTGTACGTATAACGTAGTATGATGGAAGATGATTGAATACAATTGTTCGGGGCGTACGTATGGTCTTAACAAGAAAGGCTATTAGCAGCAGGCCTGTCAATGTTATGTACCAACTGTTTATCACCTCCTTGAATATTATCTGCCCTAAATTTGTTTCGTTTGCAAATTCGGTGAATACAGATATTGTTGTGCGTTTGCCTGAGAACTGATAATAGACTGTATCTACCAGATTCATTACGATGCCTATGCTGCAGAAAATTATAAGAATCCAGCGGACAAATCTGTAATATCCCTTTTTCTCCTTGATATGTAATGGCAATAGCATCAGTAATGTATAAAGAACGCTCAGATACATTATTGCTGCGGTGTCAAAGCGCAGACTACCTTTAAACATACTCCACAAAAGTTCTCTGGTAAGATAACCTTCGTACAGGCTATAGTTGTAGCATACAAACACAATTCTGCATATCATAAAGCAGATGTATGCCATTAGCAGGTTCCAAAGTAGTGTGATTAGCGGCGTTCCCAGTACCGTCTTTATAAAATGCTTAGCTTCTTTTGCCATTTTAACTGAATATTTCAGAGATATCAATCTCTATGTAATTGTTGGTTGTCTGACAGGCTTTGGTAGCAAATGCAATACCGTATGCAGCTATCTTTTCCCAGTTGCTTTTGCCTAATTTTTCCAGGTTGTCAGTATAGATTGATTCAGAAATCAGGCTGTAAGCTATTCCTGCATTGAAGTTGTCGCCAGCGCCTATTGTGCTTATTACATTGTCTATCCTTTTGGATGGGATGTAATAATAGTTGTCTTTGTCTATAATCTCTACACCCTTTGCTCCGTGGGTCATTATCAGAACGTTACAACGGCCTTTTATATGCTGTTCATAAACTTTTTTTATGTCTGATTCTCCGTAGAGGATTTCAAAATCTTCGTCGCTGCCACGTACTATATCTGCCAGACAGAAATTTTCATGGAAGGTGTCATATAGAGAATCCACTTCACTCTTATGGTTGGCCCGGAAGTTTAAATCATAGTAGAGCAGTGCGCCGCTCTCTTTGGCATGTTTCAGGAATCCGCCTACCTGTCTGCGTAAAACCGGATTAAGTGCATAGTATGATCCAAAAAGAACTATATCTTCCTTGCTCATTTCCGGTAGTTCAAATTCCAGGCGGATGTTTGGATAGTCTTTGTAGAAACTGTAATCGGCATTGCTGTTCTGGTCTAAAAATGCCAGTGAAATGGCCGTTTTTTTACCTTCATAACAGGAAAGATAGCGTG
This sequence comes from Bacteroidaceae bacterium, assembly GCA_045660365.1. Lineage (GTDB taxonomy): Bacteria > Bacteroidota > Bacteroidia > Bacteroidales > Bacteroidaceae > Colenecus. The sequence goes on from JAZRDQ010000008.1 coordinate 76,296, forward strand.
TGTCAACGCCATTCTTTTCCATGGTCTCCTTTATTATCATTCCCACTCGGTCACTGCCTACTTCACTTATCTGGGTACATTTTACACCAAGCTTTCCAAGTGTCATCAATCCATTGAATACTGAGCCACCAGGTACGCCTGCTATTGGCTGACCATCCTTGAAAATAATGTCATATATAGTTTCTCCTATTCCGAAAACTCTTCTCATAATAGTCTTTTTGAACGTAGCCCCAGGTAACCTCCATGGTGCCTTTTGTTATATTCTTCTACTGTAAAGCCAATTCTTTTCATGGTCTCTACCACCAGAATATCTCCTATTACAGTCATTACTGTTGTACTGGTTGTAGGTGCCAGACCCAGGGCGCATACCTCCTCCGGTGCACCTGTCAAAAGTAAAACATCGGCCATCTTTGCCAGTTGGCTGTTCTTTTTGCTAGTAATTACAATGAATTTCAATTCAGGATCAAGTTCCTTGCTCAACTCAATAAGCTCCAGAATTTCTCTGGTCTTCCCGGAATTCGATATAAGCAGGAACAGGTCATTCTTTTGAACTATTCCCAGATCGCCATGTTGCGCTTCGCTTGGGTGCAGAAATACGGCAGGTGTACCAGTTGAACAGAATGTGGTTGCCATGTTCATGGCTATCTGTCCGGCTTTACCCATACCGCTGGTTATCAGTTTTCCGTTGTTATTGTGTATATGATCAACTATCATATCGATAGCTCTTTCATATTCGTCATCAATTGGTAGGTTGAGTATTGCTTTCGCCTCTTGCTCTATCAAATCTTTAATTGATTCTTTCATACTCTTAGTATTGTAATTGCTGCAAAGATACTATTTGAAAAACTTATTTACAAGCGGAATGGACTTTAGTGGTAAATCCGTCTTTATAATGTACCATACATAACAGATAAGCAATAGAGTGTTGATACTCAGTTTTAACACAATATTTGTATCCTTGAACAATGTTGAAATTCCCCATAAGACAGCTGCCAATATGCAATAGATAAAGATCTCTTTCAGTGGGTATTTGACAGGTTCATAATGTTGACCTACAAAATATGATAGCAACATACATACTCCATAACCTGCAAATCCACCCCACGCACAGGCAATATATCCGTATTTAGGAACAAACAGTATGTTTATTGCTACCAGCACTGTGCAACCAATGAACGAGAAGAATCCACCCCACCAGGTTTTATCGCTTAGTTTGTACCAGAATGACAGGTTAAAGTAGATACCCATAAAAATTTCTGCTATCATCACTATAGGTATTACCTTTGCTCCGGCACGGTAGTTCGGACCTAATATCAGGAGTAGGATATCCAAATAGAAAACAACTGTCAGAAATGCCAGAATCGCAAAGATTATAAAGTATTTCATTGTGTCTGAATACATTTTGTTCTTTTCGTCTCTGCTCTCTCTTGTTGCACCGAATACCATAGGTTCATAAGCATATCTGAATGCCTGGATAAGCATGCTCATTATCATGGCAATTTTAACTGCAGCACCATATTCGCCTAACTGTGCCTGTCCTTCCTGCCCTGTTACAAGGTGCGGATAGAGCATCTTGTCGGCCACCTGATTCAGTATGCCGGCCAGCCCTAAAATCAGTATAGGAAGGGTATATGCAAACATTTCGCGGAATAATTTAGCGTTAAACCCAAACTTCAGTTCTTTCAGTTCCGGAATGAATGCAAGCAGTGAAACAGCAGAACAGAACAAGTTTATAAGGAAAGCATATAACACCAGATTGTCTGTTTTAAACCAGCCTGCAAATAGCGCAGAATGGGCAAAATATTCAGGTATGAAATAGATGAACAGCAAATTAAGCGCTATATTCAGGAATATTATGGCTAATTTTATGCTTGCAAATTTTAGTGGTCTTTTCTGAAGTCTGAGATATGAGAATATAACAGCCTGGAAAGCATCAAGTGCCACTACCATTGCCATTATACGAATGAATTCCGGGCGGGCAGTAAACTTTAGTACTAGGGAAACAGGTTCAGTAAACAGGCAGCATGCCAGTGCGAACAGGAATGAAAGTGTACCTACAAAAATTAATGTTGTGGAGAAAACTTTTCCCTTATGAGCACCCTCTTTGTTTGCGAAACGGAACATTGTGGTTTCCATTCCAAAAGTCAAAAATACCAACAAAAATGCAGTCCATGCATAGAATGATGTAATCTGCCCATATTCAGACTGATCTGTAAGAGTACGGGTGTATAGCGGAGTCAACAGGTAGTTTATAAATCTGCCGACAATGCTGCTTATACCATATATTGCGGTGTCTTTGGCCAGTGCGGCCATCTTGTTTGCCATACTTTTTCTGTAGTTTTTGCAAACTTACAAAATAATTGGTTAATAATAGCTGTCTGTTGCATTAAATAGGTTGCACTTCTTGGCGCTATGTCCTAATTGCAGTAAAATTATTTAACAGCTACCGGTTGTAAGTGTTTTTGTAAAAAAAAATAATAGGCATTAAGGTGTTTTTTAATTGATTTTTTTGCCTAACTTCGTAGCCTTGTTTTACGCATATGCGCATATATGCGCGAGATAGACGAAAGTTGATGTTAAGAAACAAATAGGTAATTAACGTGAGTAAGGGACAGAACAACATAATAAGTACATTGATTTTAATATTAACCTCTCATTTTGTTGGGTGGGTTAAGGCTGCGCCTATGAGTCCTGATGTGAATTTGGTTTCCCAGGACTCATTCTACGTTGATTCAGTCTATATTAATCTTTTTGAAAATTCCACCACAGATGTCCTTTTTAAACTGAATGATGAAAAACTGTATGAAGACTACAGAGACAATGCTCTGGCGCTGGATAAGTTGCATCGCATATTGGATTCTGTTGATGTTCAGGATGTTCTGGAAGTGGAAATTGTTGTCCAGTCATCTCCTGAAGGCGTATATCTTCGAAATAAGTGGCTTACAGAGCATCGTACCCAGGTAATAAGTGATTATATGAATAAAAACTGGCCTGTGCTTGCCGGCAGAACCACTTTGCATAGTGTAATAGAGGCCTGGGATGATTTGGAATTCTATGTAAATGAGGATACGTTGTTATCAGACAAAAGCAAACAGAGAATTCTGAATGTGATTAATCCAAAAGACAGCATCAGTATAGAGACCAAGAAATGGCGTATGGAGAACAGACTGGGTTATGACCCGGCTGTCGGAGCTGTTTACAGATATCTGTATCGCAAATATTATCCAGTCCTGAGAGGTGCAGGTGTGCAGATTAAGTACAAGAATCGTAATGTGCAGACAGTGTTTCCAATGGTTGGACTAACTGTAAAACCTTTACCTGATAGAATTGAAGAGAGAGAATATCCTGCGGTGGAAGAACCTGTTGTAAGGAAAGAGCCTGTAATAGTTGCGGCTCTTAAGACCAACCTCCTGTTTGATGCAGCAATGGCTCCGAACGTAACATTGGAGATACCAATAGGAAAGCATTTCTCAATCCATTTTGAGGATATATTTCCATGGTACAGTAACGGATACAAGCAGTGTTATGAATTATGGGTTATGGGTCCGGAGGTAAGATTTTGGTTCAGAACTCCTGAAAAGCGCAATGAAAAGTTGCGTGGTCATTTTGTGGGATTATACGGATATGCCGGTCTCTATGACTTCCAGAACTATTTTGATTTCTGTTATCAGGGCGATTTATGGTCAGTGGGCGCAACATACGGATATTCATTCCCTATTGGCAAAAAGAAAAAGTGGAACCTTGAGGCTGCAGCTTCAGTAGGTTATTCAAATATCAACTATCAGCACTATTATCCATCACTTAACTATGATCGTTTGATTCGTGATGTGAACAAGGTGGGTAGAATAAAATATCTTGGGCCGACAAATGTAAAAGTTTCATTGGTAAGACCAATCAATTTAAAACTTAAAAGCAAATAAGCTGTACGGATATGAATAGAAGGGCAAATACATTAATGATGTTTCTGATGACGTTAATTCTTTTGACGTCATGTGAATTGCGTCCGCTCAGCGATCTTAATAAGAATCTGTTGCTGCGTCTGCGTGTTAATCTACAGATACAGAATGTTACTGAAACTCCAAAGGTTGAGGTAATGCGTGTAATTTTCTATGATCCCAAAACAAATCGTCGTTTTACAGAAGATTACGTGCCTTCTGAAGGTGGCTACATAAGTGTACCTCCCGGTGACTATAAGCTTATAATCTACAACTTTGATACAGAATCAACCCTAATAAGAAATGATGCGCAATTGTATCAGATGGAGGCTTATACCAATGAGATCTCACAGCAACTTAAGAATAAAGCTTTCAGTGTAATTGAAAGGTCTAAGTCCGAGATAGAAAAGGGTGCCCCATCTCGCAGGGTGCGTACTCGTGCAGAAGGCGACACTCTCAATATAGAAGATGATGATATAGTAGGCGATACAATCTCAAATGAAGATAAGGAGTGGGCAGAATCTATGGATGGTATTGAGAATACCAAAATTGTATATGAACCTGATCATCTTTTTGTGGCACGCGATAATGTTACCATCTTTAACGATGTGGAAGAGCAGGTGGTGGAGGTTGAGGCCGAAACAGTTGTTGAAACCTATTATTTGAGTGTAAGGGTAAAGAATATCAAGCACATGGCATCAGCAAATGCATTGCTTACAGGCCAGATAGGTTCTAACTTTATTGGCTATCCGAAGGAGGAGGGTAAATCGGACGATAATGTATCGCTATACTTTCCGCTTTATGCAGCAACCGATGAAACTGAAAACGATAAGGTACACAGTACATTCAATACCTTCGGTAAAATGCCGGGTAAAGAGACAAAATTGTGGCTAACCATATTTCTTACTACCCAATCTGGTCAGACAGTAGAATGGCATAAGGATATTACAGAGGAATTCATTGATAATCCTGACCATAAGATTGAGATTGAAGAAGATGCAATTATTGTTCCCGATCCTCCTGCAGGCAGTGGTGGCGGTGGTTTCCAGCCAGGTGTGTCAGAGTGGGAAGAGGAAAATCATTACATAGAACTATAATTATAGAGAGATATGCTAAAGGTATTTAAAAAAATGTCAGTTTTAGGAGTTGCATTGGGAATGTTGTCCTCTTGTGCAACGAATGAAACATTTATGCCTGAAACTACAGAAATTGGTTTTAATGCGGTAACAGGTAATGCTACAAAAGCAATATTGTCGGCTGGAACATTACCAACTACTGCATCATTTGATGTTTGGGGCTTCTATTCTAACGATGGCTCATTTGCAGAGTTTAGCGATAATTCATTATCAAACTTTATGAGTGGCCTGACAATAGAGTGGACATCAGGAAATGATGAGAGTCGTCCTGAAGCCTGGCGTAATAAAGAAAAATATTACTACTGGCCAACAACTGGTGTGATAGGTTTCTATGCTCTTTATCCTTCAGGACTGAATGGAGTACAAAAACCTGAGTTCAAAGGTAGAGGTCTGCAGATAGATGACTACACAATAGACATCACATCAAAGTACACAGACTTAATGTATGCATACACTATGGGTACAAATCGTACAACTGCATTGCCAATTCAGTTCAAGCATGCTTTATCGCAGATAGAGTTTAAGGTAAAACTTGAAGAGAACTATCCGGATGTGGAGTTCTATGTAGAAAAGATAGAACTGCAGAATGTTGATTTACAGGCTACATTTAACTATGTACAGCCATCAAGCGTTTCTATATGGACAAATAATACTGATAACCAGACAGAGTCGTTGAAATATTCAGATGAATCAATAAAGCTATCTTCTGAAACTCAAGTATATTCTTCGGCTATGGTAATGTTGCCTCAACAACTAAGCAAGGCTGATACTGCTGAAACAGCAATCAGCATATTGTATAAAATGGTTCAGGCAGACGGAACAATTATGGATGGAACTATGGTGAAAGTTATATCTACTTTGCAACCATCGTGGGAACAAAGTACAAAATATGTATATACACTTAACTTCAATTTGAACGAAATTACATTCAATCCGGAAATAACAGACTGGACAGAAATAAGTGTAAACCAGATTATGAAGTGAACCCCAAAAGTTAGACAAAAAACTTTTGGGGTCAGATCAATTAAAGTGCCTTAAATAAAAAACAATATGAAACGGTTTTATTACATTTTGTTAACACTGCTTCCAGCCTTTATGGCTTGTGCAGAGAGAGAGTTCGACTTTGTGCCAGAAGAGATTGGATTCAAAGCTGTAACTCGTAACGCAACCAAAGCTAATGTCTTTGGTACAATTGGTACAGCCTATAATGATGTGGAGCATTTTGGCGTGTATGCTTTTCATGAAGTTTCTGCAGATTCATGGGCTTCGGCTCCATATATGAATAATGTGGAAATAGAAAAAGATACGTTGGACGGATTATGGAGAAATCTGGAGAAGAAGTATTTCTGGCCATCAGAAGGCAAATTGACTTTTGCATGTTATAGTCCTTATGTGTTTGAAGGAACAGTATCGGCATCGCAAGAAACAGGTATTACAGTTACTGGATATCTTGCATCGGCAAATGTAAAGCAGCAGATAGATCTTATGGCTTCCGATCTTATAACAGGTTATGATAATAATGTATCGCCAGTTCCGGTAACTTTCCGCCATCTGTTGTCGCAGATCAAGTTCAAGGCTCAGAGTAACTTTAACTATTCTGCAGGAACAAATGTGAGTGGCATAACCATAGATAGTTTAATAATAGATGGTTTAAATACCAAAGCCGATTATGCTACAACAGACGGCAGACGTGAAAATGGCGCATGGAGTAACTTATCGGACCCAAAGGAGTATTGCGTGTTGGATAGTGCTGTACAATTGGTTTTAGATGGTAAGAGCCCAGTGGATGTTGGAATACCAATCCTGCCAATTCCTCAGGATATAAGCCAGAGCAATTCTGTAAAGATTGTATATACCATAACATTTGACAATGGTAGTAAATCTACCGATACCAGATATTTCTCAACTGTTAATGAATGGCAGATAGGATTTATTTACACCTATACGATTAAAATAGGATTGAACGAGATTTCATTTGTTCCGAATGTAGAAAAATGGGATTTGGCAAACAATGTTGATGTTGAGATTTAAAAAGTAAAACCGTAACATATATATAATAAGGAGAAACAATTATGAAAAGAAAGAATATACTGGCAATAGCAGTAGCATCATTAGCAATGATTGCATGTACACAGAATGAAATAGGTACACCAGAACTTAACGAAGTAGGCTTTAAAGCTGTAGTACGTAAAAATACAAAGGCTATAATAACAGGTACCACTTTTACTGAAAATTTAAAGTTCAAGGTATGGGGCTTCTATACACAGGAAGGCGATTTTTCAGAGCTGACTGCTGCTGCAGCACCTAACTTTATGAAGGGCGTTGAGATTTCATATATAGAAAGCGAACAGAAATGGCGCAATGAAACAAACCACTACTACTGGCCAAGCCAGGGTAAGGTTGGCTTCTATGCATTCTATCCTGAAACCTTAACACCATCATTTGAATGGGGTACCGGTGCAACAATTGCAGACTATAATCTTACACCAAACAATCAGCTTGTTGATGTAATGTATGCATACAATGTTGGTCCCGATCAGGCTGCTTTGCCAATGGTATTTAACCATGCACTGAGCCAGATAGAGTTCCGTTATCAGACTAATGCTGCTTACAGCGATGTAACAGTTAAGATTAACTCTGTAACATTCAAAGGTGTGGATTTGACAGCCGATTTCAACTTTAACGCATCTGCACAGAATGCAACAGCTGAATGGAGCAAAAACACAACTCAGACATCGGATTATGTATATTACAACACATTGAGCGATGCAGCTGCAGAAACCGCAACCGGTGCTAATGCTGCAACATACGGTGCACCATTACTGTTTATCCCTCAGGTGGCATCTGAAGCTGAACTGGTATTCACAGTGTCAATGCTCAATACAGACGACATTACATATACAACAACAATCAACCTTGATCCTGAACTCAGCGCAGCAAATGCTGCAACAGGCAGTTGGGTTTTGGGTAAGAAATATATCTACACTCTTAACTTTAAGTTAGACGAAATCAACTTTGCTCCAAGTATTACAGACTGGGTTGATGTAGTGGTAGAGACTATAGACATTGAATAAAAAAAAAGACAAGATATGAAAAAGATTCTTTTGTTGATGAGCACTGCAATGTTACTATTTGCAGGTTGCGCAAAGGAGGAGCTGACATCAGATCCTCAGGAGATAGGTTTCCGTGCCTATACATTCAAGCAGACCAAAGCTCCTATTGAAGGTGCTGTTTATGGTGAAACTGATCCAATGTTCAGAGTATTTGCTGCATTGGTAAGAGAAGGAGATTATGCAGTTAAATATGCTTCTTCTGAAAAGTATTTTGAAACAGATGTAAAATACGATGGTTCAGCCAACTACAAAATCTGGAGACCATGGTCCGGAACTGATTTTATAAAGTATTACTGGCCAATGGAGGGATCTCTGACATTTGTTGCAGTATCTCCTACTGATGCAACAAGTGCATTTAATAACACAACAGCAACACTTACTGTTACTGATTTTTCATTATCAACAGATGTTGCAGCACAGGCTGACTTAATGTATACAAAGATAGCCGATGCTGATAATCTGACTGCAAATACAACTGCATATACAGGTTCAACCAAAAACGGTGTACCAGTAGTGTTTAACCATGCACTCTCACAAATAAGATTCAAGGCTTATAACAAGGAGGCTGCAGCCAATACAATACAGATTGATAATATTCAGCTGACAAATGTAGCAAACAAGGGAACTCTTACAGTTGTTAATGATGCTGTCAGCAATGTTACTCCTTCTGTAGATGGCTGGCTTACAACAACCGACAGCGATGCAGATTTTGTATCTCTTTCAACTGCAAAAGAAACAACCGGAACAGCTGAAGAATTTGGTCTTCCTGTAATGACGTTGCCTCAGACATTGGCCGATGATATTATGCTGAAGGTTACATATACCATGACACATATTAATGGAGAAGATGTTCCGGATACACAGAAAACAGTGTCAAAGAAACTTAGCGAAGTTGTAGGAGCCCAGCTGAATGCAAACAAAAAATATACAATTACATTGGGAATTGGTGCCGATGAGATTCTGTTCTCACCAAGTGTAACTGTATGGTCCGATACAGCAGCAGACGAGAGATTTGATTTTTAAAATAATAATCCTGTAATAGATAAAACTATGAAAAAAAGTATGTTTATAGCTGCAATGGCTGCAATGGTTTTTGCCGGTTGTGCAAAGGATGAATCAATGGTTGAACCACAGGAGATAGGTTTCCAGCCGGTAGCATATAAGGCTGCTCAGACAAAGGCTAATGTAATTACATCAGCTACATATCCAACAGATGCACCAACATTTGGTCTGTTTGCTTATCAGTTAACAACAGGTACATTCGATGCAAATAAAGCATCTGCACAATTGTATATAGATAATAAGGAAGTCCGTTATGAAGATAGCAATTGGCGTACATATCCAAAGAGTTACTGGCCATTGCAGGGTTCATTAACATTTATAGCCTATTCACCATATTCAGAAAACGGTAAGGCTTCACATGAGATTACTAATTCTGGAAATTCTGTTTTGACAATAGCAGGTTTCCAGGTTGGTATTACAAAAGAAGAACAGAAAGATTTGATGTGGAGTTATCTTTCAAAAGACAAAACTTCAAATGGTACGGAGAATAACTATCCGGAAGCATCACCAACTTATGCAGGTGTGCCAATTCTGTTTAACCATGCACTTTGCCGTATAAAGATTACTGCAAAAACTGCAGCAGACTATAGCAGTTTTGCAACATATAAAATAAAGAAGATAGAGGTTGCGAACCTTAAGGATAATGCAACACTGACAGTAACTGACGATGTTGCAAGCTGGACAGCTCCAACAACTGCATTGGGTACAGCAAGTGGTAGTGATAAAGTGTTTGATTTCTTTGCTCCAGGTGCCGAAGCAAATTACGTAACATTGAATTCTACTACTGCATCTGCAGTAAATTATAAGAGCGAAGAGGCTACAGGCAATGGTCTTTTGGCAATTCCTCAAACACTTGATGCAAACGTGAAGTTGTTGGTAACATACACTATGACAGTAGATCCTGATGGTGCAGGCATTGCTCCTGCTGTTGTTACTGAGATTACAAAGCCTGTAACATTAAATACACAATTGGCTTCATTGGAGCAGAATAAGGTTTACACATTGAATCTGAGCATCTCTGCAAACGAAATTCTCTATTCACCAGATGTTATTGACTGGACTCCACAGGGTGCAGAATATGCAGTACCAGAAGTATAATAAGTTTAAATTGCGAATAAATAAAACAGAAAAATATGAAAAAGAGTCTATTTTTAGCAGCTATTGCTACCATAGCATTAGCAAGCTGTACTCAGAATGAATTAACTGTTGAGAGACAGGAGATTGGTTTCTCACCATTGCAGTATAAGGCCGTAAATTCAAAGACTATAATAACAGGTAACAAATATCCTTCAAGCCTTCCTTTTGGTTTGTATGCATACCATACTGATGGAACAAACAATAAAGTGTATATAAATAATGCAACCTGTTCATATGATGAAACAGCTAAAACCTTTGTTTCTAATCCGGTTGCATATTGGCCATTGTCAGGTTCTTTAGGTATGGTTGCATGGTCACCAAAGACGATTGCCGCTACATATGAATTAGCTAACAAAAAATTAAGTGTACCATTTGTGGCAGCAGGCAGTGAAGCTAATCCAGTTGATTTAATGTATTCAACTCCATTATCTGGATTGGACAAAACTAAACAAACAGTAAATTATGCACCTGAAGATGGTAGTAGTGTTACTGGTGGTGGTGCAGGTGTTGGTATTACATTTAACCACGCACTATCTCAGATTGTAGTAAATGCAAAAGTGGCAGATACCTATACAGGTGCAGATTATAAAATTACAGGATTGTCTCTTCAAGGTATGGACGATAATAACACTCTGACTGTAACGGAGGCTGCAAGTCCGGTAGCATCCTGGGGAACTGCTTCAGTCAACAATGCAACATTCTCTATCTTTAGCGGCACTACTGAAACTTTAGTCACAGGAGGTGCAGATGTAGGTTCTGCAGTGTTGGTTATCCCACAAGCGTTGACTGCAAGTAAGCAAAAGTTGGTGGTAGCTTATCAGATGACATACAATGGAGTTACAACATCTACAAGCAGGGATGTTTTCCTGAATTCAGGTGCATCACCATTAACAGCATTGGCTATGGGTAAGAAATATACATTAAACTTAACCATTTCTGCTGATAAGATTCTGTATTCACCTTCTGTTGCAGAAGATTGGGATACAACTACACCTGCAAAGGATTACGGAGTACAGTAATTGCAAAGAGACTTATAGTACAAGCATTTTACAGAAGAATGCAGAAAGAATATTGATGTTGATTTTGGATGGACTTATGCCGATGAGGTTAGTAAATGACTAATTAATTCGTAAAGTCAAGCCAGAAGGCATCAGAAGTCAGTGTAATAAAAAAGTATAAAAGTAAAAGAGATGAATAGGATGTGCAATAGATATTTTAGACTAATAGTGTTGTTTACAACAATGCTATTGGTGGTGTCGTGTACATTGGATAAACCGGAACCACTGGACAGAAAGGAGAGTATGTCATTCCAGCCGGTAGTAAATATGTCACGTACATCGAAAGCAATAATCCAGGGCACAGAATATCCGGCAGCTGAAAGTTTCTTTGTTAGCGCATACTATTATACTAACAATGCCGATGCTCAGCCACATACAACCTATATCAATAAAAATGAAGTAACCAGAAACGGAACAGTGTGGAGTACCACTACAGATTACTACTGGCCATTGTCGGGCTATATGGATTTTGTAGCATATTCACCAGGCAGCGTAAATGCTGAAATTGATAAAGATGGAGTAAGTATCCGGAACTTTGGATATGTAATTGATACTCCGGAAAAGACAAGGGTGGATTTCATGTACTATAAAACAGATGAAAAAGTTTCCTGTGCAACACATCCATCTGCTGTAGGTGTTACATTTAAACATGCGCTTACTCAGGTTGCATTCAAAGTGGAACCACAAGCGTATTACACAACAACGGCTGCTGACGGCACAACAAACCAGGTTACCATAACAGTAGATAAGATATCGTTGAAGAACATCTATTTTAAAGGTAGCTTTAATCAGAACGCAACCCCTCAGTGGGATGTTTACGATGAAGAGGATCAAAAGATCTATCATGATGCATGTCTGACAAACTACGCTTTATTGAACAAGGATTCAGGCCATGGAACTGAATTAAAGTATGATGGAGAAAATCCAAAGAGTGTTCCTATTATGCTGGACCAGAACACAGAACTTGCAGCACTGCTGATTCCGCAAACGTTGAATCAGAATGCAGCGCTCGATGTAACATACTCTGTTACTCAAAAAACAACAAAAGGCGATAAAGTAATAGTAGAACCATATACTATCACTTTCAATAACTCAATTCTCATTCAGGGTAATCCACAACAGGTACTTCAGATGGGAAAGAAACTGGTATATAATATTCGTATTGGCCTTGACGCTATATCACTGGAAGCAACATACGGTGACTGGTCGGGCAACGAAGAGAATGTTGAACCACAATAATTGGTATGAGAAGATTTAGATACATATATAATTGTACTTTGTTATTGGCAGTATCTCTGTTAATGGCATTGTCAGTATCGTGCAGTCGGGAAGATATAGACTTTTCGGAGAAGATTCCTATATCATTCACAAGTAGTGTGGATAATTCAACAAAGGCATTGATAAGTGATGTTGCGGGTATTCAAACTACTGGATTTGGAGTAACTGCATATATAAATCAGAACAGTTCATGGTTACCGGTAATGAATAACCAGAAGGTAGTTTATTCTGGTGGTAAGTGGGGATATTCTCCAGTATCATACTGGTCAAAAAATGATAGCTACACTTTTGCAGCTTATGCTCCTTATGGTTCTGCAACAGTTAATCTTAGTGTAGCAACAATGACGTTTGCTGATGTTCCCCGCTATCAGAATGTAATGACAGATGCAGAAAAAGCTAATGCAAAAGATATATTGACCGATGTAAAGAGTGGTTCATACAACAGCGAATTCAGAAATGGTGAAGTGCAGTTTGAACTGAAACATGAACTTGCTTATCTGGAAATCCGTGCAGTTAAGGCAGATATTGCAAGCATGAGAGATGTTACGTTTAAAGTAGCATCCCTTACATTGGGCGATGCACAGGATAAAATGGCATCAACTGGTAACTGCACTTTTGTTAAAGGTATTCTGGATAATAATAAAACTACCTGGGGTACTACATCTTATACAGGCGATGGTAAATATACAATAATAGGCTCTCTTTTGGATACCCCAATTCCAAATGAAGTTGATAAAAATCCATTGGTTTTATCACAAATGCTTATAGCCCCATTTGAATTTGGTGGAACTGAGGTTTCTCATAGTCTGCCATTCAATATTAGGTATAATAAGAATGATGGTAAAAATACTCCTTCAAACCACGATATTAAAGGTCATGCTATTACAATTAAAAAGTTTGAAGCGGGTAAAAAATATATAGTAACACTCAGATTCAACACAGCATCCAAGGTTGAAATAAATACAGTGGTGGTAGAGGACTGGACTGCAGGCACAACTTACGAACCTCCTGTATTTAACTGGTAAAATAGGATAGATAATGAACAGATATATTGACAAAATATTCGGAAAGTGGTTACTACTAGCGCTGTTTATGGTGCTGGCAGTGGGCTGTGCACAGGAATTCGATGAATGGGATAATGGTGTAAAGATAGAGTTTACTACACCTCATCTGCAGGATTTACAGGTAGAGACCAGAGCAGTTTCAGGATATAGTGGAACCATATCCGGTAGTTCAAGCATGGGTGTTTTTGTTAGGGGAATTGTGAATGAAAGTACCATTACTTACAATGGCAGCAGCTGGGAATCGTCACTTAAACTGGATCCTGCTACATATAATATCTATTCATACATACCAAAGCGTAGCGGTGTGTCATTTAATGCAACAGGCAGCTACCCTGTAATCACTTTTACAGACGTACCATTTATAACAGATCAGGAGATACTTATCTCTTCCGGTGCAGTAGCAGAAACAGTTACATCAGATGGCGGTGTTTTTACTCCAAACGACATAACTGGCAGCTTATCTAAAAACAGTTATTCAATACGGGTAGAATCGAAAGAGAACTCCAGGAACTATGTAACCTTTATGATGGACAGGGTTATGGCAAAGGTAATCCTGAACTTTAAAGTTCACAGCAAGTATGATGCAATCAGAACTGTAAAGATTAAGAAGGTAACATTGCAGCCAACCAGTATTGTTGATATAGCATGTACATTAACCGATAAGGAGATAACATATCAGGGAAGTTCCACACAGTCAGCAACCTTATCTCCATTGGTGTATGACCATAGTGGATTTGAGGTAGAAACTGATGCTGATGATGCAAATCCATTTGCAACATTCTATAGTGTACCTGGTGTTGAAAGTACAGTTAAGATGACAGTGGTTTATGATGTTTATGATAAGTCGGGTACTTTGATTCGTGCCGATCAGGAGGTTACCAATGCATCAATCAAACTAATAGAATCGGGTACGTTACAGCGTGCCAAAGAGTATAAACTGAATATAAATATTGTGCCAACATATCTCTATTCTTTAAGCGATACAGATAAGGAAAGTGTTATGTTGATACAGTACAGTAATTAAATAGAAATATAAGATGAATATATCCACAAATAGAAAACAGAAAACTTTGTTGGCAAGGGTACTCCGTCCACTCCTGCTTACACTGTCTGTTGTATGCAGCATGCCATTGCAGGCGCTCGTAATTAAAGGTGATGTGTATGGTGGCGGAAAGGAAGGTATGGTAGGTGTAGAAGGTACTCCTGCTCAGACCGATGTGGATATTAATAGTGGAGAAGTTCGCACAGTATTTGGTGGCGGACAGGACGGAAAAGTGTATGGAACTACATCTGTAGATGTAACTGGTGGAACTATTGGTGCAGAAAAGTTTAATGGTTCCTTATATGGAGGTGTATATGGTGGTGGCGAAGGTGCTGAAGCTACAGTATTTGGTACTGCAAATGTAAATATGACAGCTGGCACTGTTGTGAATAATATATATGGCGGTGGTAAGATGGCTGCTTTACAGGGTAATACCAATGTTAAGATTTCTGGCGGTACAGTATCAGGATCTGTGTTTGGTGGTGCATGTATGGCAGATATTCAGGGCAGAACATACGTATGGATTAATGGTGGTGCTGATGCACTGAACATCGGCGCTGTTTATGGCGGTAACGATATATCTGGTAATGTATCATCCTATCTTTCAGTTGTGACCAACCCATATACTATACCTGTTGCAGCTATAGCAAATGATGACAACTGGAAAAACTGGAATGCCTTTGTAAGGGTAACCAAAGGGGCAGGAGAAGTAAATATAGGTTCATTGTATGGCGGCGGTAATGGTGATTATGGTTATGTTGGCACTGAAGGTAACTATTCCATTACCTTGAAGGATTTTGCTCCGAATGGCACTGAAACAACAAGAATTCTTACAGTATCAAACAGACCAACATTGGGCAGAGTGCTTGTAGATGTTACAGGTGGAACATTCAATGCTATATATGGTGGCGGTAATAATGCAACAGTAACATTTTCTACCGATATATATCTTAATGGTGCAAATCTGACTGCAACAAATGTATTTGGTGGTAACAATAAGGCTGTAATGGCTATTCGCCCTACATGGCACCTGCATGATGCTACTATCACAAACCTCTATTCCGGAGGTAACCGTGGTGATATGACCAGCCCGTCAGGTTTGTTACTTGCCATAGAGAGTGCATATCTGACCATAGAAAATGTGTATGGTGGTTGCCGTATGGCAAACGTATCTCCAACTGCTACTCCAGGTGCAGAAACATATACAGCAACTGGCGGTAAATCTATCAGCTTCGATGGTGGATATGCAGCCCGCGTCTATATAGGTGGCGGTAAGGTTAAGAACGTTTATGGTGGTAATGATATATCCGGTAAGGTGAATTATGGTGCAAACGTAGAGATATACAGTTCAATATCCGGCAGTATATATGGTGCGGGTAATGGTGCTTATCTTTATACTGACAACCCGGCCAATTCTTCATCTGATTTGTATTATATAAAAGGTGGAAATTCAGTTGCAGCACTATATGATTATCGTCCTCAGGTGGAAAAGACACTGTTGCATATTGCAGGTCCGGTAAATGATGATGGCACTCCAACTGAAAATCCGTTATATGTAGCAGGAAATGTGTTCTGTGGTGGTAACTCAGCTCCACTAAAATCGGATGATACAAACGCAACCACTCAGTTCCGTATAGGTAAGAATGTTGTCATCAATGGTGTCTTCTTAGGTAGTAATGGAGAACAGATGGTAGATCCTGAAGTTCTTAAATACTATGCTGATAATGCAAACTCTTCTATTGATTTGACTGATTCAGACCAGATGAAAGGTTATATGGATGGTGTATCTGTCAACCTTAAACCATCTTTCTCCGTAGATTGGAAAGAGGAATTAACTCCGGACCAGACAGGAACATATATCGGTTCGCTCTATTTAGGCGGTAATGTTGGTAGTTTAACTGCAACAGAGCAGATAGATGTAACTATTCCATCTTCAATCACCATTTATGAAAAGATAGTAGGTGGATCCAACAATGCTATTGTTGCTGCGAATAGTGGAATTAATGCGGAATATGTAGGTGGTGTAACAGAAACATCTTCTGGTGACTACAAACTGAAGATGACTGTTGCCAGCAGAATGGAACCTAAAACTCTGAATGCAACACTGGATGGTGAAGGTTATGTAACATCAGCATCGCTTGTCTGGAAAAAGTCAGCACCATCTGGTCTGGCGGAAGAAATTATTTCTGGTGCTAACATTTATGGTGGTTGTTATCAGAGTGGTGTAGTGAATGGTAATGTAATAATTGATGTAACTGATAATCTTATATCACAGAATATTATCTCTAAAAATCTCCATAAATATAATAGTGGTAGTACTGCGATAGGTGAATATGTATTTACCAATGCTATTTCTGTATTTGGTGGCGGTTATGGTGCAAACTCTACTATTAATGGTAACACTACCATCAACCTGAAAGAAAATGCTCAGGTGCTGAAGGTATTTGGAGGTGGTGAATTAGGTGCTGTAACAGGTAATACTTCTATTAATCTGGATAAGAACCTGAAACAGCCTGCGGAAGGATTTTATAATGCATTTAAGGTGTATGGTGGTGGCTTGCAGGGTAATGTAGGCGGAACAGCATCTGTTAATGTGCAGGGCGGTAAGTTCTTCGATGTATTCGGTGGCAGCTGTTTTGCTGATATTACCGGAACAGCAAAGGTTGTTATTGGTTCAGCAGAATCAGTGGGCAGCCAGACCCCATTGCTTATTGCTAACAACGTGTATGGAGCTAACGACTTTGGTGGAACAATTGGCGGTTCTGTAAGTTTTGGTCAATTAGCTTATGGTGGTAAATATGTGATGGCTCAGACAATGGTTCAGTACATATCGGGCGTTATTAATGGTAATATCTTTGGTGGCGCTAATGGTGCTTACGATTACGCATGGCAGTTCAGTAAAATCAATATGGAGGGAAAATATCCATTGTTGAATAAAGAGATAACTGAAAATAATGCATCATTTATAACCTCTAACACATTTGTTCATATAGCATCGCCTTCTACAAAAACAGATCAGATAAAAGGTGCTGTATATGGTGGCGGACAGGGATTCAGTGGTGCAACCGGTATAGTTGATGTAAAAGATACATACGTTCATCTGGCTGCTACAGGTACATATCAGGATCGTGTAACAAATGGTGCTGGCCCTTTGGTAAATAAGGTGTTTGGCGGAGCATACTATTCATACGTAGAGAAAACAACGGTTGATGCTGCAAGCGGATACTACAATGAGATATATGGAGGTACATTCGGCGCTACTCACAATGGCCTGCCAGTTGGTATATCCTATGACTGCGGAACTACAAATGTGAACATTTATGGTATGAATAATGCCAGTCTGAATGTTTATGGTGCAGGTGCAAAATCGGGTGCAACAACTACCAATGTTAAACTGTATGCGGGTAATATAGGTTATGCATACGGCGGATCTTTTGCTGAAGGTTATTGTGGTACAACAAATGTAACTATACCTGCAGGTTCTACCATTACCGCAAAAGCTGTCTATGGAGGAAGTGTGGGCTCTGATGCTGGTTTGCCTTGTGATGTTGGACAATCTAATCTGACATTTGCATCAAATACTGCCTATATAACAGGCGAAGGCCTGTTTGGAGGTAACAAGAGCTATCGTGCTACACATAAAACCAATGTCAATATAACATCTCCTGTTCAGATAATGGCAGGTGAATATGCAAATGTATATGGTTCCGGACACGGTGAAAACACCATTACAGGTTTTGCAAAGGTTACACTATCAGATGGCGCACAGGTGGCTAATGTATATGGTGGCGCACTGGATGGTACTGTAAGATATGCATACGATGATAAATCGGGTGCACCAACATATTATGCAACTAATTTTGCTAAGTATGCGCACTGGGAATATGAAGATCCTAAAACCGAATTGGAAAACAGAAATACCCGTATTATAATAGAAGAAGGTGCTACCGTTCAGGAGAATGTATTTGGCGGTGGCTATGGTGCTACTGCTACGGTACATGGAGCAACAAGTGTAAGCCTTTTAGGAGGTATAGTAGAGGGCGATATTTATGGTGGTGGCTCTATGGGTAACATGGAACTGCTTGACAAAGATAATGATGCAGGTAATAATATTCTCTCTATACTGGAAATATATGGTGGTAAGGTACGCCGAGTATTTGGTGGTGGCTTAGAAGGATATATAGAAGGTGAAACAGATGTACAGATAGGATTGCGCCAACAGGTTGAAGGCGGTAAGAT
Organism: Bacteroidaceae bacterium; assembly: GCA_045660365.1. Taxonomy (GTDB): domain Bacteria; phylum Bacteroidota; class Bacteroidia; order Bacteroidales; family Bacteroidaceae; genus Colenecus. The sequence goes on from JAZRDQ010000008.1 coordinate 95,360, forward strand.
TACCGACAAGGTGTATGCTTTGAATTCTAATAATTTAGTTGAAGCAGATATCGATTGGGGAAAACCTGCAGTTCTTCGTTCAGCGTATGGTGGTGGTGAACGCGGTAAAGTAACCAATACCAATATTACCATGAATAACGGTTATGTAGGTTACGATTACGATTATAAAACAGAAAAATATTTTCCGAACGTAAAACTACACAGTCAGGACGATCTGAATCTGCTTGCCAATAATGGTAACCTTTATGGTGGTGGCTTTGGTGACGAGGCCTGGACAGTGAACACTCAGGTAACAATGTATGGTGGAAAAATCCGTCACTCACTTTATGGTGGTGGTGAAATAGCTTCGGTAGGTTTTGCCCCTATGAAGGTAGATGACGGAGTAGTTAAAGAGGTAGATTGGACTAGAACTGGAGAGATTACAGAAGGTAGTACTAAGGTAACAATGTATGGCGGTACAGTAGAACGTGATGTATTTGGTGGTGGCCGTGGATTCAGTTATACACTGGCAGGTGCGTTAGAGGTTGAAAACGTATTCTATTCAAGTGGTTTTGTGTTTGGTAAGACCGAGGTCTATCTGCATCGCGGAACAGTTGGAACCGATGAAACTCTTAAAGACGAAGCAGGAAACGTATTTGGTGGCGGTAATATTGGTTATGTCTATTCTGTTAAGGGTAAAAAGAATGGTTACTCTCAGCAATTTACCACAGGACACTATTATGATAGAGAAGGAAAATATACAGAAGACTGTAAGGTTCTTATCACTCCGGTAACAGTAGCTTTGGAGGATATAACAATAGGATCCAAATCATATAAAGCAGGCGATTTTGTTCCATGTTCCGATTTGAATACGCTCTATGCTAACGACTCAAGATGGAAGCAGATGGATGAACAGGGTGTTACAGTACGTAATGCAGTCTTTGCCGGTGGTAATGTAATTCAGGGTACCGATATTATGACTGCCGATGTAAAGACCGTATTTGGTAATGTAACAGCATCAGTAGTGGATGTATTTGATTGCGATATGGTATCTGTAAGTACCGATAATATCGGTGGTTTCTATGGAGATGGTAACTTAAGTCTTGTAGATGGTTACAGAGAACTGAATATAACTAACTATGGCACTGACTATCATAATCTTACACATGAAATTACATACGATGATTACCAGAAAATGCATGCAAGAAAGAAAGCATATTATGAACTGAAATATCTATGTCTGGAAGCTCATGATTATAAAGATAAGAACAATAAAACACACTACTATGTAGAGGGTGATCAGATATCCGGTTCTGTATGGGGCAGCATGCCTGCAGAAGAACAGGCAAAGTGGAAACTTGCAGGTCTGGCAACACTATACGCAGGCAGAATGATTAACACCATACAGCGTGCCGATTTCTGTGGTGTTGTGGGTAGCAGAGTGGTGTTAAAGGGTGCACGTGATCGTGAAACAACTACTGCCGACTTTACCATGTACACCATTAACCGTCTGGATGAACTTTCACTGAATGAAGTTAAAACATATCCTATAGCCGGTTATAACCCTGATGGAACAAAAGACCATGGTTGTTACTTTGGTATATACAATGTGGTGAACTATTTAGGAGCAGTATCTTCCAACCTTAATTATTATACTGATGTTCGTAAAACACACAGTACAGAAGATATTTATAAGCCAGATCCAGAGAACCAGGATGAAACTTATTATGAATATAAGATGCGTCAGGCAGGAACAAAATTCCGTAATAATGGTGAAAGTTCAAATATAATTGCACTTGCAGGTGGTGTATGGCTTGAAGTTGTAAGATCAATAAATGAACAGACAGGCAAAAAGGATTATGGACCTATTACAGGTGTTATCCAGCTTGATCTTATAAATGTAGCACCTGGCGAGGGTGGTGGATATGTGTATGCCAAGAATATCCACGGAAAAAGAACACCTTCCGGTGAAGTGAACGTTACATTGGCCGAATCCAACAAAGATGCGGTATCGTACAAACTACATAAATATTCAGATGATCAGACTGAGCCATATGCATCATCCGGTAACTTTGTACATAGCCAGAAGCAGATTGTAGATGATTGCTATCCAAATAACGGCGATAAGAGTTCGCCTGCACACTATTGGTATGTACGTGGCGATTTCTACGTATATAACCAGACAATCTCTGCATATACCGGTACACCGCAGGCATATTCAGAGGATGTATCAATTCCTTTAACTATCACAGCAGGTGCAAATGGCAGACTGGAATTACTTGATATCTCCAAAAACTACTATGCATACTATACCGGATTGAATTATGGAGGCAGAGAACTGACTGCAGACGATTCTGTAAGAATTGGCGGACAGTATTACCATACCAACGATCCTATCAGCAGCTGGGATTATGAAAGACTTGCTACTCCTGAACAGGCCTTCTTTGTAGAGGAGACTTACGTATGTATAGACGATGTGGTAAATATTGATGGGGAAGCAAAAGATTCTGAAGGCAGAGATCTGGGTGCGCTTGCGCTTGCATACAGGAAAGGCGATGTAATACTTCCGGCTAAGTTACAGGAACTGAAGGATTCAACTGTCAGGATTAAGATTCATGATCCGAATGCAAATACTGCCGATGCAACCCAGCTGGTTCCAGTATCCTATTTCTTCCATCCAACAAACAATATGAGTAAGGATGAAGGATTCCTGCTTACATTCAAAATTAATAACCCTGCAGTATGGAATGATTACTATACACAGGCATCGGGTGCTCCAAACCAGATTAGCTTAGCAACATATAATGATGGTAAAACCAATAAGGAACTATATGTGTCAGGTCCGTCGTTCTTGAATACAACAGGTGGTATATATGGACAATATACATATAATGCCGGCGATATTATAGATGATGAAGTATATAATGAACAGCAGAATTTGCTGAAGGATGCTACGGATAAGGGAGTGGCATCTCCAACCGGACAGGCTGTATTTGAAATAGCATACGTGGCAACAGAAAATGTACATGTTAATACCTCCAATGGCAATGGTGGTGAAACAGATATGTATATTACTGAAGGTAACGTAATTTCAAAAACAGATTATGATAGAGCCAGCAATGAAAAGATACGAAGGCATTTTGAAAAGGCAGTATTGTGTACACAAACATTCGAATTTGCTCCGGAAGAGTGGTACTATTATGGTGATATATTGCAGCAGTCTGAATTTGATAAGCTGAATGCATCTGATAAAAAGAATTTCTCTGTCAATACATGGCTCTGTACCGCTACAGGTAATTTTGGTGGTCACCTGTTTATAGTGCAGAACAGTTATGATGCACTGCAATATGCGGGAGTCCAGCCGGATGAGCGTAAGAATTTCTCTTTTAATAAAGATGCTCTGGATTTGTTGAGTACCAATTTCTCAAAAGATCTGCATGGATACGATCCGTCTGCAAATTATGATCCTAATACAGAAAACGATGGCTATCGTTACAGCAATCCTACAAGAGTTGATTATACAGCGGTTTATAATGGTACAGGTCTGGGTGTTTCCGGTCTGGGAATATCAGATATAGATGGCAACCCATTGGAAGTAATCAGTAAAGGCACAAAACTGAACAATGTGAATTATGAAAAGCTTCCGAATGAGAAGATGAACTTTGCTCTGGTAAATGTAACCGATGAACATCTGCGTGTTGATAACAATGCAGAGCCACCTAAAGCAAAGAATACATTCTATGTGGTTAAGAAGACATTTAAGGTTGGCGATGTTTATTATGCAAGGGGCAGAGTGCTTACCGACACAGAATTTACTAAATTACCGGTTGATGATAATGTGAGGAATAATAATGTAATGCATTATACATTCAATTCACAAGGAACTTATTATGTATGTCTGAATGATTTCAGCAACCAGCAGAAACTAATAAAGATTAATCCTGAGAGTGATGGTTCATATAATAGTGCAAACAATAATAATAAAGCTGATGTTGCTGCAGGAACCATAAAAGAAGGAACTGTTATTACAACCACTTCGTACGCAGAGAACGTAGTGAATATGCAGACTAACTTCTCTGTTCAGGGAACTATGCCTACAGAAACATCAACGCTGTATGTTCCAAGAAGTGCCGATGTAAGAGACCTGTCGGAAGATAAGATAGTAACAGTTGTATATAAGTATTCTTATCTGGAGAGCGATCTGGCAGGTAACAACTTTGAAGAGATAGTAGAACGTCATATTGTAAATATCAGGGTACACTTTGAGAGTGGTGTGCCTAAGATTGGCGATCTGCAGACTCCTCAGACAGTATTGCCTGGCGAAGTACTTGGTATGAACACACCTCCTGTAACACCTGGTGCTTACGAAATTATGGGTGGTGGATTTGAGATCTTTGCTAACGAACAGGATGCATTTGCTCATAAGAATGGTGTTGCATATCAGCAGGGACGTGCTCCACTATACTGGTATCAGAATGAATACTGGATAGCATACTATGCAAAGACATACTTAGGTAAAACTTATTCAAATCCGGTAAGATTATCCGTTGCCAACTATCATAGACTGAAAGATGTACTTGAACATCCGGAATATATGTATGTGGATTCTATAACTGATACATATTCAAATAAACCTGCAATGTTGCGTAATCCAAAGATTTACATAAATAATGATGTGTTTACAGCAAAAGTAGGTGATGAGGAGAAACAATTTAATGAGTTTGACTACCTGATTAAGTTGTATAATGAACATTTGCATATTGGAAAAGATTATGTGCCAGATCCAAATAATAAGCCTGACAGGTATATAAATGGTCAGATACAGTATGCCAAGAATCTGGAATTTATATTGCAGAGTGATGTGGAACCATTATACTATAAAGATAAAGACTGGACACTTGGCGGTGATGGTGATAACTGTTTCCAGGGTAATCTGCATGGTGATGGTTACACCATAAGTGGTTTGACCCACTCATTGTTCAATAAGCTATGCGGTAATGTATATAACTTAGGTGTTACCGGTTCATTTACAGGTGCAGGTATATCAGACAACGGAGGTGCAGTATATAACAGTTGGATTTCAACAACCGGAATTACAACTACTGCTCCGATAATTGCAGATGGTGGCTCTGCTGTCAATTCATATTACAACAGCATACAGTACACTGGTAGTTATGCTAATGGTGCTACAGCAGCCACAACACGTGAATTTACTGATGGTACAGTAGCCTATAACCTGAATGGATACTATCAGCAGAAGCGCAATGATATATCGGCAGGTAAAAAGCGTGATGGTTCCGATGGAGCATATCTGCAGAATAATGGTCTGTCTGTATTACCATCATTGCAGAGTATTGCAGCTACTGCCACATCAGCTAAGTATGGAAATTCGGATTATGTGGAAGAGCGTATGAAAAGTGGTGATTTCCGTTACGAAAAGGGTGAAGTTCCATACCGTGTAGGCGAAATCAGATTTATAGAGGGTAATCCTGATCAGGGCACTGCTGCGAAATTTGTACCTCTGTATCCGGATGATTATATCTTCTTTGGACAGAACCTAACATACGGTTTAAGTCAGAGTAAAGACCATGATAACCTGCCTGACAGAGTTGCAAAGCGTACCTATAACTATTCAAGGACTGTAGAAGATGTAACTACAAACTATCAGCCGGAACTGATAGATGCAACAACAGTTGCCGATAACCGTGTATTCCGTGTTCCGGTTTATACAACGCAATCTCCAACAGCAGTAGCAGGTGGTGTTCACTACAACAGAGATGCTGTATTTACAGATACCTATAACGCAATTGTTATGGACAGAGATGTAACAGCAATTGACTTTACAGGTAATGCGAGTGCAAGTGACGCATTGTTTGAAAACAGCCTGCTGGATATGCCTGAGCTACGCAGCTTCTACCTGAAGGGTCTTACAAAGAACCTGTTGGTATATGCTGAAGCAGGAGGAGAGGCAACTTATAAACTGCTTGACGAAGCTGCTAAGGAACCTGAACTTGATATTCAGCAGAATAACTATAATTCTGTTGACAGAATTGTACAGGAGCCTATGTTCCATCTGGTAGGTAAACAGATTAATGGAGAATACAGAGCAACATCTGACCACTTTATTGTGGATAAACAGAACTTTGCAGCACCAATATCATATAGCTTTAATGATAACTACTATATGTGGTATCAGCGCGACCCAGCTTACCATGCCAATAGTAGTTCAGATGGCTGGGAAGGTTTGATTCTTCCATTTACTGCCGATCTGGTGACTACACAGGACAAGGGTGAAATAACTCACTTCTATGGAGATTCTGATAAGGGGCATGAGTATTGGCTGCGTGGCTTTACAGGAATATCAGATGCTAAAGCACAGTTTGCCCGTCCACAGGAAGGTGCTGGCTATGCAAAGTATGAAGATCATAATGGAAATAATCCATATAGAGTGAGCAATAGTTATCTGTATGACACATATTACAGTAAGAACAGCAGAAACGATAAAAACAGTGATAAATACTTTGAGTATTACAATGGTACACGTGAATATTCAGATTACCTGCTGACTACTCAGAATATGCCATATATTGTGGCTTATCCTGGTGTGGCATACTATGAATTTGATATGTCAGGTAAATTTGTTCCAGGGAATACTGCAACACCTGCTCCGGAAGAACTGGATAAGCAGATAGTAACCTATGTCTCTGTAGCTAATCAGGTAATTCCTGTATATAATGCGTCAGGTCTGGTAACATCTGCAGGTGGATATACATTGTATGGTTCTTATCTGAATACCGACATTGCAGATGCAGATTACAAAGTTGATGCAACAGGTGCCGGATTTGAACGTGTGCAGAATTCCGATGTGGCTGTACCATTCCGTGTATATCTGAAGAAGAACGGATCTGCAGCACCAACCAGAGGAAATGTTCTTGATTATATTCCAATAAGTGGCAGTGAAGATTATATAGCAGAACAGGCACCATTGAAGGGATTGAATATCTATGGCAGGAACAATGTAATATACATAGAATCTGCTCTTGACTATGAAACTATGGTTACAATATATTCAACATCGGGACAGATTATTGCAAGAGTGAAGGTGGCTCCGGGAACTACGGTAAAAGTGCCTGTTAATGCAAATGGAGTATATATTGCAAATAGACAGAAGATAGTTATATAAGGTTCCAAAACCGGAATTAATGATAAAAATCCTCGGTTCACTTCATAATGGACCGAGGTTTTTTTACTTTTCAAAACAGCTTTTGTTAGGGAAACAGGATTGGAGAAATTCTACCATTCTCCTGCGGTCGCTGTCGGTAGTGCCTTCACCATCGTTCATACATACCATCAGAGGCTTGTATTTCTTTAGAACATAATTGTAATCTTTTGTGTTGACAGGAATACAGCGTGAATAGGATGAGGCCTTTTTCATAATAGCTCTGCCAGTGGCTATCATATAGTATCCTATGTAGCTTCTGTGCATATCGGAGTCGTTACGGAAACGGCTGTACGATGTTTTGCTCCATTCCTGTGTATGGCAACTGGCTATACACTCCCTGATAATGCTTTTAGAGTACAGGTCAAAACAGTGGTGTGGCGCATACTGAATCTTCTTTCCATATTCTTCTGCAATAAGATTCTGCATTCTGTCAATTTTTATGGCGTAATTACCTTTACGCTTTGCCTTACGTTTGTTGAAACGGTGGCTGTTCAGACGGACAACAGGACGTCCGTCTTCAGAAAAGAGATCTTCTGCCCCTAAGTTTCCTGTAAAAAACATATCATCATTTCCCAGAAAGAAATATTCACTCAGTTCATCTATGTTGCAGGTGCTGTTCTCTATTGCTGTGGAATTGAAGGTGGGCAGAGCATCGGCCGGCAGTATCTGATTGTGATTGACCAGAACAACTTTTGGGTGTGTGGTATCAAGCCATTCAGGACACTGACCATCTGTTACTATAAATATGCGGTTAATCCATGGGGCAAATTTTTCGATGGAACGGAGTGAATACTTCAGTTCATCGTTCTCTATCCATCGTGCCTCAATGGTTCCCTGATTTTTAGTTGCACTGCCTAAGTATCTGTCACGTTTGGCCTGCCATGCGGGGTCATTGCCATCTACCCACATATAGACTATATCTACGGGAGTGGTTATCCTGCTTTTTGCAGGGGCTTTCCAGAAATATAGCGGTATGGCGTCAAAAAGCCGCAGGGTGCGCCTGTTATTCTTCTCTTTTATCTTCCACAGACAGATGCCACAAACGGTGTTATGGCTTACTGTGATATTTCTCTCTTTATTGGGTATAGTCAATCCGTTTGCTGATGCGTAGTCAACCATCGATTTATGTGCCTGATACTTCTGTAGCTGTTTGGAGCGGGTCTGTTTTGATTTTACCGTAGAACTGCTGTTCAGTACATATCTGTAGAATAGATCCGGTACTGTAACCAGTCTGCCGCTTTCACAGATGGCGCGGAATACAAACATTACATCTTCATACTGAACTCCTTCAGCAAATCTAAGCCCTGTGCGTTCCAGCATCTCTCTGCGATACAGTTTATTTACCGGATGAAATTCAGGTGGGCATTTGCAGATTTTCAGCTTATCATCAGTTGTAGTTATAACTTTGCTCTCCCTGAATTCAATGACTGTTCTGTTACCACCCGGTTTCTCCTTTATTATCCCGCAGATAGCTATATCGGCATTCGCTGTTTTTGCTGCGTTGTACAGGGTTTCAAAATAGTTGGCGGGGATATAGTCATCACTATCTATCATTCCTATATATTCGCCACGTGCAATAGCCATTGCTGCATTTCTTGCTTTACCCTGACGGCCATTTTGCTGATGAATGACTGTTATGCGGCTGTCTCTCTTTGCCCACTCATCCAGAACCTGCGCCGAATGGTCTGTTGAACCATCGTTTACACATATTATCTCAGTGTCTGTAAGTGTCTGCTCTGTGACACTCTGCAAACAGCGTGGCAAAAGTTCCGCTGTGTTATATACGGGGATTATTATGCTTACCTTTGCTGACATACTGTTGCACTATTATATGCCAATGATAGGTCTATCATATTGCCAAACAGTAGGTCTGATTCCGGCAGTCTCTTTGTGTCATATCCGCTTGCAGGGAAGAAGGTCATCTCTCCAAAATAGATTTTGCCATCCACATTGTAGAAATCCACTCTTACAAATGGTATTCCCTTTGACAGTTCTGAAGCCAGTTCAAACATCTTCTCCATATTTGACGGTTTGGGCAGAGTGAATCCTTCCGGAGCCTCTTTGCCTCTTTTGTTGTAGCGTTTCAGATTCCATTCTCTGTCAAAGAAGTAGAATTTGGGGCTTCCGGCCTGTCGGTCTATGCATAGCAGAACAGCATCTACGCTGCCGTTGTAGCAGTAGAATTTGTAGTCAACCAGATCGTCGCCCAGATACATTTCTGCAAAGATGCGTTTCTTTACATTCTTGTATGGCCACTCTCTGTAGTTGCGGTGCAGGTCAGTACGCAGTGATTTGTTCAGCTTATTGATGGTCTCTTCCATGTTCAGATTGTTCTTGTCCTTGCATATAATGACACCCTTATTGCCACCGCTGTGGTTAGTTTTTAGTACAAACTGCTGTGGAAGTGTCTCCAGATCTATATCATTTGTACTGTTCCAGACAGCAAGTGTGGGTACTATATATTTTGCACCTATTCTGGCTGCTATGTATCCTTTTACATCAATCTTGTCAACAATGGTGGTGTACTCCGGTCTTCTGTTGTACAGTTTCAGCCATTGCAACTTTTCATTCATTGTAACGGGGTTCTTCAGATTGAGCTTTTTACCTGTCTCAATCTTGTACATCCACTTAACGAATTGTCTGTCCGGAATTATCGGGCTGAATTTTCTAAGCAAATTGCGTCTCATTCTATTGCATCTTTAATGTCCTGAACTGTAACATTGTCCTTGCCAAGAAGGTACTGTATGGTTCGGGCGTTCTCTCTGAAATCAGTTTTTAGCAGTGCTGAAGCAAGTGCAAGTATTCCCTCCTGGATGGATGTATCCAGCCCCAGTATCCTGCCTATGGAAATGTACAGGCCCAATCCCATTGGAACATCTTCCAAAAGGTATCTGTGATTTACAAATGATGGTCCTTTGTTTGATGAATCGGCAAACGATTTAAATACTGTCATTGCGTCAATATCCAGATTCTCTTCATTTCTCCATTTTGCCGCTTCAAAATAGTCCAGAGGTTTGCAACCGAACGCCTGGAGCATCTTGTTCTTCTCTACGTCGAAAGATTTGATTACGTTTACTACGGAATCTGTGAATGCCTCTTTATACATCCAGAATTCACCCTTGCTGTACTCTATTCTGGATGCAGAGAAGAGTATTCCTATAGGGTGTACAATCATATTTGGATTATGTATGGCAGATTCCAGAATGTTCTGTCTCAGATATTTTGTGTTTGGGAAACAACCGGAAAGCAGGGAAATTACCCTCTGCTCCTCTCTTTTTGGCCATGCCGATACTGCATTTCTTGGGTTGTAAAAACTAATTCTTACATATTCGGAATTCATTATTCTGCCATTGTATGCAGTGGTTTCCCATTCGCTGTATGTTACGTTCTGCTTAATGTATTTCCTGAAGATCAGACTTCCTAAATAGCCCGGAGTGAGGCAGATAAGCTGACCTTCCTTTACGTATGGAGCTATCAGTGCTGCTATCTGTTCGTGTTGCAGGGTTGTGGTCATCACCATGATAATATCTGCAAACTCTACAGCAACTTTTGCCTCTCTTGTAATGATGGCCGGCTGAGCAAAGTATCGGTTTCCATTGTTGGTGTCGTCCAATACATTATAACCACCATCGGATACTATTTTGTCAAAGAATTGACTGTTTGTTGCAGAGGTCTTTAAAAGTGCCACTTTATGACCGAACTCAATCAATTTTGCTGCGTGTATCAATCCTGCATTTCCGCAACCGATAACAGTTATATTCATATTGCAAAAGCTTTTCTCTTTTTAATGTTTATGACGCAAATTTCGGAATATTTATTGACTTCTGCTAACAATTCATAATAAATGTATCTCCGCGCGTAAACCATTGGAGCTAATTTGTTGTATCTTACAATGATAATTCGTATATTTGCCACAATTTACTTATTTATACGTTTTTAAAAGATGAACATTGTAACAAAAGAAATCCAGCTTCCTGACGGAAGAATTGTGAAGCTGGAGACCGGGAAACTGGCAAAACAAGCCGATGGAGCAGTTATGCTGACTTGCGGTAAGACTATGCTTCTGGCCACTGTATGTGCCGCTAAAGATGCAGTTCCCGGAACAGATTTTATGCCTTTACAGGTAGAGTACAGAGAAAAGTATGCAGCTATCGGCCGCTATCCGGGTGGCTTTACAAAGCGCGAAGGTCGTCCTTCAGATTATGAAATTCTGACCTGTCGTCTGGTTGACCGTGCTTTGCGTCCTCTCTTCCCTGATAACTACCACGCAGAAGTTTATGTAAACATCATACTCTATTCAGCCGATGGCGAACAGATGCCTGATGCATTTGCAGGCTTGGCAGCATCGGCAGCTCTTGCAGTATCTGATATCCCATTCCAGGGTCCGATTTCAGAGGTACGTGTTGCCCGCATTGATGGTGAATATGTAATTAACCCAACCTTCAAACAGCTTGAAGAGGCTGATATGGATGTAATGGTTGCCGCTACATACGACAACATTATGATGGTTGAGGGTGAAATGAAGGAGGTTTCAGAAGCTGACCTGCTGGGCGCAATGAAGGCTGCTCACGAAGAGATTAAGAAACACTGTCAGGTTCAGATGGAGCTGACAGAGGCTGTTGGCAAGACAGTAAAGCGCGAATATTGCCACGAAGTTAATGACGAAGAACTGCGTCAGGCTGTTAAGGATGCATGCTACCAGAAATCATACGAACTGGCTGCTGCTGGTAACACAGACAAGCATTCACGTCAGGAGAACTTTGATGCTGTTCGCGATGAATTCAAGGCTGCTTACAATGAGGCTCATGCCGATATGGATGAAGCAGAACTTGCTGAAAAGAATGCTCTGATTGACCGTTACTACCACGATGTAGAGCGCGATGCTATGCGTCGTTGCATTTTGGACGAAGGTAAACGTCTGGATGGTCGTCAGACAACAGAAATCCGTCCTATCTGGTGCGAAGCAGGTTATCTGCCAGGTCCTCATGGTTCTTCAGTATTTACCCGTGGTGAAACTCAGGCTCTCTGCTCTGTAACACTGGGTACAAAGGACGATGAAAAGATGGTTGATGATGTTCTGGATCAGCATGATGAGCGTTTCCTGTTGCACTATAACTTCCCTCCATTCTGTACTGGTGAAGCTAAGGCACAGCGCAGCACAGGCCGTCGTGAAATAGGTCACGGTCATCTGGCATGGCGTGCATTGAAAGGCCAGATTCCTGCAGATTATCCATACTGCGTTCGCGTAGTTTCTGATATTCTGGAATCAAACGGTTCTTCATCAATGGCTACAGTTTGTGCAGGTACACTGGCTCTGATGGATGCAGGTGTAAAGATTTCAAATCCTGTATCAGGTATCGCAATGGGTCTTATCAAGAATCCAGGCGAAGATAAATATGCAGTTCTTAGCGATATCCTTGGTGATGAAGATCATCTTGGTGATATGGACTTTAAGACAACAGGTACTGTTAAAGGTCTGACAGCTACTCAGATGGATATTAAGTGTGATGGTCTTTCATACGAAATCCTGGAGAAGGCTCTGGCACAGGCTAAAGCAGGCCGCGAACATATCCTTGGCAAAATCCAGGAGTGTCTGGCTGAACCACGTGCTGACCTGAAACCACATGCTCCACGCATTGAAACAATGATCATCCCTAAGGAGTTCATTGGTGCAGTGATTGGCCCGGGCGGAAAGATTATCCAGGGTATGCAGGAAGAAACCGGTGCAAACATCAGCATTGAAGAGATTGATGGTGCAGGCAGAATTGAGATTGCTGCAACCAACAAGGAGAGCATCGATGCAGCTATCGCAAAGATTCGTGCTATAGTAGCTGTTCCTGAAGTAGGTGAAATTTACGATGGTACTGTTCGCAGCGTAATGCCTTACGGTCTGTTCGTTGAATTTATGCCAGGTAAGGATGGATTGCTCCACATTTCAGAAATCGACTGGAAACGTTACGAAACAATTGAGCAGACTGAAATCAAGGAAGGCGATAAGATTCAGGTTAAACTTATCGATATTGACCAGAAGACAGGTAAGTTCAAATTGTCACGCAGAGTCCTGATTGAAAAACCGGAAGGTTATCAGGAGCGCGAACGTCCACAGCGTCCTCCACGCGGACCACGCCAGGAGAGAGGTGAGGGCGGTAACTTCCGTAACAACAGAAAGGAAAATGAAGAGAAGTAATATACCTTTTTTACTCTCAGTATTACTAATAACAGTGGCCTGTCAGCAGCAAGTTGACAGGTTCACTATTGATGGAGCAATACTGGAAGCCGAAAACAAAACTCTCTATTTAGATAAGGTGGGAGCTGACAAAACAGAGACAATAGACTCTGTAAAACTGGATGATGAAGGAGCTTTCAGCTTTTCACACCCGGCAACTCCTGACTGTTTTGAGTTTTATCGACTGCGCGTAGATAAACAATTTATCAATATAGTTGTAGATTCTACTGAGACTATTACGGTGTATTCTTCATTGCCTTCAATGGCTGTTTCCTACAGAGTAGATGGTTCTGCAAGCAGTAATCGCCTAAAGGATCTGGTAATGGAACAGATAGGTATCTCGCAGGAGGTAAACAGAATGTTGCAGGGATTTAACGGCCTGGAGGTTGGTGTATTGAGCAACCAGCTTCAGGAAAAGATAGATGTGTTTAAAACCAAGATAAAGAATGAATATATTCTTTCTAATCCCGGGACTCCTGCAGCCTACTACGCTCTGTTTATGACTGTGAGAGGCAGTGCATTGTTTAATGCTCAGGTTGACAGGCAGGATGCAAAATGTTTTGCTGCTGTAGCCACCCAGATGGATCTGCATTATCCAGATGCGGTGCGTACAAAACATATTCACAACATTGCCCTGAAGGGAATGTCTATGACTGCTCCTTCACAGCCTGCTTCCGAAGAGACGGTAGCTCAACTGGAGCAGATAACTATGGAGACTGGTATCATAGATATAAAACTGCCGGATTACAGAGGAGTAGAGCAGAAATTGTCAGATTTAAAGGGTCAGGTAGTACTGCTGGATTTTACAGTTTTCAATAGTGATTATTCGCCCGGATATAATTTGATGTTGCGTAGCCTGTATGACAAGTATGCCGCTGATGGATTTACAATTTATCAGGTTTCATTGGACTCCAATGAGCATTTCTGGATTACGGGAGCTGCTAATCTGCCATGGACCTGCGTGCGCGATGAATATGGTGCAAGATCTACAGTTGCAGCAAGTTACAGGGTTTCGGCTCTGCCATCGGCCTTCCTTATAAACAGAGAGGGTGAGCTTGTAGAGCGTCTGCAGGCAATGAAAGGTCTGGAAGAGAAAATAGAAAATCTACTAAAATGATTTTGTTAGGCTAAAAGTTTGGATATATAGAATAAACATTATATCTTTGCGTAGAAGCAAACAAGATAAATAAAAGGGTTCCAACACCAGTCGCGGTGTGTTGGAATTCTTTTTTCATCTTTTTTTTAAGTGTAACAATTAAAAATATATCAGATATGGCTTATATGTCGGAAGAAGGCTACAAGAAATTGTTGGCCGAATTACAGTATTTGGAGAATGTACGTCGTCCGGAGGTGATACAGCAGATAGCTGAGGCTCGCGATAAGGGCGATTTGTCTGAGAATGCTGAGTATGATGCAGCTAAAGAGGCACAGGCAATGCTTGAATCCAAGATTGCCCAGCTTAAATTACAGATAGCTGATGCTAAATTGATAGATGAATCAATGATTGATACATCTACAGTTCAGATATTGACAAAGGTTAAATTGCGTAATACAAAGAACAACTCAGTAGTAACATACACTATCGTTCCAGAGAGTGAGGCAGATCTTAAAGCTGGAAAAATATCTTGCAATACACCTATTGCAAAGGGCTTGTTAGGTAAGAGTGCAGGTGAAACTGCTGAAATAACAATCCCAAGCGGAAAAATTGGTTTCGAAATTCTGGAGATAACTATCTGATAAACTGCTATGACTATCTTCAGTAGAATTATAAACGGAGAGATTCCCTGCTACAAGATAGCAGAGAATGAGAATTGCTTTGCGTTTCTGGATATCAATCCAATGGTCAAGGGGCATACTCTTGTTATTCCCAAGCGTGAAGTAGATTATCTGTTTGATCTGACCGATCAGGAGCTGGCAGATCTTCAGCTTTTTGCAAAGAAGATAGCCACGGCTCAGAAGAAGGCTATTCCTTGTTTGCGAGTTGGTCAGGCAGTTTTAGGCCTGGAGGTGCCACATGCACATATTCATCTTATTCCAATGCAGAGTGAAAAGGATATGTTGTTCAGCAATCCAAAGCTTAAATTAACGAACGAAGAGTTTGTACAGATAGCTGAATCAATCAAATCAATGTTATAACTTTAAAAACTGTTTATTATGAGAATTAAATCGTTGGTTTTAGTTGCGCTTGTTACAATAGTAACATTTGCTTCATGTGGTGTTTTGGGTAGCTCAATGGGTACTTCAACTGCTTCTAAAAGCGGTCATTCATCGGGTGTGGCATTGAGAAATCTATATTCATCATACAAAGAATCAGGAAGTCTTGATATGACCAATATGTCAACAATGCTTCAGTTGGCAACATTGGTAAATGGTGTTCAGTCTTTGAAGACTACAACAGATAAATCATCTTTCTATACAGACTTTGCATCCGGATTGATAACAGGTTCAAACAATTTAGTAAATCACTCTAATTCTACTAATGTTATGAATACATTGACTACAATGTCTAATCTGGATCTGTCTGCTATAACAAGTGCCGCTTCAAATGCTGCAAATAATGCTACTCAGCAGGTAACTCCGGCATTGTCAAATATTGTAACAGCTTCAGAAAATGTAGGACAGGCTGTAAGTTCTCTGAATTCAATCTTTAGCCTGTTTGGTGGCAATTAATTCTAAAACAGAAGGATTATGTTCTGGTCATTAAGTTCAGATATTAAAGCTTTAGGCAAGCCAAACAGAAAGTACAAGTTTCATGATACTTGTATGCTAAAGTCCAAGGATGATAAGGAAAATACTGAGTCTCACGAATGAGAAGGACTTATGTGAAATAAAAAACGGAGGGAGTTTGAAACTCTCTCCATTTTTTGTACCCAGACCCGGGGTCGAACCGGGATGGGTTGCCCCACTGGTGTTTGAGACCAGCGCGTCTACCGATTCCGCCATCTGGGCGTCAATTTGACACTGCAAAGATAGTATAAAATATCTATAGTTGCTAAAATAATCTCTATAATTTTCATAGAAAAGGTTAAAATACAATGTAAAAATTTGATTCTTAAGCTATAAGTGTTAACTTCGTGCAAACGAAAATATGATTTTATGTTCAATTCAGATAATTATTGCATTGTTTTAGCAGGTGGAAAGGGTACCAGACTGTGGCCTCTTAGCAGAAAAGAGATGCCAAAGCAGTTTATAGATTTTAATGGAGATGGCACCACCCTGTTAAGAAAGATAGTTGACAGACTCTCTAAGCTGTTTGAACTTGAAAATATAATAGTATCTACAAATCTGGATTATTACGATACGGTTTGTCAGTTATTGCCTTTTTTGAATCCGCAGCAGATTTTGCGGGAACCGGCAATGAAAGGTACGGCTCCTGGATTGGCTATGGCTGCATATCATATCAGAGATCTGAATCCAAATGCAAATGTACTTGTCGTGCCATCTGACGTAGTTGTTTCAGAGGATAAGGATTTTGACCATATAGTTGAGCAGGGAATGCATTTTGTGGAGAATAATCATGGTCTGTTGACTATAGGAATTAAACCAACTCATCCTGAAACACGTTTTGGTTATATTCAGGCAGACGAAAAGATGCTTGACGGAATGTATAAGGTGCGTACTTTTACTGAGAAGCCAGATGAGAATTTTGCAAGGATATTTGTAGAGAGTGGGGAATTTTACTGGAATTCAGGTATGCTTATGTGGAATGTTGAAACCTTTATCAACACCGTAAGAGTATGTATGCCTGATATGATGGCGCAGTTTGATAATATTTACGACAATCATCATAATCGTGATGCGCGCCGAAAACTGCTCTATTCTGTTTTTGAATCCTTCCCTCACAGATCTATAGATTTTGGTGTGCTGGAAAAGGCTGAGAATGTTTATGTAACATTGGGTGAGTTCTATTGGAATGATATAGAGAGCTGGGGCTTGCTGTACGATTATTGCAGAAAGGACGAAAATGGTAACTACGTGGGAGCTTCCAAGAATCAGGTTTACAACTGTAATAATAATGTGGTGATTGAGACAAACGAAAAGAAACTGATAGTGATTGATGATTTGTCTGACTTTATAATTGTGGATACAGACGATGTCCTATTGATATGTCGTAGAGAGAATGAGGCTGGTTTCAGACGTTATGTGAATGATGCTTCAATTAAATACGGTGGTGAGTTTACATAAACAGGTAAAAAAGAAAAGAGGTCTTTTGAACCTCTTTTCTTTTGCTCTCCCTCTTGGACTTGAACCAAGGACCCTCTGATTAACAGTCAGATGCTCTAACCGACTGAGCTAAGGAAGAATCACTTCTTGAGTAACTTTGTTGCTCAATTGCGGTGCAAAATTACAGCCTTTTTTCAAATATGCAATAGCTTTTCGTAAAAAAATCATCATTCAGTGAAAAAAAATCATACCTTCGCAGACAGATAAGCAAAAACAGGGCAATGAAACGTAGTAGAGTATCATTTATAATAGTATTCCTGTCGTCAGCACTGATTACACTGGCGGCAACAAGAAATCAGGATTTAAGATTTCAGGCATCTAAAAGTTCAGATATATTCCATTCAATATTAAGGGAACTAAATATGCTTTATGTTGATACGGTAGATTTGGAGGAGGCGGTAAATAAAGGTATAGATGCCATGCTCTCTTCTCTGGATCCGTACACAGAGTTCTATTCTGAACAGGAGGAGACCGATCTGAAGATGATGACAACAGGAAAGTATGCGGGAATTGGTGCAATCATAAGACAATATCCTGAAAAGAATATGATAGCCATAGAAGAACCCTACGAAGGAATGCCAGCCGCAAGATATGGATTAAAGGCCGGTGATTTGATTCTTCGTATAGATGGTGAAGATATGCGTGGCAAGACAAATTCAGAGGTGAGTGATAGATTGCGAGGTGAACCTGATACTAAATTTGTGATCACCATAGAACGTCCGGGAGTTTCAGATTCGCTGGAAATTGAAATAGTCCGCAGTGTGATAGCTCTTCCTGCTGTACCATATTATGGAATGACTGCAGGAAAATACGGATATATTCTATTGGAGAGTTTTACAGATGGCTGTTCAAAAGATGTGAGAAAGGCTATTGAAGAACTGCTCTCTCAGGACGCAGAAGGATTGATTCTTGACTTGCGTGGGAATGGCGGTGGCCTGTTGACTGAAGCCATAGAGATAGTAGGCCTGTTCGTGCCAAAAGGTACAAAGGTTGTTGAAACAAAAGGCAGGGCACCACAATCATCCAGAACATATTCTACCGGTCGTGCTCCGATTGTTCCTGAACTGCCTCTGGTGGTAATGGTTGATGAACAGTCTGCTTCGGCTTCTGAAATTGTGTCCGGTGCATTGCAGGATCTGGACAGAGCTGTAATTGTGGGTAACAGAACATTTGGCAAGGGACTGGTTCAGAGTACCCGTCCGCTTCCTTACAACGGAACCCTGAAATTGACTACATCCAAGTATTATATACCAAGCGGACGCTGTATTCAGAAGGTAGATTATGCTGCACGCAGAAAAGGTACTGATAGCAAGCAGGGTGCAGATACTATATCTGATAAATTTTATACACTTTCAGGACGCCCGGTAAAGTCTGATGGTGGAATTTATCCCGATTCTGTATGTAAACTGGATACAATGCCTGATATTCTCTACAGGCTGACAACCGATGTGGTACTGTTTGACTTTGTAAACAAATTCTGTATAGAGAACAAGCAGATTGCACCAATGGAAGAGTTTGAGGTTACAGATGCCCTCTTTGATGAATTTGTTGACTATGTTCATAATTCGGACTTTAAGTTTGAAAGCAATAGCAGCAAGGCTCTGGATTTGTTGAAGGATATGGCAAAACTTGAGGGATTGGCAGATAAGGCTACCGATGAGTTCAAAGCTCTGGAGGAAAAACTCCAGTATAATATGGATAAGGACTTAGAGGTATTCCGTAAGGATATTAAGCGTCTGCTTGCCGTAGAGATTGCAACAAGATACTATTATCAGCGTGGTGGAATATATCATGGTTTGAAGGATGATATTTGTCTTGATCTGGCTGTAGGTATCCTGAACAATCAGGAGCAATATAATAATATATTAAAGGTGGTTAAGGATTAGTACCTGTATAATCTGTTCCCTCTTTGCTGATTATCAGTTTTTCTCCTTCTTCTGATAGTTCTATCAGACTGACTATGTCAGATTCGCCATCTACTATCAGCAATGTGCTTTCATCTGCAAATCGGTCTATGTTCAGAGTGAATGTGGTAGATGGTGTGCCGCTGAATATGAGACTGTCATTTACATACATCTGTAGTGGTTTGTTTAGAGTGGTTTCGTCCAGGACAAATTCATATCGTTCGTGATATTTTTTATCAAGGTTCATTTTACGGTCAATTCTGAATGCCCAGAGAATAAAAATCAGTACAATCAGGAAGACCATTACCATCATTGCTATTCCTCCTAATAAAAATGCGTTGTTTGCTTTTGTTGTGAGTTTGCCCATATCCGATAGCTTGTAATTTATGGGCAAAAGTAATGGAAAAGTGTCATTTTTCTTGCAGAAATCCGTTTTTATTGCGAAAATTGCATTTTAAATAACTTAGATTAACCAAAAATTTAAACAAAATGAAGAAAACATTTGTTCTTTTATTGTCAGCTTTATTGTTGACACCGGTTGTTTTAATGGCAGAACCGGACCCGAATTTTCATATTTATATCTGTATAGGACAGTCAAATATGGAGGGTAATCCACGTCCAGAAGCTAAGGACCTGGAGAATATTAGTCCAAGATTCCTTACAATGCAGGCAGTAGATTGTGGCGATAACAAGATGGGTGAATGGCGTACTGCAGTTCCACCATTGGCTCGTTGCGGTACCGGTTTGACACCTGCCGATTATTTTGGCCGTACAATGGTTCAGAATATGCCAGAGGAAGTTAAGGTTGGTGTTGTTATGGTAGCTGTAGCAGGTTGCTCGATAGATATGTTCGATAAAGACAAGTGTGTGGCTTATACAGCGTCAGCTGCAGACTGGATGAAGAACATTGCAAACGAATATGGTGGCAATCCGTATAACCGTCTGATTGAACTTTGCAAGAAGGCTCAGCAGGATGGTGTTATTAAGGGTATTCTTTTGCATCAGGGTGAATCAAATACAAACGATGAAAACTGGCCTGCAAACGTAAAGAAGATATATGATGATATACTTGCGGACCTTGGTCTGGAAGCCGGATCTATTCCTTTGTTGGCTGGTGAAGTTGTTTCTGCCGACCAGAAAGGTATGTGCGCAGGGCATAATACTGTTATCCAGAAGTTACCGGAGGTATTACCACAGGCAATTGTTGTTCCTGCATACGGATGTCAGGCAGGCAGAGACAGATTGCATTTTAGTCTAAAGGGTGTCAGAGAACTTGGACGCCGTTATGCTGGTGCAATGCTGACAACAATGGGCATGTAATATTAAAAGCATGATAAAATTAACTGAGGCAGGGATTATTTCCTTGCCTCAGTTTCAATTTGGTTAGTAATGGTTATCCATTCGCGGATTGTTACTCCTTCGAATTCTTTTATCTTTCTTGCCATCTGTTGGGTGGATTGGAAACCACTTTTGCTGGCAATGTCATCAATTTTCATACTTCCTTTTGTCTCTATCAGGAGATTTTTTGCATACTCAACACGTTTGGAATTTATATAATCCGGGAAGCTCTTCTTATATACGTTGTTTACCAATAATGATATGTATGTTTTATTGGTTTTCATAATTTTGGCTACGTCGTCAAGTGTTAATCCCTTTGTAGTATAGTAGTGCTCTTTCTCCATGAGATTTGCAAACATTTCACTCAGTTTGCTCTGATTGTCCAGAAACTTCTTGCTAATGGAAAGGTCCAGTTCCAGATGTTCTTCATTGTTGCTGTTAACAGGTTCAGGAATAGTTATGGCATTTATTGGATGTAATATTGCAAAAGCCTTGATCATAGGCATTTTGACAAAGATCTCTACGTAGCCAACAATAAGTATAGTAATACATAGCGCCAGAGAGATAATGCAGGATGCTACGGCATAGTCGTGAATAAATGATTTTTTCAGCATAAAACGTGTGTACACCATTATGATGAAGATAATCAGGAAAAGAAGTTGAAGATTATGTCTCTCCATCTTCTCCTTTTTAAAGAAACCTGTAATATATGACCATTTTACCTCTCTTTTGTACAGACAGAAAATGGTGTAAATAAGTGAACAGATATATAAGGTGTGGGTATATATCCAGTACACCGGAACTGCAAATATATAGTGTATTCTGTAAATGTTTGTGTTGTACAGTGGAGAGTCTATGCCATTGTTCCTGTCCGTGTAGAATTGTATGCAGTTGTCTTTGCCAATTAAGGATGCAGAGTATGCAATGATTGTTACTATAATTACTGCCAGAATCAGTAGCGTTGTTATCCACTTGGAGTAATATTTGTGAAATGCAACACGTCTTGCATACAGCATTATTACAGAGGGTAGCGTCAATGCTGCAAACCTGTATATAAAATCGGAAATCATCAATGCATTTTTACTGTCCAGTCCGGCAAAGAGGAATGTTTCCGAATACAGGTATATGGTGGTTGTGAACATTAGCAAACTGAAAATCCAGTATCTGTAAGTTCGGGCTCTGCTCATTACATTTATCAATCCCCAGATAAAGCAGAATATGCTGGGCGCTAATAATATGGCTGTCTCTATCATAATGGGGTAATAAATTTTCTGTTTGATTTTTGCCATTGACGTGGTGATTGCCCTGTAATCTCTTTGAACTTTCTGGTAAATTGGGATACAGTAGAGAATCCACTCTTTATGGCTACATATTCTAAAACTGCATTAGGTTCATCCGTGAGCAGTTGCTTTGCATACTTTATGCGCCTGTTGTTGATATAGTCAGGAAACGATGAATTGTATGTTCTGTTTAGCAATCGCGAGATATATACGCGGTTAGTTCCAATCTCCTTAGCTATGCGATCTACAGAGATTCCTGGCGTAAGATATATGTGGTTGTTTTCCATCAGATCTATAAATTTCTGATTTATCTGTTGATAGAAAATAATGGATTCCTTGGTCTCTGAAGCTAATAGATCTGCAATATCTTCTGAACTTAAATTGTTGGGTGCCGATTCGTATATTTTACGTACAGGATTAAACAGGCTTCTTAGCGGTATCATCTCTTCTGTGAAGAATAGTTCTATAAAGCCTAGTGTAAAGACAGCTATAGCCTGAATAAAGAACATTATGGTTGAGATTGTGCTGTTCTCAATTAAGAAGAAACGTCCCATATAGCTTCTTGCAGCAGAAAGAACACAAATTGCAATAATTGTGTTGCCGATAATTGTAGGCTTGTCTATACTTTTGCGTATAAACAGATAATATCTGCCTCTCTTTCCCTTATTGCGTTGAAAAAGCTTTACTGAGATGAATATAGAAAGCAGTGCTGCGCTGAAAATGACAACGTATGTAAACAGTTGCGAACAGAAAAAGAAGTAGTTTCTGTATGCAGCAGTGTCATATCCTGCAGGGAAACGTGTGTGCTGTGTCTCCTTGGCAATTATGTAGTCCTGCATATTGTCAAATCCTATATAGAAAATTGAAAAAAGTGCTACAGTGCTTATGACTATGGCAGGGAAATAGAATACATATTCTATCGCATTTGCTTTGTTTAAATTAAGAGTCCTTTTAAAGTATGAGTAGCTTACCGGAAAAATAAGCGGAATTATGACTTTTGATATTGTATCTGTTATAACCAGATGGTCGTAGTTTACTAATGGTGATGTGTATCCGGCAGAGATGTAGAAATGTATTACAAAAATGAACATAATTATTCCAAAGGCTTTGTGGCGGAAGTCTTTGTTCGTGCGCGTGGTTGATAAAATAAACCACATAATGCACAAAATACATGGGATGAGTGTAAATGTCAGGTTTAACATCCTGTTAAAATCAACGGAAATACATTTTGTATGCAAAAGTATTAATAATCTTTAAATTAACAATGTTGTGATAGTGTATTTTTTAATAATTTGCAATTTGTGTTTTATGAATTGCGCTAAAATTTACGAATTTAGCTAAGGTGTGCCACCTTATTTATACATAATGCGATAAAATATATATAACCATTCGTAAATGTTATTAGTGAAATTTTAGAACTTTGCGGAGTGAACTGAATAGTCTTAATATGGGTTTTGTTTTGCATAAGCGTTTGGCCTGTCTGCATTTTGTGCTTTTGTTTGCGGCTCAGGTGTTGGTTGCGCAGGATTTTCTGTCTGAAGGGTCCTATTCCTACAG
This sequence comes from Bacteroidaceae bacterium, assembly GCA_045660365.1. Classification (GTDB taxonomy): domain Bacteria; phylum Bacteroidota; class Bacteroidia; order Bacteroidales; family Bacteroidaceae; genus Colenecus. The sequence goes on from JAZRDQ010000008.1 coordinate 119,090, forward strand.
AGCAGATATACATTTCAGACTTGACGATATTAAACTGGATTATACATATCTGGATAATGATGTTTCGTTTACTCAGTTGGCTGATGTCATAGATTCAATAGGTGTAGGTAGTATTCTCTCTATAGAATTAATTTCCCAGTCATCTCCAGAGGGCTCCTACAGACATAATAAGTGGCTTACAGAGAGGCGTGCACAGGTTGTGTATGATTCGCTTGTTTTCAGATATACAAATCTGGAACCGTTGCTCAATATTCGCAAAATTGCTGAGTCGTGGGATGATTTGCGTTGCTATGTAGTTGCAGACTCAATTTTATCAGAAGAATCAAAACGGAAAATTCTCTCTGTGATAGATGGTGCCTATAGTGATCCTGATGCTGCAGAACTGGCAATGAAAAAAAGTCTGGGTACAGATCCTTACGTGGGTGATTTGTATAAATATCTTTTTGCAACTTATTATCCTGTTATCAGAAATACGGCAATATGTATAACGCATTTCTATGGTGCCTTTAAGCCGGTAGGTCTTGCCCGGACTGATCAACTCAAGGGGTCTGTACCTGATATCTATTATCCTCCAAATAAGATTGAATGTTATCAGGAAAGGCGTTCATTGCTGGCTGTAAAGACGAATATACTCTATAATTTATTCTTTACCCCTGATCTGGGTTATGCGCCTATATGGAATGTAGAGCTTGAACTCTATCCTAAATCTGCTGGGCGCTGGTCCTGTTTGCTTGAGTATGAATTTCCCTGGTATGAAAAGGAACAGAAACATCAATATCTGCAACTGCTTAATCTGCAGCTTGAGGCGCGCAGATACTTTAAGTCTGATAATGGTTATTCTGGCCATTATTTGTCTGTCTATTCTATGGCAAATTTGTATGATATATGCTTGAATACAAATGGTAGTGGTTTTCAGGGAGAAGGCTTTGGTGCAGGAGTGGGGTATGGCTATGTTCTGCCTCTTGGAGAGAAGAGACGCTGGAAACTGGAATTCTCTGTGAAAGGAGGTTTTTATGAAAGTTATTATGATCCATACGATGCCGGTAATCCGTATCTGGGTAAGTACTATTATCACTGGTTTGACGACCCTAACAAATTTGTAGAAAGAAACTGGCGTCTCAGGTATTTTGGTCCTACAGGGGTTGGCCTCTCTGTCAGTTATGACCTTATAACTGTTAAGGAGAGAAGAAAATAAGCGGAGTATTTTGTATTGAATGAATTTATACATCGGCATAGGTACCCTATGTTGATGCCTTGTCTTTTTGTTCTTTGTTTGTGATATTAAGATTTGTGTCAAACTTGTTAACATTCGTGTAAGTGTCTAAAAATCAGATTTGTAAGAAAGGAATTGTTATTTTGTAATCAAAGATTTGCTAATATGTTTACTGTTTTTTAGAAAATTTTGCTTTTGTGTAAATTTAATCATTGAATTGAATAAAATTGAACTTTTTCTTTTATGTGTTGAAAATAATAGCGCGTGCGTATGTAAATAACTTTGCATCGTAATCGATTGCAAAAAACAAAATGACACAACAGAAAACAAACAAATCAGTAATAATTCAGGTAACCCTTTACCTGCTCTTGCTTGTTGTGTCAACTTTTACCAGCTGTACCCGTAAGGACCTGTTCCTAAGAATTGACCAGTCTGAAATCAGAATTAACATCAACGACATACGTCTGGATATGCTTTGGGGTATTGACTGGCAGACTTCAATGCTTTACAACTGGGATGAACAGGTTCACGGTCGTTTAGGTTACACTGAACCGGAATGGATTCGTGCAACTATCTATGATCTTAATTCAGCAGATTTCACCAGAACAGGTAGTTTCAACCGAAATTTTACAAGAGCAGGAGGCAGAGTATCTCTCACAGCTGGCCAATGGTATGATATGCTTTTCTATAATGCCGATACGGAATATGTGATTTTCGGTCAGAATGATTTGAACTCTGATTATATGGCAACAACACGTTCTACATCTCTGAATGTTTATACTCGTGCTACTGAAGACAATATGCAACTTCCGTCAAGAAGTTATGCAGACTTTAATCAGCCTGATGAACTATTTGGAAGTTTTATTGACGATATGCAGGTTTCAGAAGATCCTGACCATTATGAACAAACAATTGATTCATTGGGTAACATAGTTAATGTGTTTAATATTGAAACATCTCTTCAACCATATACGTTTATCTATCTGATTCAGGTTGTAGTAATGAACAATCAGGACGAAAAAGGAACCAGGATAGTTGGTGGCCAGGGTATGACTGTTACAGGTCTGGCTAAAGGTGTGGAACTCTTTTCGCGCAGAACAAATTCAGAAGTTGTTTCAGTAACTTCAGAAGATATAAAGCCGACACAGTCTTTTACCGATCTGGAACTTCCGGATGGTACAAAAGCAGATTGTGAGGTGTTTGCTTCACGTATCCTCACCTGGGGGCTCCCAAATGTAGCTCCTTTAGCTGAGCGTACAAGATCATCCGTAGAAGTAGTAGAAGATAATTTCATTGGAGTTGGTTTGCTTACTCGTTCCGGTTACGTTTACAACTATACAGCAAACATAACAGAACAGATGCATCAGCATCCTGCAGGAGGTGTTATTACTGTAGTGATAGATGCGGGACAGATTGATAATAAGTATATTGATAAACCTCAGTCAGAGAACAGGGGTGGTGGTTTTAACGCTTCTGTAGAAAACTGGGGTAACGAATATAATGCAAGTGTAACAATTTAAAATAACGACTAAAAACTAAACAATTATGAAACTGAAGAAAATTAACATTAACGGTGTGATTAACGGAGTAAATGAGTTTAACAAATTAATTAATAACAATCAAAAACAAAACATTATGAAAAAGAGTTTTTTATTTCTAGCAGTTGCTGCTTCTTTCGCAGCTTGTACTTCAAACGATCAGATCAACGACGATTTGCAGGGTGATGAAATTCGTTTTGATCAGGTATTGAACAAAACCACAAAGGCAGAGATTGTTGACGAGGCAGCTCTTGCTTCAGAAGGTGGCTTCGCAGTGTTTGGTTACAAATCAACAGATGGCTTTGTAAGCAATGTAACACCAGTGTTTAATGGTGATAATGTTAAACTGGTAGATGGTGTATGGAAATATGACAACACCAGATATTGGGATAAAACTACTACCTATAACTTCTATGCGATTGCACCATACGAAGCAGTACCTAACTATTCATTAACAGATGGCAAGTTTGTAATTAACAATGTGGCTTCTGGTCTGGCAGCAGATTCAAAGGATTATGTGATAGACCGTACATTCAATGATGAATCAGGTATTGCAGGAAATGGAACTCAGTCAAAGATTGGATTTGAATTCCATCACGTAATGGCAAAGGTTTCATTTGCAGTTAAGACAACTATTGCTGACGCTACAATCATAGTGCAGAACCTTACAATGACAGGTTGGGATGCAGGTTTAGGTAAATTCACACAGAGCAAAATAGATGGTACATGGAGAGAATTGAATGTTAGTGAATGGAATATTGCTGTTCCGTTGGCAGGTAGCGCAACACTGATAGGAGACGGTTCTGGAAATGCTGATGATATCACATTGTCATCAACAGCTCAGGATTTGAAAGACGTTTATATTATGGTACCTCAGGTAATTGCGGCAAAAAAATTGACTTTTACAGTTGATTATACAATTAATGGCGAACCTTTTACAAATCAGGTATCTGCTTTAGCTGCAGCTCAGACATGGGGAACAGACTCTTATACCAAATATACATTGGCTATAGGTCCATCAGCTATCGAGTTTGATGTTGAATCTGTATGCGATTTCTGTTATACAGCTCCTGAGCAGACTCCAAACGTACAATAATCTTATCGGAATTATACTATTGATGAAATAACAAAGAACAAAATTAAAATAAGAAGAATTATGAAAAAGAGTTTTTTAATTTTAGCAACTGCTGCAATGTTTGCAGCATGTACAAACGATTCATTTCGTAGTGATATTGAAGAATCACAGGTAGAGATTGGTTTTTCAACCTATATTCAGAAGCCTGTAGCTACCAAAGCTGATAACTCAGCAGCAACCGAAGCTAATAGCCTAAGTGCATATCATACTACATTCGTGGTTAATGGTTATAAAACAGTAGGCGGTTCAAATGAAACAGTATTCAATAATCAAGAGGTATCATACAGCTCTTCTGCCTGGACCTATTCTCCAAAAAAAATCTGGGATAAATCAGCATCAGGATATTCATTTTTTGCTGCTGCTCCTTTTTCAGCGAATTGGGCTTATGCTGCTGGAAAATATAAATACACAGATTTTGAACTTACAGGTAGCTCTTTGGAGCCTACTACAGAATTAAATGCAGCAGCAGTATTTGGTGCAGAAGATTTGATGATTGCAACAGACGTAACAGATTATAAAACTTACGAAAGTGCACCTGTGAATTTCAGTTTCAACCATATCTTATCAAGATTGAATATTGCAGTTAAATGTACAGGTTTTGATTCTGATTATGATGTTCTTCTAAAAGAACTTAAGGTTTATAACATGGTCAGCAATGGCTCTTTTAATGAGGCTGCAGATATTGAAACAGATGTACTTGCTAATGGCACAATTAAACGTTGGGCTGCTGCTACAGCTCCTGCTAAATATACAACAGGTGTTGGTTATACAAGTGCTGAAGGACTTAATATTGACGGAACCGCAAACTATGTATATCAGGCATTGATAATTCCTCAGGAAGTGGCTTATGTTGCTAATGTGGCTCTTAATGGTACCGGTCTTAGTGCTGAGAGTGCTCCATATCTTAATATTAAATATACTGTCAATGGTGAAAACTTTAATTACTTCTATAACCTGGCAGATATGTTTAATGGTGCAGAAACAACAAATGTAAAATTCTGTGAAGGTTGGCAGAACAATCTTACAATAAACATTGGTATGGCAGAAATCAACTTTGATGCAGATGTTTACAAGTGGAGTACAAAGGAAAGTGGCTCTTTTGATGTAGATTAAATAATTTAATCCAGGGTGCGGAAGAGCGCGAGCCCCAACCGCACTCTGGTTAAAACAGGATAATTAACTATATAAATAACGATTTTAGAAAGATGAAAAAAAGTTTGCAGTTTGTAGGTATGGCACTGCTTATGGCAGGTTGCTCTGAGAGTGCTATGCTTGATGGTATTAACGAAAACACGAAAGATTATTCTAAACTGATTGAGTTTGCCAGCACATTTGTTGAGAATCAGACTCGTACATCATTAAAGGTGGGCCAGACATTTCCTGCCGGTTCAAAGATGGCTGTGTATGGTTTTCAGATAACAGACAATGCAGAAGAGGTGCTGTTTGATAATCAGATGGTAGAGTGTACAGATGGTGAAGCGGGAGTGTGGACATATTCTCCCAAAAAACCCTGGAACCGTGAATCTACATACGAATTCTATGGTTTCTATCCATACTCAGAAGATGGATTGTATGAATTCAATGCAGAGAAAAAATTAATTTCAATAGAATCTTATACAGTGAAGGATGCTATTACTGAACAGGAAGATCTGATGATTGCACAGCGTAATTATGCAAATCCATTCAATACTGTTCATACAAACTTTAACCATATTCTGAGTAATGTAAACTTCTACGCTAAGGTTGCTCCGAATGTGGATATGACAGGTATCAGCAGTATTGATATACTGAATCTGGATGTACAGGGCATAGCAAACAGTGGCTCATACACCCAATCAGGGTGGGCTAATAACCATGTGCCAGTTGGCAAATGGAGTATTAAAGAGGGTACCTATTATGATTTTCCGGGTATTTCAAATACAACAATGTCATTGACTACAGAAAGGAAAGATGTAGCAGTGGATATGTTGCTTATGCCTCAGATTTTATTCTTTCACGAGTATGCTGATAAAAAGGACCCTGTTCTTACTGTCGTATATAAGATATCATACGATGATGGAACATCTGCGACAATGGAAAAGGAAGTTCGTTTATCGAGTATTAAAGGTGTTAAGACAAAGAGTGACACAAATGAAAGCCTGCCAATTTATGAATGGTTGCCAAATAATAAGTATAATTACATTGTTGCAATCAATCCTGAGCAGACTACCCGTAAATGGGGTACAGACTGGGATGGCTCAAATGGAGGAGGTGATAAGGTTCCTAATGAAGAGTCAAGCTACAATCCTGATACTCCAAATGTAATCGTAGTCTGGGAAGACAAGAATGAAAATGGTCAGGTTGATGATGGTGAAATTACTGAATATCCTCTTGCCTGGGAAGATATTGATGGAGATGGTATGCTGGAAGGTGGTATAGACACCGATGGCGATGGTCAGATAGACGATGTTGACAAGGATAATGGTTGTGTTTCAGTAGAGAAGGATTCTAATTCAACAGATAGTAATCCTACTGATGGCGACAGGGAGAATAATCCTGATGATAAGGATGCTATACTGGTTTATGTTGATACAGATGGTGACGGGGAACCTGATGATTGGCGTCAGCTTGAAAAGGATCCGGACACAGGTGTGGTTACTCCTGAAAAGGAACAGGAAGACTCCTTTATTGAATTCTCAGCAGAAGTTATTGACTGGGTAGAGGAGTATAACGTAGATTATGAAGTAAAGAACTAGTTTGGTTTAATAGTTAGTGTTAATAGGCCGGTGGGGGTTGAATGTTCCCCCTCCGGTCACCAAGAGAAAAATGATTGGAATATGAAAAAACTTTATACAGTATTATTTGTAGTGGCAATGTCTCTATTTGTGAGTTGCGATAGAGAAAATCCTGATGGCATTTCTAACGAAATGGCTATTAAAATGTCTGTGTCAGTGGATAAGACTAAAGCTATACTTACCACAGATAATATAATAAACACCTCTATCGGTGTGTTTGGCTATAAAGAACAGATTTCCAATCAAAACAATAAGTATCTGGTATTTAATAATGAGAAATTATCATTCGAATCAGATTCTTGGGCTTATTCGCCTGTAAGATATTGGGATACACAGACAGCATATTCGTTTATTGCATACGCTCCATATCAGGAGAATTCAGATGATGTTTTAGTGAATGATTTTGAGGGCATTACTATTAATGGCATTCCACAATGGCAAGATGCAGATGATGCGGAATCAAAAGACTATGTAGTTGCGTTGACAGACAGTGCCGCAACAAACTATATAAATAATGGTGGAGTAGATTTGAAATTTCATCATATATTGGCAAATCTTAAGATAACGGCTTTTAAAGAGGGTGATTCAGATTTTGAGATACAGAATATAACAATAGGGGCGGATATAGATAATCAAAGAGTTCCGGCAGTTGATGCAGAGCGCAGCTATGTACAAAACTTTGGACATGAAAGAGCTGATGGCTCGTTCAGCAATGTGACCCTAAATGGAATACCTATTTCATTGTTTGCAGGTAATATGGCAGTAGAATCTGCTATAAGTAAAGTGGCGAATCTTTTGGTGGCTCCATTTATTGCAGGAGCAGATTTGCCACTGACTATTACCTATACTGAAAATGGAACAGAAAAGAGTGCTGTAGTTAATTCCGGTATTACAGAATTTAAGAGTGATGCCGTATATACCGTAAACCTGAAATTCACTTCTACAGAAGCCGATGAACCTTTGGGTCCTTCCGGTCCTGGTATAGAAGTAGTTCCGGGATTTTCCTATGCGATATCTGATGGTGGTAGAAATAATATATTAGCATTTAGTTATAATAATGGTAATCCCGTCCTAAAAACTTCATATGCAGAACATCCTGATAATATATTATGGCAATCAACAGGTGATTTGCTTGGTGATGAATTGCAACAACTATGTATAGAACTAAAAATGGATGCGGTGACAACTATAAAGTATTATTTAGCATTTGATGAAAATGGAAATGTTAAATTGACTGATGATGTTAATAGCGCATTTGGATTTAAAAATGTAGCACCAAATAATCCGGGAATGTCAATTGGTTGTTTTGATGCGAATGGAAATTATATGGGTAGACTAAAGTATATTGAATCTGAAAGATCATTTAAGGTTATTAGCGAACAATACGTAGGGCAAGATAGTTGGATATGGTCAGCTGTTAATGTTGCTGATTGCAAAGTAGTAGATGGTTATGCCGGTCCGCTGATATATGTCAATAATAATAGTAGTTTTACAGAAGGTAAGTACAATGTGGGTGCAAAGCAACTGTCAGTAGGTGGCAGTGTAAATTTTGACGTTATTGCATCGGAAAAGACTTTTCAGTACTATTATGATGGCAATATGTCCCGATTCTTTTTTGATGGTTGTAAAAGTATGTATGAATATCCGACGGATCAGCTTTATACAAATTGGATATGGAATTTGGAAGGGGCAGATGGTTATGCTACGATAGTTAATGATGGTACTCTTGTTTACAATAATCAATCTCCAAATGATATACTGGTAAAGATCAGTGCTACTGCTATAATTGTAGTATCTTACAATCCATATACAACTAAATCTATAACGGGTTATTATGAAGTACTGTTAAAAGGTAGTAGTAATTAGAACTGTATGGGGAAAATAGGTTGCAGGTAGGCAGAAAAATGTAAGTGAAATGAAGAAAGTGAATATTGTAAATAATTTAGTTTTTGGTTGTTCCAATGAGTGGTATTCTTCACATTTATGGTGAAGAGTACTGCTCTTTGATTGTTTGTGAACAATGACTTTGTTTTGTGTATTATATATAAGGTGTATTGCATAGGTGTATAAATAAGAAATGTATAATGTTAGTTTTGTTATAGGAATGCATAATTATCATTATGAACGATAACATATTTTGTTTGGGTGCGCGACGCAGTGATTGCGTTGCACACTTTTTTGTATAAAAATTTGTGGGAATGATATAATATCACTACTTTTGCACTGAATTAGATGATGTGTTGAGGGGCTCGAGAGCCTCTCTTTTTCGTTATTAAAATAGAATATATGATAGACAAACTTCAAGTTCGTGAGTTGGTAACAAAGTGGTTGGAAACCAAAGAGGGGTATTTCTTGGTAGATGCTGATGTCAGTGCAGACAACAGAATTCTGGTAGAAATAGATCACCCGGAAGGTGTTTGGATAGACGATTGTGTAGAGTTGAGCAGACATATTGAATCCAATTTTGACAGAGAAATTGAAGATTATGAACTCGAAGTGGGTTCTGCCGGCATTGGTCAGCCTTTCAAGGTTTTACAACAGTATGTAAACCATGTGGGCAGCGAAGTAGAGGTCCTGCCTAAAAGTGGTACCAAACTGAAAGGTGTTCTGGTAAGTGCCGACGAAAATGGTTTTGTTTTGCAAACTAAGGTAAAACAGACTGTAGAAGGTTCAAAACGTCCAAAAATGGTGGAAGTGGAGATGCCTTTCAAATATGAAGAAATTAAATATACAAAATACGTAATAAGCTTAAAGTAATTATGGCTAAGAAGGTAGAGATGATCTCATTGATTGAGACATTCCAGGAGTTCAAGGAACAGAAGAACATAGACCGTGCTACTTTGGTAAGTGTTCTTGAAGAGAGTTTCCGCAATGTCATTTCAAAGATGTTCGGAACAGACGAAAACTATTCTGTTATTGTTAACCCTGATAAGGGTGACTGCGAAATTCAGCGTACTCGCGTAGTGGTAGAAGATGCCGAAGTGGAAGATACAAACACTCAGATTCCACTAAGTGAAGCTGCTCAGATAGACCCGGATTTTGAGGTTGGCGAAGAGGTTACAGAACCTATTGATTTTGCATTGTTTGGCCGCAGAGCTATTTTGACCCTGCGTCAGACACTGGCTTCAAAGATATTGGAACTTGAAAAAGATAGTTTATACAACAAGTATATAGAGAAGGTTGGAACTGTTATAGTTGCAGAAGTTTATCAGGTATGGAAGAAAGAGGTACTTCTGTTGGACGAAGAGGGTAATGAACTGTTGTTGCCAAAATCAGAACAGATTCCATCAGATTTCTTCCGTAAAGGAGAATCAGTACGTGCTGTAATAGACAAAGTAGAGAATGTAAATAACCCTAAGATATTGTTAAGCCGTACATCACCAGTATTCCTACAGAGATTATTCGAGCAGGAGGTTCCGGAAATCAATGATGGTCTGATTACTATAAAGAAGATAGCACGTATCCCGGGTGAAAGAGCAAAAATTGCAGTAGAATCTTACGATGATCGCATTGATCCGGTAGGTGCTTGTGTAGGTGTAAAAGGCTCACGTATTCATGGCATAGTACGCGAATTGCGTAATGAAAACATTGATGTTATTAACTATACATCAAATCTGGAATTGTTTATTAAGCGTGCTCTCAGCCCTGCAAAGATTTCAGAGTTGAATATTGTAGAAGACGAAAAACGTGTAGAGGTATATCTGCGTCAGGATCAGGTATCGCTTGCAATAGGTAAAAATGGCTTGAATATCAAGCTTGCAAGTATGCTTACAGGTTATACAATTGATGTATTCCGTCAGTTGGACGAAGTTCAGGAAGAAGATGTTTACCTGGATGATTTCCGTGGCGATATTGAGGACTGGATTGTTGATGCATTGCACAATGCAGGCTTTGATACAGCTAAGACAGTGCTTCGTGCACCACGTGAGATATTATTGGAGAGTGCAGACCTTGAAGAGGAACAGATTGACGAAATACTGGCAATCCTGGCTTCAGAGTTTGCGGATGAAGAAGAATTTCAGGGATTCTTGAGATAATTAACAGTTATTTATTAAAGTTTCTTATAGATGGCAATAAGAATAGGAAAAATAGCAAGAGAATTGAATGTGGGAGTCAAGACAATATTTGATTTCCTGCAGAAGAAGGGGTATGAGGATGTTCCTGTAGATAATCCAAACTATAAACTCTCTGATGAACAGGAGAATCTTTTGGTTGTAGAGTTTAGTCAGGATAAAGTTAGAAAAGAGGAGGCAATGAACAGAATGCGTCCAAAACAGAAATCTGTTGAAACCAAAGCTGCTGTTGAAACTGTAGAAGAAGTGGAGATTAAGATTGAAAAACCTGCTGAACCTGTTATCAAATTTAAAACTGTTGGTAAGATTCAGCTGGACGAATCTATGGTATCAGAGTCTCCATATGTAGAGTCTGTAAGAGAGGAGGCAGCAAAGAAAGAGCAGAAGCCTGTTCAGAAAAGCGGACCAAAATCTGCTCCTGTACAGAATCAGAAGCCGGTGAAAGCAGAAATGCAGGAAAAACCTGCCGTAGAGGAGAAACCTGTAAAAAAGGAAGATAAACCAGTTGAAAAGATGGTTGAGAATGAACTCAAACCGGTAGAGAAACCTATACAAAAGGTTGATAAACCTGAACAAAAAGTGGATAAACCAGTAGAAAAACCAGTTCAGCAGGAGGTTAAGAATAACGCTCAGCCGGAAAATGCAGAACCTAAGACAGAGGGTGTAACCAAGGGCCCGGATGTATTTAAACTTGATGCCCCAAAATCCAATTTGAACTTAAAAACAGTTGGTAAGATAGATTTGAGTGCCATCAATCAATCTACCAGACCAAAGAAGAAGTCAAAAGAGGAGAAGAGAAAGGAACGCGAGGCTAAGGAGCAGCAGCGTCAGCAGCAGCGCGAGGCTTACAAGGAGTCAATAATGAAGGAGATTAGCAATAAGTCTAATAACTCTTCCAATAACAATAAGAACACCGGTGGAAATAACAACAATGGCAAGCAGCAGAATAATGATGCTCCAAGAAAGAAAAACCGTGTTCGTATAGGTGGCGAAAAGGTTGATATCAACAAAGCTTCATCTTTCAATCCTGGAGGTGGAGAACAGCCATACGGTGGTGGAAAGAAGAACCATTCTGAACATCAGGACAAGCAGGACAAAAAAGGCAAGGGTGGTGGCAGAAACTCAAAAGACCATCGTCATGCAAAGACTGAGAAAGACTTTAGCAGCGAAGATGTAAACCGTCAGATTAAGGAGACATTCTCAAAGTTTGCCAAAGGTAAAACAAAGTCTTCAAAATACAGAAAGGATAAGCGTGAAGTGGCTCAGATGCGTCAGCAGGAGATGCTTGAGCAGGAGATGGCTGAAAGCACAGTATTGAAGCTTACTGAATTTGTTACAGCCAACGAACTGGCTACCATGATGAATATCCCTGTAACTCAGGTTATTGCAACCTGTATGAGCGTGGGTATCATGGTCTCAATCAACCAGCGTCTCGATGCAGAAACTATCAACATAGTGGCAGAAGAGCATGGCTTTACAACTGAATATGTAAGTGCAGAGGTTGCTCAGCAGATTCAGGAAGAGGAGGACAAGGCAGAAGATTTGAAACCACGTGCTCCAATTGTAACAGTAATGGGACACGTTGACCATGGTAAGACTTCACTTCTTGACTACATCCGTAAGGCAAATGTAATTGCAGGCGAAGCCGGTGGTATTACACAGCACATTGGTGCTTACAATGTTAAGCTGGAGGATGGACGTAAGATTACATTCCTGGATACTCCTGGTCACGAAGCGTTTACCGCTATGCGTGCCCGCGGTGCTCAGGTTACCGATATTGCCATCATCATTGTGGCTGCTGACGACAATGTGATGCCTCAGACAAAAGAGGCTATTGCACACGCAACAGCTGCTGGTGTTCCTATAGTATTTGCTATCAACAAGGTAGATAAACCTGCTGCCGATCCTGAACGTATCAAACAGGAGCTGGCACAGCTGAACTTCCTGGTTGAAGACTGGGGTGGTAAGTATCAGTCTCAGGATATATCAGCAAAGCATGGTATGGGTGTGCCTGAACTTATGGAGAAGGTGCTTCTTGAAGCAGAAATGCTTGATCTGAAGGCAAATCCAAACCGTAAGGCTACAGGTTCAATTATTGAATCATCACTGGATAAAGGTCGTGGTTATGTAGCTACAGTACTGGTATCAAACGGTACTCTGAAGATGGGTGATATAGTGATAGCAGGAACCTTCTGGGGTAAAGTGAAGGCTATGTTCAACGAACGTAATCAGAAGATTAAGTCTGCTGCACCTGCTGAACCGGTATTGATTCTGGGTATGAATGGTGCACCTCAGGCAGGTGTTACATTCCACGTGGTAGATACTGAACGTGAAGCTCGTGAAATTACCAGCAAGCGTGAACAGTTGCAGCGTGAACAGGGTATCAGAACTACTACAACACTTACTCTTGATGAACTTGGCCGCAGAATTGCGATGGGCGATTTCCACGAACTGAACCTGATTGTAAAAGCCGACGTGGATGGTTCTGCCGAAGCATTGAGCGATTCACTCATAAAGCTATCTACACCACAGGTACAGGTAAATGTTATGTACAAGGCTGTAGGTGCTATCTCTGAAAGTGACGTCAGTCTGGCTGCTGCATCGAATGCGATTATCGTTGGTTTCAATGTGCGTCCTTCAGGTGCTGCAAAACGTCAGGCAGAACAGAACGATGTGGATATCAGAATCTACTCAATCATCTATGATGCTATAGACGAAGTTAAGGCGGCTATGGAGGGTCTGCTTGCTCCAACAGTGAAGGAGGAGGTTACATCAACCATAGAAGTACTGGAAGTATTCCATATCTCAAAGGTTGGTATGGTGGCCGGTGGCCGTGTTCGTGAAGGTAAGGTTTCACGTAATGACCGTGCCCGCGTAATTCGTGATGGTATTGTAATACATAATGGTAATATCCAGACTCTGAAACGTTATAAGGACGATGTTAAGGAGGTATCAGCAGGTGTTGACTGCGGTATCAGCCTGGTATCATATAACGATCTGAAAGAGGGCGATATGATTGAAACATATACTCAGATAGAGGTTAAACAGACACTTTGATATGGAGGATTTCTTCACATCGTTGAATACGCTGGACTATATTATCCTGATATTGCTGCTGATAGGCCTTATCACAGGATTTGCACAAGGGGTAATCAAACAGGCTTTCGGATTGGGAGGCCTGCTTGGTGGCCTGGTGTGCGGAGCCCTGCTCTATAAACCGGCAGCAGTATTCCTTCAGGATGTGGTCGATATGGACGATAATGTGGCTCAGGTAGTGGCATTCATTGTAATATTGATACTGGTTCCGGTGGTCTTTTCGATAGTGGGAAATCTGCTTTCAAAGTTGGTACATATAATCTCTTTAGGATTTGTTGATCGTCTTTTGGGAGGAATCTTTGGTGTGGTTAAGTTCTTTATTGTGATAGGTTTGTGTATCCAGCTGCTGGAGATGACCGGTGTAGCTGACAAATTGATACGCAACAGTGAGAAAAAAGAGTCGCTTCTGTACGAACAGGCCCGCGTAATCTCCGACAACTGTCTTAGATGGACCTGGAACAAGGTGTTGCCACACGTTGAAGAGAAAGATGAAAGTAACGGAAACGGAACTGAAAAAATTATTTGACGATGAAACAGAATGACAATACTGATAATAGTCTTGTCAGGGAGATATCGAACGAGAAATATAAATACGGTTTTACTACAGATGTTCACACAGAGATAATAGAGCGTGGACTGAATGAGGATGTAATCCGTATGATTTCTGCCAAGAAGGGTGAACCGGAATGGCTGCTAGAATTCAGGTTGAAAGCCTATAACTACTGGCTCACACTTGAAATGCCAAAATGGGCTCATCTTGATATTCCTGAAATAGATTATCAGAATATATCATATTATGCCGATCCTACAGTGAAAAAGGACGGCCCAAAATCTTTGGACGAAATAGATCCGCAGCTGATGAGCACCTTCGACAAGCTGGGTATTCCGCTTGAAGAGCGTCTGGCACTAAGCGGTGGTGTGGCAGTAGATGCTGTTATGGACTCTGTATCGGTAAAGACAACTTTTAAGAAGACACTTTCTGAAAAGGGTATCATCTTTTGTTCTATAAGCGAAGCTGTACGTGAACATCCCGAACTGGTAAAACAGTACCTGGGAAGTGTTGTCAATTACAGAGATAACTTCTATGCTGCATTGAACAGCGCGGTATTCAGTGATGGATCTTTTGTATATATTCCAAAAGGTGTGCGTTGCCCGATGGAGTTATCTACCTATTTCCGTATCAATGCTGCCGGTACAGGACAGTTTGAAAGAACTCTGATTGTTGCAGATGATGATAGTTATGTATCATATCTGGAAGGTTGTACCGCTCCAATGCGCGATGAGAACCAACTGCATGCAGCAATAGTGGAGATAGTGGTACTGGACAGAGCAGAGGTAAAGTACAGTACTGTTCAGAATTGGTATCCGGGCGATGAAAACGGAAAAGGAGGTGTATATAACTTTGTTACTAAACGTGGCCATCTGCGCGGCGTGAACAGTAAACTGTCATGGACCCAGGTGGAAACAGGTTCTGCAATAACATGGAAATATCCAAGCTGTATTCTCTCCGGTGATGGTTCACAGGGAGAATTCTACTCCGTGGCGCTGACCAATAACTATCAGCAGGCCGATACCGGTACAAAGATGATTCATCTGGGAAAGAATACCAGCAGTACAATTATCAGTAAAGGTATATCGGCAGGACATAGCCAGAATTCATATCGTGGACTGGTAAAGGTTGGAAAGAATGCTGATGGTGCACGTAACTACAGTCAGTGCGACTCTCTGCTGCTGGGTAGTAATTGCGGCGCACATACATTCCCGTATATGGATATTCAAAATGAGACTGCTGTTGTTGAACACGAAGCAACAACTTCAAAGATTTCAGAAGATCAGCTGTTCTATTGTAATCAGCGTGGTATTCCAATGGAGGAATCGATAGGTCTTATAGTGAATGGTTATGCAAAAGAGGTTTTGAATAAACTGCCCATGGAGTTTGCGGTTGAGGCGCAGCGTCTGTTAGCAGTATCTTTAGAAAATACAATTGGTTGATTTAGTATGCTTAAAATAGAGAATCTACATGCAAGTATAAATGGCAAAGAGATACTGAAAGGTATAAATTTGCAGGTGAACCCGGGTGAAGTCCATGCTATTATGGGCCCGAATGGTTCCGGAAAGAGTACAATGAGCAATGTGCTTGTTGGTCATCCATCGTATCAGGTTACAGAGGGTAGTGTTACATACAAAGGTAAGAATCTGCTTGATATGGCTGTGGAACAACGCAGTCATGAAGGTCTGTTCCTCTCATTCCAGTATCCTGTAGAGATTCCTGGAGTAAGCATGACCAATTTTATGCGTACAGCAATCAATGAAAAACGTAAATATCTGGAGTTGCCACCTTTGTCACCATCAGATTTTCTGAAGCTTATCAAGGCCAAGAGAGATTTGGTAAAGCTGGACAGTAAGTTTATGAATCGTTCTGTAAATGAAGGATTCAGTGGCGGTGAAAAGAAACGTAATGAGATATTCCAGATGGCAATGCTGGAACCATCGTTAAGTATTCTTGATGAAACCGATTCAGGTCTGGATATTGATGCTCTGCGTATAGTGGCAGAGGGCGTTAATAAATTGAAAACCCCTGAAACTTCTGTGATTGTAATTACCCATTATCAGAGGTTGTTGGATTATATCAAACCGGATATAGTTCACGTGCTCTATTCAGGTCGCATCATCAAGACAGCAGGTCCTGAACTGGCACTGGAACTTGAAGAGCGTGGATACGATTGGTTGATTAAGGAGTTTGAAGATTCACAGAAATGAGTGTAAGCGATATATATATAGATCTGTTCCGTAACAACAGGCAGACTATTGATGCAGGGATTGCCCCGGTTATAAATGGCTGCAGGGAGAGGGCATTGCAGGCTCTTTCGGAATATGGTCTCCCTAATAAAAAGCTGGAGGAGTATCTGCACTTTGATGCAGAACAACTGTTTGCTCCCGACTGGGGTATGAATCTTGGCAGATTAAAAATGGCTGTAGATTATACAGAGGCATTCCGTTGTAATGTTCCTAATCTCAGCACTCTGTTGTACTATCTTGCAGGCGATACACTGGTACAATCGGAATCGGCAGCAAGGGTGCAATTGGATAATGGTGTGCTTATAGGCAGTCTGAACAGCATGGCAAAGGATTATCCGGAGCTAGTGGAGAAGTATTATGCCGGAATTGCCAATATGGAGCGTTCGGGTATAGCATCCATAAATACCATGTTTGCTCAGGATGGTCTGTTTGTATATGTTCCCGATGGGGTTGTAGTGGAAAAACCGGTGCAGCTGGTCTCTCTGTTGCAATCTAAAGTGGATATGATGGTAAATCGCAGAATTCTGGTTGTTCTGGGCAATGGTGCGCAGTTAAAACTGCTGTTGTGTGACCACTCTATAGATAGCAGAAATGCACTCTCTGTTCAGGTGGTAGAGGCTTACGTAGGCAGTGGTGCTTCATTCAGCTATTATGATCTGGAGGAGACTCACACTGCAAATCATCGTATCAATGAACTCTTCATAGAGCAACAGTCAGATAGTAATGTGGAACTTAAAACCATTACTCTGCATAATGGCAAAACCAGAAATACCATATTTGCTACATTAGCAGGAAGAGGAGCTTCTCTGAATGTGGATGGTGTGGCAATAACAGATAAACAGCAGCAGGTTGATAACTATACATATATAGACCATAAGGTTTCTGATTGTACAAGCAACGAACTATATAAATATGTGCTGGATCAGGAATCCTTGGGGGCATTTGCAGGACGCGTTCTGGTACGTCAGGATGCACAGCGCACAGCAGCACATCAGACCAACAGAAATATCTGCCTGACACGTACTGCCAGAATGTTTACACAGCCTCAGCTGGAGATATATGCTGACGATGTAAAGTGCAGTCATGGAGCAACAGTAGGACAGCTTGATGAAAAGGCTCTGTTCTATATGCAGCAACGCGGTATTTCGGAATCAGAAGCCCGCACTCTGTTGATGCTTGCCTTTGTTGATGAAGTTATAGGTAACGTAAAACTGGAACCTTTGCGTGACAGGTTACGCCGACTTGTAGAGAAGCGTTTCCGTGGTGAATTGGGACATTGCGAAGGATGTAATATTTGCAAGTGATATGTTTAATGTTGAAAAGATAAGAGAGGATTTTCCTATTTTGGGACGCACAGTATATAACAAACCGTTGATATACTTAGATAATGCGGCAACCACACAAAAACCAAAATGTGTGATTGATGCCATAAGCGATGCCTACTGCAATGTGAATGCAAATGTGCATCGTGGCATACATTTCTTATCGCAACAGGCTACAGAAATGTTGGAGTCGGCCCGCGAAACGGTGCGTTCGTTCATTTCTGCAGAGAGTACAGAAGAGATCATCTTTACACGTGGTACAACAGAGAGTCTGAATCTTCTGGCATCGTCTTTCTCTAATGCATTTTTATCGGAAGATGATGAGATAATAATATCTGCTGCAGAACATCATAGCAATATAGTGCCCTGGCAGATGCAGGCACAGAAAAGGAACTTTGTAATAAGAATAGCACCTATAACGGAGAGCGGAGAACTGGATCTTGATGCATTGAAACTGTTGGTAAATGCAAAGACCAAACTGATTAGTATTACACACGTTTCGAATGTGTTGGGCAGTGTAATGCCTATAAAACAGATTGCAGAATTTGCTCATAAGAATGGCGCTTATATAGCAGTTGACGGAGCGCAGTCTGCACCTCATATCAAGGTGGATGTAAAAGAACTTGATGTAGATTTCTTTGCGTTTAGCGGTCATAAAGTTTATGGCCCAACAGGTATAGGCGTGCTATATGGCAAACGTGAACTGTTGGAACAACTTCCTCCGTATCAGGGCGGTGGCGAAATGATAAAGAAGGTAACCTTTGAACATACTACATATAACGAACTTCCATATAAGTTTGAAGCTGGAACACCCGATTATGTAGGCAGTATTGCATTGGCAAAAGCCATAGATTATGTTCAGGAATTAGGAATGGAGAATATAGCTGCATACGAAGATGAACTGTGTGCATACGCTGTAGAAAAATTACGTGCTATAGACGGTATCCGTTTTATTGGTGAACCAAAACATCGCAGTGGTGTGGTATCGTTCCTGGTGGGTAATACTCATCCTTCCGATATTGGTACACTGCTGGATAAACTTGGCGTGGCGGTACGTACAGGTCATCATTGTGCAGAGCCTCTGATGGACAGATTTGGCATTCCGGGCACGGTAAGGGCGTCGTTTGCAATCTACAATACAAAAGCTGAAATCGATACATTTGTATCGGCATTGGATCGTGTCTCAAAAATGTTGATGTAGTATGTTGTTGCCGTTTTTGGAATCAGGACGTATTGAGGCAGGTTGCGACGAAGCCGGCAGAGGCTGTCTGGCTGGTCCTGTATATGCGGCAGCAGTTATCCTGCCACAGGATTTTCATAACGATCTGCTCAATGATTCCAAGCAGCTTACAGAAAAACAGCGTTACCAGTTGCGCCCGATTATTGAAAAGGAGGCATTGGCGTGGGCTGTTGGCGTGGTAACAGCAGAAGAGATAGACAAAATCAATATACTTGCAGCATCTTTTCTGGCCATGCACAGAGCAATAGATGCCCTGAAGACAGTTCCGGAGCATCTTCTTATAGATGGCAATCGTTTTAAAAAGTATAAGGATATTCCATTTACAACTGTAGTTAAGGGTGATGGCAAGATGGCATCCATAGCTGCGGCCTCCATTCTGGCTAAAACCTACAGGGATGATTATATGAACAGAATTGCGGAGGAGTATCCTCAGTATGACTGGCTATCAAATAAAGGTTATCCTACGGTAAAGCATCGTTCGGCTATAAAGGAGTTTGGTATAACTCCTCATCATAGAAAGAGTTTCAATCTTTTAGGCGATACACAATTATCTCTTTGGTAATAAACTGATAAATTGCTAATTTTGCATCCGATTTCAAAATAGAAAGACTTAAACTAAATAGAATATGAAACAGAAAGCATTATTGATGATTTTAGATGGTTGGGGTTTAGGTAATAAATCTCAAGCAGATGTTATTTACAAGACTTCAACTCCATACATGGATTATCTGAATGCTACATATCCTCATGCTCAGCTTCTGGCTAGCGGTGAGAATGTAGGTTTGCCTGATGGCCAGATGGGTAACTCCGAGGTTGGTCACTTGAATATTGGTGCCGGTAGAGTGGTTTACCAGGACCTTGTTAAGGTAAACAGAGCAATTGCAGATGGTTCTATCCGTCAGAATCCTGAAGTAGTAGCTGCCTACAGCTATGCAAAGGAGACAGGTAAGAAGCTTCACCTTATGGGTTTGGTTTCAAATGGTGGTGTTCACAGCTCTATGGATCATCTTTTCTGCTTGTGCGATATAGCTAAGGAGTATGGTCTGGAGAATGCATACGTTCACTGTTTTATGGATGGTCGTGATACCGATCCAAAGAGCGGTCAGGGCTTTATCAGCCAGCTTGTAGAGCGTGGCGATAAGGTGGCTACAATTGTTGGCCGTTACTATGCAATGGACCGCGACAAGCGTTGGGAACGTGTTAAGGTGGCTTACGATCAGCTGGTTAATGGCGAAGGCAAGCAGGTTACCGATATGGTTGCAGCAGTTGCCGATTCATACGCAGAGGGTGTTACCGATGAATTTATGAAGCCAATTGTAAACAGCGCATACGACAGCCGTATAGAAGAGGGCGATGTTGTTATCTTCTTCAACTTCCGTAACGACCGTGCGAAGGAACTTACCATCGTTCTTACTCAGAAAGATATTGAAGAGGAGGGCATGAAGACTATCCCTGGATTGCAGTACTACTGTCTGACTCCATACGATGCTTCATTCACAGGTGTACATATCCTGTTCGATAAGGAAAATGTAAACAACACTCTTGGTGAATATCTTGCTTCACAGGGCTTGTCACAGTTGCATATTGCTGAGACTGAAAAGTATGCTCACGTAACATTCTTCTTGAATGGTGGTAGAGAGACTCCATACGATGGCGAAGAGAGAATTCTTGTTCCATCACCAAAGGTTGCTACATACGATTTGCAGCCTGAAATGAGCGCATATCTGGTTCGCGACCGTTTGGTAGAAGCTATCAACAGCGATAAGTTCGACTTCATTGTAGTGAACTTTGCAAACGGTGATATGGTTGGTCATACCGGTGTTTACGAAGCAATCGAGAAGGCTGTTGTAGCTGTTGATGCCTGCGTTAAGGATGTTATTGAAGCTGCAAAGGCTCACAACTATGATTCAATCATCATTGCTGACCATGGTAATGCAGACAATGCTGTAAACGCAGATGGTTCACCAAATACTGCTCACTCATTGAATCCGGTTCCAATTATCTACGTAACATCACGTGAGGGTGCTTCTGTAGAGGATGGTATTCTGGCTGACGTTGCTCCATCAATCCTTTCAATTATGGGACTGGAGATTCCATCAGAAATGACAGGTAAGGTTTTGGTAAAGTAATATCAGAACAGTAACATAAAAATGAAGACCGCTATTTTTAAATGGCGGTCTTTGTTATTCACTAAGGTGTAAAAGGTTTATAGAATCTTGATGATATTTGAAAAACCGGTGATGTCAAAAACCTCCTTTACCTGAGCAGACATATTCTTAAGTACAAGATTGCCTCCGTTTGCAATTACACTTTTCTGGAGCATAAGGAATATTCTTAATCCCTGGCTTGAAGTGTATTCCATTTCACTGCAATCCATTACAATGTCAGGAGCCTGAGCTGTCATCAGAGGATCAATATCTTTCTGAAACTGGTCTGCATTTGTTGTGTCTATACGACCCTGAAGCTTTACTTCAAAAGATGAACCGTTCTGGTTGATGTTTACATTCATTGTTTAAAGTATTTTATTGTCATTATTGTTATATCGTCATTCTGTTCAGCCCCGTTGGTGAACGCTTTTACGCTGGCCAGCAGATCGTTGCAACCTGCTTCTGCACCTTTTGATGATTTTGGAGTAGTACACCATTTCATCAGTCTCTCTTCCCCAAACAGATTCTTATTGCAATCTTCAGCTTCTGTTACACCATCTGTGTAGAGTACCAGTCTGGTGTCATGTTCCAGTAAAAGTTCCTGTTCGGTGTAGTTGAAATCCGGGAAGATACCTACTGCAATATGCGATTTCACTGGCAGGAAGTACGCACTTTCGTCCGGATTAATAACTACCAATGGGTTGTGGCCTGCGTTGCAATATTTTAGCAATCCTGTCTTCAGATCCAGTTTGGCAATGAACAGAGTTACAAACATACCGTTGTCATTACCGTCAGAAACAGCATTGTTTATGCATGCCATAATCTCATTCAGTTCAAAGTCCAGACCTGAGATGAATCGGAATGCGCTGCGGGTAATAGCCATAAAGAGCGAAGCCGGAACGCCTTTGCCCGATACATCGCCAATGGCAAAATAGAGTACGTCATCTTTAATGTAGAAATCGTACAGGTCGCCTCCAACCTCTTTGGCCGGATTGATAAAAGCGTGCAGATCAATATCCTTACGTTTAGGATAGTTGCGTGGAACCATGTTCATCTGGATGGCATTCGCAATATTCAGTTCGCTCTCAAAACGCTGATTTGCTGCTGTTGTGTTCTTTAGATCTTCAATATATGCGGTAAGCGATTTCTGCATAAATTCAAAAGAATCGCGCAGATGTTTGATTTCGTCATGTGACTTGATGGTCGGCAGTACGGTATTAAAATCGCCTTTTGCTATATTGATTACTGATTTGGAGAAGTCAGATAGTGGTCTGGTAAGCTTTTTAATTGTAAAGTAGCAGATTGCAAATAGTGTAAGCAATCCAACCAGTCCTACTATAATAAGTATTGTGTACATCTGTGAAGAGCGTTCCAGTACATCCTTGTACGGACAGATTACAGATGTGGACCATCCGTTTGATAATGAACCATATACGGCAAATGATATTTCATCATTGTTGTCGCGGAACTGCATGGTGCCGCTCTCTCCGTTAATCATTGCCAGACCGAAATCCATAATTGTGGCATCGCTGGTACGTGAGATGGTAGAGAATAGTGTTTCACCGTGCAGACTGGTTTGGCCTGTGATTGATATAAATGTGCCGTTTTTACTTACCAATATTGTGCTGGCATTTGGATACGGCTTAAGATTTGATATGATGTCAGCTAACCATTCCAGTTTGACATCGGCAGTAAATATTGCATAAACTTCTCCGTTCTCATCCTTTAATGGTGTGCTGTAGGTAGATATCAACTGGTTTGAACCACCTTCGTCAAAATAGGGTTCGCTCCAGACTGCTTCACCCAAAAGTGCCGGAATCTGATACCAGTCCATATAGAAGTAGTCATATTCTGGACTTCCCAATTGTTTGGAAACAAGTTTACCACTATCTCCATCTTTGTATGTGAATGGAGAAAAGTAGTATTTATCAGAAAAAAATGATTCCCTGAAGGCAATGGCACTTCCAACTATAAAAGGATTTTCTGCTACCATAGTTCTTGTTAGATAGTAGAGATACTCCTCGTCGTCAATATGCTCTTCTATAAGCCAGTGTGTATCGCGTGTGGCAGCCTCTATATCCTTAAGCTGCAACTCTATATCCTTTATTGTCGATTTAAGCATATATGATGCACTGCTGGTAGCCTCTTTTGAAATGAGCGTATGCGATGATATTGCTGCAATGGCTATCACCAATACAAACAGTATTGACGTAAAAAATAACAGATTAAGGCTTAACCTTACTGAAAACGAATTTTTTCTCCTTATCATTTTATTACGTCTTTATAGTTTATCTTCTTTACGATATGTCCAGATTCAAATATATCGTCTATCATTTTGTTAAACTCATGCTCATCAATAGGACTATAATCGGGTTTGTTTGTCCTGGGGTTGACCTGCAAACGCAAATACTCTTCCAGCATAAGTCGCTGGAAATTGTCATTGGTTATAATATTGGCAGCATCTGTATAGGATTTTGTAATTTCCAGAGCTTCGTCAATATTCTCTCTTGTATAATCCCAGCCACGTTTTGTTGCTCTGACGAATTTGTCAATGGTCTGTTTGTTCCTGCTGTAATACTGTTCTGTTACATAAAGTCCATCTTCCGGGATTGTGTAACCAAAATCGTAATACCTGATTACATTTTTCTGATCTATTCGTCCCAGAGCCTGCAATAACTGTATATATTCACTATAACTGTAGCATAATGTGGCATCTACAGCTTTATAAATAAACAGGTTTATTCCGTTTATAAATGGAACCCAGTTGATTTTTGAATCTATCTGTGTGTTGATGATTTCGCAAATATCAGAATAGCCTGCTTTCCATCTGCCCACCTTCATATTTGTCAGATCGCTTGGTGCGAAAATAGGTGTATGTGATACACACATCAGTCCGGTTCTTTGGGCCAATTGAAAGATGTTGACCAGTGGCGTGTTGTTACTGCGAGCTATCATTGCCTGAATAAGCTGCATACCGGTTATCTGAACCTCATCTCTGAGCAGATAGTCGGTTGCCGTTTCTGTAGAGTTGACACTCAGATGTTTGATCTCTACATCCAGTCCTTCTTCTGTATAGAATCCCTTCTTTAATGCAACATAATAGCCGGCAAACTGTGATTGTGGGGTCCATTGAGGCATAAAGGTAACTTTTTGGGCAAATATTGGTATGCTCAATGCCAAAATTGTCAATATAGTTGTTACTCTATTCCTCATACTGTTTTTTTCTGCATTGTAAAGATGTTGCAACCATTTTCATATCTGTACTCCAGTTTATCCATCATCTGTTTGCAAAGGAATATACCAAGTCCGCCAATCTGCCTCTCTTCAAGGCTCAAAGTGATGTCAGGATCTGGTTTTGCCAAAGGGTCGAAAGGTTTTCCGGAATCAATGAGCTCTATACGGAGTGTATCGCCATCTATTGTATCAATGGATACCTCCAGGTAGCCTGCACCATTTTCGTAGGCATAACGTACTATGTTTTCTACTGCTTCTTCAGCGCACAACCTTATCTTGAATTCCAGATCATTGCTTGATGGAATATCTGGTGATGACATTATAAATTCAACAATCTCAGCACATTTATCTGCAATAGGTTCAAATCTCTGTCTTGTCATATATAATATCCTTTATTTGCATCTTGGGCATATACCCTTGATTACGTAGTTTATCTCCTGTATGGTGAAATCATCAGGTATTTCGGGAGTCTGTATTGGTGTGGTTGTCAGACAGTATGTTTTATGACATATCTTACAGTGAAAATGAGCATGCATCTCTCTGCCGTTATCTTCAGTAAATGCAGTAAGTTCATATTTTGTACTGTCACACCCATCGTCTATAGCATGTACCAGTCCACTTTCCCTGAACAGATTTAATGCTCTGAAGATATTTGATTTGTCTATGGTCTCCAGTTTGTTATAGAGATCATTGATAGATAATGGACCTTCGCTGTCTGCCAAAACCTTCATTACTCTTAATCTGTTTGCAGTCAGATTTAGTCCGCTTCTTTTCAATATATCCTCTGCCCTCTTCATTTTTATATATAAATCGATAAATATTTGCAAATATACGAATTTTGCATTTCCTTTGTAGTGTATAACGTTATATAACACTAATCTAATAACTTTTTAAATTTAACATGAATAGATTACTTCCAGAATTTAAATTGTTTCTTTTGTATCAAGATGAAAAGATGTATGATAAGATGCAATGTCAAGCCAATATTGTTCTTACGAAACCAATTAAAATAGAGAATCAGAGTGTTTATAATATGCGAAAATTTATAGAACGAAGTTTGAAATGAAGAACTTATTTGCATTATTAATTTGTTGTTTTATAATGTCTTCCTGTAGTGATAGACATGACTCGTTTGATATTAATAATTTATATTATGATAGTTTTCCTGTAGATACAGCGATTACTCCGGATTTTGCCTTTTCTCCTGAATTATCAGGTTCGTTTTTAGGAATGTCAGAATATGATGGTATGCTATTCCTATTGACAAATAAAATGCCTGGTGGACCAATCCAAGTGTATAAGGGTAAGAATGGTGAATATGTCCGTAGAATAGGTACTATTGGACGTGGACCAAATGAATTATTAATCCCCAGTTTTATAGGTCCATCGCAGAATGGTAGACAATTAATTGTAGATCCTTCAGCGAGGATTACAGCACTTTGTGATTTAAAAGAATCGTTGGAACAAGGAATAGTATGTTATGATACAATATTTAATCGTAATGATGAGTTTATGTATTATTTTAATAATAATGAAAAGACAATATCATTGTTGGATAATGTTTTCACTTTAAAGGATATGACAGTGGATATTATTGATACCATATTCTATTATGAGAATGATTATTCAAGACTATATACGTATATCCCTGTTGTGAATTTTGGCTTAAATAAAATTGTTCTTGCAATGAGTCATAAAAATATGCTTTGTTGCTATGATTGGAGTAAAGATATTAAAAGCTCTGTAAGTATGATATATAAGGATGTCGATAATGATAAATTGATAGAAGTAGAAGATAATTTCATATTCCCTAAATATGAATTCTATCGTGATATAACTGCAAATTCATCTTATATCTATACATTATTTGCGTATAATGAACGGTATATAGATGAAAATACTCCTGTCAATTATTTGCAAATATTCGATTGGAATCTGTCTCCGATAATGTCGGTGACGATTCAAGAAAATCTGCATACATTACTACTGAGCTCTGATGGTGCCAATATATATGGGTATGGTTATGATAATAAGGTTTATGTATATAATAATCCGATGTCAAATTTCGATAGATATAAATGATTATAAAGTTTTTTGTTTGCAGAGTAGATGATAGTTGGAGAAAAATTGTGTATATTTTTGAAAAATTGTATGCTTTGCATTATCTTTGTCAAGCAAATATTCAATAATTCAGTAGATGACTACAACAGCAATTGTCTCAGCTATTCTTACGCTGATAGCAGGTATCGGTATCTTTTTGATAGCCTGCGAAATGATGAGTACAAATCTTGAATCAATTAGTAGTAACAAACTTAAATCACTCTTTTCTAAGGCATCAAGCAGTAAGATGCTTGGAGTAGGTATAGGAACAGTTGGAACGGCAGCTATTCAAAGTTCCGGTGCTACCACTGTAATGGTGATAGGTTTTGTTAATGCCGGTATTATGTCGCTTTCACAGGCTGCAACCATTATCTATGGTGCAAATATTGGTACTACAGTTACTGCCCAGATTGTGGCATTGGGTATGTTTGGAGGAGATTCTATCTCTACAACAGTGCTCTTTTCTGCTTTGGCTGGTGTAGGTGCATTTATGTCTTTGTTCTCTAAAAAAGATATACTGAGAAAATGGGGCGGTATTTTAGCCGGTTTCGGTATGCTTTTTGTGGGCTTGGATATGATGAGTAACTCAATGGAGAATTTTGCTCGTTTGGATGCTGTAAAGGAGTTCCTGGCACAAATTAACAATGGCGTACTGCTTGTAATTATAGGTGCCATAATCACTGCTATTATTCAGAGTTCTTCTGTAATGACATCTATTGCAATAGCTATGGTGTTTACCGGATTGATAACTTTAGATCAGGGTATATTCTTGACTATGGGTTCTAACATCGGTTCT
The DNA here is from genome assembly GCA_045660365.1 of Bacteroidaceae bacterium. Lineage (GTDB taxonomy): Bacteria > Bacteroidota > Bacteroidia > Bacteroidales > Bacteroidaceae > Colenecus. The sequence goes on from JAZRDQ010000008.1 coordinate 146,557, forward strand.
TGTGTAGTGGCAATATTGGCAAGTATAACCAGTGGAATAAATGCAAAGAGAACTGCTGTAATGCACTTGACATTCAATATAAGCGGTGTGCTGTTTATAGGTACAATAGGATTGCTGTTGTCACTATTATCGGGTGGAAACTTAACATTGGGTACCTTCTTTGAAAAGGCATTCCCTGGCGTTCCTCAAACTCAGCTGGCGATGTTCCACACATTCTTTAATGTGCTGACAGTTGTCGTTATGTTGCCATTGACAAATCAGCTGGTAAAATTGGCTACAACAATTATCAAGGATAAGAAGTCAGAAGAGGTTGATCCAAATGCTCCTCGTCTCTACTTTATTGATGACAATATGTTGAAGACTCCTCCTATTGCAGTTCAGCAGACAAAGAATGAGATTTGCAACATGGCGGATATAGCAATGAGAAACTTTAACCTGTCACTGGATATAATCTGTTCAATGGACTTCACCAATCTGGAGAAGTTCAGAGTTGCAGAACGTGAACTGAACTATCTGAACAGAGCTATAGTGGATTATGTGGTAAAACTGTCAAATCTGCCTCAGCTAAGTGAAAAGGACCACATCTTCCTGTCAACAACTTATCGTTCTGTACGAGATCTGGAGCGTATAGGCGACTATGCAGAAAATATTGTGGAATATGCTGCAAGTCTGAAATCTACTCAGGAAGGATTCTCGGAAAACGCAAAGGATGAGATTGAAAAGCTTCGTCTGCTTATTCATGAACTGAATATAAAGGTTATGGATGCATACGAAAATGAGAATCTTTCAGCTCTTGCAGAAGCAAATCAGGTGGAAGACAAAATTGATGAATACACAAAACGTATGGAAGATAACCATATTAAGCGTTTGGGTGAGGGTGTATGTACCGCGTACGTTGGTGCTCAATACCTATCATTGTCATCGAATGCAGAGCGTATCGCTGACCACCTACTGAACGTCGGTAAAACCATAAAGACCTTCGCATATATTGATGCATAATATTATAGAACAGGAAAAAGGAGGTGGCCTGATGACATGAACCCCGAAAGTTAGACAAAAAACTTTCGGGGTTTTGTTATGTATTCGCTGTGCTACCTTTATGCAATATGTGATGTTTTCAGAGGGCGATGACGATGTGATACATCATTGTGCAGGAGCAGATAAGCTTCATTCCGGTACCGACCAGAAATCCCAAGAATGCGCCCAAAGCTGCTTTCAAGGCGTCAGAAGTCGGTTTGTTCTCTACCAGCAGTTCTGCAAGAAAAGCACCTAACAGACTACCCGACAACATTCCTATTGGAGTAAAGAAGATTCCTGCAAACATTCCCACAAGAGCACCTCTGCTTGCGGTTTTGCTGCCTCCGGTCATAGTAGTTAACTTGGCGGGAACAATGTAATCGAGAATAGTTACCGCCACTGTTACAATAAGCCATATTGTGAGTGCTGTTGATGATATTTCATTGGCAGGATCATTTTTGGCCAGATATGCCAGTAAGATTCCAATCCAGCTTATAGGAGGGCCCGGCAATCCCGGTGCAATACTACCTATTATTCCAATTATACCTGCAATTATTGCAAAAACCACTAATCCTTCCATTGCATTTAAAAAATAAAGTACCTTTGTAGTCGCGAAGTTAGTAAAAAGTGTAATAAAAACAATAATATGTTACAAATACAAGACGTAATATTATCGTTAGATATAATAACCAAAGAGTTCTGCTGTAACCTTAAAAAGTGCAAGGGTGCATGTTGTATAGAGGGCGATGCCGGAGCTCCTGTAACCCAGGAAGAGATAGCAATAATAGAAGAACTGCTCCCTGTAATCTGGGACGATCTGTCTGAAACTGCACAGAAAGCCATAAAGGAGCAGGGTATTGCATACCCCGATCCTGAGGGAGAACTTGTTACACAGATTGTTAACGGTAAGGACTGCGTATTTACATGCTATGGCGAAGATGGCTGCTGTTACTGTGCTATAGAGAAGGCGTATCGTGAAGGACGATGCAGCTTTATGAAACCTATCTCATGCCATCTGTATCCTATCAGAGTGAAGAAACTGGGCGATTATTATGGCCTGAACTATAACCGATGGGATATTTGCAGCAGTGCGCTGACAAAAGGGCACAGAGAACATATTCCATTGTACAAGGCATTAAAGGAACCGCTTATCCGTCGCTTTGGTGATGATTGGTACAAAGAGTTGGAATTGACAGTAGAAGAGATGAAAAAACAAAACATCATATAAAAAAAACATAACTATCTAATAACAAATAGGTATAGGCGTTCAAACTATACCTATTTTTAGTTATTTATCAATCCTCTTGACTGCCATAACTTTGCAGCGTAAAATTTAAAGGAGGATTTATGAAGAGAATAAAAACGATGATTGTGGCCATATTTACCACATTGACAACATTTGCTCAGAGTAATATAACAATAGATGCATCTCTTGCACACGATGTTTTAGGCAATGTATCGGGAGGTATCAAACAGGGTGTATCAGTTTTGGACTACGGAACATTGGGATTCAGTTTTAACACAGAAAGTGCGGAATTGTGGAACGGTGGTGAACTATACATAAACACTTCATTCACAGCCGGAGGTAACCCATCTGCGAATCTTATTGGAGACCTGCAAATTGTAGATAACATTGAGGCAGGAAATCATTTTTACATGCAGGAATTATGGTACAAACAGAACATTACAGATAACATAAGCATTACATTCGGTTTACAGGATTACAACGCAGAGTTTATGAGCAGAGAAGAGAGCGGCCTTTACATTAACAGCACATTCGGCACAAACAATGTCATTGCAGGCAATGTTGCTCCTCCCATTTTTCCATTATCAGCATTAGGATTACAAATAAATTTCAATGTTTCGGAGAGCTTTTCAATGCGAGTTGCTGCATTTGACGGTCAGGTTTATGACTTTTCAGAATCCAACCCATTCAATTTAAAATGGAGCCTTTCAGCTGAAGAAGGATTTTTGACTACTACCGAGATGATACTTGACAATAATGCCGGTACTTATAAATTAGGTGGTTACCTACACACTGCATTAGAGAAATATGGCGTATATTTGTTGGGCGAAAAGCGATTGAACAATATCGGTCTGTTTGGACAGGTAGCTTGGGCTCCAAAAAGTGACAATGATATATACAGCCAGATTGACGCCGGCATCAATCTATATCATCTCTTTTTTGATGATAGAGAGGATGCATTAGGATTGGCCTTTACAAGCAATCTGCTAAAGGATATGGTCAACAGCCACGAAACAGTGATAGAACTTACCTATAAACTCCCCGTTTATGGAAATTTCTACGTACAGCCTGATTTCCAGTATGTAATTAATCCATCGGGAACAGGAGTAAAGTTAGACGATGCATTTGTGGCAATGGTAAGATTTGGTTTTGAATTATAAAAGAACAATATATGGTACTTTCAGAGATAAAAAACAACGAAGAGTGTCTGATAGTAAAGATAAACGGACAGGGCGATTTTCACAATAAGGTGATGAGTCTTGGATTCGTTCCGGGAGAGATTGTAAGAGTAGTAAAAAATGCGCCTCTCTGCGATCCTATTGAGTACGTGGTTATGAACAGCCACGTATCTCTGCGTAGAGACGAATCTGAGAAAATAGAAGTTGTTGCATCTAACGATAAGGCAGCAATGGAAAAACTTGCCAGCAAATATCCATACTACGGAACTATCAGTGACAGCCTTTCTGTGGAGCGAAATCCTGACGAAAAGGAGATAACTGTTGCATTGGTAGGTAATCCAAACTGTGGAAAGACATCACTCTTCAACCACGCAACCGGCATGAAGGAGAAGGTGGGCAACTACAGTGGTGTTACAGTATCTGCCAAAACCGGCACATTCAGACACAAAGGATATTTAATTAAAATGGTCGATCTTCCCGGTACATATTCAGTAGCAGAAAATTCACCGGAAGAGCAGTATGTGCGAGACTATCTTTTAGAGGTTCGCCCTGATGTAGTTCTAAATGTTGTTGATTCCACCAATTTGGAACGAAATCTGTTCCTTACCACACAGGTAATGGACATGAAACTCCATATAGTGATGGCACTCAATATGTATGACGAACTGCAGAGTTCAGGTACACATATTGACGTAGCTGAACTGGAAAGACAATTGGGCGTAGAGTGTACTACAACAGTTGCAAAGAGCGGAGATGGCATAATATCACTTTTAGACAGTATTGTGGCTGCATTCAAAAGCAAAGAACACACAGTGCTTAGAGTAAATTACGGTGAAAAGGTAGAAAATGCCATACTACAGGTTCGTAAGGAGTTAGAAGGTTACAAAGATATATCCAACCACCCTATACGATTTCTGGCAGTCAAACTTCTGGAAAATGAACCAGCTACTATCAACCACCTCTCATCGCATACCGACAACTTTGAACAGATAAAAAAGGTAGCAGACCTGCAGCGCTCCATTATTGAGAAGGAGTATAACGAAGATTTTGCAAGTGTTATCACAAATTCAAAGTTTGCATTCATACGCGGTGTGATAGACAAAGTGATTACCCAAACTGTAAAAAAGGACAACGAAAAAGCCTATCTTATAGACAAAGTACTAACTCACAAATGGTTAGGCTACCCAATTCTGATACTTTTTCTTTGGATAATGTTTCAAACCACATTCACATTGGGCGCATATCCTCAAGACTGGATTGATGCGGGTGTAAGCTGGTTTGGCAGTCAGGTCGCTACCTGGATGGGCGATGGTATATTGACCAGCCTTATAGTAGATGGTATTATAGCAGGTGTAGGTGGAGTTCTGGTATTCTTGCCAAATATCATAATACTATTTCTCTTTATATCGCTTTTTGAAGATACAGGTTACATGGCACGAGCTGCATTTATGATGGATAAACTGATGCACAAGATTGGTCTGCACGGTAAATCGTTCATCCCAATGCTTACCGGATTCGGATGCAGTGTTCCTGCGGTAATGGCCACCCGTACACTGGAAAAGCCAAAAGACAGGCTGGCTACCATGATGGCAATACCATTTGTATCATGTTCAGCACGCCTGCCGGTATATCTGCTCTTTGTAGCAGCATTCTTCCAGAAGAATCAGGGTTTGATTATTCTCTCCATATACCTTATTGGCGTATTGATATCCATTCTTACTGCATTACTGCTTAAGAATACCAAGTTCAAGGGAGAATCGGAACAGTTTGTAATGGAACTGCCACCTTACAGAGTGCCATCATTCAGAAATGTACTTGTACACATGTGGGACAAATCGGTTCAGTACTTAAAAAAGATGGGTTCTGTCATTCTGGTAGCATCAATTATTATATGGTTGCTCAACTACTTCCCCACAACCAACAGCAAAATGGAAGCTATTGACAATCAGATAGCACAGACCGAACAATCTGTAAGTATAGACAAAGAGAGCAAGCAGGCTATTATAGCACAACTTGAAATAGACAAAGCTGCTGCCCAAAGCGAATATTCATACATAGGTCGCATAGGAAAATTCATAGCTCCTGTGGTACAGCCATTGGGTTTTGACTGGCAGATGGGGGTAAGCCTTCTCACCGGACTTGCTGCCAAAGAGATAATTGTATCATCAATGGGTATTCTCTACAATGCAGACACCGAAGCTGATGAAAGTTCAGAGAAACTCACTACAGCTTTGCAAACCCACTTAGGCCCAGATGGAAAGCCATTCCTTACACCGCTCAAAGCATACGTATATATGATATTCGTATTGCTATGTTTCCCTTGCGTTGCAGCCATATCGGCCATAGCAAAAGAGGCAAACTGGCGTTGGGCAGGATTTACAATGATATACACCACAAGCATCGCCTGGATAATATCATTCCTTGTGTATAATATAGGATTATTACTCATCTAAAACAGTAAATTTATGAACCATATTATACAAATAGCATTGGTAGCAGCAATCTGCATTTGGGCTATATACAGAACCGTAAAAGCAATCTTTTTCAAGAAAGACGAAGGATGCGGTTGCGGATGCAGTGGATGCCCTAAAAGTAAGGAGTGCAGCAGTTGTAATAGCTGAAGATAAGAATAATTCACTACATTTGCAGCTATGAAGGAAACAGGATTCACCACAAATATGAAATTGTCGGATTTGCTCATAAGCAATCCGCAACTCATACTGATGTTGCCCAGATTCGGCATAGGGTTGGGTTTTGGCGACAAGAGAGTAGTTGATATCTGCAAAAAGCACAATGTATCGGTATCACTGTTCATACTTATTTGCAACATCTACACATTCGATGAATATACCCCATCAATAGATCAGATACTTGACATAGATGGTAATTCTCTTATTAAATATCTTCAGACATCACACCGGTACTATTTGGAAAAGAGACTTGACCATATAGGCAAACACATTGAGCGTATAGCTGCTCAATGCGGAGATTCAGGCCCGCTTCTTATAAACTTTTTCAGTGATTATAAGAACGAAGTAGCATCGCACTTTCAGAAAGAAGAGGAGTGTACTTTCCCCTACATATCTACACTGTTGGAGAATAAAAAGCCTTCCGGCTACTCTATAGACGATTATGTAAAAGAGCACGATAATATAGAGGACAAACTGAACGATTTAATCAATATCATTGTTAAGTATCTGCCGGAAGAGATACTTCCCGATGAAAGAATATCAGTATGGTTTGATTTGGTACAGGTAGCTGCCGATTTAAACAAGCATGCAAAGATAGAAAACACCATATTGGTGCCATTTGTCAGAATAATTGAAAACAGAATAAGATGAAAAGGAAGAAGATTATTTTGTTTGAAAGATCTGAGATAATTCGAATGGGGTTTGAAAAACTCTTTTCGCAACACAACAACTACATAGAGATAATAAAAACAGTCTATAGTATTGAACAATTGCAGGACTCCATAATAGCCTACCAACCTGATGTAATCGTTTTAAACCCGGCTCATACAGGTAGTTCAACACAATATATTGTCAACAATATACGCAAACAGTATAGCAATATATCTATTATTGCCCTACTTTATAGTTATTTGGAAAAAGAGACTCTGGACTGTTTTGATGCGACCATAGGGTTATATGACAATGCTTCCAATATATTTGAGCTAATAGAATCGTTAGAAGAAAAAACAGAACAGGAGAATAGTCTAAACAACACTGAGGGCGAAGAGCTAAGCCCAAGAGAAAACGCCATTGTTGCGCTTGTTGCCAAAGGACACACCAACAAAGAGATAGCTGACATGCTTAACATATCAGTTCACACCGTAATTACGCACAGAAAAAACATATCAAAAAAGACCGGAATCAAATCTATCTCCGGTCTTACTATGTATGCAATCCTGAACAAACTCATCTAAATTTTTGCAGACATATTTTGTGCTGAGCTATAGTTGTTGTAACTTTGCGCCCGCAAAATTAAAATTATGAAATTACAGAGTTTTGAACCCAAGTTATTCAGTTGTTTTAAGGGTTACAGCAAGTCAGCATTTATTCAGGATCTTTTAGCGGGAATTATTGTAGGTATAGTGGCTTTGCCATTGGCAATTGCATTTGGTATAGCATCAGGAGCAACTCCTGAGGCCGGAATCCTTACCGCTATAGTTGCAGGTTTTTTAATCTCTTTCTTTGGAGGAAGTAAGGTCCAGATAGGTGGACCTACGGGCGCATTCATAGTGATTGTCTATGGAATAATTCAGGATTATGGTATGAACGGCCTTTATGTGGCAACATTTATGGCAGGTGCATTCCTTATTCTGATGGGAGTTCTGCGCTTAGGTACCATAATAAAGTATATACCTTATCCTATTATAGTGGGCTTTACAAGCGGTATCGCACTCACTATCTTTGCTACACAGATAAAGGATCTGCTTGGATTGCAGATAGAATCTGTTCCTGCCGATTTTATAGGAAAATGGGGTGTTTATTTCCAGAATATCAACACAATAAACTGGTGGTCATTGCTGATAGGTGTATGCAGCATTCTGATAATTATCTTTACTCCAAAGGTTAGTAAGAAGATGCCGGGTTCTCTGGTAGCAATCATACTGATGACTCTGGTGGCTCTGTTGCTGAAACATCTGGGTATAACAGGTATAGAGACTATTGGCGACAGATTTACAATTAACGCTTCACTTCCTACAGCAGAAGTTCCCGAATTGAGCTGGAGTACAATTCGTGGTCTGGCGTCGCCTGCTTTGGTTATAGCTATGCTTGGTGCTATAGAATCACTGCTCTCCGCTGCTGTTGCAGATGGTGTGATTGGCGACAAGCACAACAGCAATCAGGAACTTATAGGTCAGGGTATTGCAAATATGGTGGTTCCAATGATAGGTGGTATTCCTGCAACCGGTGCTATAGCACGTACAATGACCAATATAAACAATGGCGGCAGAACACCTGTGGCAGGTATAGTACATGCCGTTGTACTGGCGTTGATTTACCTCTTCCTGATGCCATACGTAAAGTATATTCCAATGTCCTGTCTGGCTGGTGTACTGGTGGTGGTTTCATACAACATGAGCGAATGGCGCAGCTTTAAGGCAATCCTGAAGAATCCGAAATCAGATATCACAGTGCTGTTGGTAACATTCTTCCTGACAGTAATCTTTGACCTGACAATTGCTATAGAAGTTGGTGTGCTGATTGCCTGTCTGTTATGTATGCGCCGTATGGCAGAAACGACAAATGTCTTTATGGTCAGTGATGAGATAGATCCTAGCGAAGGCACTGATGTTCAGAGTAACAGCGAGCATCTGATAATACCACAGGGTGCAGAGGTATATGAAATAAACGGTCCTTATTTCTTTGGTATAGCAAACAGATTTGAAGAGGTTATGCGCGATGTGGAGAATACACCTAAGGTACGTATTATCAGAATGCGTAAGGTTCCGTTTATAGATTCAACCGGTGTACACAATCTCTCCAATCTATGTAAATCATGCAAACAGAAGGGTATTCAGGTGGTACTTTCCGGTGTAAACGATAATGTTATGAAGGTGCTGTCAAATGCCGGATTCGATAAGGAAATTGGCCGAGAGAATATCTGTTCGCATATAAACGGTGCTCTTGATCGTGCAAAAGAGATAGTAGCAGAAAATAAGTGAGTTATAAGACGGTGGTTGCTCTAACCATGCTGTCCTAATTTAGTTATCAACAGTAAGTTATAGTTTTTAACAAGCTGTTGATAACTTTTTTTTATTTTGTGGGGTAAAGTGGAGCAAAGTGGGGTAAAAGTTCATAACTTTGAAATCGAAATATAAGCTTATAGAACAAAATGAATTTCATAGGACGATTTTCGGCAAAAATAGATGCCAAAAACAGGGTTTTCCTGCCTTCCAACTTCCGTAAAATCATAAATACGGCAGCAGAAGAGTCGTTGGTAATCAGAAAGGATTATTTTGAAAATTGCCTGGTCATATATCCGCTTTCGGAGTGGAAGGCCGAAGTTGAACGTGTGCGCCAGCGATTAAACAGATTCGATATTAAACAGCAGATGGTTTACAGGCAGTTGTTGTCAGAAGCTCAGGAGGTGCAGATGGATAGCAGCGGACGTATTCTTATCTCCAGACAGCAGCTGGACAAGATAGGAATAAAACAGGATGTTGTTTTTGTAGGAATGCAGCAGGTTATAGAGCTGTGGGATGCCGGTGCAGTGGAACCGGATAGTGCTCAGGGCTTTATATCTGAAGAGGAGTTTGCTAAGGAATTGATGAACTTTATGAAGAGTGAATAAGTGGATACGGTTCAGACATATCATGTTCCGGTTCTTCTGACACAAAGTATAGATGAACTGATAACAAATCCGAATGGAGTCTATGTGGATGCTACATTTGGAGGTGGCGGTCATAGTAAGGAGATACTATCCAGACTTGGCAAGAATGGAGAATTGTACAGCTTTGACCAGGATGCAGATACTATGAATAACATAGTGGATGATGACCGCTTTACTTTTGTCTATAGCAACTTTAGATATATGCGCAACTTTATGCGCTATTATGGTCATGAACAGGTGGATGGAATACTTGCCGATTTAGGAGTTTCATGGCACCATTTTGATGATGAAAGCCGCGGTTTCTCTTTCCGTTTCGACGCTCCGCTTGATATGCGTATGAATCAGACCAAGGGAATAACTGCTGCAGAAGTTGTTAATAGTTATGACGAAGAAAGGCTGGCCTCTATCTTCTACCTGTATGGAGAATTGAAGAATGGCAGACAACTGGCTCAGGCAATAATAAGGAAGCGCGATCAGGACTATATAGATACCACAGGAAAGCTGGTGGATATAGTCAGAGCCTGCGTTGGCAGAGAGCGTGAAAAGAAGGAGATGGCAAAGGTGTTTCAGGCTCTGCGTATGGAGGTGAATCATGAAGTTGATGCATTGCGCGAAATGTTGCTTTCAACCTTAAAAATACTTAAACCGGGTGGAAAACTTGTAATTATTACCTATCATTCGATAGAAGATAGAATGGTAAAGAATCTTATGAAGAGTGGAAACCTGGAGGGAAATGTAGAAACCGATTTTTACGGTAACAGAAATGTGCCGTTCAAAAAGGTCTTAAAACCTATTGTTCCCGATATGGATGAACAGAACCGTAACCCGCGTTCGAGAAGTGCAAAGCTGAGGGTTGCAGAAAAAATTTGAAACAATGGATAAGAAAAAGAGGAAAATCTGGAAACGCATTGATCTTGGTGAAAAGATTGCAGCGTGGATTGAGCACAACTGGGCATTTATAATAGTTGTGGTGCTGATCTTTTTCTTTTATATAGGCTATGGCTTTTCTACTCAGAATGATCTTATTGAGATAGAATATCTGAAAAAAGAGCTTGTACAGATACGTTACAGGGCTCTTAACACTACAAGCGATCTGTCTGCAAAAAGTAAACCTTCGTATATAGAAGATGTTATTAATGCCGGCGAACTGGAACTGGAGATAAACTCTGAGCCACCATTTGTTTTACCTGAATAGATATAATAGGTATGGCAAAAAGGAGAACGGATGAACAGAAAGTTAAACTGGCGTATAGCCTGGTGTTTTTTATTATAGCTGTGTTTTGCTCGGGTGCAATCATAGCTAATATGGCTATTACTATGTTTGTGGAGCGTTCTTACTGGCAGGAGGTATCCGATTACTCTATAGATTGGGATGTAAAAATTCCTGCACGCCGTGGTAATATATTGAGTGATGAAGGTATGTTGCTTTCAAGTAGCATACCACAGTATATGATCCATTTTGACTTTAAGAGCTATGAAAGAAAGGCAGAAGACAAAAAGAAAGATCAGGCGAAAAAGGATTCTCTGTTTGTAAATTATATTGATCCATTTGTTGATAATGTTGTATCTCTGTTCCCGCAATATACCAGACAGCAACTGCTCTCTTACTACAGGGAAAAGTTTGAGGCCAGGTCAAGTTATTGTCCGTTACTTCCAAGCGGACGTCCTATATCTTACAATCAATACAACGATTTGAAGGATAATGAGTGGCTTAAAAGGAGTTATAACAACTGGTTCTATTCTTGTGAAGAGAGGGTAAGCAGACAGAAACCATACGGAAAACTGGCATCGCGTACAATTGGAGATTTGTACGGAGTACTGGATTCTGCCAAAAATGGAATAGAACTCTCTTACGATTCTCTGCTTAGAGGAAAACCTGGTATAGGTCATCAGGAGAAGATAAAGGGCGTGACCAGGATTATTACAGATGTGCCGCAGGTGGATGGTTGCGATGTGGTTACTACGCTGAATGTGGAGATGCAGGATATTGTAGAAAGGGCATTGCACAAGGAACTGACTAATTTGAATGCAGCATCGGGTGTAGCCATGGTAATGGAGGTGAAGACAGGCGATATCAAGGCTATTGCCAGCCTTACCAGACTGAATGACGGTTCATTTATGGAGATACAGAACAATGCAGTAAAGGAACTGTTTGAACCTGGCTCTACCTTTAAAACGATGTCGATGATGGTGGGAATGGACGAAGGTAAAATAGTAATGGATGAACCGGTCTATTGTCACAAAGGAGCCTATAATGGTTTCTCGGCACGTCAGGTTATGTACGATCATAACTATCGCAGAGGCGGTTATGATACTCTGACTACAACAGAAATATTGATGTATTCATCGAATATAGGTATTGCAAAACTGATTCACAGAGGTTATAAGGATAACCCACAGGCTTTTGTGGATGCAGTTAAGCGTACAGGTATTGACAGCCACTTTACAATGCAGCTTATAGGAACTGCAGCTCCGGTTATAAACAGGGATGGTTACTGGGATGCTACCAGACTGCCATGGATGTCAACAGGATATAACCTGCAGTTACCGGTAATCAATACTTTGGCTTTCTATAATGCAATAGCCAATGATGGTAAAATGGTGGAACCTCGTCTTATCAGAGAGGTGCGTCGTGGTGATGAGGTTGTGGAAGAGATTCCTGTACGAGTAGTTAATGACAAGATATGTAAGGAGAGCACTCTGAAGGATGTTCAGTATATGCTGGAAAAGGTGGTATCAGAGGGTTTGGCAAAACAGGCTGGTTCAAAATACTTTAAATCGGCAGGTAAAACCGGTACTGCACAGGTTGGCTACGGAGGAAATGGCAGAACTACCCACATGGTTTCGTTCTGTGGCTATTTCCCGGCAGACAATCCACAGTATTCATGTATAGTCTCTATAAGGACTTCGCCTGAAATGCACGGCGATGCATCCGGCGGTGGTATGGCCGGTCCGGTCTTCAGGGAGATTTCAGAAAAGGTTATGGCGACCAAAGTTTACAGAGAAGTGGAAATGGCTATAGACTCCTCTTTGAATGTAGCACCCAGAGTACTTAGTGGTAATCTGCAGAAAGTTCAGATAGTGTTTGATGAACTAGGTATGGATCCAAAATGGGATGGTACTAAGTTCAGTAAGAGAGATAGTATATGGGGCAGTGCAACCAGTGATTCATTATCTGTAACATTAAAGGCTAGAGATTATATTACGGAAGGTCTGGTGCCCAATGTGGTAGGAATGGGTGCACAGGATGCTCTCTATCTATTAGAGAGTGTTGGCTTAAAAGTTAGAATTAATGGCGTGGGACGTGTCAGACAGCAAAGCCTGAGGGCAGGAACCAAATTTAACAGAGGATCAGTAATTGAACTGACATTAAGAATGTAGTATTTGAATAATATGTGGCTATGAAATTAGATGAATTGATTAAAGGTCTGCCTGTAGTGGCAGTGGAGGGCAGTCTGGAGACAGAAATTGCCAATGTTCAGATAGATTCCAGGAAAGTGGTTGAAGGATCTATGTTTGTAGCTATGCGTGGAACCACAGCAGATGGTCATGCTTTTATAGATAAGGCTGTTGAACTGGGTGCAAAGGTAATACTATGTGAAGAGATGCCTCAAAATATTCAAAGCGGAGTTACATATATAAAGGTGGAAAATTGTGAAAACTGTGTAGGTTTGGTAGCTACACGTTTTTATGGTAATCCTTCAGAAAAGGTAAAACTGGTTGGCGTAACAGGTACAAACGGTAAAACTACCATAGCAACTCTTCTTTATGAGATGTTCCGTAAAATGGGTTATAAGTGCGGTCTATTATCTACCGTATGTAACTATATAGATGGCGAACCAATACCTGCCAGCCATACAACTCCTGATGCCATTACGCTGAATGCTCTTTTGGGAAGAATGGCAGACGAAGGTTGTAAGTATGTATTTATGGAGTGTAGCTCTCATGCTATAGCCCAGAAAAGAATAGGTGGCCTGAAATATGCAGGAGGAATATTTACCAATCTTACACGCGATCATTTGGATTATCATAAAACAGTTGACAATTACATTAAGGCAAAGAAAATGTTCTTTGATTTATTGGGCAAAGATGCCTTTATGGTAACCAATCTGGATGATAAGCATGGACTTGTTATGGCACAGAATACAAAGGCAAAGGTAAAAACCTACTCATTGCGCAGTATGTCCGACTTTAAGGGCAAGTTGCTGGAATCTGGTTTTGACGGAATGTTGATGGATATAAATGGTCAGGAGGTATTCCTGCGCTTTATAGGAAAATTCAACGCCAGCAATCTTCTTGCGGTTTATGGAACTGCCTGTATGTTGGGAAAAGCTCCGGTAGATGTGCTAACTGTTATGAGTACCCTGATCCCTGTAAATGGCCGTTTTGATGCCTTACGTTCACCAGAAGGATACACAGCAATAGTAGATTATGCCCATACTCCTGATGCTCTGGCAAATGTACTGACTACTATTGTCGATGTGCTTGCAGGTACAGGCAATATTATTACTGTGGTAGGAGCAGGTGGTAATAGAGATAAGGGAAAGCGTCCTCTGATGGCTCAGGAGAGTGTTAAATATAGCGATAAGGTTATTCTTACTTCAGATAATCCGCGCTTTGAAGAGCCGCAGGATATAATTAACGATATGCTTGAAGGATTGACAGCTCAGGATAGAAAAAAAGTTCTTGTTATAGTGGATAGAAGAGAAGCTATACGTACAGCATGCATGATGGCTTCAGGTAATGATGTTGTGCTGGTAGCCGGCAAGGGGCACGAAGACTATCAGGAGATAAAGGGTGTTAAACATCATTTTGACGACAAGGAGATAATAAGAGAGGTTTTTGATTCAAATAATTGATAGTAGTATGTTGTATAGTCTGTTTCAATATTTGCAAGGTAAGGTTGATATTCCTGGCGCAGGAATGTTTACATACGTAACATTTCGCAGTATGTTTGCTTTGGTCGCTTCTATTGTGATATCAGCCTGGTTTGGCAGCAAGTTTATAGATTTTCTGAAACGCCATAGTATTACAGAAACACAGCGCGATGAGAAGACCGACCCTTTCAATGTGGCAAAGGTGGGTGTACCTACAATGGGTGGAGTGATAATAATTATTGCAATTTTAGTTCCATGCCTGCTGGTTGGTAATCTGCTCAATCCGTATCTGATTCTAATGATTATTACGACACTGCTATTGGGTGCAATAGGTTTTGCAGATGACTATATCAAGACATTCAAAAAGAAGAAAGATGGTCTGAATGGCTGGGTGAAAGTGGCCGGACAGGTGCTGTTGGGACTTATAGTAGGTTTGACATTAAGGTATGCTCCGACTGTTGTGATAAACGAGAAGGTAGAAACGAAAATTGAAAATAATGTAGAGGTTGTAGTAAAGACTCCTGATGTGAAATCTACCCGTACAACAATTCCATTCCTGAAAGATCATAACCTGAATTATTCAGATCTGTTTGGCTGGTTGGGAGAGCCACTTAAATATAAGGCAGGCTGGATATTCTTTGTATTCCTTACAGTCTTTGTAGTAACGGCCGTATCGAACGGATCAAATCTGAATGATGGCATGGATGGCATGGCTGCAGGAAATTCGGCTATAATAGGTGTGGCGTTGGGCGTGCTAGCTTATGTGTCTAGTAATGTTGTGATGGCAGAATACCTAGATCTGATGTATATTCCCGGCAGTCAGGAGGTGGTTGTCTTTCTGTGTGCATTTGTAGGGGCACTGGTCGGTTTCTTGTGGTACAATTCATATCCGGCTCAGATTTTTATGGGCGATACAGGAAGTCTTACAATTGGTGGAATAATAGCGGTTTCAGCTATCTGTATTCATAAGGAGCTGCTGTTGCCTATACTTTGCGGAGTATTCCTGCTGGAAAGTCTCTCTGTAATACTTCAGAAATTCTACTACAAGAGTGGTAAAAAGAGAGGATTGCATCGCAGAATATGGAAACGTACTCCTATTCATGACCATTTCAGAACAAGCATGGACCAGGTTCACAGAGCCGATCCTATAAGTACGGTTATATTTAAGGGTAACGATAAAAAGTTGCAGTTTGAAACAAAGATTACTTTAAGAACGTGGATTATCAGCATAGGTCTGGCAATATTCACATTACTGACATTAAAGATACGATGATAATGGCAAAAAAGATAGTAGTGTTAGGTGCAGCGGAAAGTGGTGTAGGTGCAGCTATTCTGGCTCAGAAGAAGGGATTTGATGTTTTTGTATCAGATTTCTCCAGGATTAAGGATTTTTATAAGGAGGAACTGGAAAAACGCAATATATCATGGGAGGAGTGTAACCATAATGAAGATATTATACTCTCTGCCGATGAAGTGATAAAAAGCCCCGGTATTCCCTGTGATGCACCTATAATTCTGAAGGTTAAGGAGAAAAATATCCCGGTAATTTCTGAAATTGAGTTTGCAGGCAGATATACAAATGCAAAGATGATCTGCATTACCGGTAGTAATGGTAAAACTACCACTACATCGCTTATATACCATATCTTTAAGATGGCGGGAATGAATGTTGGACTGGCCGGAAATATTGGAAGCAGTCTGGCATGGCAGGTAGCTGAAAAGGATTTTGACTATTATGTGATAGAGTTAAGCAGTTTCCAGCTGGACAATATGTATGAATTCAAAGCAGACATTGCCGTTCTGATGAACATTACTCCTGACCATCTGGACAGATATGATCACTGCATGCAGAACTATGTTGATGCCAAGATGCGTGTAGTTCAGAATCAGACTGCTGACGATGCATTTGTGTTCTGGAATGACGATCCTATTATTCAGGCAGAGCTGAAGAAATATGGTCTGAAGGCTACTCTGTATCCATTCGCAGAAGATAAGGCAGCAGAACTGGCAGCATATACAGAAGAGGGAACTCTCTATTTTGACAAACCATACGCATTCAATATGGAGCAGGAATCGCTGGCACTGACAGGTAAACATAATCTGTATAATTCAATGGCAGCCGGTATCTCTGCAAATATTGCCGGTATCAAAAACGAAACTATCAGACAGGCACTTCAGACATTCAAAGGCGTGGAACACCGTCTGGAACGTGTGGCCAGAGTGAATGGAGTGGATTATATAAACGATTCAAAAGCTACAAATGTGAATAGCTGCTGGTATGCTCTGCAGAGTATGCCGGTAAAGACCATATTGATTATAGGCGGAAAGGATAAAGGTAACGATTACACCGAGATAGCCGACCTGGTACGCGAAAAGTGTTCCGGTCTGGTATATTTAGGATTGCATAACGAAAAGCTGCACGGATTCTTTGACAGCTTTGGTTTGCCGGTTGCCGATGTCCAGTCTATGCAGGATGCAGTGCAGGCAGCTTATAAGATGGCAAAGCCGGGCGAAATAGTCCTGTTAAGCCCATGTTGCGCCAGCTTTGACCTGTTTAACAGCTACGAAGACAGAGGAGATCAGTTTAAGAAGTGTGTTAGAGCATTATGATATCTGAAGAGAAAAATATTAATGAAGGGACAGATCAGGTTCAGCAATCTGAGAACGTTTTATTGGGACAACCGGAAGGCAAACGCTTTAAACTTCTGGTTGGAGATAAGCGCATCTGGATTATTGTAATGGCTCTGATGATTATCTCTCTGTTGGAGGTATTCAGTGCAAGCAGTCGCTTCTCTTTTGATAATACCAATTATCTGTCGCCTGTTCTGCCACATCTGGTATTTATGGTTTTGGGATTTGCTGCTATGGTTATAGTACCTCATATTCCTTGCAGGTATTACAAGACCTTTACATACCCATTGCTGATTTTATCGGCTGTTCTTCTTTTAATTCTCTTTGTGAAGGGTTTTGGAAACAGTAATGCCCAGAGATGGTTGAATATATTTGGTATTCAGTTTCAGCCCTCCGAATTGGCTAAAATGGCAGTATTACTTTATACTGCGTCAATAGCATCGCAGACAAACAAAAACGATGAAAACAACAGGAAAGAGTCATTCTGGAAAATTCTGATATGTCTGGCTATTTTTTCTGTTCTGATAATAGGCGAGAATCTCTCTACTACAGTTCTTTTATGTGCTGCAGTAGTGCTTACAATGTTTATAAGCGGAGTCAGTTATATAAGAACATTTAAACTAATTTGTATAGGATTGCTCTCTGTCGCGATATTTTTCGCCTTCTTCCTGCTGGTTCCCAAGGGAACTATGAATAAGATGGCAGATATGAATCTGATTCCGGAAAGAGCGCTGACATGGCAGGCACGAATGCTGGATTTTGTCGATGAGAAACAGACAGCAAAAGAGTATGCAGAGGAAACGGCAAAAGATAAGCCACAGGAGACACACGCAAAGATTGCAATAGCTACCAGTGATTTTCTTTGGGGAAAAGGAATTGGTAATTCGGAGGAGCGTGATTTTATTCAGGAGGCTACCTGCGATTTTATATATGCAATAATAATAGAAGAGTGTGGAATGGTTATTGCAATAATTGTTCTGGGACTCTATGTGTGGTTGATGTATATATGCGGAACGCTTGTATCCAAGAATATAACTCCTTTTGCAAGGTATCTGGTAGTGGGAATCTCATTGCTGATAGGAATGCAGGCCATGATGAATATGATGGTTGCAGTAGGAGCTATGCCGGTAACAGGACAACCATTGCCATTGATTAGCAAGGGTGGAACATCTATGCTTTTCAGTAGTATATATTTTGGTTTTCTGCTGGGTATAAGTTACGATGTAGAGCAGAGAGAAAAGAGACAAAAACAGGAATCAGGAACTGTACAAGATATAAAAGAATATGAATAAAAAATTGAAGGTTATAGTAAGTGGTGGCGGAACAGGTGGACATATATTCCCTGCAATCTCCATAGCTGATGCAATAAAGACTGTTCGTCCGGATGCTGAGATTCTGTTTGTTGGCGCCAAAGGACGTATGGAGATGACTCGCGTACCTGCTGCAGGCTACAATATTGTAGGCTTGCCTATATGTGGTTTTGACAGAAAGAACCCTTTCAAGAATATAGCAGTCCTGTTTAAACTAGTGCGAAGCCAGATAATGGCCAGAAAATTATTGAAAGATTTCTGTCCTGATGTGGTGGTTGGAGTAGGTGGTTATGCCAGTGGACCTACACTTCGAATGGCCGGAAAGTTAGGAATACCTACACTTATACAGGAACAGAATTCTTATGCAGGTGTAGCCAATAAACTGCTGGCAAAAGATGCTGCCAAGATATGTGTTGCGTATGAAGGTATGGAGCGTTTCTTCCCAGAGGAGAAGATAATGGTTACCGGTAATCCTGTTCGCAAGAATCTGGTTGAAAACAGGATGAAGCGTTCGGAGGCTGCAAAGTTGATGAATCTGGATCCATCAAAGAGAGTACTTCTTATTGTAGGTGGTAGTCTTGGCGCCAGAACTTTAAATGAAAGTGTTATGGCAAACCTGGATCTTATAAGGATAAGTGATGATGTTCAGATAATATGGCAGACAGGAAAATACTACTTTGAGGAGATGAAACAGAGACTGGCTGCAGAGGCCCCTGTGAAAAATCTCTTTCCAATGGATTTTATTTCAGATATGGATGCAGCTTATGGTGCAGCCGATCTGGTTGTTTCCCGGGCAGGAGCCGGCACAATTTCAGAATTGTGCCTGCTTAAAAAACCTGTAATACTTGTTCCATCACCAAATGTGGCAGAAGATCATCAGACAAAGAATGCAATGGCTCTGGCCAACAAGGATGCAGCTATTCATATTGCAGATATATCAGCAAAGAAGGAACTCATGCCAATTGCGCTCGATGTAGTTAAAGATAAGGAAAGACTGGCAAATCTAAGTGCTAATATATTTAGAATGGCATTGAAGGATTCAGCGCAGATAATAGCCAATGAAGTAATAAAACTGACAAAGTTTGCTACTGATTTTTCTATAGACAATATGGATTCTGTCTATTTTATTGGTGCTGGTGGTATAGGAATGAGCGCCCTTATACGCTATTTCTTAAGAAGTGGGAAGAGAGTAGCAGGATATGACAAGACAGCAAGCGATCTTACTGATCAACTTATAAGCGAAGGTGCTGATATTCATTATGATGAAGGGGTAGAACTAATACCTGAATATTGTAAGGAGAGGAGTAAAACGCTAGTAGTATATACACCTGCAGTTCCTGCTGAACATAAAGAACTTGTCTGGTTCAGAGAAAATGGTTTTGAAATACAGAAACGTGCTCAGGTTTTAGGTACTTTAACCCGAACTTTGGATGGTCTGTGTGTTGCCGGTACACATGGCAAAACTACAACATCTACAATGGTTGCTCATATTATGAATATGATGCCGGAAGGATGTAATGCCTTCCTGGGCGGTATATCAAAGAATTATGGCAGTAATCTGTTGCAGAGTGAAAAGAGTAACTATGTTGTAATTGAGGCCGATGAGTTTGATCGTTCGTTCCACCATCTTACTCCGTTGCGTTCTGTAATTACTGCAATGGATGCCGATCATCTGGATATATATGGAACGTATGAAAACTATATAGAGAGTTTTCGTCACTATTCCTCTTTAATAAAGAGTGGTGGAGCGCTTATAGTTAATACTGCAGTTGCAGAACTGTTGAAACCCAGATTGGCTGAAAATGTTTCACTATATACCTATTCTATAGATAACGGCGATTTCCATGCGGAAAATATAAGAATAGGACGTGGTACAATTGTATTCGATTTTGTGGGACCTGACAGAAGAATTGCAGATATAGAACTGGGCGTTCCTGTAAGGGTGAATATCGAAAATGGCATTGCAGCAATAGCGATGGCAATGCTGAGTGGAGCAACAGATGAGGCTATTCTTAAGGGAATGGCTACATTCCGTGGTTGTGACAGACGTTTCGATTTTCATCTGAAAGAGGATAATGTTGTTTATGTGAGTGATTATGCTCATCATCCGGAAGAACTTCGCCAGTGTGCCATATCAATGAAGGAACTATATGCAGGAAGTAAGGTTACTGCAATATTCCAGCCTCATTTATATACCCGTACACGCGATTTCTACAAAGAGTTTGCTGATAGTCTGTCGTTGTTTGATGAAGTCTATCTGGTGAATATATATCCTGCAAGGGAATTGCCTATAGAGGGCGTAACCAGCCAGTTGATAGCCGATAATATGAAGAACGGTATATGTAAGGCTGTTATATCTCTGGATCAGGTACCTGAAGTAGTGGAGCGTATTAAGGCGGATACAGATGTTCTGGTTACGGTTGGAGCTGGTGATCTGGAGAATTATGTTCCCAAAATAGTTGATATACTAAAAACAAAGTAGTGATGAAGAAGGTTTTGTCCATAGTAGCTGCTGTGCTGTTTGCTGCTTATCTTATCTTTTCTGTTTTTCTGTCGCGTTCTGCATCAGAAAAAACAGAAGCAGAAGAGTGTAAGGGCGTAGTGGTGGAAGTGCGCAATAAATCTGGATACGATTTGATGAATAAAGCTTCTGTATTGGATTTGCTTAATTCAAATGCAATGAATCCTGAAGGGATGCTGATGGGCGAAATTGATACTGAATCAATGGAGGAATTTCTGAAGACAAATCCGTTGATATCGCATGTGGATTGTTACAAGACTACAGCAAACACGGTCTGCGTAAATCTGGTAACAAAAATACCAATATTGAGGGTTAAGAATAATACTGGAGCGGATTTCTATGTTGATAACAGAGGGGAATTGATTCATGCTAAACTTCATCCTATGGATATCCCTCTGGTTACCGGCTTTGTAAATGACGAATTCGCATCTGAAAAGTTATATGAACTGGCTTTGTTTTTGCAAACGTCAGATTTCTGGAGAGCTCAGATTGCTCAGATTAATGTTACGGAAGATGGTCAGGTGGAACTGGTGCCAAGAGTTGGAAATCATCTTCTTATTTTAGGGGAACCATCAGATTATGAACAGAAGTTGACTAGATTGGCTAAGTTCTACGAAGATGGATTAGGCATTATTGGTTGGAATAAGTATAGTTCAATCAGTGTGGCATTCAATAATCAAGTTGTGTGTAAGAAAAAATAAAGATATATGGAAGAGAATTTGATAGCAGCCATAGAGTTGGGATCGTCTGCGATATCCGGAATAGTAGGACAGAAGTTTACCAATGGAGAAATGAAGGTGTTGGCTTATGCCTCTATACCATCTGAGTCGGCAATTCGTCATGGAGTTGTTTACAATTCAGAGAAGGCAGCCTCTATTATAGTTGAACTGATTGAAAAATTGAAATCACTGTCAGGCTGCGAGATAAACATGGTCTATGTGACTCACAATGGTAAGTCACTCAGATCGTCAGTATCTGAAGTGGAAACGGTTTTTGATGCTATTAAGGTAGTTGAAGATATTGATACAGATAAAATGTTGCAGGAATGTGAAGAGCAACAGATTGAAGGAAAGTCCAGACTGTTCATATATCCTCAGGAATTTACACTCGATAACAAGCAGACAAAGGAAAAAGATCCCGTAGGTGTTTCATGTACAACACTAAAGGGTCGCTATCTGAGTGTTGTGGTGAACTCAAAGGTAATTGAGGATGTACAAAGAACTTTTGACAGAGCTTCAACTCCTGTAGAAGACTGTTTCCTGTCAATTGTTGGTGTTGCAGATTATCTGCTTGACGAAACAGACAGACAGCAGGGTTGTGCATTGGTGGACTTTGGAGCTGATACAACCACTTTGGCTATATACAAGAATGGTATTTTAAAATATCTGAGAGTATTGCCTATAGGTAGTTCGCTTATTACATCCGATCTGGCAACAATGCTCAGAATTACATATTCAGAGGCAGAAAATCTTAAAAGAACCTATGGACTGGCATCATTAAATTCATCTCAGGACCTTAATGAGACAATCTTTATAAACTCCAGAAAAATAACAGTAAAGGAGATTGCTGCAATTATTGAGGCACGTAATGAGGAGATATTGAGAAATCTTGATGCGCAGATTAAAAATTCCGGTTTGGGAGATCTGCTGTATGCCGGAATGTATGTAATAGGAGGCGGTTCCAATTTGCGTCAGTTGTCAAAAGCTATCCAAAAGAGTGTTGACAATATAGGAAATGTCCATTTTATAAAAGAACCAGCCAATAGTGTAGATTGGGTAGAGTCAAAGTGGATGAAAAATGATGGAACACAGTTGTCTCTGCTCTCTATACTGAATCTGGAACGTGAAAATTGCTGTACTAAGATTATTTTTGATGAAATAGATCACCTTTCTCCGACAGAAGAGGGTAATCTGCAGCAACAATCCCTGTTTACAGAAGATGGTCAGAGTGCACAGGAAGAGCGTGATAGAATTGAAGCAGCAAAAAAGGTTGCGGAGCAGATTCAGAAGCAAAACGAGGCTAAGGTTACTGAAACGGGTGAAGAACCAGTCAGAGAGAGTAAAAAATCAGGCTATTTTAAAGGACTGTTTTCTTCTGCAAGAAATCTTGTAGAAAAACTGGCAGACAAGACAGAGAACTTCTTTGATGAAGATCAAAATACTGATAATGTTCAAGAAAATGATGATACAAACAAATAACTGGCTGCATTATGAACGATGTAATTAAGAATTTTGAAGAGAGGGAGGTGCTGGATTTTGGTTTTCCTACTTCTATAAATAGCATAATTAAGGTAATAGGTGTAGGTGGTGGCGGTAGCAATGCTGTAGAAAATATGTATCGTCAGGGAATACAGGACGTGGGTTTTGTTTTGGCTAATACAGACCATCAGGCATTGAATAAGTCGGAAATACCGGTAAAGATTCAACTTGGTAAGACTGTGACTCACGGTCTGGGAGCCGGCAATGATCCGGCTATAGCTAAACAGGCAGCCGAGGAGAGTGAAAGCGATATAATAGCTCAATTTCATGATGGAACCAAGATGGTCTTTATTACAGCAGGTATGGGTGGCGGAACCGGAACTGGTGCTGCACCGGTAGTTGCAAAGTATGCAAAAGAGGCAGGAATGCTGACTGTAGGTATTGTTACCATCCCGTTCAAATTTGAGCAGCGCCCCAAAATAAAACAGGCATTACGCGGTGTTAAAAATATGGCAGAACATGTGGACGCTCTATTGGTAATCAGCAATGAGAAACTTTTAGAGATGTATCCGCAAAAGAGTGTAGCCGAAGGATTTAAGAAGGTGGATGAAACTCTGACCATTGCTACTAAGAGTATTGCTGAACTGATTACTGTTCGAGGTATTATAAATCTTGACTTCCATGATGTGAGCAAGATATTGAAAAATGGTGGTGTGGCAATTATGAGTACAGGTAAAGCAAGTGGTGCCAATCGTGTTAATCAGGCATTGGAAGAGGCTCTGAATTCACCTTTACTTTACAATAATGATATATACAATTCCAAGAAGATTCTGTTCAATATCTACCAAAGCGAAAGCAACCCCCTTATCTTTGAAGAGATGAGTGAAGTTCATGAATTTATGGACAGATTTGAAAATGGTAATGAAATAGAGCTTATCTGGGGACTTGCTGTAGATCCAGAATTAACTGATGAGGTAAAGATTACAGTTCTGGCAACAGGCTTTGGTATGGAGAATATACCATTCCTGGAAGAGAATCCTGAAAACGATGTAATTGATGCCATCTATGGCAGGGATATATGCTGGTTTGAACTTAAAGATGATGATCTTGATAACGATGAGCTTCTGGATATGATAAGTTCTATACCTACATATCAGAGAGATACAAATGGTTTGCAGCAAATCAGAGCCTGCAGACGTTGATGGATTTATCTGAATATCTCCTCCAGAATATCTATTGATTTAAGTACTGGAAACAGAGGAATATGTATGCGATAAAAATTATTGAGCATACGTAACAATATAACACGTTCCTGATGAGTCAGGGGCGTGTTTTGCATTGTGTTCAGATGGGTAGCCGATAGTAATGCCAGTTTATAGGAGAGCTGCTGGTTTATGAAATCTGTGTGTCCCGGCTCTCTTTCTACATATTCTCCCTCTTTCATGTCCAGAAAGTAACCGCTTTTATACAGACTACTGTCAGGCATTATTCCCAGGTGCTTTCCAACCTCTATCATTAGTAAAAGATGAAAGTTTGAATAATTTTCTGCAGAATCCAGCCACTCAGTATAGTGGTCTATGGTGTTGAATAGTGGCATATTCATCTCTTCGTTCTTTAAAGCGTAAGTGAGGAACTCTGAAAGATACATGGCGATAGTTCTCTTGACAGGATCAAATGGTATTGTTTTAAAAGGTGCCCTGTTTCTTATTTGGGAAAGGTGTTGTATGTTACTTCCCTGTCTGGCCCCTTTAGATTCGTATTCAACTCTTGTTAGTGGCTGTAACAGGGCATTTTTTGCAGCTCCTTTGCTGTTCCTTGCCAAATAGTATATAAAGGAGGTGTAGCCTTGCTCACGAGAAAATATGTTAACAATGCTGGTTTTATCATTGTGTTTGGTTACACTTAACAGGATTCCGACCTCTTTTTGCCACATTTTTGACTTTTTTTTAATTGTTAAGCGAAGATATGAAAAAAAACTTGTGAAAAAGTTTGCTGATAAAAAAAATGTCACTACTTTTGCATCCGCTTAACGGCAATAGCTGAGAAATCAGCATTTGAGGATGGCGCGTTCGTATATCGGTTAGTACTCAAGATTTTCATTCTTGCAAGAGGGGTTCGACTCCCCTACGCGCTACAAGTTAAATAAGAAAAAGAAGATTTATAATGGCAAATCACAAATCAGCCTTAAAGGCAATAAGAAAGAGCGAGAAGAGAAGACTTCACAATCGTTATTATGCAAAGACAATGCGTAATGCAGTTCGTCAGCTTCGCGCTATGACCAATAAGGAAGAGGCAACTGTAGCATATCCAAAAGTACAGAAGATGCTTGATAAGATGGCTAAGACAAAGCTTATTCACAAGAATAAGGCAGCTAATATCAAGTCAAAGCTTTGCGCTTACATCGCTAAATTGGCTTAATAAGAAATTTCTACTCTGTTTAGAGTGATGGATAATCTGCAGGACTGGAGTTTTACTCCGGTCCTTTACTTGTATTTGTAGGCTCTTGTCCGTGTTTTGGGTTGTCGTAAAAAAGAAGGCTACCAGATTTACATCGGTAGCCTTCCTGTTAAACGACTCTGTTAAATATATTTGTTTAGTTATGCGTCAATATTTGCGTATGTAGCATTCTTTTCAATGAATTCGCGGCGTGTGCTTACATCTTCGCCCATCAGCATTGAGAATATGTGGTCTGCTTCTGCAGCATCTCTTATCTGAACCTGTTTCAACAATCTGTTTTCAGGGTTCATTGTGGTTTCCCACAGATGTTCAGGATTCATCTCACCAAGACCTTTGTATCGTTGTGTGGTGATGTTCTGCTCTATGCCGCCACCGTACTGATCTATAAAGCGCTGGCGCTGCACATCGTCATAGCAGTACTCTTTGACTTTACCCTTTGTGCAAAGATAGAGCGGTGGAGTAGCAATGTACAGATGTCCGTTCTCAATCAATTCAGGCATATAACGGAAGAATAGTGTCATAATAAGGGTGTCGATATGTGAACCATCGACATCGGCGTCGGTCATAATGATAACTTTGTAGTAACGCAGTTTATCATAATTTGCCTTCTTTGAATCTTCCGGATACAGGCCAAAACGTACACCTAATGCCTGTATGATGTTGTTTACCTCTTCGTGGTCGAATGCTTTGTGCCACATTGTACGTTCTACGTTGAATATCTTACCGCGGATAGGCAGGATAGCCTGTGTATGACGGTCGCGTCCCTGTTTTGCGCTACCTCCCGCAGAATCACCCTCCACAATGAATAGCTCACATAGAGCTGGGTCTTTTTCTGAACAGTCGGCAAGTTTTCCAGGTAGGCCGCTGCCACTCAGTGGGCTTTTGCGCTGTACGCTCTCTCTTGCTTTGCGAGCTGCAACGCGTGCCTGAGCTGCCAAAATTACCTTTTCGATAATCATCTTGGCGTCTTTTGGGTGCTCTTCCAAATAGTTGGTCAGTGCCTCACCAACAGCCTGTTGTACAGCACCTGCAACTTCACTGTTACCCAGTTTGGTTTTGGTCTGTCCTTCAAACTGAGGTTCAGATACCTTTACTGAAATTACAGCGGTAAGACCCTCGCGGAAGTCTTCGCTCTCAATCTCAACTTTAGCCTTTTCAAGGAACTTGTTGTCATCGGCATACTTTTTGAGTGTACGTGTCAGGGCAGTTCTGAAACCGGCCAGGTGGGTACCACCTTCTATTGTGTTGATGTTGTTTACAAATGAACGGATGTTCTCTTTGAAGCCTACATTGTAGATAATTGCCACTTCAATAGGAACGTTCTGCTTTTCTGTATTCAGATAGATAGGGTCGCTTATAAGACGTGTTCTGTTTTCGTCTATGTAGCATACGAACTCTTTCAGACCATCTTCAGAATAGAATACTTCCTGTTGTGGATTGCCGTCTTCGTCAATTCTGCGCAGGTCAGTAAGTGATATCGTCAATCCTGCATTAAGGAATGCCAGTTCGTGTAGTCTGGTTGCCAGAATATCATATTTGTATTCGGTAGTTGTAAAAATAGAGCCATCAGGCCAGAATGTCTGTTTTGTACCTGTGATATCTGCTGTGCCAACCACTTCTACTTCTGTCATAGGTTTGCCGCAGGAGTACTCCTGGCGATGAATCTTGCCATCGCGGAAAACCTCTGTTACCATCTTTGTGGAGAGAGCATTTACGCAAGATACACCTACACCGTGAAGACCACCTGATACTTTATATGAACCTTTGTCGAACTTACCACCGGCGTGTAGTACGGTCATAACAACTTCAAGCGCAGAACGATGTTCTTTTGGGTGCATATCTACCGGGATGCCGCGTCCATTGTCCTGTACTGAGATTGAGCCGTCCTCGTTTATTGTAACGTCAATTCTGGTACAATATCCTGCCATAGATTCGTCTATAGAGTTATCTACAACTTCGTAAACCAAGTGATGTAAGCCTTTTTCGCTTATGTCGCCAATGTACATGGCTGGACGTTTGCGTACAGCCTCTAATCCTTCCAGAACTTGGATGTTTTCGGCAGAATAATTACCGTTTTTTAGTGGTTCGTCACTCATTGTTGTATCTTAATTTTCAATTGTTTTTGACTCTAGGGAAATCCCTGTAATTTAACATACAAATGTATGAAAAATAATCCAAAAAAAGGAGTAACTACACCTTATTTATTTTAAGAATTGTAAAAATGTAACATAAAGTATTCTACAATGCTTTTTTGAGCTATATTTTTTCTATTTTTGCGCCCACTAATATTAAAGTGGTAGAATAATACTGAAAAATAGTATCAAAATGACAAAGAAAATTTCTGTAGGCGGCAAGATCCGTTCATTAAGAGAATCCAAAATGATGGAAATGGAGGTTTTGGCAGAACGTTCACAACTTCCAATTGAGCAAATTCAGGCAATTGAAGAGGATAACCTATTACCGGGTTTGGCTCCCCTTATTAAAATTGCCAGAGTTTTAGGCGTCAGATTGGGTACTTTCTTAGACGATTCACAAGGAATGGGTGCTGTTGTAAGCAGACATGAAGATGCTAAAGAGAGTGTGCGTTTTACCAATCACAGTTCTGCAGGTAACGAAAGCATGATTTATCGTTCTCTTTCAGAAGGTAAGGAGAATCGCCATATAGAACCTTTTGTAATAGATATACTGCCTAACAGCGAACAAAACTATTCAATGTCTTCACACGAAGGTGAAGAGTTTATCTATGTTCTTGAAGGTAAGGTTGAAATCAATTATGGAAAACAGTCCTATATACTGGAAAAGGGCGATAGTATCTATTATGATTCAATAGTAAAGCATCACGTTCACGGTTATGGAAATGAGGCTGCTAAAATTTTGGCAGTAGTATATGCTCCATTCTAATAAGCTGAGTTATGATACAGTTGTCAGAAAAAACATTAGGCGATTATCTGGAATATTGGGCAGAGCATACTCCTGATAAAGAGTATATTGTCTATTCAGACAGAGATTTGCGCTTTACCTGGAAGGAATTCAATCAGCGTGTGGATGATATGGCCAAAGGCTTGATAGCAATTGGCGTAACTAAGGGCACTCACGTAGGCCTGTGGGCTCAGAATGTGCCGGACTGGCTGACATTCCTGTATGCATGTGCAAAGATAGGCGCAGTGTGTATTACTGTAAATACAAACTACAAGCAGAATGAGCTGGAGTTCCTGGTAAAGGATTCAGATATGCATACTCTCTGCCTGACTGACGGTACCTGGGAGAGTAACTATGTTGACATGACATACAAGATGCTCCCTGAACTCAGAGAGTGCCAGCGTGGACATCTGGAGAGTAAAAACTTCCCTAATCTGAAGAATGTTGTCTATATAGGCCAGGAGAAGTATCGCGGAATGTACAATACTGCAGAAATACTGTTGCTGGGCGAAAATACCGAAGAGGACGAATTTATAAAACTGCGTAATTCAGTGAATTGTCACGATGTGGTTAATATGCAATATACATCGGGCACTACCGGTTTTCCAAAAGGTGTGATGCTGACTCACTACAATATTGCAAACAACGGTTATCTTACAGGTGAACACATGAAATTCACCCAGGACGACAAACTGTGTGTTTGCGTGCCGTTGTTCCACTGCTTTGGTGTGGTATTGGCAACAATGAACTGTCTTACCCACGGATGTACTGAAGTTATGGTAGAGCGGTTTGATCCGTTGGTAACACTTGCTTCTGTTCATAAGGAGCGTTGTACAGCACTATATGGCGTACCTACAATGTTTATAGCGGAGCTGAATCATCCTATGTTCGATATGTTTGATTTGAGCTGCCTGAGAACAGGTATTATGGCGGGTGCTTTATGTCCTATAGAACTGATGCGTAAGGTGGAAGATAAAATGCATCTGCGTGTAACCAGCGTGTATGGTCTTACAGAGACATCGCCGGGTATGAGCCAGACTCGTATAGACGATCCGGACGAAGTGCGATATACCACCGTTGGTCGCGATTACGAATTTGTAGATGTTAAGGTGCTGGATCCTGAAACAAATCAGGAGGTTCCTGCAGGTGTTCAGGGTGAAATGTGCTGTAAGGGATTTAATGTAATGAAGGGTTATTACAAGAATCCTAAAGCGACCGCCGAAATTATTGATGAAAACGGCTATCTGCATTCAGGCGATTTGGGTGTAATGGACGAAAACGGAAACTATCGTATTACAGGCCGTATCAAGGATATGATTATTCGTGGTGGTGAAAATATCTATCCACGAGAGATAGAAGAGTTCCTGTACCACCTGCCTGGCGTGCGTGATGTTCAGGTAGCCGGTGTACCTTCAAAGAAATATGGCGAAGAGGTAGGAGCATTCATTATTCTTGATGAGGGAGCTGAACTTTCGGTAGAAGAGGTACGTGACTATTGTCGTGGTAAGATTGCACGATATAAGATTCCAAAATATGTCTTCTTTGTTAAGGAGTATCCTTTGACAGGAAGTGGTAAAATTCAGAAATTCAAACTGCGTGACCTAAGCTTGAAGCTTTGTGCCGAGCAGGGTATAGAGGTGATATAATATGGAGATAAACGAACAGATTAAGCAGATGGCAATGCGTCTTCGCGGATTACGTGAAGATTTGGAAATGTCGATAGAGGAGGTGGCAAGCAAGTGTAATGTTGCCGTTGATGATTTGCAGAAATATGAATCGGGTGAACATGATATCCCGATGAACTTCCTGTGTAATGCAGCTGAAGTTCTGGGCGTGGAACCATTGGAACTTTTTACAGGTGAAACTCCTAATATGAGCGGTTATTGGTTGGTAAGAAAGGGTAAGGGCCCTGTAATAGAGCGTAGTAAGGCCTACAAGTATCAGGCGTTGGCTATGGGCTTCAAGCAGGCAAAAGCATCGCCCTTTATTGTGACTGTGGAACCTAAGGATGATGAAGCAATGCATCTGAACAGCCATGAAGGTCAGGAGTTTAACCTGATACTGAAAGGACAGTTGCTGCTTAATATTGGAGGTAAGGAACTTGTGTTGAATCCTGGTGACAGTATCTATTTTGATTCTACTTTGCCACACGGAATGAAGGCACTTAATGGTGAACCTGCAAGATTTTTTGCAATAATAATCTGATAAGATTCTATGTTGGAACGTTTTTTAAGACGAACAGAATTTACATCTTTGGAAGACTTCAAAGAGAATTTTGAAATAATAGCTCCTGAAAACTTCAACTTTGCATACGATGTTGTAGATGCCTGGGCTGCTCAGGCTCCCGATAAACTGGCTATGCTATGGACAAATGATGAAGGCAAGGAGATGAGTTTTACCTTTGCTGATATAAAGAGAGAATCAGACAGAGTAGCTTCTTTCTTCCTTCAGCTTGGTATAAAGCGTGGTGATTGTGTGATGATGATGCTTAAGCGCAGGGTGGAATTCTGGTTTACTATTGTGGCTCTTCATAAGATTGGCGCGGTAGCTATACCAGCAACTCATCTGCTTACTCCAAAGGATCTTATCTATCGAAATAATTCTGCCGGAATAAGAATGATTGTTGCTGCTGATGATCCGCTGATTATTCAGCATGTAAATGATTGTCTGAGCCAGTCTCCTACTGTGGAGTTCCTTGTTGCTACAGGTAGCTATAAGGAGGGTAACTGGTATAGTATGGATGAAGGCAGAGAGTCTGCTCCGGAATTCGTAAAACCTGAATCAGTAAATACAAACAGCGATATATCATTGCTGTACTTCACTTCAGGTTCATCCGGTCAGCCAAAGATGGTTGCTCATAACTTCCTGTATCCTTTAGGACATATTGTAACTGCAAAATACTGGCATAATGTTCATGAAAACAGTTTGCATCTGACTGTAGCAGATACAGGTTGGGGTAAGGCTGTATGGGGTAAACTTTACGGTCAGTGGATAGTTGGTGCTGCAGTCTTTGTGTATGACCACGAAAAGTTTACACCTGCCGATATACTTGCAGTGATGGCAAAGCATAAGGTGACTTCATTCTGTGCGCCCCCAACTATATATCGTTTCCTGATTAGAGAAGATCTGAGTAAATATGATTTAAGTGCATTGGAATACTGTACAACAGCCGGTGAACCGCTGAATCCAAGTGTGTTTGATGCATGGAAAGAGGCGACAGGTTTGACTATTTATGAAGGATTTGGTCAGACAGAGACAACACTGACCATTGCTACATTCCCATGGATGACTCCAAAACCGGGTTCTTTGGGTATTCCAAATCCGGCATACGATATGGACCTGCTTACTCCTGATGGTCGTTCAGCCGAAGATGGTGAAAATGGCGAAATTATTTTACATACAGACAGAAGATTGCCTATTGGACTGTTTGAATCATACTATAAAAATCCTGAACTGACAAAGACTGTTCATTATGACGGAATATATCATACAGGTGATGTGGCATGGAGAGATTCAGATGGCTATTTCTGGTTTGTAGGTCGTACGGACGATGTGATAAAAAGTTCCGGATACAGAATAGGACCTTTTGAAGTGGAGAGTGCCCTAATGACTCATCCTGCAGTTGTAGAGTGCGCTGTTACAGGTGTGCCTGACGAAGTTCGTGGTCAGATAGTTAAGGCTACAATAGTCCTGGCTAAGGAGTATGTTGACTATCCGGACAAGGAGGCGTTGATTAAGGATATACAGAACCATGTAAAGAGAGTTTCAGCTCCATATAAATATCCACGTGTGGTGGATTTTGTAACAGAGCTCCCAAAAACCATAAGCGGTAAAATTCGTCGAGTAGAGATACGTCAGAAAGACGCTGCAAAATAAGTTTTTGCAAGTATGGTATAGTTAAGCAGGTTGTTCGATTTTGGACAGCCTGTTTTTTTTTAGGAAAAGAAAGTAGTAAAAAGTTGTTTTTTTTACTTAAAAGAAATACTTTTACACTTGCTTTTTTGTTTGTGTGTTAACGCAGGTGCGTAGGAAGTACATTATTTATTTAACTAACTAATTTATATTAAGATGAGAAATTCTAGAAAATTAATGTCAATCAGCCTATTACTAGTTGTAGGTCTGTTGATGGCTGCTTGCGGTTCTTCAGGAGCAGTAAAGGAGAAGAAACCAAAAGGTCTTATCCTTCCAGAGGGTGATAATGCAACATTGGTTGTAGATGGTAGTTACACCACAATTACATTCCCAGCAGAATTGTCAGCAGAAGATCAGGAACGTTATTCTACCGACTTTGTTGGATATATCATGAGCTTGAATGGTAAAATTTCTACAAGCGGTAATGAGATGAACAACTATCCTATCTATTATTACATGCATAATGATGGTCAGTGGTTGTTTAAGGGTGAATATGACAACCCAGCTGTTATGACAGTGTCAAGAATTAAGTCAATAAAGATATCAAATACTCCTTTGAGACTTAGAGACTTTAATAAGCTGATGCCTCTGCTGGATAATTCAAAGGAGAAGAAGAATGATCAGGGCTATCAGGATGAAATCCTGTTTGGTAGTAACAGATATACATTTGTTGAGATTCACTTGAGAAACTAATAAAAGAGTACGATAAAAAAGATACAGGCTGTCCGTTTGGGCAGCCTGCATCTTTTTATTTTTTGTTTATCAGATCAATCTACTAGATCCATACCCAAACGGATAGCTTTTTCGTTTAGTGGAAGATATTTCCAGTTACGTTCAGAAACGGAATGTTTGATTCCCTCTAAAACATGGTCTATCTGCAGTATCGGGCGAATCTTCATAAACGCTCCAAGCAGGAACATATTAGCAACTTTGGTTGCGTTTATCTTGGCAGCCTCTTCTATAGCCTTGATAGGATAGAGAGTGATATCTGTTCTGGTAGGTTTGCGGGTTATGGTACTTGGTGTGTAAATAAGTATTCCACCAGGTTTAACCATAGATTCAAACTTATCCATAGACTGCTGGTTCAGAATTATAGCTGTGCTGAACTGTTGCAGGATAGGTGAACTGATGCGTTTGTCGCTAAGAATTACTGTTACATTTGCAGTACCTCCACGAATTTCCGGACCATATGATGGCATCCATGATACTTCCAGACCCTGTGTAAGACCTGAATATGCTATGATCTTTCCCATTGAGAGGACACCTTGTCCTCCAAAACCGGCAATTATTATCTCTTCTGTCATAATCTTACTCTATTATCTTGGGAGGTTCATATCCATAACTACTTTTCCATCAACCTTCATATCGCCCAGTGGATACTTCTTGAACATGTTCTCAACCATCCAGTCGTTAGCTGCTTTAGGTGATAAACCCCAGCCTGAGTTACAGTTGGAAACAACCTCTACAATTGATGTTCCTTTTTTGTCACGCTGGTTTTCAAAAGCCTGGCGAAGTGCCTTCTTCAGCTTTCTTACGTTAGCAGGAGTATGAACTGCCTGACGTGTAACGTAGTGAACGCCATCAAGCTGTGCCAACAGTGGAGTGATGTTCAATGGATAACCCATTGTTTTTACGTCACGTCCGCGTGGGCAGGTTGTGGTTTTCATGCCTTCCAGTGTAGTAGGAGCCATCTGACCACCTGTCATACCGTAAATACCGTTGTTGATAAATACAATAACAATGTTTTCACCACGGTTGCAGGCATGCATTGTTTCGGCTGTACCGATTGCTGCCAGATCGCCATCGCCCTGGTAGGTGAATACATACTTTTCAGGAATTACACGCTTGATACCTGTGGCAACAGCGCAGGCACGTCCGTGTGCTGCCTCTACAACATCGAATTTGTAGAAGTCATACAGGAATACTGAACAACCTACAGGAGAGATACCTATTACATCGTGTTCAATGCCCATCTCTTCTATCACTTCGGCTATGGTACGAACAACAACACCATGTCCGCAACCAGGGCAGAAGTTGAATGTGGCATCTGACATCAAACGGCTCTTCTGATATACAAGGTTTTCAGGTTTGATTATATCTTTAGCTTCCATTACTCTCTTAATTAAAGGTTGAACTCTTTATAAAGTGCATTTTCTATCTCTTCCGGTGTAGGAACCATACCACCTAAACGGCCAAAGAAACCTACAGGTTTACGTCCCTCTACAGCCAGTCTGATATCTTCTACCATCTGACCAGCATTCAATTCAACAGACATAAATCCTTTAACGCGGCTGTTTTCTGCCAAAGCAGTAATCTCCTTCATTGGGAAAGGATATAGTGAGATAGGACGGAACAGACCAATCTTATGGCCTTTGGCTCTTGCAAGTTCTATGCTCTTCTGAGCGATACGTGCAATAATACCGAATGCTACAATTATGTATTCTGCATCTTCGCACTCTATCATTTCATAACGAACCTCTTCTGCTTCCATTGCACGATACTTCTCCTGAAGACGGATATTTACCATTTCGTGCTGCTGTGGCAACAGATTGAGTGATGTTACAAATCTGCGCTCCTTGCCTTCCGGTGTTCCGTTGGTAGCCCAATCCGGATATTCAGACATTCTTGGGCGTTGTTCAGGAAGGATGATCTTTTCCATCATCTGTCCTAATGCACCGTCAGAAAGGATCATAACAGGATTGCGATATTTGAATGCCAGATCAAAACCTTCAGCAATGAAATCTGCCATCTCCTGTACAGAAGATGGTGCCAATGTTAGCAGTTTGTAGTCACCATGACCACCACCTTTTACAGTCTGGAAGTAGTCTGCCTGACTTGGCTGGATAGTTCCCAAACCAGGACCGCCACGTGATACATTGATAAGCAGGCAAGGTAGTTCTGCACCTGCCAGATATGATATAGCTTCACTCATTAAGCTGATTCCCGGGCTGGATGATGATGTCAAAACGCGGTGTCCAGTTGCTGCTGCACCATAAACCATGTTGATAGCAGATACTTCACTTTCTGCCTGAAGTACCACCATACCAGTTCTCTTTTCTGCATCAACTTCCATCAGATACTCCATAACTTCTGTTTGTGGAGTAATAGGGTAACCGTAGAAAGCATCTGCTCCGGCGCGTATTGCTGCCTCGGCAATTGCTTCATTACCCTTCATCAATTTAAACTCTTTTTCCATAGTTATTCTTCAATTTTTACCCTGTAAACGGATATAACTCCGTCCGGACAGATAATTCCGCAATTGGTACATCCTGTACATGCTTCCGGATTAGCCATATATGCATAATGGTAACCTTTGCTGTTTACAGAATCTGACATGCCAATTACCTGCTGCAAACAAGTTGAAACGCAAAGTTCGCAGCCCTTACAACGTTCTGAATCAACTGCGATTGCACCTTTGATTTTTGCCATTTTTTATAATTAAAATTTAAGTTCTGTCTCTTGTTTATCTTGGTGATAGTGAAGATCCGGCTCTGGCCATTTCAGTAAGATTTACGTCGTAAACCAATGTAGAGTATGCCGGAATGGATGAAACATCTTTGCCACCATAACCAAGAGTGTATGGTATGTATATTCTCCATATATCGCCAACTCTCATATATTGTAGCGCAGTTGACATTCCATTAATCAGATTTGGCATCCAGAATGCAACCGGGGAGTTGATTTCCGGGTTCATTTCCGGTGTTTTGAATGACTGGTCAGCTACATATCCCATAGGATAATTTTCTGATGGGATTAGTCTGGCTCTGTAGTTTATCCTTATGCTGTCTGAAAAATATGGAGAGTCAGTACCTTCTCCTTTTTTAATAACCTTGCAATAAACGTATTTGTTGCTACTCCACTCTTTTTGCGGATCAAGTTGAAATGAGAGTATCCTGAACATATCGCCCTCTTCTGCCTGTGATGGCAGTATGGCTTCTGATGAATAGTTCGCAACGGCAATAGATATTGAATCTATGAAATTTTCGTTGCGCTCTTTCCAATTGGAAAATTCGTTAAATTCTTCAGTCTCTTCGCAAGATGTAAAGAGAGTGGTGAATGTAACAGCCAATGTGAGTATTGTTAGAATTCTCTTCATAACTATACCGGATTAAAGAGTTTTCAGTACGCTGGTTATTGAAACCTTATCTGCAAGAATGCTGTTCAGATCGCTTATCTTAACACGCTCCTGCTGCATAGAATCACGGTCACGCAATGTTACTGTGCCATCTTCAAGTGACTGGTGGTCTATAGTTACGCAGTATGGAGTACCAATAGCATCCTGACGGCGATAACGCTTACCTATTGAATCCTTTTCGTCATACTGACAGTTGAAGTGGAACTTCAGATCGTTCTGTATGCTGTGTGCCAGTTCTGGCAGACCATCTTTCTTAACCAATGGCAGGATAGCCAGCTTAACAGGTGCCAGTGATGCCGGCAGATGCAGTACTGTACGTGTTTCGCCATTTTCCAGTGCCTGTTCTTCGAAAGCTGCAGACATTATGCTCAGGAACATTCTATCTACACCGATAGATGTCTCAATTACATACGGAGTGTAGCTTTCACCGCTTTCAGGATCAAAGTACTTGATGTTCTTTCCGCAGTACTTTTCGTGCTGTGAAAGGTCAAAGTTTGTACGGCTGTGGATACCCTCTACTTCCTTGAAACCGAATGGCATCAGGAACTCAATGTCGGTAGCGGCATTTGCGTAGTGAGCCAGCTTGTCATGGTCGTGGAAACGGTAGTGGTCTGCACCGAAGCCTAAAGCCTGATGCCACTTCATACGTGTCTCCTTCCATTTTGCGAACCAGTCAAGTTCTGTGCCAGGTTTGATAAAGAACTGCATCTCCATCTGTTCAAACTCTCTCATTCTGAAGATGAACTGACGAGCTACAATCTCGTTACGGAAAGCCTTACCAATCTGAGCAATACCGAAAGGAATCTTCATACGACCTGTTTTCTGTACGTTTAGGTAGTTTACAAAGATACCCTGTGCAGTTTCCGGACGCAGATATATCTTCATGTTGCTGTCAGCTGTAGAACCCATCTCTGTAGAGAACATCAGGTTGAACTGACGAACATCTGTCCAGTTGCGTGTACCGCTGATAGGACATACTATCTCTTCGTCAAGAATAATCTGTTTGAGTTCAGCCAGGTTACCATCATTCATGGCAGCCTTGAAACGTTCATGCAGGGCCTCTTTCTTTGCAGCTATTTCTGCAACACGTGGGCTGGTTGAACGGAACTGCTCTTCATTGAAAGATTCGCCAAAACGTTTAGCTGCTTTTGCAACCTCCTTGGCAATCTTTTCATCGTATTTTGCCATCTGGTCCTCAATGAGAACGTCAGCGCGATAACGCTTCTTTGAATCGCGGTTGTCAATCAGAGGATCATTGAACGCATCAACGTGTCCGGATGCTTTCCAGATAGTAGGGTGCATAAAGATTGCAGAATCTATACCTACAATATTGTCATGCAGCAGAATCATACTCTGCCACCAATAGGTCTTGATGTTGTTCTTCATCTCAACACCTAACTGACCGTAGTCATAAACTGCACCTAATCCATCATATATATCACTTGATGGAAATACAAAACCATACTCTTTGCAATGAGCAACTATCTTCTTGAAAACATCTTCTTGTGCCATATCTCTTATTGTGAAAATTTGTGCAAAGGTACATCTTTATAATAAAATAATGAAACTAAAGGTGGCAAATTCGGCTTAAAAGTTGTAAATTCGCATCGTTTAAAGCAAAATGTAATGAGTGAAGATAATAGTAAAATATATTCTCCCGTAGTTGACGATGATGGTTTGATACGTCATCATCTTTCCGGAATGTATCAGCGTTGGTTTCTGGAATATGCTTCATACGTAATTCTGGAACGTGCTGTCCCTCATTTTATAGATGGTCTGAAACCTGTACAGCGTAGAATACTTCACTCAATGAAACGACTGGATGACGGACGTTTCAACAAGGTTGCGAATATTGTGGGACACACCATGCAGTTCCACCCCCATGGCGATGCTTCAATAGGTGATGCACTTGTACAGCTGGGACAGAAGGATCTGCTTATAGAATGCCAGGGAAACTGGGGTAATATCCTTACAGGCCATAGTGCGGCAGCTCCCCGTTACATAGAGGCCCGTCTCTCAAAATTTGCGCTGGAAACCCTGTTTAATCCTAAAACAACAGAGTGGAAGGCATCATACGATGGCAGAAACAAAGAACCGGTAAACCTTCCGGTTAAGTTTCCATTGTTGCTGGCTCAGGGTGTTGAAGGTATTGCAGTAGGTCTGTCAAGTAAAATTTTACCACATAACTTTAACGAAATATGTGATGCCGCCATCGCCTATCTGAAAGGGGAAGAGTTCGCTCTCTATCCTGATTTCCAGACAGGCGGTACCATTGATGTATCAAAATACAACGATGGTGAACGCGGTGGAATGGTTCGTATCAGAGCTAAGATCTCCAAAGAGGCTGATAACAAGACTCTTGTGATTTCAGAGATTCCTTTTGGCGAAAATGTAATGACTCTCTGTGAATCAATAGAGAAGGCCGAAGAGAAGGGAAAAATCAAGATACGCAAGATGGATAACCTTACAGCCGATAAGGTAGAAATAAGAATTACACTTGCTCCCGGTGTATCATCGGACAAAACCATAGATGCACTGTACGCATTTACGGATTGTGAGGTTCGCCTGTTCCCCAACTGCTGCGTTATTGATGATCATCGCCCATATTTCCTTACTGTAAGTGATGTTCTCAGGAAATCAGTAGATAATACTCTGAATCTGCTGAAACGCGAACTGGAAATAGAACGTGCCGAGATTCTGGAACAACTTCATTTTGCATCACTGGAACAGATATTTATTCAGGAACGCATATACAAGGATCAGGAATTTGAACAGGCAGAAAATGATGATGAAATCTGCGAACACATTGATTTCCGTTTAACTCCTTACTATCCTCAGTTTATTCGTGAGGTTACAAAAGATGATATTATGCGCTTGATGGAAATCAAGATGAAACGTATCACAAAGTATAATAAGGAGAAGGCCGATGAAGCGATGGCTCGCATGAAGGACGAAATTGCCAGAATTGAGAAAGAGCTCTCCAATATGGTAAAGGTTACCATCAACTGGTTCAGGAAACTGAAGGACAAGTATGGTGATGCATATCCAAGAAAGACAGAAATAAAGATATTCGATACCATTATTGCCAATAAAGTTGTAGAGGCAAACCAGAAACTTTACATAAATAAAGCTGATGGATTCATAGGTACGGGCCTGAAAAAAGATGAATATGTGACCAACTGTAGTGATATGGATGATATCATAATCTTCTACAAGGATGGTCGCTATAAGATAGTAAAGGTTGCAGAAAAACTGTTTGTCGGTCCTGGAGTGATATATCTGGATGTATTCAAGAAGAACGACAAACGTACCATATACAATGTGGTTTATCGTGATGGAAAGAATGGCGCTTACTATATGAAACGTTTTGCCGCTACAGGTCTGACACGCGATAAAGAGTATGACCTTACACAGGGCAAACCAAATTCCAGAGTAATGTATTTTTCTGCCAACCACAATGGCGAAGCAGAAATTATCAAGATAGCATTAAAGCCAAATCCAAAGCTGAAGAAACCTATCTTTGATAAGGATTTCAGTGAACTGATGATCAAGGGACGTCAGTCTATGGGTAACCTGCTTACCAGAAATGAAATTCAGAAAGTTTCGTTGAAATCGCATGGAGGCTCAACACTTGGCGGAAGAAAAGTCTGGTTTGACAGAGATATTCTGCGTCTGGATTTTGAGGGCCATGGTGAATATCTGGGTGAATTCGATAAGGACGATCTTTTGCTGGTTGTTCTGGATAATGGCGAATTCTATACAACGGAAGTAGATCAGAATTGTCATTTTGATCAGAACATACTCAGACTGGAAAAATTTGATGTAGGTAAGGTGTGGACAGCACTGCTTTATGACGGTTCCCAGAAGGGCATGTTGTACATGAAGCGTTTCAATATGGAGGTAACAGCAAAGCGTAAGAATCTGCTTGGTGAAGATAAAAACAGTAAGCTGGCGCTGCTGACTGATACCGTTTACCCTCATATACTGGTTAAGTTTGGAGGTGCTGACAGCTTCCGCGAACCACTGGATATGGATGCTGAAGAGTTTATAGCTGTCAAGAGCTATAAGGCACGCGGACGCAGGGTTTCTACCTTTAAAATAGCATCTGTAGAGGAACTGGAACCGCTAAGAATGCCTGAGATTCCGGAAACTGCGCCATCGGATGCAGAAGATCAGGTTGTTGAAGATGTTGTCAATGATACAGCCAGAACAGAAGATAATGAACAGCTTGAGCTCTTTGATTAAAAGGTTCAGTACAACCATACTGATTATGTTGTTATTAGTACCTGCACTGACTGCACAGACAGTTGGAGTAGGGCAGTTGCCGAATGATGGTGCATTTACATCAGTCTATTCTGTGGGTGCAGGTTATACAGCGTTATATGATTCCTATCTCTCAGCAAACAGATATTCAGGAGCCAATTTAACCATTTCCGCTGAAAACATCCATAACAGGCCTGATGCAAAAATATTTGAATATTCAGAAACAGAATCACTGTTAAGCCTCTCCAGAGTGATAGACCAACCCGGTTATTCCTATTCATACGATCTTACATTCGATGCCTCTCTGAAACTGGATTACAAGTTGTTTGAAAATAACAACCTTACCATATATACAGGACCGGAGGCAGTTACACGTCTGGGAGTGATATACAATCCTCTTAACTCGAATAACCCGGCACAACTTAAATTTTATGCTATGATTGCTCCTCATGTAGCAGGAATCTGGCGTTTCAGGGTAGGAAATTATCCCATGGCTTTGGGTGTGAAGAGTTCTGTACCATTGCTGGGATTAACATTTGCTCCGGAATATGGCCAGCTCTATTATGAGATGTATGAATATGACGGATATTCCGGTTCCATACGTTGCGCATGGCCTTTGGTAATGCCGACTATCTATAATAATATCTATCTGGAGTTCCCGGTAAAAACAACAATTTTGAGATTCAGCTATAATTATAACTATTCATTCTATCATTATAGTGATAACAGAAGCGCCATGAGTAACAATGGCCTGATGATTGGTGTAGTAAAAACATTCAAACAGATACATTATGGAAAATAAGAAGTTAAACACAGGAATACTTGTACTTTTTATCTCTTTAATGATTTCATGTGTTCCAAAGAATGAATTTGAAAATACCCCCAAAGGAAACTTTGATGCATTGTGGACAATCATGGATGAACGCTACTGCTTCTTTGATTACAAAAAGGCAGAATATGGGCTAGACTGGGATAGAGTACGCAAAAAGTACTCTTCCAGATTGACATCCGATGTAAATAATATTGGGCTTTTTGAAATTCTTACAGATATGCTGTCTGAACTGCGCGATGGTCATGTAAACCTATATTATACAGCCGATGTAGGCCGATATTGGTCATGGAAAGAGGATTATCCGGCAAATTTCGATATGAAACTTGTAGAGAACTATCTTGGAACTGATTATAAAATTGCGGGAGGAATCTATTACAAGATACTTAGTGATAATATAGGATACCTGTATGTGGGCGATTTCAGTAACAATATCGGAGAATCATCATTGGATGCCATAATCAGTATGCTCTCTATATGCAATGGTCTGATAATAGATGTGCGCGATAATGGTGGCGGTAGTGTGGAGAATGCAAGAGCACTGGCATCGCGTTTTACAAACCAGGATGTCTTTACGGGATATATAATGCATAAAACGGGCCCATCCCATTCTGAATTTTCCACTCCGGAGAAGCGTTACATAGAGACTAACAAATATCATTTGCGCTGGCAAAAACCTGTAGTTGTTCTGGCAAATCGCGGTTCCTATAGTGCAACAAACACCTTTGTAAGTGATATGAAGTGTCTGTCATTGGTAACTGTTATGGGCGATTATACAGGAGGTGGCTCCGGCATGCCTATGTCATCGGCTTTGCCAAATGGCTGGTCTGTCCGCTTTTCGGCAAGCCCTATGCTTGATGTTGATGGTAATCATATAGAGTTTGGTGTTGCTCCGGATATTGCTGTCTCTCTGGATAAAGAGGCTGCATGTAATGGCATAGATTCCATAATTGAAGCTGCCCGCAACCATATCAACTCCCTGTTGCAATAACAGCATAAAAAAATAAAGGAACGGCAGGAATCTTTTGAATCCAGCCGTTCCTTTTGTCTATATGTAATTTGATTACATCATACCTTCCATACCCCCCATTCCAGGAGCAGCCATCATTGGCTTATCTTCTTTCTTCTCTTTCATATCACTACAGCATCACCCCATGATGTTATTTCTTCTTTCTTAACATTAGGTATATAGCAAGTAGGCCTAATGTAAATGAAATTATACAGGATGGTATGAAAAAATCATACTTGTTGCCCAATATAATAAACAGCATAGAGAATAGTAACAATAGGATTAATAAGAGAATCTTTTTTGTTGGGATGTTAAGTTGTTTGATGGTCTTTATGCAACTTCCTAAATAAGCTGTGTATAAAAAGAACATCAATGTTATTCCAGACTCAATTATATTCATATTGTTATTCAACACTCCTAATAAAATCATTATCATAGGAATGGAGAAACAGAAAAGAAAAACAATGTTTATCATAACCTACTTTGGTGAATTCAACTTACAAATGCAACCAGAATTCTGATTAGTTAATAATAAATTAAATTTCTCGTTTGGTGTGAGATAACCATGTCTCTTTTGGGGACTGTTCTCATTAGCACCACGTTCCCAAGAATGGTACGGTTTACTAAAATAGAAAGAAATAGTTAACCCTACAACTAAATGTCTCAGTTCAATTTATAGAAAATTAAAGTTGGATTCTCACTTTTAGCCATCGCTCTGAGTATGCTATCTTCTTTTTCGGTTAGATTCTCGTTATATTTTAGTCCATCACTTGCATACTTAGATGTAAAATAACCTATCAATATATCATCAGTAACACCTACTATTGAATTAGGGATTAGATGTGTTTTGTAGGTAACACCTTCCTCAATGTAACGAATCCACCTTCCTTTTCTCTTGGAAAGAGCATAAATTCCATCGTCTATTGTTTTAACTATATAATAGCTCTTGGTGTCAAAACATTTAGTAGGTATCTCCATTAGATAATCAGTGTCGTCCATCGTAAGTCTTTTCATTTTTTCCACTGTAGGTATTTTAATAAACTCTAACACCCCTGCTGTAAAACA
The DNA here is from genome assembly GCA_045660365.1 of Bacteroidaceae bacterium. GTDB lineage: Bacteria > Bacteroidota > Bacteroidia > Bacteroidales > Bacteroidaceae > Colenecus. Next base: position 190,463 of record JAZRDQ010000008.1, read on the forward strand.
TTCTTGATCTACAATCTTATAAAGAAGATTGTCTAATGGCCTGATATGATAAAGAGTATCATTACCCGGACTTGAATATTGATTAATACCTTGAATATAGAAATCATTGATTGATATTTCTCGTTTAGTAGTTAGATTTTTTATTTCTTCACTATTGATTATTCTCGCAATATCATCTGAATACTCATTTGGTAGCATTGACTGTATATATATACGACTATTGCTACAAAAAAGCTGATAACCACGTGATATCTCTTCATCATTTAATGTAATAGAAGATTTAAAAGAGCCATCGTATGAATACTTCTGTATTCTATTCATAAATGAGTCGTATATAAGAACTTCCTTATTTATTATATCAATACTCCAGTCTCTTATTGCCTGATATTCATTAGAAGCCCTCCCTTTATGCCCAATTCCATGTAAATAATTACCATTAAAATCATAAACACCTATTACTTGTTGTAATTCGTCATAATTAGAACTTGGAACATGCGAAAGGAAGATTAAATCATCATCTATTATTATCTTAGTAATCCTACCTATCATTCCTTCAGATGAATCATCTTTTAGAGTCAGTAAAGAATAATCTTTAACCATATCATCTAAATAGTAAGCATTACGTGTATCCTCAATTATTATATTTGATTTTGAATTATTCTTACTGCTACAAGAATAAAAAATGCTTAAAAGTAAAAAACAACAAAAAGTATAAAATTTCATAATTAAATTTGATTAAAAGAGGTGAATTCTACTTACAAATGCAACCAGAATTCTGATTAGTAAATAATAAATTAAATTTCTCGTTTGGTGTGAGATAACCAAGTCTCTTTTGGGGGCTATTCTCATTAGCACCACGTTCCCAAGAATGGTACGGTTTACAAAAATAGAAAGAAATATCTAATTCTTTTGCTATTTCCTGATGTTTAACAAATTCTTTTCCATTGTCTGCCGTTATTGTATGTATCAAATTACCACGTTTATTATACTTCTTTCCCTTTCTACGAAGGTTAAGATGCAAAGTACCATTTTTGTGTTTATCTTCCACGTAACTTTATACGTGTCTCGTATTTACTATATCTTTTCTACTCTTGCCTTCTTGTAACATCAAAGAAATGCCATATCTTTGCCCTCGGGTTAAATGTCTCATCTTTACAACTGATTTCGGTAGGAGGTTTGACGTAGTAAAGTAACAACTTTTATCCCATTATTTCAAACCTATACATCAATTGCATTTAAAAGTTGAATCTAGAGTGGAAATAGCCTTACAATAGTCCAAAATAGGGCCGCATAAGTACAATCAGCCACCTTTTTAAAGCTTGAACTAAAAATCAGACAGAAAATTGCGGAAATAAGAAAACCGGATCAAAATCACTTTTGACCCGGCCTCTTTTTAATGATTATTCAAGATTGTGGGATTGAATTACATCATACCTTCCATACCGCCCATACCCGGAGCTGCCATCATTGGTTTTTCCTCTTTCTTTTCTACAATTACGCACTCTGTTGTGAGGAACATACCTGCAATAGAAGCTGCATTTTCAAGAGCAACGCGAGTTACCTTTGCCGGATCTACAACACCTGCTGACAGCATGTTTTCATAGCGGTCAAAGCGTGCGTTGTAACCAAAGTCACCTTCGCCTTCTGCTACCTTCTGAACAACAACTGCACCCTCTTTACCTGCATTGTAAACAATCTGACGGAGTGGCTCTTCAATTGCACGACGTACAATCTGGATACCTGTCTCTTCATCAGCAGTTTCGCCCTTCAGATCATCAAGAGCCTTGATAGAACGGATGTAAGCAACACCGCCACCTGCAACGATACCTTCTTCGATAGCTGCACGTGTAGCGCAGAGTGCATCGTCAACGCGGTCCTTCTTCTCCTTCATTTCTGTTTCTGATGGAGCACCAACGTGGATAACAGCTACGCCACCTGACAGTTTTGCAAGACGCTCCTGTAACTTCTCCTTGTCGTATTCAGAAGTGGTAGTCTTAATCTGAGACTTGATCTGAGCTGTACGGGCATCAATTTTCTCTTTGTCGCCCTTACCATTAACAATAGTAGTGTTGTCCTTTGAAATGGTTACCTTTTCTGCTGTACCAAGCATCTCCATTGTAGCCTGTTCCAGTTTAACACCACGCTCTTCGCTGATAACGAAACCACCGGTAAGAACTGCTATGTCTTCCAGCATCTCCTTTCTGCGGTCACCAAAACCAGGAGCCTTTACAGCGCATATCTTCAAACCTGAACGCAGACGGTTTACAACAAGTGTTGTCAATGCTTCAGAATCTACATCTTCTGCAATGATAAGCATTGGACGACCTGTCTGAACTGCCGGTTCAAGAATTGGAAGCATATCCTTCAAGTTGGAAATCTTCTTGTCGTGGATAAGGATAAGCGGATTTTCCATAACACAGTTCATCTTCTCTGTGTCTGTTACAAAGTATGATGACAGATAACCACGGTCAAACTGCATACCTTCAACTACATCGATATATGTGTCGCGGCCTTTTGCCTCTTCTATAGTGATAACGCCATCCTTTGAAACCTTCTTCATAGCCTCTGCAATCTGCTTGCCAATTTCAGCATCGTTGTTGGCTGAGATTGTAGCAACCTGTTCAATCTTGTCGAAATCATCGCCAACTTCCTGAGCCTGTGCTTTGATGCTTTCAACAACCTTAGCAACAGCCTTGTCAATACCGCGTTTCAAATCCATTGGGTTTGCACCTGCAGTTACGTTTTTCAAACCTACGTTAACAATGCTCTGTGCCAGTACAGTAGCAGTTGTAGTACCGTCACCAGCATCTTCGCCGGTCTTTGATGCAACAGATTTTACCAACTGAGCACCTGTATTCTTGAATGGATCTGCAAGTTCAACCTCTTTAGCTACTGTAACACCATCCTTGGTGATGTGAGGAGCACCGAATTTCTTTTCTACAATAACATTTCTGCCTTTAGGGCCAAGTGTTACCTTTACTGCATTTGCAAGTTCGTCCACACCCTGTTTCAGAAGATCGCGTGCGTCTGAATTGAACAATATCTCTTTTGCCATAATTTTTACTCCTTATAATATAATATTAGCCAACTACTGCCAAAACGTCACTCTGGCGCATAATCAAATATTTAACTCCCTCTATTTCAAGCTCTGTACCTGCATACTTACCATAAAGTACCTGATCACCAAGCTTAAGTATCATCTCTTCATCTTTTGTTCCGTTACCAACTGCCACAACTTCGCCCTTCAAAGGTTTCTCTTTTGCTGTGTCAGGAATAATGATTCCACCAATTGTTTTCTCTTCTGCCGGAGCAGGAAGTACCAATACACGGTCTGCTAATGGTTTGATATTCATATTATTAATATTTAAAGTTTAATTATTTACTCTTAATTCAGGGGCAAATCTGTGCCTCTTGACGCATATCTATATGCGAAAAACGTGCCAAAATAGTAATAGTGCCATTATGACACTATTAAAACTATTCTGATATCATTTCTGTCTGTGTAAGCAGTTTCAGAAGCTGCTCTTCATTAAGTTGCAGCTTGTATTTTCCATTGCTGAAAATAGAGACTCTTCCTGTCTCTTCCGATACAACTATGGCAACAGCGCCACTCTTCTGGGTTATACCCATGGCTGCGCGATGTCTCAGACCGAAACTCTTTGGAAGATTTTCAGTTTGTGATATAGGTAATATACATGCAGCAGATTTAATCTTGTCATCAGCAACAACCATTGCACCATCGTGCAGCGGGCTGTTTTTGAAGAAGATATTCTCTATCAGCAGTTGGTTGATATCGGCATTAACCAGTTCGCCGGTTGCTTCAATATCTTTCAGTTCATTGTGTGTGTCAATTACAATAAGTGCGCCCTCCTTGCGTCTGCTCATACTGAAACAGGCTTTTACTACAGGTTGCCATTTCTCCAGATCAATAGTAGCACTTTTGCGTCTTGTAAGCCATCTGACAAAGTTCTTTGTGCGGGTATGTGTGCCAATCTCCCTGAAAAAACGCCTTATATCATCGGCAAAAAGCACAATGATGGCAAGCACACCCACATCCACCAACTTATTCATTATAGCACCTAAGAGCTGCATTTTGAATACCTGTGTCACCAATATCCATACGCATACAAATACCAGGATTCCTATGAACATGTTAAGTGAACCTGTCATCCTCATCATTTTATATAGATAGAAGAGCAACAGAGCTACACATAAAATGTCTATTACATCTTTAATTCCTATACCGGCAAAATATTCCATTACTATATATTTTTAAAAAATTTCATAATCTGTACTGTCTCAGCAGCCTCTCTTACATCGTGAACCCTTAGCCATGAAGCATTCTGCTGAACAGCCAGTGTATGCAGCACTGTAGTTCCGTTTAATGCCTCCTGTGGGGTGTTGTGCAGGATCTTGTATATCATCGATTTTCTGGATATACCAACCATGGTTTCGTATCCTGTGTCCTGTAGCTTTTCAATGCAGGCAAATGCCCGGTAGTTCTGTTCCAGAGTCTTTGAAAATCCAAAACCCGGATCAAGAATCAGCTTTTTTATGCCAATGTTACTTAGTTCTGCACACTTTTGCCTGAAGAACTCCACCATCTCTGTCTCCACATTCTCCCTAACTGGTTCATTATAGGTGAGTACGTATGCGGCACCGTAGGTTGCAACAATGCGATACATCTCTGCACATCCGCCCGATATGTCGTTTATTATATCCACATTCCACTCTTTAAGGCAGTGTTCTGCCACCTGTGGATGAAAAGTGTCAACAGATAACAACAGGTCCGGAAATGCCTCCCTTACAACAGGTACTACATCCTTAAGTCTTTGCAACTCATTGTCTGCTCCTATATTTTCAAACCCTGGTCTGGTGGAACAGGCACCTATATCAATTGCATCGGCACCATCTGCTACCATAGCTTTAATCTGTTTTAAAACGGCATCTGCATCGGTTACTCTGGAATCCTTATAAAATGAATCGGGAGTAATATTTATAATTCCCATTATTCGGGTGCTTATTTCAGATAGCTGTTTCATAACTGCGAAGTTACAAAAAAGAGTCTCTATTTACCACCACAATTAAAAATAAATGTATATATCCGCACTGTAAATCAGCAAAAGTTGTATAATAACTTGAATTTGTCGCACTCACGTTAGTTTAGATGGTTTCCAATTCAGGTAGTTATCGTGGTCATCGACAAGAAAATCCACTTATTCCGTATTTAACGCCACAAATATATCCACTTATTCCGTTTTGCGCGTTGTAAGTTGGCGCTACAACCCAGAAAGAGACTTGGTTATCTCGCACCAAGCGAGAGGTTGAATCCACCTGAATTTAGGTATTTCTTACAATAATTATATCTTCCTTGAAGAAGTTGGTAAGCAGTGCCAATGTTCTGATAGTGAAATTGTGCTGGCCACTTAACCACTTGGTCACTTCGCTAGGCTTTTTACCTAATGAAATGGCAAAATCTTTCTTCGTCAATCCCTTTTTAGTCATTAAAGAATTTATTCTATCAGCAATAGCAAAAGATAAATCTACCTCAATCTTTACTGACGAAGGCACATCTTCTACCATTTGCTTAAACTGTTTATCTATACTCTTCATATGTTAAAGTTTTCATCTGTCTCAATTGTATTTGTAGTAATCAATATAGTACCATTCTTTTCTCCTTCTCTTACTAATCTTTCAAACTTCTGTAAAGTAAGTACATATCCATTTAACTCTTCGTCTTCATTATAAGACCGAGACTTTTTTATACCTCCATTGCCTAATACTAAAATCCTATCAGATAGTCTTAAACAATAAAGACGTAATTTTGATTGTATTACAGGTAATGCACATACTCTATCATTAATTTTGCCTTCAGGACGAAAAAAACGTTCCATAGCTCCTATATCTGCAATCTTGTTGATAAAAGCCACAATCCTCATTAAATCGGGATTGTACTCTGCATCGCTTTTAAATCTATTATAAAAATTCTCAAACTCACTTTCGCTTTTCGAAAGGAACTGGATTGTATATATAGTACAACCCTCACTCTTGCTTACTAAAAGTAATTCTGTTTCACTCATAGATTTTATTATTAATAATATTTGTCGCAAAGATAAAGCATTTATTTTACTTATAAGTGAAATGCGAGGTATATTTTGCATCTGCTATAAAAAACGTCAAATGACTCTATAATATCACAAACCGGATTTTCCAACAATCTGTTACATGTTGTTAAAGTGTTAAAGTGATTATTTGAGAGTAAATCTTGTTAGGAATTGAAAACTTTTATACTTTCGTACAAAATCTAATTAATAAAGATAGTAACATGAAGAAATTAAGCGAATTCTACAAAAACAAAGCTGTTACAGAAGCTTCTGCAAACAGCAAGTCTAAACGAGAATCAATCTGTTCTCAAAAAAATTACCAGTTTTGGTAATTGTTCTATATCTTTGCACCAACTAAACACAAATCTTTAGCGCTTATGGTTATAAAATTCAAAGAAAAAGCGTTAACAGATTTGTATGATAGTACTCATTATGGCAACAAAAGATAATAGATTGATTCCCGGTAGGGCAATTCATCCTGGAGAAATATTGCGTGAAGAATTACGCGAACGCGGTATTAAGCAAAAGGATTTTGCTCAATCAATAGGTGTGCAAGCAACCCATTTGAATGAATTCATCAAAGGAAAACGCAATTTGAATGAAGATTTGGCCATGAAATTGCAGTCGCAGTTAGGTATTTCATTCAAGGTATGGATGAATTTGCATAATGGTTATATGTATGAATCTAAGGCTTTGAAAGAAAAAAGGACGGAAGAACAATATGCTGTTCAATTTGAACAAGCGTGTGCAGACATCTTTAATATTAAAGCATTATATAAGCGTTTAGACCTTACAATGTTAAGTTGTACAGAAAGGGTACAAGAAATCAAAAGGCTTTTTCCATTTGACCTGCTATCGTCAAACGAACTGAGAATGCAGGTTGCAGGTATGTACAAACACAGCGAAAAGGTACAGATTGACGAAAAGAATATGCTCACATGGCTTATTCTCAATAAATTGGAAATATCAAACATTAAATCGTTAAACAACTACGAAAATGGTAATGCTACAAAGGCAGCTAAAGAAATTGCTCGCATGTCAAACAACAGAACACTTTCTATAGCTGCAATTGAACAATGTCTTAATCAATATGGTATAGCATATATCAAAGTAGAAAAGTTAGATAAAACTCCTATTGATGCATATTCTACTATTTCAGGAAATATGCCGGTAATCACAGTAACATATCGTTATAATGATATGGATAGATTGGCTTTCGATATTCTACATGAGTTATACCATATAGAACATCATCTTTCAGAAGAAAGTAATGCTTTTATTTCTATTGAAGGTACTGAATATTCTAATGATCCAAGAGAAAAAGAAGCGAATGATTTTGCAAGACAGATGCTGATTCCTGATGAAATATGGGCTAGTATTCTAAAAGTGGGATGTACCAGTTTGTCTCCACATCAGATTGTTAAAACAATAGCAACAGAAGCAGAACGATGCGGAATAAGTCCATCCATAGCCATTGCGCGATACAAACATGAAACAGACTGGTATAGAACTTCTTCTTATAAATCACCCAAGATTTTCTGATTACAACTAATGTAAATTCTCTGCCACCCTGCCCACGTGAGTAGTGGAAACCGAAGGACTATCTGTGAGGAGCGGAATTGCCCCTGCATAATTATTATAGTGGTAGATAAGTTTGTTGGCATAGCCACTTGAAAACTGCACAATTTGGATTTGGGACAGAAGACACAAGGCGGCATTGGCTCCCGAAAAGGGAGGGGACCCACGTAGGTGGGGAGGACCGCCGGTGGATTGCTGTCCAAATCCAAATCCCTAAACAAACTTATGCTACCACTATACCCCACAAACAACCATGCCCCTAAGCTCCACTACGAAACCGAAATAAAAAACAATGCAATAAGTTTGGTGCTGATTTCAGCTTTCATTATTTTTGTGCAGATGTATTCAAAAAATAAGATGGAGATAGAAAAACTATATACTCTGTTTCTGGAAAGCAAAGGCGCAACAACCGACACCAGAACATGCGCAGACGGACTGATATTCTTTGCATTAAAAGGTGAAAGGTTTAATGGAAACAGCTTTGCACTGCAGGCATTGGAAAAAGGGTGCAGCTATGCTGTAATAGATGAAAAAGAGTATTATGATGATACAAATCCAAAACTGATCCTGGTGGAAAACGTGCTTTTAACACTGCAGAAACTGGCACGTCACCATAGAGAGCAGCTGAATACACCTGTAATAGGCATAACCGGTACAAACGGCAAAACCACCACAAAAGAACTTATAGCAGCAGTAATGTGCAGCACATACAACACCCATTTTACAAAAGGAAATCTGAACAATTCAATAGGTGTTCCACTAACTTTACTGCAGCTTAAACCAGAACATCAGTATGCAATAATTGAGATGGGTGCAAGCCATCCCGGCGATATAGAGGAACTGGTCAATGTATGTAAGCCCAACTATGGAATAATAACCAATGTGGGAAAAGCACATCTGTTAGGCTTTGGATCTTTTGAAGGTGTTATAAAAACAAAGGGCGAATTGTATGAGTATTTACGTGCAAATGGCGGACATATCTTTATAAATGGTAAGAACAACTATCTGCTGAATATTGCAGAGGGTTTGGAAAACACCATGTATGGAGTAGATTCCAATCTTTATGTAAATGGTAATGTGATAGAGTGTGCACCGCATCTGAAGTTACAGTGGCGCATTGCCGATGGCGCTTTCAGTGAGATACAGACTCAACTGATAGGCTCTTACAATATAGAGAATGTATTGGCAGCAATAACCATAGGTTTGTACTTTGGAGTGGATGCAGCAAAAATAAATGAATCAATAGCTGCCTATGCACCGCAGAATAATCGTTCTCAGCTTACAGTGACAGAACATAACAGGCTGATAGTTGATGCCTATAATGCAAATCCTACCAGCATGAAGGCTGCTCTGGATAATTTTGCAATGGTAAAGGCCGATGACAAAGCGCTGATTCTGGGCGATATGCGTGAATTGGGTGAATCGGGCAGGGAAGAGCATCAGTCTGTCCTGAAATTAATTGCAGAGTATGGCTTTTCTGATGTATATCTGGTGGGTAGCGAATTTGCTGCAGCACAGGCAGAACAAGCGGCATCATATCACCTTTATAACAATATTGATGAGCTGATTGAATATGTAAAACAATCTCCTTTAAATGGAAAAACCATACTTATTAAAGGATCAAACAGCATAGGATTGACAAAAATTGTAAACTATTTATAACTTATAAACTAAACAGTATGAAGAAAATTCTATTTTCATTCTTCGCTCTATTTTGCGGAGGTTTGCTGATGGCACAGAGCCTTAAGGTTTCTGTTATGGGCGATTCTTATTCAACTTATCGTGGTACAATGCCAAATCATTATGATTCATTCTATCCAATGCCAATGTGTAAGGTAAGTGAACAGAGCCAGATGTGGTGGCAGCAGTTCATTGACAGAAATGGTTATCAGCTGGAGAAGAACGACTCTTATTCAGGTTCTACTATCAGTAACTCTGGTTACAACAAGGATGACTATTCTGATCGCGCTTTTGTATCAAGAATCAATGAGATTGGTAATCCTGATATCCTCTTTATCTTTGGTGGTACAAATGATGACTGGGTTCCTGCTCCAATGGGTGAATACAAGTATAAGAAATGGACTAAGGAGGATCTCTATAGCTTCCGTCCTGCTATGGCATACCTGCTGCACCATCTGAAAGAGCAGTATCCAAATATGAAGATTTATGTTTTGATGAATTCAGATATGAAGGATGAAACTGATGAATCAATCAGAACTATCTGTAAAAAGTATAAGGTTCCTTACATTGAACTGCACGATATTGAGAAGAGCATCAATCACCCAACATTGGCTGGTATGACAGCAATTGCAGATCAGATTCAGGAGTTTATTGACAACGAAAAGAAGTAAAAGGTATCATACCTTATATAACAGAAGAGGCACTGGTGGGTTACATCAATGCCTCTTTTTTATGCCGGTAGTTAATGTTTACTGCATAAACTTTACTGCATCTACCGCAAAGCGCAGATGAGTACCTTTGCCCAGAAGCTTATCTCCTTCAAATGCAAAGACTTCGAATGTGAGCTTTTTGCCAGAAACGGCTGCCAGTACAGCTTTTGCCGATACCTTGGCGCCTGGTTTTGATGGTGCCAGATGCGATGTTTCAATATGACCGCCAACAGTGGTGTATCCTTTTGGTAATAGTGGAGCTATGCAGTTCATAGCTGCATTCTCCATGAGCGATACCATTACGGGGGTAGCCAGCACAGGCAGGTCGCCGGAACCGACATTCATGGCTAAGTGCATATCTTCCACCACCATCATACTCTCAAATTCTCTGCCCACAAATGCAAAGTCTATTATGTTTTTCTTCTCTTCCATATCTGTTTTATGTTTGATAGTGCAAAGTTCAGTAAAATAACTCTATTAACAGGCAAAAACCGATAAAAAGAGAAATTCTTTTTGCTGATATTTACTTTTGCTATTGCATAATGAATAAATTGTTGTAAATTTGCACTCGCATTTAGCACGATGCGGGCGTGGCGGAATTGGTAGACGCGCTAGACTTAGGATCTAGTGCCTTGGCGTGGGGGTTCGAGTCCCTTCGCCCGTACGAAAGAGAGAAGTTCAGCTGAACTTCTTTTTTTTATACAGATTCAGATAGAAGAAGAGTAATCTTCTATGGATTAATTGATTTTACCAAATAAAACAAACAGTAGGAACTATGAACTTTACCGGACTTCTAGTAGGATTATCTACATTCCTGATAATAGGATTATTTCATCCACTTGTAATAAAAGCTGAATATTATATTGGAGTTAAAAGCTGGATAATATTTGCACTGGCAGGTATTCTGTTTGCTGTACTATCCCTTTTTGTAAACCACCTTATATGGTCAACTATTTTTGGTGTGGTTGCATTCTCATCTTTTTGGAGCATATTGGAGGTTATACATCAAAGAGAACGTGTGCGTAAAGGTTGGTTCCCGGAAGGACCCGGACATAAGAAATAAAAAGTATAGAGCCATATGAAAGAACGTGTTGTATTTATAGATTATTTGCGTGTAGTAGCCTGTTTTCTGGTTATGATGGTACATGTTACCGAGAATTTCTACATTATGGATTATGAGGCAGGCGAAAATATGGTCAGGATTGCTGACGATGCCAATAGATTCTGGATAGCTTTCTGGAATGGCGGATTAGCGAGAACCTGTGTTCCTCTTTTTATGATTGCTTCTGCATTCCTTCTGGTGCCGATGAAAGCTGATACAACAATGTTTCAGTTCTATAAAAGCCGATTCCTGCGAATTGGTCCTCCAACTTTGATATTTCTTATAATATATTCAGTTGTTCCAGTATTGTTTGGGTATTTTGGATGGAGCGATGCCGGCAGATATTTGATGCGTGTACCTCTGAATTTCCCGGATATGGCTGGCCACATGTGGTTTATGTATCCTCTTATCTCCATCTACCTGATTATACCGATAGTCTCCCCATGGTTGGAAAAAGCATCGGCTAAAGACGAATTGCTCTTTTTGGGATTTTTCGCTATATCGACTTTTATGCCATTTATTCATAAACTGACTCCTTACTCTCATATTTGGGGTGAATGCTGGTGGAATAATTTTCATATGCTATGGTATTGTTCCGGTTATCTTGGATATTTAGTTATGGCACATTATATCCGTTTCCATTTGAAGTGGAACGTTAAAAGAAGATTGGTAATGGGCTCTGTGTGCTTTATACTGGGAAGTGCCTATACCGTATGGTCTCATCTGAGTATGACATCAGCCGATGTTCCGCTTTCTCTGCCTTTGATAGAATATGCGTGGGAGTTCTGTACTCCAAATGTTCTGCTTGCTTCATTTGGTGCGTTTACTCTGTTTACATGTATTCAGAAGCAGGAAACACCTAAACTGGTGTCGGATATAAGCAGACTATCTTTTGGAATGTACCTTATTCATATATTCTTTGTTATACCTATAACAGGATTTTTTGTGAATGGTAATCCGGCAGAACCTGTTATACCTGTATGGGCCGCAATTCCGGTTGCGACTTTAATTAGCTATGCCTGTTGTTATCTGGCATGCAAATTACTGGCATACATCCCCGGCAGCAAATATTTTATTGGTGCCTGATAAAAAACCAAACCCGGACAGTTTGACGAATCAGGGACTACCGGGACTAAACGTTGCAAAGATATACTATTTTAAAATACCTCCAAATTTTTATTGTTATTTTTTCTGTTTCAAGACTGTCCCTAAAATACTCTGCAAGTTTTTCTGTGTTTGTAGTGGCTTTAGTAGAGGAATCCAAATAGCCAAAGAGGAATTCTATTTCCTCGTCCAAATTCAACATTGTCAATAGCAAGGTAACTGTTTGGTATGTCCTTGATTTGATTGAATGACTTATCTGCGCCACCCACTTCAATCAGTATTTTATCGTTTATCTGAAAGTCTCCTTTCTTGGGATAGTAAACTTTGTCTTCGTTACGCAAGGTATTTGCGGTAGAGTTCCGTATCTTTCTCAACAATATTTTCCCAATACAAGCATAACAAAGCCCTGTGACGAAGAATTTACCGTAACAGGGCTTTGCTAAGTTATATCAGTATTTTACTTGCTATTGACTACTGTGCGAGCAAAGAAGTCCAGGAAGTATGGCCAGTTTGGACCTGCTTCGTGGCCGCCATCATGCTGACGATAAACCAGATCGCCATCAAGCAAACCTTCGTTCATAACAGGAAGAACATCAGTAGGAAGACCTTCTGCACCAAGAATCTCCCATGCTGGTGAAGCCTTGGCAGCAGCCATAAACATACCAACAATATCCTGCCACTTGTCTGCATCGTGTCTGCCACCTGAAATGAAGCATGCACGTGGAGCACAAAGCGCAATAAGCTGATGCTGATCCACAGGAATGTCATTGTCGGTCATACCTACAGCACCATATTTCATGAAGTTACCAGCCATCCAGTGGTATTCACCCGGTGATGTGATGTTACCTGTAATCTCACCAAGGTCTCTGCGCCATCCTGCAGCTCCTGCTTTACCCGATGAACAGATAAAACCTGCAGCTATTCTTTCGTCGAAAGCCATTGCTACAAGTGCTGCCTTTCCATAACGTGAAACGCCCTCGATAGCAACTTTTGTAGCATCAAACTGTTTGTCGGTTTCAAAATAATCAATCAATCTTGAAACACCCCAGCCCCATGCGCGAAGTGAACCCCAGTCAGTAGGTTTTCTGAATTCACCCTTGTTGCACAGACCAATAATACCGCTTGTAAGTCCATAACCTGCATCGGCCTGAATAGAACCCGGAACAATGGTAGCTGCAGCCCAGCCACGTTCTACCACCATCTGTTGCCATGGCTTTGAGTTGCCAAATGCGCGTGGCATACCACCTCCGTAGCCAAATTCAACCACAACCGGCATGTTCTGTGCTCCGTTGTCAGGATAGATAACGTTTGCCTGTATGTTTACACTGATTTCAGGGTAGGATGAATTATCTACTACACCTGTCAGGGTGCGTAGTACTACATCAATGTCGCCCAGTTTTGCCTTCTCTTCGCTGACAATCTGCCAATCTACGTCTGGTACGTTCTCCGGAATGCAACCGTAAATCTCTTCTTCAAAGGTCTTTACCAATTCCGGACGGCGTACCTTGTTCCACATCTTTGCATTCTTTACCTGCTTGCCGCTGTTTGTAACAAGAAGTTCAGGATAGATGTAATATGGATTTGCAATAAGTTCGTCATAGTTTGGGTGCTGTGTAACATCCTGTGTGTTAGGGTTGCGTCCGGGTTTCATCTCCTTTATACCTAACTGTTCCATCATATTGGCATAGTCGGCCTCAGCAACCTTGTTTAAACTATCTCTGTTTGTGTTCATTCCCATTCCGCCCCATTGTGCAAATGCAGATAGTGGAACTATCATCAGCGATAATGCAATCGCGCCTTTAAATGATTTTTTAAGCATATAGCAATTATTAAAATTTACTTTGTAGTTAAGTTGTTACTGGTTCAAAATCTATTTTGTGACGTATTTGAAATCTTTAACTATTACTCCATCGTTAACCATTATAGATGGTCTCAATGCAAAGAAGCCCTGATATGTGTTGTGGTGATATGATGATACGTCAAGCTTGCTGACAACCTCATTCCACTCTGTCCCGTTTTCACTGACAAGAACTGTTGCTATGTTCTTGTTGTTTACTATTTTAATAAAGAAGTGTGGCTTGTTTAATGTAGTGCCTACGTATGCATCTTCATTATAAAACAGGTAAAGACCTCCATCTGCACCTTCTGATTTGAATTCGGCAACAATCTCATAGCTTTCATCAACTGCTGTTGTGGTCCATAATGTGCCCAGTTCAAATCCTGGTTCCCATTTTGCCCACATCAGAGGGTTGCTGAAATCCTTCAGATAATCAAAGTTGCTGTTAAGGCCCTTGTTGTTCCACTCTGCACCATTCTGATTTGCCAGTACAGGCCAGCCATCTTCTGTCCATACTACACTCTCAATGATGGTACTGCGTCCTAAAGTGTGATAGTTGTTTCTGTATGCGTGATAAACTATATACCAGTTGCCATCAGCATCGTCAATAAGTGTTCCGTGACCTTTTGACCACCACTCTTCATCTGCTGAATAGGTGTGTACCATAGGGTTGTACGGGCTGTTTTCCCATGGGCCTGTAGCAGATTTGCTGCGTGCAACTACGCACATATGGCTGGTAGGAGGGCCTGCTGTGCCACCTTCTGCACTTATCAGGTAGTAGTATTCTCCACGTTTGCAGAATTTTGGTGATTCCAGCCACATGCCTTCAGTTTCCCATTCAGCAGGGAATTCCCAGCCGTTATAAACCTTTTTGTTTCTGCCGGCAGCTGCAAGACCATCTTCGGTCAGCTTTACCATAAAACCATTGTTGGTGTACAGGTATCTGCTGCCATCAGTATCAATGACATGTCCCGGATCTATACCGCTGACTGCTATTTTAACAGGATCGCTCCATGGGCCTTCAATCTTATCGGCAGTAACAACAAAGTTCTCGCCGTTGCTTGTTGGGTAGTAGATGATGTATTTGTCGCCCACCTTGCAGAGTTCCGGTGCAAAGATAGAGTAGTCCTGTCCCTGTACGGCACGTGCAACAGGTTCCCAGTTTATCAAATCTGTAGAGTGCCAGACAAGTAATCCCGGGTAATAGGTAAATGATGAATGGGTCATGTAAAAATCCTTACCGTCGCGAATGATAGTTGGATCGGGATAGTCACCAGGGAAAATACACTCTTTAATCATAACTGTTTCTTTTTTAGGAGAACATCCAGTAATAGCTGTTAATGTAAGCGCAGCAGTTAAAATCAGAACAATTTTTTTCATACGTTAATGGTTATTTATTTTCAAAGTACAATGTTACAGAAAATTCTTGTTACTGGGAAATAAACCCTAAGAGATTTTTGTGTAAGTTTGCACAGAAAACGAGAATTTGAAATCAGATGATAGAGTTGGCGATTTTGGCCTCTGCCAATGGTACCAATGCACAGGCGATTATTGATGCTGCAAATAGTGGAAAATTGGATGCAAATGTGCGTGTCGTACTGACAAACAAACCGGAAGCAGGGGTGATTGAGAGAGCAAGAAAAGCGGGAATACCGGTGGAGATAATACCTTCACGTGGTTTCAAAAACAGAAGAGAAGAGTACGATGCCTTGGTTGTGGAGGCACTGAAGAAATATGATGTAGATACCATTGCATTGGCAGGCTGGATGCGAATTCTGAGCCCGGTCTTCATAAATGCATACGGAGGAAGAATAATAAATCTGCATCCGGCTATTCTCCCTAGTTTCAAGGGGCATAAGGGTATTGAAGATGCATACGCGTATGGAGTGAAGATAACAGGCTGTTCTGTTCATCTGGTGGTTCCGGAACTGGATGCCGGACCGTTGATAATTCAGGCTGCAGTTCCTGTAAAGGGTGATATGGAGACATTGGAAGCTCAGATACACAGAATGGAATATCGTATTTTACCTCAGGCTCTGCAATGGTTTAGTGAGGGACGTATCCTGCTTGATGGCAAACATGTAAGAATAGTTGAATCGGCAGAAGAGTGCAAAAAGACTGACTACATTGAGGGTTGTCTGGTATCTCCTCCGCTGGAAGAAAAAATATAGGATTATGGGAAAAGGGAATACACCAACACCGCACATAGGTGCAAAATATGGCGAAATAGCTGAAACTGTGATAATGTCGGGCGATCCGTTGCGTGCAAAGTTTATTGCCGAGAATTTTTTGCAGGAGCCGGTAATGTATAACCAGATACGTGGAATGTATGGTTATACAGGTTTGTATAAGGGTAAACGTGTCTCTGTACAGGGACATGGTATGGGTATTCCATCAATAGGTATATATACTTACGAACTGTTCAATAACTATGATGTTCAGCAGATTATCAGGGTAGGCACTGCAGGTGCGCTGGTTCCTGATTTGAAACTGGGCGATATGGTTTTTGCCATGGGTGCATGTACCGATTCAAATTATGGACATCAGTACTCATTGCCGGGACATTTTGCTCCAATTGCGGATTACGGCATGCTGGAGAATGCTGTTAAGGTGGCCCGTGAAAACAATTTTAGCTTCAGGGTAGGTAATGTCTATTCGGCTGATGTCTTTTACGATGAATCTGAAAAGCAGATGCTCTGGGGCCAGAAGATGGGTGTGCTGGCAGTGGAAATGGAGACAACAGCGCTCTATATCAATGCGGCTGCGGCAGGAAAAAAAGCTTTGACTATCTGTACCGTATCTGATCAACTGGTTACCAAGGAGTATGCTACAGTGGAAGAGCGTCAGACAAAGTTCCGGAATATGATGAAGGTGGCATTGGAAATTGCATAATTTTAGAATAAAATGAAGAACAGATTAATTTATTTTGCTTTAGTGATGATGACTGCTTTTGCAGTTGTAAGTTGCGCAAATGAGGAGGAATATGGTTGCCCTCCAGTATATGGACAGGTATATTGTGTGAATCAGAATCCTGTAGTTGGCGATTCTTTGATTTTCAAGGTTGCTATTAAAGAATCAGGATACGGTATATATAAAGCTGAATATAAATGGAAGGTAGATGGTAAAACCTATAAGACAGTAAAAGTTATTGATCCATTATCAGAAGTGCCAGAGATAGGTTTCATTGCAACGAAAGCGGGTACTTACAGAGTATCCATGGATGCCACTTTTAATATGTCTATTATGTTGCCGTCCGGTCAGATAGTATCTTCAGCATCGGCGAAGGAAGGCTCCGTGAAGGTTTTGGCAAATTAAGGAAAATATGCAGAGCATATTGACACAAATAGCGAATCGCCTGGGCTCAAAATATGATTCAAGGGAGTTGTCTGCTGTGTCAAAAAGTATCTGCACAGAGATACTTGGCATTTCACAAAGTGCATATTTTTTAAAGGACAGAATTCAACTGTCTGGTGCTCAGCAGGAACTTTTGGTAACAACACTTGCAAGATTGGAAAAGGGCGAACCTTTGCAGTATGTTATAGGTGTGTCGCCGTTTTGTGGATTGCAGTTTGTTGTAAATGAGGATGTTCTGATTCCGCGTCCTGAAACTGCAGAGCTGGTGGACTGGATTCTTTCAGACTATAGGGAAACGGGTTTGTCGTCAGTTCTGGATATAGGAACAGGAAGCGGATGCATTGCAATAACTTTATCCAGCCATTTTCCTGATTGTTGTACAGATGCGTATGATATCAGTGCTGAAGCTCTGAAAGTTGCAGCAAAGAACAATGAAATCAATGCAACGGGTGTTAATCTGTATCAGGTTGATATATTGCTTGCTGACAGATGCGATAAAAAATATGATGTTATAGTTAGTAATCCTCCATACATTGCCGATTTCGAAAAAGATGATATGGACGATAATGTATTGTTGTTTGAGCCACATACTGCTTTGTTTGTTCCCAATGACAATCCACTTCTTTTCTACAGGGTTATTGCAGAGTTCGGAAAGAAAAATTTAAAACGCGGTGGCGCTCTCTATTTTGAAATTAATCCGCTATTTGCAAATCAGATGCTGGACTTGCTTAAAGATTATGGTTACCGGAATGTGGAGTTGAGAAAGGATATTTATGGAAAGGACAGAATGATAAAAGCTAATATCTATGACTGAAAAAGAGGTACTTTTTAAGATGGAAGCATATTGCTCTGTCGGTGAACATTGTATAGATGATGTAAATAAAAAAATGGACATGCTGGGCGTTCCTGCAGATCAGAGACAGAATGTTATTTCGATATTGCTGGAACAGCGGTATATAGACGAACAGCGATATGCCGATGCCTATGTTCACGATAAGATTAATTTTGCCAAATGGGGTAAAGTTAAGATTGCAGCTATGCTCAGAATGAAAAAAATAAGCCCGGAAATAATTGATAACGCATTCGATACAATAGACGATGATGATTATATCAGGATCCTGAAAGAGGTTATAGAGTCAAAATCCAGAACCATTAAGGGGAGAACACCTTACGAAAAATCCATGAAACTTATTAAGTCTGTGGCAAGCAGAGGCTTTGAAATACCATTGATAAAACAAAATACAGAAGATTGTGAAGATATTTTATTCCCTGATTGATTTTCTTTTTCCTAGATACTGTAAAGTGTGTGGCAGACGTCTATGTTCTTCCGAAGAACATCTTTGTATAACATGTCTGCTGGCTGTTCCTGTGTATAAAAACTATAAGGGTGGAATTAATTTGCCGGAAGAGTTGCTGATTACAGTAAAAAATCTTCAAAGGGCAGAATCTTTGATGATATACGATAAGGAGAGTGACTATAGAAAAATTCTATATCATTTAAAGTACTATTCACAACCGGATGTAGGGCAATATATGTCAAGGTTTGCTGCAAAGAGGCTATTGGATACCGGCTTCTTTGATGGTGTGGATATGATAGTTCCGGTTCCACTATCGGCTGCAAAGAGACGTAAACGTGGCTATAATCAGTGTGATTATATTGCTGATGGTTTGAACTGTGTAACCGGCATACCTGTGGCAAAGGATGTGGTAGCGCGTTCCAGAGTTAATACACAGCAAGCAGGAATGGGAAAACTTCAGCGCTGGAGCAATGCTGAAGGAATTTTCAATGTGCTGGAACCTGAAAAGATTACAGGCAAACATCTTCTGGTTGTAGATGATGTTATGACCACTGGTTCTACTCTGCTATCGTTGCTGACACAGATTGAGCAGAGTGTGCCGTCTGTAAAACTCTCTGTCTTTACACTGGCTCTGGTTAGGAACTAAGGAATAAGCAGAGAACTGTCTCCGTAACTTAAAAATCTGAAGTCGTTTGCAAGCGCATAGTCATATATCTGCTTCCAGTTTCCATGTACAAATGCAGAAACAAGTAGCAATAGTGTACTTTGAGGCTGATGGAAATTGGTTATCATCATATTCACTATATGGAACCTGTAACCTGGGGCAATTATAATTTGTGTACTTGTTTTAAGGACATCCAGTGCATGCTGTTCCAGGTAGTTCAGAATGTATTGTAATGCTTGAACCGTAGTGAGCTGGTTGTTTTCATCCTTGTAAGGAGTCCATTGCGATACATGCATATCTTCTTCCGAAGCATCCGGGTGGTCTTTCAGATATGTACCTATGTAGTATAAACTCTCAAGTGTTCTTACGGATGTTGTACCAACAGCAATAGCTTTACCATCATGAGCAATAAGTTGCTCTATTGTGCTCTTTTTTACTGCAATGTATTCAGTATGCATCTCGTGACCACCAATATTTTCGCTTTTTACAGGTCTGAATGTTCCGGCTCCAACGTGCAGGGTTAGTTCATCCCTTATCACACCATGTTTGTCAAGCTGTGCAAGAACATCCTGTGTAAAGTGTAACCCTGCTGTTGGTGCAGCTACACTTCCCTTGATTTTGGAATATACGGTTTGGTATGTGGTTTTGTCACTCTCCTGTGATTCTCTGTTCAGATAAGGGGGTATTGGAATCTCTCCGATAGCTTCAAGTATTTCAGCAAATGTTGCACCACCATTCCATCTGAACTCTATTGTGCTGCCTGTGCCTGATGTCTCAATTCTGTTAGCTGTAAGAGTGATCTCTTTTTCTGCAATAATAAGTCTCTTTTGTAAAAGCCCCTCTTTCCATCTCTTTAGATTACCCACCAGACAATGCCATCTGCAGCATGATGTTTCGGTAAACATCAGCTGGTAGTCATTGGGAAACAGTGGCTCCAGCAGGAAGATTTCAATCAGAGCACCTTGTGATTTCGGGCCGCCTGCAGGCTCCTTTCTGAAGTGCAATCTGGCCTGGATAACCTTGGTGTTGTTGAATATCATTAATGCTCCGGATGGAAGCATCTGGGGAAGCGAAGTGAAACAGTTATGACCTATCCTGCCATTGTTGTAAATCAATAACTTGGAGCTATCCCTGTTTGCAAGCGGAAATTTTGCAATTCTCTCATCTGGCAGCTCGTAATTGTAGTCAGCTGTTCTGATCTCCTTTATATCTCCCATAGAAACTTTATTAATGTGGTGCAAAATTACATATTTTACAAAATATTGGGTTTATATTTGCAATCAGTTTTATAAAATAATCAAGAATAGATGACCAAGATACCTACTATCGCATTAATGTACGATTTTGACGGCACATTATCGCCAGCTAATAT
The DNA here is from genome assembly GCA_045660365.1 of Bacteroidaceae bacterium. Lineage (GTDB taxonomy): Bacteria > Bacteroidota > Bacteroidia > Bacteroidales > Bacteroidaceae > Colenecus. The sequence goes on from JAZRDQ010000008.1 coordinate 211,266, forward strand.
GCAGGAGTATGATTTTATGAAGGCTATTGGTATAAAGGAGAAAGACTCCTTCTGGAATGAAGTATATACACTTGCAAAATCCCAGAATGCAAGTTCTATTCTAAGCTATATGAAACACATGATAGACAGAGCAAAGGCAGGAGGCCTTAGCATCAAACGTCAGCAGTTTGTAGAGTTTGGAAAAGGAATAGAACTGTTCCCGGGTGTGGAAGAGTGGTTTACCCTGATTAACGAAGAGGGTAAGCGCATGGGAGTAAATGTGGAGCATTATATAATCTCTTCCGGATTGAAGGAACTTATAGAGGGTACATCGATAGCCAAATACTTTAAACAGATATACGCATGCTCCTTTATGTATGAAAACGATGCTGCCATCTGGCCGGCAGTAGCCGTGGATTTTACCTCTAAAACACAGTTTATCTTCATGATAAACAAGGGAATATACGATATATGCGACAATTCAAAGATAAATGATTCCATGCCGGATGAAGGCAGACCTGTCCCTTTCCAGAATATGATCTATCTGGGCGACGGAGAGACTGATATCCCCAGCATGCGAATTGTAAAATCGGAGGGAGGTCACTCTATAGCTATTTACAAGGACTATCTGGATAATAGCAGAGCTCAGGCAAAAAATCTGGTAAAACGTGGCAGAGTGAATTTTGCCTGTCCGGGCGATTACAGAAAGGGTGGCGAACTTTACAATGCGGTTATGGCAACCATGGCCAAGATAAAGACTGATAGTTATTTCCGTAAATTAGAGAAGAAGAACCAGAGTAAAATCTGATAATGGTAGTGTGTCAGGCTTGAATACCCTTTTTGGCCGACAATTCCCGTAAGATGCCAATGGCAAAAGGTAGTGCCAGTATGAATGTACAGAAATCTGCAATAGCCATTGTTGCCTCCAGACCATGTATTCCGGCTATTTTGGGTACAATCAATATGGCTGGAATAAAGAATAATCCCTGTCTGCTCATTGCTAAAATTGTAGCAGGAAGTGTTCTGCAGATATTTTGTAACAGCATGTTTGTAGGGGTGGTAAGCCCAACCAGTGGAAATGCAATGCATTGCCATCTTAGAACTCTTGCACCAATCTCAATAAGTACGGGATCTTCATTACGGAAGAATGAAACTATCTGTGGAGCAAATATTATTCCTGTAACAGACATTATTAGAATGGTAATGGTGCTGGTCTTTATTGTGAAGAGGTAGGAAGAATTTACTCTGTCATATAATTCTGCACCCCAGTTGTAACCGCAGACAGGCTGGAATCCCTGTCCAAATCCTAATATGATAGACATGGCAAACATCATAATTCTGGAAACAACTGCAAAAGCAGCTATTGTTGATGCTTCTTGTCCGGGTAGTGCATATTTTGCAGCTCCCCAGTTAAGCAATATAGTAGCAAGGCATCCTAATGATTGTCTCAGGAAAGAGGGAATTCCACCTCCAAAAATCTGCTTATAATAATATCCTGATGGTCTGAAACGGCTAATTCGGATATGAACGTTTCCTTTACGCTTTGTGATTGAATATAGAATAATCCAGGATATAGTCTGGCTTATCATTGTTGCCATTGATGCGCCAGATACACCCAAATTCAACCGGTAAATAAAGAGTGGGTCCAGAATTATATTTATGATTGCTCCTGAAACTAATCCTATCATAGCCTGTGATGCGTTTCCCTGTAGTCTCAACTGATTGTTAAGAACCATCTGTGAAATCATAATGGGAGCTGCAATCAGCAGATATCTGAGGTATTCTGTTGCGTAACTCTCTATATCAGGGGTGGCTCCAAGTAATCTGGTAAACGGATGTATGAATACAAGCCCGGTTAATCCTATTATTAATCCTATTATGAGAGATGTGAAAAAACCGGTCGAGGCCATGTATTCCGCATCAGCCTCCTTTTTTGCACCCAGCGCTCTGGATATGTAGTTGCCGGAACCTGAACCAAAGAAAAAACCTATTGCCTGTATGAATGATTGGTATGCGAACGCTATTCCAACTCCGGCAGTAGCAGCAGTACTGAGATGGCCTATGAAGTAGGAATCGACAAGGTTATACATAGCTGTTACAGTCATGCTGATAATGGTTGGCACCGCCAGTTTCAGTATGAGGCTGTTGACAGGTTTCTGAGTCATCATGGAGTGTCGGTCTGCCTGCCTTTTTTTCTCTTCCCGGATCTTTGTTCTGTTCACATTGCGAATTTAATTAAACAGTTTGTGAATAACAAATATTTGAAGTTCTCAACGCTTGTTTATACTAGATGATTTATGTTTAAAATTGTTCACTTTTGTTCATTTTAGGGGGTCGTTTGCCATGATAGATGAAATTCTGTAAAATGTGGCGAAATAGTCGTTTAATTTGGTGAAATTAATACTTGATGTTCTGTTTGAAAGGAGGTTGATATTGTATGTAAGTGGTGTATTGTCAGCTGTTTAAATACTTATTTATTGAAGTTTGGTAGTTTTTTTTTGATCAAAAAATGTAAAATTATTAATTAATGTATAAAAATAATCACTAAATTTGCGCCCGTGTTAAAAAAACAAGGTTAAATGAAACTTTTTCTCAGAACGATAGCCATATTTGTTAATCTGCTTTTTATTGCTTGTTCAAGCAGCAATGAAGGCTTGCCAGGGAACCAGTATTCTGGTACGGATTCTGATTGTCTGTTGAACAATGAAACAGCGATGGCAAAGACTTTTGAGAAAGGTAATGGAACTCTTTCCGAACCGTATGTTATAGCTACTCCGCAACAGTTTAAATATTTTGCTGAACAGGTCAAGGCAGGGGTTGACTTTGAAAGCGAATACATAAGCCTGAAAACAGATCTTATAGTGGCAGAAACAAGATGGGAACCTGTAGGTAGCAGGTCCCGTAGATTCAGAGGCTTTTTTGATGGAAACGGACATACCATAAGCGGAACACTTATTGCAAGATCAGATGCAGAAGTATTTGGCTTTTTTGGTTATGTTCAGTCAGGCTCAATTTCCAATTTGAATATGGATGCAACAATTGATGCTACCAATATATCATCAGATTTTACTGCATATATAGGCTCTGTAGCCGGTAGATCAGATTCTGATATTTTTAACTGCAAGAATTTTGGTCAGGTTGTTGGTCCGTCAAGAGCTACCAGGTCTGTTCGTATTGCAGGCATAACCGGTGCAATCTATAAAGCAACAGTCAGTGATTGTATAAACGAGGGCGATGTAACTGGAGGTAGAATAGTAGAGAATTCTAACCATTATGCAGCCGGTCTGGTGGCAATCAATGAAGGAGATATTATTAATTCTCATAACAAGGGCAATGTATCAGGAGCTTCTGTTAAAGCTGGTCGTGTAGAAACTGGTGGCATAGCTGCTTGTTCATTTAAAGTCTCATCAATAGATGGATGTACAAACTGCGGAACCATTGTGCCGGGCAAATCGGATAATGAAGATGATGTTCTTACTGCTCTGTTGGTTGCGCGCACAAACGAAGTAAAACCATCAGATGGTGGTTACAATATTTATGAAACTTGTTTTAATGATGCTGGAAATGGTGTCATATCAGGAGCAGGAGAACAATTTCTTATTCATTCCTGTCAGGCTATAAGCAAAGAAGATTTAAAGGTTAAATAAATCTCGCAATATCTGCAACCATTTACTCATTTCCCAAAACATATCTCTCCTTTTTATCAATATTGTAGAATTCTTTTTCTACTTTTGGGAAATTTTGTATCAGTTGTAATAAATACAGTTTGTTATGGGTAAAATTCTAGCAGAAAGAATTAGCAGTATAGAGATAAAGTCCATGTGGGGCTTTAAGCATATTGTGTGGGAGTTACGTCCCGATATCAATATTCTCAGTGGTGTTAATGGCGCAGGTAAGAGTACCATATTAAATAAGGCTGTTTCAAAACTGGATTTTCTGAGTGGAGCCGATAGTGACGATTGTCCTGATGTTGTGGTTAATTTCTATCCACCGGAAGCTGAATCTATTGCATACGATGTAATCAGATGTGTTGACAGACCATTAATGCACAGCAATCTGCTGGAAAAGATGGCAGACAGAAATGTTGTCTCTGAATTGGACTGGCAAATTTATAAGTTGCAGAGAAGGTATCTTGATTATCAGGTGAATATAGGTAACAGGACCATTGAACTTCTGACCTCCGGCGATCCTGAAAAGATGGCTCAGGCGCAGCAAACTTCTGCAAAGAAAAGGGAGTTTCTGGATTTTGTGGATTCAATGTTTGCAGAGACAGGCAAAAAAATAGTCAGGGATAGCAACGAAATAGTGTTCGATCAGAATGGAACAAGATTGTTACCATATAGCCTGTCATCGGGTGAAAAACAGCTCTTGGTAATATTGCTTACACTTTTGGTTCAGGATATGAAGCCATGTGCAATCTTTATGGACGAACCAGAAGTATCACTCCATATAGAGTGGCAGCAGAAACTTATTTCGGCTGTGCGCAAGATGAACCCGAATGCTCAGATTATTCTTACAACACATTCTCCTGCGGTAATTATGGACGGATGGATGGATGTTGTAACAGCAGTTGACGATATAACAGTTGAATGAAGAGACTTCAGGATAATATCAATTCCAGGTATATAGAGGCTTCAAATGTATTTCTTTCAGGAAAGAGAGAGAGAATAGTAGCTTATGTGGAGAGTTATGAAGATATAGCTTTCTGGCGTCTTTTATTGGAGGAATTTGAAACAGAAAAAAGGTATTTTCAGATAATGCTCCCTTCAAGGAATAATCTGACAAAAGGAAAAAAGTCTGCTATACGTTCCTGTTTACAGGAGTGTGCCCTTGGCAAAAATATGATAGCCTGTGTTGATAGTGATTATGATTATTTGATGCAGGGAACATCGGACTTTTCAAGGCAGATTATTACAAATCCTTATATACTCCAGACATACACCTATGCGATAGAGAATTATAAATGCTATGCAGATAGTCTGCACAATATTTGTGTGCAGTGTACTTTGAATGACAGGCGTATAATAGACTTTAATCTCTTCTTCAAGAATTATTCAGAAGCAATATATCCTCTTTTTGTATGGAACGTATGGTTCTACAGGAATAAGATGCATAATATTTATTCCATGCAGGATTTCTGCAGAGATATAAAGATCAGGACAATTAATCTGAATGAACCTGATTCCATAACCAGAGTTCTGTCTGACAGAGTAAAAGCAAGAGTGGCTGTTCTGGAGAAGACATATCCTGATGGAATGGCAGAGGTGGAAAAACTCAAGGAAGAATTTAGGGGTTTGGGATTAAGAACTGATAATACCTATTTGTTTATACGTGGACACTTTTTGTTTGAAACTATAATAGCCAAGGTTCTGACTCCGGTATGCAGTTCGTTGATAGCTGAACGCGAACAAGAGATATACAAATATGCAGCTCATACTGAACAGTTAAATAATGAGATTAGTGCATACAGACATAGCCAGATGAGTTTACAGGATGCAATTCGCAAGAACACGCATTACAGGGATTGCGAACTGTATTCAAGGATGCGTTCAGATGTGCAGCATTTGCTGGTCCTGATAGATTCTGGTCAGTTACCTGTGCTTCCAGAATGCGGGTGTGAAGAGAACTAACACAGCAAAGAGTTCCAGTCGTCCTATTAACATCAGGAATGTAGAGAACCATTTGCCAATTGCCGGCATAGCTCCCCATGATATATTGCATCCTTTGTCTCCGATAGTTAATCCAAGGTTACTTATGCATGCCAGGGATGTACCATAAGCATCTGTTATATCGATTCCGATAGATATATAGAAGAACCATCCGCAGAAGACGATAGCCACTAGGAATATGATGAATGTCAGTACACTTTGACGGTTTGATGTAGGGATTACTTTTCCGCTGATTCTTATTGGTAAAACAGCATTTGGATGGAGAATGCGGTTGAACTCATTTCTCATGGCTTTGACCAGAATAGATATTCTGATAATTTTGGCACCGCCACTGGTAGAATCTCCACAACCTCCAAAATACATACAGAAACCAAGCAACATCCAGATAAATGGTTTCCATACTGTGTAATCGGTTATTGTAAATCCTGTTGTGGTTATGATTGAAATTACATGGAATAATGCATGTCTGACAGAACCGGACAATCCGTACTGTTTAGTTGTAAATAGTCCTATTGCAACCAGTAATGAAAAGAGTAATATGATAGAAGTATACCATCTGAATTCAGTGTCAATTTTAAGTTTGCTGAAGTTCCCTTTGAAAACAATCATAAACAGCAGACCGTAATTGATACCTGACAGGAACATAAATATCGTAATAACATTCTCTATTGCTACTGAATTGTAGAAAGCCAGACTGGCATTCTTTGTTGAAAAACCGCCTGTTGCAGCCGTGCAGAGAGCATGGTTTATGCTATCAAAGAGATCCATTCCGCACAACCATAACGAAATGGTGCAACAGAAGGTTATAAGCAGATAAACTGTCAGAATCCATCTACCGCTTACACTTATCCTTGGATGAAGTTTGCCTCTTTGTGGTCCGGTAGCTTCAGCAGCAAACAACTGTACTTCTCCTATTCCAAAAACAGGAAGAACAGCAACGGTAAAGAATACGATACCCAGACCGCCTATCCATTGTGTTAAACTTCGCCAGAACAATAGCCCGTGAGGAATAATCTCTATGTTGTTGATAATGGTGGCACCTGTTGTAGTGAAACCTGACATGGTTTCAAAGTACGCATCTGTAAAGTTTGGTATATAACCGCTGATGTAGTATGGCATCGCACCAAATATGGAGAAGATAATCCATGAAATACTTACTACTATGTAACCATCCCTACGGGTTAGTGTGTCATTCTTTCTGTTTGATCCGCCAATAGACACAAAAAGCATTCCGGCGCAGGCTGCTATCAATGCGGATATTATAAATGAAAAGAAATCGTCTTCTTTGTAAATAAGTGGCACGGCCGAACATAACAATAGTATGCCTGCTTCAATCAAAAGCAGAATACCTACAATTCGTTCTATGAGTCTTAAGTGTATCAAATGAAATATTTTTCTACAGTTTTAATCATTCCTTCCAGGCAGAATACTACTACGTGGTCATCTGCTTCAATCCTTGTATTACCTGTAACCAGTATGGCTTCTTTGTTACGTATCAATCCACCAATGGTTACACCTCGAGGTAGTAATATATCCTTTACTGCACTCTTTGTAACTTTTGCACCCGGCTTTACGTTGAATTCTGCAACGTCGGCACTGGCAAATGTCAGACACTTAAAGTTGCTGACGTCAGCATCCAGCAACATCTGATAAATGTGGCTTGCAGCGATCTTCTTCTTATTGATTACTGTTCCAATGTCCAGTTTCTCGGCCATATTGATGTAGTCAATATTTTCAACTTCAGCAATTGTTTTGGTAACCCCCAGACGCTTTGCAGCCAGACAGGCCAGGATATTTGTTTCTGAACTGTCTGTCAGCGCAACAAATGCTTCAGTATGTGCTATGCCTTCGCTGGTCAATAAACTTAAGTCTCTGCCGTCTCCGTTTATAATCATGACCTTGCTGTTTACCAGCTCTGTCAGCCTGTTACAACGGGCTATGTCATTTTCAATAATCTTTAATCTCATGTAGTCGGGCATCAATTGCGATGTTCTTACTGCAATTCTGCTGCCTCCCATAATTATTACGTCCCTTACATCAGGTAGTTCCTGCTTACCGGCTATCTTCTTAATGTAAGGAATGTGTTTCTTCATGGTCATAAAGTAAACTAAATCTCCTGCCATTACTGTATCCTTACCACCCGGAATGATAGTATGTCCATCTCTTAGTATGGCAACTATGTGGTATGGCAGATCGCCCCCAAGCATATAAAGTGGAGTATTTAGAATTTCTGCATTTTCTCTGAGTTTGATTCCCATCATAACCAATGCGCCTCCGGCAAATTCCCACCACTGACGTATCCAACTTAGCCTCATTCCATCTACGATGTCTTTGGCTGCAAGCAACTCTGGATAGATTAGCGAATCAATTCCCATTTTTATAAAGAAGTCTTTATTCTTGGGTAGCATGTATTCGTGGTTGTCAATTCTTGCCACTGTCTTTTTAGCACCAAGTGTGTGTGCTATCTGACACGCAACCAGATTTCTGCTTTCGTCGGGGGTAACTGCCACAAACAGATCGGCATTCTCTACTCCGGCTTCTCGCAAATCGACAAAAGAGGTTGGGGAACCATCTATTGTAAGAAGATCGAAATTGGAATCCAATCGGTTTATCTTCTCTTCATCTTCGTCTATCAGAATGATGTCCTGATTTTCTCCTGAAAGAAGTTTTGCCAAATGGGTGCCTACGTTACCGGCTCCTGCTATTACAATCTTCATAGTCCAAAAGTGTTATAATTGTATTAATTCATTTAATGTATCAACAACGGCATCTTTGTCTATTTTGCATATTTGCAGCAATTTAGGCGTAGAACCATGCTCTATGAATTCGTCAGGCAATCCCAGACGTTTAATGACTGGCCTGTAGTTGTTTTCTGCTATAAACTCCATAACAGCACTTCCCAAACCACCCAATATCGTTCCGTTTTCGATAGTGATAATACGTTTATGCTCTCTGCAAATTTTATGAAGCAGATCTGTGTCGAGAGGTTTCAGAAATCTTATATCGTATAGCGCAACGCTCTTGTCTGTGTTGATGGATTCCCACTCGGTGATAGCTTCGTAAGCAAGGTTTCCAATAGGGCCAATGGAGAGGATCGCAGCATCTGTACCAGCTTTGATTTCGCGGCCTGTTCCCACTACGATAGGAGAGAATGGTCGTTTCCAGTTGCTTATCAGTCCTCTTCCTCGTGGATATCTGATGATAAATGGTCCCTGATCCGGTAGCTGGGCAGTGTACATCAGGTTGCGCATCTCTATCTCGTCGTATGGAGATGATATGATGATATTCGGTATGCTTCTGAGGTATGCCAGGTCGAATGCTCCATGGTGTGTAGGACCATCTTCTCCAACCAGACCTGCTCTGTCAAGGCATAAAACCATATTTAATTTCTGGATTGCAACATCGTGTATGAGATTGTCGTATGCACGTTGCATAAATGTGGAGTATATATTGCAGAATGGTATCATGCCCTCTTTTGATAGTCCACCGGAGAATGTTACCGCGTGTCCTTCTGCAATGCCTACATCGAAACATCTGTCAGGAAAAACTTTCATAGGTATATCCATACTGCATCCTAATGGCATGGCTGGAGTAATTGCTACGATTTTTCTGTTGGCATTCATTAACTCCAGAAGTGTCTCTCCAAATACATCCTGATATAGTGGCGGAAGTTCTTTATCGCTGTTTACAATTCTTTCACCAGTATTTTTGTCGAAAAGACCAGGTGCATGCCAGATGTCAGAATCTATTTCGGCTGGTTTGTATCCCTTTCCTTTTATGGTTTTGATATGCAATAGTTTTGGGCCATGCATATTCTTTATGTTCTCCATTACCCGTACCAGTTCCAGAACATTGTGTCCGTCTATAGGACCAAAATATCGGATGTCCATTCCTTCAAAAACATTGTTGGTGTTATTCTGCATTTTCAGATGGTTGCTCCAGCGTATAATTTTACGGCGGCGTTCATCGTTCATAAAACCTATGTTTTGCAGGAATTTTGAGACTAAGTATCTGAACTTGTTATATGGGCGGGATGTCTGAAGCTTGGTAAGATAGCTGCGCATTCCTCCAACGCTATGGGAGATACTCATATCGTTGTCGTTCAAAATTACAAGCAGATCGTTGTTGGTTGTTGAGGCATTGTTTAATCCTTCAAATGAAAGTCCGCCTGTTATTGCACCATCACCTATGACAGCAACCACCTTGCGCTTGGGATTGCCGTTTTTCTTGTTGGCTACAGCCATACCTAAGGCAACAGATATGGAGTTTGATGCGTGTCCGCAAGTGAATGTGTCGTATTCACTCTCTTCCGGCGAAGGGAATGGTCTGATACCTTTATATTTTCTGTTTGTGTGGAACTGGTCTCGTCTGCCTGTAAGTATCTTGTGCCCGTAAGCCTGATGACCGACATCCCACACAATTCTATCTTCCGGGGTATTGAAAACATAGTGTAATGCTACCGTTAATTCAATAGCGCCAAGGCTGGAACCAAAATGACCTGGATTTCTGGATAATTCCTCTATGATGGTCTGTCTCAGTTCGTCACATACGCGTGGCAACATACTCTGATCTAATGATCTGAGATCCTTTGGACTATCTATACTCTTTAGAATATTTTCTGCAGTTGTCGGCTCTATTTTCTTCTTCATATACAAATTTTGCAACCGTTCACACAACAATCAGTTGTAGAAGCACATGCTTACAATTTGCAAATCTAATGAAAAATGTGTTTTTATTTGTGTTTGTTTATATAAAAGTGTATCAGCGATTGTGATAATTTCCCTGAATGGTGAAGATTTATTGAAAATAATGGTTTATTTTGCACTCACTACAATAGTTCGCAGTATGAGATACACCATAGATACAGTTACATCAATGATAGGAGCTTCAAGACATGGCTACTGTCCTGCAACAATTTCCTGGTTGCTTACAGACAGCCGTTCCTTATGTTTCCCGGAAGAGACCCTTTTTTTTGCTTTACAGGCTAAACGTGATGGCCATGAATATATCAGAGGACTTTACGATAAGGGGGTTCGAAATTTTGTGGTAAGTAGATTGCCTGACAGAATGGAAGACTATCTGGACTCAAATTTTTTGCTCGTAAAAGACACGCTGAAAGCATTGCAGATATTGGCTATGCTGCACAGAAAGGAGTTCGAGATTCCAATTATTGGAATTACAGGAAGTAATGGAAAAACGGTGGTGAAAGAGTGGCTGTATCAACTCCTTGAGCAAAATTATGCGGTTACAAGATCTCCCAGAAGTTATAATTCGCAAATTGGTGTGCCTCTGTCTGTATGGCTTATGAACAGGCAAACTCAATTGGGTATTTTTGAAGCGGGCATTTCTAAACCAAACGAGATGGTGTCGCTTTGGAAAATTATCAATCCAACTATAGGAATATTGACAAATATAGGCAGTGCACATCAGGAAAACTTTTCTACTCTTCAGGAAAAGTGTATTGAGAAACTGAATCTGTTTAGAAAATGTGATATAATTATTTATGATGCTGATAATGAATTGATTCAGGGTTGTGTAAATAAAGCAGTAATGACTGCTGGCGAAATAGCATGGTCAAAGAAAAATCAGGAGAAACCTCTGTTTATTTCAGCTATAGAAAAAGATTTGCATTCCACAACTATACGATACAGATATCTGGGGCTTGATAATATGTACACAATCCCTTTTGTGGATGATGCTTCAATAGAAAATTCCATACATTGTTTGGCTGTGTGTCTATATATGATGATTTCGCCAGAAGTGATAGCTAAACGTATGGCTAAACTTGAGCCACTGGCAATGCGACTAGAGGTTAAGGATGGAAAGAATAACTGCATAATAGTAAATGATAGTTACAATTCCGATATATCATCCTTGTCTATTGCTTTGGATTTTATGGAGAGAAGACAAGATGAAAAATCTCATTCCCGCACCTTGATACTATCCGATATATTGCAGTCCGGATGGTCAAACAACGAACTCTACAGACGTGTAAAACAGTTGGTGGAAGGCAGAGGAATAACAAAACTGATAGGTGTAGGAAAGAATATAACCCAGGCATCAAAAGTGTTTGATGTTGATTATAAATATTTCTTTGAAACAACAGAAAAGCTGCTCGCCTCCCAGGTGTTGAAGGAGATTAAAAATGAGATGATTCTTGTAAAGGGTGCGCGCAGTTTTAATTTTGATAGAATAACTGAAAGACTGGAATTAAAAGTGCATGAAACCATTCTTGAAGTCAATCTGAATGCATTGGTAAATAATCTTGATAGATATCGTGCAATGTTACAGCCTGAAACAAAGGTTGTATGTATGGTAAAGGCATCGGCGTATGGTGCTGGGGCTATAGAGGTTGCAAAGACTCTTCAGGATTGTAAAGTTGATTATCTGGCAGTGGCGGTGGCAGACGAAGGTCGTGAATTGAGAAACGCAGGTATAACTACCAGTATCATGGTAATGAATCCTGAGAAGACCTCCTTTAAACTGTTGTTTGATTACAAGCTTGAACCTGAAATATATAGTTTTCATCTGCTTGATGAACTGATCCGTGCTGCGGAACACAATGGAATAACCAATTTTCCTATTCATATAAAAATAGATACGGGAATGCACAGGTTGGGATTTAATCCGTCTGATATGCCGGAACTGGTACAGAGACTAAAACGTCAGACTGCAGTGATTCCAAGTTCGGTCTTTTCTCATTTTGCAGGTAGTGATTCCGACTATTTTGATGATTATTCCAAATTGCAGACAGCGCGTTTTAAAGAGGCTGCCGATACACTGCAGGAAGCATTCAGACATAGTATAACAAGACATATCTGCAACTCTGCCGGTACAGAGAGACTGGGCTCTGAACATTTTGATATGGTAAGACTGGGACTTGGACTTTATGGAATTAATCCAATAGATAACAGGATACTTGAAAATGTTACAACGTTAAAAACTACAATACTGCAGATACGCTCTCTTTCAAAAGGAGAAACTGTAGGCTACAGCAGAAAAGGTGTTTTAGACAGAGACTCAAGAATTGCTGCTTTGCCAATAGGTTATGCAGATGGTCTGGACAGACGACTTGGCAACAGAAATGCATATTGTATGGTGAATGGGCAGAAAGCCTACTATGTGGGAAATATATGTATGGATGTATGTATGATAGATGTAACAGACATAGAGTGTACCGAGGGTGATGTGGTTGAGATATTTGGTACATCTCTTCCTGTAACACATTTGTCTGATATACTGGAAACAATTCCATACGAAATAATCTCTACGATATCCAACAGGGTAAAGCGTGTATATTATACTGAATAGCTTTTGCAGGTTAATGTTTGTGCATTTCAGTGAAAATAACGAATATTGCAAATTACTAACTAAAAACAGATACTAACAAAAAAAACTTATAAATTATGAGTCAAAACAAACAATCGGTGGCAAAGATGAGCAACTATCGCTGGGTACTATGCGCAATGTTGTTTTTTGCTACTACCATCAATTATCTTGACCGTCAGGTCCTATCTTTAACTTACAATGATTTTATTGCTCCGGAATTCCATTGGGACGATGCGACATACGGTAATATAACAGGCTGGTTCTCGCTGCTCTATGCATGTTCTATGTTATTTGTAGGACGCTTTGTAGATAAGTTCGGAACAAAGTGGGGCTATATCTGGGCTATTGGTGTATGGTCATTAGGCGCTTGTGCGCATGCAATATGTGGTGTTGCAACACAATGGTTTGTAGGTCTGGAAGGTAAGGAGACAATGATTCAGGCTACAGGCAATATAGCGCTGGCAATATCTACAACAAGTATGTGGCTCTTTATTGCAGCACGATTTGTGTTGGCAGTAGGTGAATCAGGTAACTTCCCTGCAGCAAATAAAGTGGTAGCAGAATACTTCCCAAAGAAGGATCGTGCATTTGCAACAAGCGTATATAATCAGGGTGCTCAGGTAGGTGCTTTGCTGGCTCCTCTCTGTATTCCATTGCTGGCACAGAAGTGGGGATGGGAGATGGCATTCATAGTAATCGGTGGATTGGGCTTTATCTGGCTGGTTTTCTGGTACTTTATGTATGAAAAGCCAGAGCAGTCAAAGTTTGTAAATCAGGCTGAACTTGCTTATATTCATCAGGATTCAGAGGAGAAGACCGCGGAGAAAAATGTTCAGAAGGACGAAAATGTAATTTCATTCTGGAAATGTTTCTCATTTAAGCAGACCTGGGCTTTTGCAGCAGGTAAATTCTTCTCAGATGGTGCTTGGTGGTTCTTCCTCTTCTGGATGCCGGTATATCTAAGTTCAGTATATGGTTACACAACAGATACACCTCAGAGCCGTTGGGGACTATTTACCATCTACTTTATCTGTCTTTTCTCTGTAATTGGCGGTTATCTGCCAAAATATTTTGTAGAGAAAAAGCAGATGGAACCATATGCAGGCAAGATGCGTGCAATGTTGATTTTTGCATTTATTCCATTGCTGGCACTGCTGGCACAGCCTTTAGGATCAATATCGTTCTGGTTCCCAGTGGTAATTGTAGGTATAGCAGGTGCTTCACATCAGTCATGGAGTGCAAATCTGTTTTCAACAGTAAGTGATATGTTTCCACGCAGTTCAGTAGCTACAATTACAGGTATTGGTGGTATGGCTGGCGGTTTGAGCTGTTTCCTCTTTAATAAACTGTCCGGTATATTGTTTGTGTATGCTTCAGGAACAACTATGGTGAATGGTCAGGAGGTGGAAATGACCAAAGCATTATTGGAAAGCGGCGCACAATATGTTCGTCCTGCAATGGAATTTATGGGATTCACCGGTAAACCGGCAGGATATTTCATAATGTTCTGCATTTGCGGATTGTGCTATCTGATTGGCTGGGCTATTATGAAATCGCTGGTTCCAAAATATGAACCAATCAAGGTGGATTGACAATTAAGGAATAAAAATGAAAATATCAAGATTTAAACTGATCCTGCCTGCTCTCATTGCGTGGGCGGGATTTGGTGTATCATACGCTGATGGAGTACACCAGATGAATATCGATGTTAAAAAGAAGGGTGCAGAGATAAGTAACACTATGTATGGACTCTTTTTTGAAGACATAAACTTTGCAGCCGATGGTGGTCTGTATGCAGAATTGGTAAAGAACCGTTCTTTTGATTTTCCGTATGCTCTGACTGGCTGGCTTCCGGCAGGAAATGTGCAGATAATGAATGATGGCCCGTTTGAGAACAACCCAAATTATGTCCGTTTGGGTGGTTCGGGACATGGCGCAAAATTCACAGCAATTACAAACGAAGGCTTTTTTGGTATAGGACTAAAAGCCGGTGAAAAATATCGCTTTTCTGTTTATGCACGCAGTGATGCTCCTCGTGGATCGTCTGTCAGAATAGAACTGATAGATAAGGCAGCGATGGGCGAACAGCAAGCTTTTGTTAAACACAATCTGCGCATAGATTCAAAGGAGTGGAAAAAATATACGGTAGAACTTACATCGCCGGTAACAATTAGTAAAGCCCAGCTCAGAATATTTTTGACAGGTCAGTCTAATGTAGATCTGGAACATGTGTCTTTGTTTCCGGTTGATACCTGGAAAGGACGCGAAAACGGTTTAAGAAAGGATCTGGTGCAGGCGTTGGCCGATATCAAACCGGGAGTATTCCGTTTTCCGGGTGGTTGTATAGTGGAAGGAACCGATCTGGAAACCCGTTATAACTGGAAAAACTCTGTTGGCCCTGTAGAAAACAGAAAACTGAATGAAAACCGCTGGCACTATACTTTCGATACTAGATTGTTCCCGGATTACTTCCAGAGTTACGGTATGGGATTCTATGAATTCTTCCTGCTTTGTGAAGACATAGGTGCCGAACCTCTGCCTGTAGTAAGCTGCGGTCTGGCTTGTCAGTTCCAGAACGGCAAAGATGCTCATTGTTCGCTTGATGAAATAGATACTTTTGTACAGGATGCCATTGATCTGGTAGAATTTGCCAATGGTGATGTAACTACCAAGTGGGGTGCATTAAGAGCTGAAATGGGCCATCCGGAACCATTTGGCATGAAGTATCTTGCAGTAGGTAATGAACAGTGGGGTGAAGAGTACATAGAACATGTAATTCCATTTATCGAGGCGTTGCGTAAAAAGTGTCCTGAAATAGAGATTGTTGGAACTTCAGGCCCTTATGCAAGTGGTGAATACTTTGATTATCTCTGGCCTAAGATGAAGGAACTTGAAGCTGATCTTGTGGATGAGCACTACTATTGTCCGGAAGACTGGTTTATCAATAATGCCGCTCGTTATGATAGCTATGAACGTAAGGGTCCAAAGGTGTTTGCAGGCGAATATGCATGCCACGGATCCGGCAGAAAATGGAACCATTTTAATGCCTCTCTGCTTGAAGCAGGCTTTATGACCGGACTGGAACGCAATGCAGATATTGTTCGTATGGCAACCTATGCACCTCTGTTTGCCCATGTGGAAGGCTGGCAGTGGCGTCCGGACCTTATCTGGTATGACAATCTGAATGTAACACGCAGTTGCAGTTATTATGTTCAGCAGATGTACAGCACAAATAAGGGAACACATGTGCTGAAACTGTTGGATGACTCACAGAAACCATATACAGGTGCAGCAGGACAGGATGGGCTTTATGCAAGTGCCGTTTATGATGAAACAGACAATTCAATAGTTATAAAGGTTATCAATATCGGTGATGATAATCAGGATATCAATGTTGTATTGTCAGGCCTAAAACGTAATGAGTCATTGAAAAAAGGTGTGGTTACCACTTTACATTCAGATGATATTTATGCCGATAATGTCCCGCATACCAATTTGGTAATAGAACCGGAAACAATTAAACCTGTAGCCAGCGAAATTGAATTAAATGGTCAGAATCTGTCAGTAACAGTTCCTGCCAAAACTTTTGCTGTGTATAGATTGTATAGATAACATTCAATCAACAACCCTGATTTTTGGTTTGTAATTCAGTCTGCCTTATTTAAGGTATTTATTATTTGTGAAATATTCTTTATAAATAGGCTACTTGGATTGCAGTTCTGATTTTTTCTGTAATTTTGCGTGCGTTATGGTAATACTATGCCGTTATATATTGCTGTTTTGTGCGGCTCTGTTTTCTAGCTCTGCGGAAACATCTTGTGTTTCGGAGATAGAACAGGCTTGCTGTATAGAAGATGTCGTATATGATTCAGGAAGTGATTTCGTTATTGAGCAGAGTGGTCTGCTAACAAACAGCATACATGTAAAAGTATCCCGTGAACAATCCCAAAAACGATTAAAACAGAACTCCAGAAACAGTCTGATGTTTTCTGCCGTTTTTAAATTGGATTCTTTTGTATATACATTAAAGAATAATGCAGGTTTATCGTCCTTTTTTACAGGGCTTATAACAAATAAACATTCCCATCTTACTATTCTGCGAAGATATATCATTTAGTGTCGTACTCTGTTTTTTAATATGACATAATAAGTATGTCTATTTATTTGATATTCAATATACTAAACAAAACAGATTATGATAAATTCAGAATTCGTTAAAGTCCATTCTTTAATGGATACCTTTATATATGTGGCTTTAATAATAGCAGGTGTATTAATGATACTCTTGCCATTAGGTCAGGTTATTGCCGTTTTTGGCTGTTTTTTAATAGTCTCCGGGATTGTAGTTGCACTTATTAATAAAACCGAATATAAGAACCTGCAGCTAAAGGGACATTTTAAAAAGTTGGAATATTACTATCCTTTGAAAAAAAGATCGGAAATTGTAGGTGCACTTATGGGTGAGCCGGGAATGATGCTTTTTCCGCCCGATAATGATAATGAAGATGTTTTAAGATTGGATGTATATTATGCCAAATCGGGCGATAAGGCTTATTTGCAACTATTCAAGTATGTGCCTTATGTTTACGAGCCTGCATCAATTGTGTATGAAGTTGATAAGGAATCAATACAAAATTTGTTGTGATTATGGAATATTTAATTTTGATAGCTTCACTAGCCGGTATTGTCTTTGGAGCTGATTGTTTGGTTTCAGGAGCTGTTTCTTTGGCTAGAAGATATAGAGTCTCCGATTTTGTAATAGGTGCCGCAATAGTGGGAGTGGGTACCTCTATGCCCGAATTAGTAGTGAGTTTTATGGGCGCGGTGAACGGAAATGCCGATGTTGCCATAGGTAATGTAGTAGGCTCGAATATCTTTAATGTATTGGGAATACTGGGACTTACAGCACTTTTCTTTCCTGTTGCAATAGAAAAGAAAAACATGAAGTTTGAAATACCTTTATGTATAGCAGTGTCTGTATTACTGATGATACTCGCCCTAAATTTCTTTGATGGAACTGCTGCAACTATAGGACGTGCTGATGGTTGGATACTGTTGCTCTCTTTTGTGGGATTTATGTGGTATTCGTTTGCTCGCGATAGAAAAGATGGTAACGAATCTGCAGAGCAGCTAACTGATGCAGAATCGCCTTTATGGCTGGCAATAGTTAAAGTTGTCGGCGGGTTGGCATTATTAATAGTCAGTTGCGATTTCTTTGTTGACAATGCAGTGCTTATAGCAAAGAGATTTGGAGTGAACGATGCCTTTATATCTCTTACACTTATTGCTTGCGGAACATCACTGCCGGAACTTGCTGCGTCTGTAGCTGCTGCAGTAAAAAAGAATACTGATATGGCTTTGGGTAATATTGTGGGCTCGAATATCTTTAATATCACCCTAATCCTGGGACTTAGTTCGCAGGTTATGCCACTTACATCGGCAGGTATTACATCTGTGGATTACATAGTTATGATAGTTGCTGCAGTATTGATACTGCTGATAGGTTTTACAGGAAAGATTAACAGAATAAGCGGATTGTTGATGTTTATATGTTTTGTGGCATATAATTGGTATCTGATTTCTAATCAAATAGTATAAATTTATGGCAATACTTCAAGTATTTACACTTTTGGGAGCATTAGGAATGTTCCTATACGGAATGTCCTTATCAATATCTCGCAGGAGTTGGAGCGGGCTTTTGTAAATAAGATTCATGAATAATTAAATTTATCTCCTCTCTCAGCTCTTTGGTGAGTGCTGATTCTACTTTAGGAACAAAACTGTTTATTGCGTTGCTTAAATGCAGAAACGCCGTTGTATCTCCATTTTTATGATACAATTTTGCCAAAAGTGAGAGAGGATATAATCTGTTTGGTATCATGCAGAATGCTTTTGTGTAATACTCCTTTGCGCGTTCATAATCGCCCAGAGCTGTGGCATTGTTACCCATAATATTCCAAAACATGGGGTCGCAACTGACAGAACTGCCTATATTTAGTACGGAATCGCTCTTTTCGTATTCACCACATTTATTGAGTGATTGTCCCAGTGCAAACAGGAATTTGTAATTATGTAACAAATCGTCCTTAAAGGAACTACAATCTTCTATGAATGGTTCATAGTGTTTAAGATCGTATAGAACGATGGATTTTTCCAGCATCTTTTCTGCTTTTTGGATTTTTCTGATTTTACCATATCCTGTTGCCAGAATAATAACAGCCAGGCCTGCAGTGATATATACAGGTATTAAAGTGTTGCCGCTTTTGTTTTGCTTTGCTCCTGCCATCGCTATAAACAGAGCTTCAAATATGCAGAATACAACCATCTTGAATGGATATGAAAATATGGCAAATATTGAGAGTGCAATCAGTCCGTAACACCCTGTGGATTTAGATTTATACAGAAAGATAATAGCTGTAATTGTCAGTGTAACAAAGAGCGTAATGCCTATTATGCCGCATTCCACACCTATCTCCATATATTCGTTGAAGGCATATTCAGGACAATCGGCTATCATTCTCTCCCGTTCAATCTTTCCCGGTGAATCACCATGTATTATATCGTCAATATAAGGTGCAAAGTAATTGGCCTGAGTCTCTCCGTATGTGACACTGAATTTACCCAAACCGCTGCCTTTTATACCATTCTCTTTTATTGCCAGACCACTGATCTTGTTTATAAATGCCCTGCCGTCAGCAGAATCTTTCTTGTACAGGTATGCACAACTGCCCAAAATGGATATGGATAATAGTACCAATATCCAGTATCGTTTAATTATATCTCTGAAATATTTATACGATGATATGTATATCAGCATACTTGTTCCAAATGCCAATAGTGAAGTTCTGCTTAATGTGGCCGGTAATAGAATAATGCACAATATGGTTGCAATGGAGTATAAAATCTTCAGGAAACGGTTTTTCTCTCCCTGAATGCCGGGTATAAACATGCTGGCACATATAGCAAGAAACCCACCGAAAGGTCCGGGGTTATGAAAAGAACCTGTCATTGTAAATAGATAATTTTTTGATTCATAAATGCCTGTTACCTGAAGAATGGCATATATGGATTGCCAGATTGCACATGCCGAAAGAGTTATCAGAATAATCCTTTCCCGAAAGTAATACTCCGCTTTAGTGTATGTAAGCCTGAATACAACGTACAGTAGGGTGTACATTGCAATGCTCTGTATCTTATGGAATGAAACGTCCGTTCTGTGATTAAACCAGGTGATAATGAATACTAAAAGTAGTGCAGAAGCAAGTAAATCAACTGCATTGAGCTTGATTAAAAGTTTTTTCATAGTAACTGTGTTTTCAAATTTTGTCTAATGCAAAGTTACAGTTTTTTATTTGTATTAATCTAATTTGAATGACCTGGTTTTATGTATTTTTTACAAAAGTGTCCAATTCGGGGTTTACCAATATCTTAATGTGCTATATTTGCAATCAGGATGAACCAATTTGTTGCAAAGTGAAATAATTAAGTAAGTATATGTCGGTACAGAAAATATCTCTGAATAATTTGCGCTTCTATGCTTATCATGGTGTAGAGCCGCAGGAACAATCTGTAGGGGCCTGGTATGTTGTAAATCTGGATATGTATGCAGATATAGCAGCTTCAATGAAAACAGATGAACTGTCTGATACATTGAATTATGCTCAGGCTGCCAGAATTATAAAGGAGGAGATGCAGGTACCGTCAAAACTGATGGAACATGTAGCGGGCAGGGTAGTGCAGAGACTCCAGAATGAGTTTCCTGCACT
Source organism: Bacteroidaceae bacterium (assembly GCA_045660365.1). Classification (GTDB taxonomy): domain Bacteria; phylum Bacteroidota; class Bacteroidia; order Bacteroidales; family Bacteroidaceae; genus Colenecus. The sequence goes on from JAZRDQ010000008.1 coordinate 232,009, forward strand.
GCAACGCCTTAGCTTTACTATAGCAAAGGAAAATCCACCGGTATGCGCTGAATGTGCTTCAGCTTCAATATCGGTGGAAATATCAGTTAATCCTGAATAGAAACAATTTCTGCTATAGGATTTCAGCAAACGTTCTGATTGCTCAGTACTTGTTATCCATAGGGTAAACAACTCCCCATTCAGAACGAAGCTTGTCCATCATTTTCATTATATCAATGGTCTCCTGGTGAGGCATCATTGCCGATTCCAGTAGTCCGTTCTCAATGCACCTGCGCGATTCTATTACCTGGTATTCGTAACCATTAACCATATCTTCAGGCTTGGTATATGTAGCAACAAGCTTGTAGTCTCTATATACTTCAACCAGTTCCGGACAGTTGATATTATCTACTCTGATGTAGCCCTCTGTTCCGCTTATAATACCCTGTCTGTCGTTCAGGCACAGAGCACCTGCCTGCAGATTGGCCATCCTGTTGTCTGCATACGTAAGTGATATGGATTCATGCATATCCATGCCGGCATCGCTCATTATAACATTGCTTACCACCTTGGTGATATCTGTACCAAAATACATTCTGGCAAAGTTGATGGGATATACTCCTAAATCCAATAGTGCTCCTCCGCAAAGTTCGGGCTTTACAATTCTCTCCTTGAATTCCATCATATAGCAGAGTGTGGCAGTCAAAGCTCTGGGCTTACCTATGATTCCGCTATCCATAATCTCCTTGATCTTGTGTGATAAGGGCATATATCTGGTCCAGATGGCTTCAGTTATGAAAAGATTTCTTTTGCGAGCCTCATTTATAAGTATCTCAGCCTCTTTGGTGTTGGCTGTAAAGGCCTTTTCAACCAATACATGTTTGCCATGCTCAAGCGCCAGCATAGTGTGTGGAAAATGGTGGGAGTGTGGGGTGGCAATATATACCAGATCTACATTGCAATCTGTTACAAGTTCCTGGTAGCTGCCGTATGCTTTTCCTATATTCCATTTTGCAGCAAACTCTTTTGCCTTTGTTAATGATCTGGATGCAATAGCATACACCTCCATATCTTTTGCAGGCGCCAGCGCTTCGGCCATTTTGTCTGCAATCCATCCCGCTCCAATTATACCAACTTTAAACATATATCAATAAGGTTTAGATGAAATACTCTGTGGCAAATGTATATAAATTATTTAGATTGTAATGGGTATAATGAAAAAAGGGCCAACCTTTTTTTAAAAAGGTTAGCCCCGGAAACGTTATCTAGTATGTGTGTTATCCGCAACGTGATGAACCACAGTTCTGGCATATCAGACAACCTTCCTGATATACAAGAGATTCAGAACCACAAACTGAACATTTTTGTCCGCTAACCTGAGTGCCATCCTGAATGTACTTCTTCAGAGCGCGTTCAACACCATTTTTCCAGTTGTTGATGTTTTCGCTTCCCAGATCCAATGAACCAATTAGCTTCATGCAAAGATCTACAGGCATCTGGTAACGAAGTACGCCGGATATCAGTTTTGCATAGTTCCAATACTCCTTGTCGAACTTTTCAGACAGACCTTCAATGGTAATCTTGTATCCACGTTTGTTGGTGAACTGGAAATCGTAGCGTTTTACACCATTTTCGTCAACGTTCTTAATAATCTGTCCCTTTTCTACAGTCTTTGGAAGCATAATACCCTCTTCGTCATCCTGCAGACCGGTGAATATTTCGTATGGACGTCCGTTTAGCAAGCCAACAAATGCAACCCACTTTTCTTTGTTGTTCTGGAAACGTACTACATCTGCTTCAAGAATCCTTGGGCGAGTTTCAACAACCTCTCTTGGGTGGCAGTCGCCTGGTGCCATAGTAGGCTCTTTGCCATCTGCTGACTTTTTCTTGTCGCTCTTGGCATCAACCAAAACACCATCACGTGAACCGTCACGATATACTGTACAGCCTTTACATCCGCTCTTCCATGCTTCTACATAAAGTTCGTTTACCAATTCTTCTGAAACATCTGCAGGCAGGTTTATTGTTACACTGATAGAGTGGTCAACCCACTTCTGCAATGCACCCTGCATCTTAACTTTATTCACCCAGTCAACATCCTGTGCAGTAGCCTTGTAATAAGGTGAACGTGCAACTAAGTCGTCAAGTTCTTCCTGGGTATATTGTGCTGTATGGTCAATACCATTAACCTTCATCCACTCAACAAACTTGTGGTGATATACTACAAACTCTTCAAATGCGTCGCCATTTTCGTCGTGGAAGGTGATGTTTGCATTTTCGTCTTCACTATTTACCTTGCGGCGACGTTTGTAAACAGGCATAAATACTGGTTCAAGGCCGGAAGTGGTCTGTGTCATCAAGCTAACTGTGCCTGTAGGAGCTATTGTTAAACAAGCAATGTTGCGGCGACCATACTTCTTCATATCTTCGTAAAGAGCTGGATCTGCATTCTTGATACGTGCAATGAATGGATTGTTCTCTTCGCGTTTCCAGTCAAAAACTTCGAATGCGCCACGCTCCTTGGCCATATTAACAGAAGAACGATAAGCCTCAATTGCCAATGTGCTCTGTACCTTTTCTGCGAATGCTGTAGCCTCTTCAGTACCATAACGCAGACCCATAGCAGCAATCATATCACCCTCTGCAGTGATACCAACACCTGTTCTGCGGCCCATGGTACTCTTGCGCATAATTTTGTGCCAAAGTTCTCTCTCGGTACGTTTAATATCTTCGCCCTCAGGATCGCTTTCAATCTTTGCAAGAATCTTCTCAATCTTTTCAATTTCCAGGTCGATAATATCGTCCATAATGCGTTGTGCAAGGGCAACATGCTTTTTAAAGAGGTCAAAATCAAAGTATGCATCCTCTTTAAAAGGATTTACAACGTATGAATAGAGGTTGATAGCCAATAGACGGCAGGAATCGTATGGGCAAAGTGGAATTTCGCCGCATGGATTGGTGCTGACAGTACGGAAACCAAGGTCTGCATAGCAGTCTGGAACAGATTCTCTTGTAATAGTATCCCAGAACAGAACGCCTGGTTCTGCAGATTTCCATGCATTGTGAACAATTTTCTTCCATAATGCAGATGCATCAATCTCCTTTGTGAATAGAGGATTTTCTGAATCGATAGGATAAGCCTGTGTATATGGTTTACCATCGATTGCAGCCTGCATAAATGCATCGTCTATCTTTACAGATACATTCGCACCAGTTACCTTACCACTGGTCATTTTAGCATCTATGAATGATTCTGAGTCCGGATGTTTGATGCTGACACTAAGCATCAGAGCACCACGGCGACCATCCTGAGCAACTTCTCTTGTTGAATTTGAATAGCGCTCCATGAATGGAACCAAGCCTGTAGAAGTAAGAGCTGAATTTTTTACAGGTGAGCCTTTTGGACGGATGTGTGAAAGATCATGACCTACACCACCACGACGCTTCATTAGCTGAACCTGCTCTTCGTCAATTTTAATAATAGCACCGTATGAATCGGCAGCGCCATCGTTACCAATTACAAAACAGTTTGAAAGTGATGCAATCTGGAAATCATTGCCAATACCAGTCATAGGACTGCCTTGTGGAACAATGTGCTTAAAGCCTTTGAAAAGCTCATGTAGTTCTTCTGCTGAAATCGGGTTTGTGTAACGTGATTCAATTCTTGCAATTTCGTTGGCAAGTCTCCAGTGCATATCGTCCGGAGTCTTTTCAAAAATGTTGCCGAATGAATCTTTAACAGCATACTTGTTTACCCATACTTTTGCTGCAAGTTCATCGCCGCCAAAGTATTCAATGGAGGCCTTGAATGCCTCGTCGAAAGTGTAAATCTGTTGTTTGGCCATTGTTGATTAGTATGTATATTTATTTATTATTTTTTATCAATTAAATAGTGGATCCAAAAATCACGCGACAAAGTTAATAATAGCATTGGGATAAACTAACCATTTTCAAAAATAGTTATCAACAATTTTGAAAGTTTTCCGTTATGATAATTTAAACAACAGAAAATCAATAAAATAAAAAAATGAAATTCTCTAAAAGTTTTCCGAAATGAAAAACAACGATAGGTAGATGGGGACTTTAAGGTTCTCTTAAGTTTCTACTTTGCTGGTGTAATTATTGATTGGTGATGTAAAAAAAGTACAGGAACTATGTGTTTTCGAATACTCTCTCTATTATTGGATTGGTGTTTGTTTTACTGTGAAGATTGTTTAAAACAGGATAGCTAAAAAAAAAGCCCCGAGGGCCTTTTTTTTATCCTTTAAGAGAATTCTCTATATTCTCTACGTCTCTTTTGAAATTTTTATCTACCTGAATCTGGTCTCTTACCATATTGCAGGCATGTAATACTGTTGCATGATCTCTCTTACCAATGTACATTCCAATCTTGGATGTAGAATAATCCAGGTGTTTCTTGGCCAAATACATGCTTATCTGTCTGACCTGTACTATTTCGTGCTTTCTGGATTTTGTCTGAATAGCATCAACAGGTATATCGTAGTATTCGCATACCTTGTCTATGATATTCTCTATAGTTAATGGCTTTTCCTCCTTTCTGCTTGTTTTGAAAAGGATTTCGTTTGCTAAATCTATATTTATCTCCTTGTTATAGAAAGTGGAATATGCCATCAGTGATGCAATAATTCCTTCCAGATCCCTTACACTGCCAGTTACGTTTTCTGCAAGAAGGTTAATTACTTCATCAGAAACTTCCAGTCCATCTCTGCCTGTCTTGTCTCTAAGAATCTGTTTACGAAGTTCAAGTTCCGGTTTTTCAATTTCAGCAACCAATCCCCACTTGAATCTGGTAATTAGTCTCTCTTCAATATCTACCAGATCTTTAGGGTGTCTGTCGCATGACATTATCAACTGCTTCTTGTTTTGATGCAGGTGATTGAAAATATGGAAGAATGAATTAGTGGTTTTTGGATAACCTGACAATTCCTGCATATCATCTATGATCAGCACGTCAATTGTCTGATAGAAGTGAATAAAATCATTGATATTATTGCTTCTGACAGCGTCAATATATTGAACATGGAACAGGTGTGATGATACGTACAATACTCTCTTGTCCGGGTGTAACTCTTTAATCTTCATACCTATTGCATTCAGAAGGTGAGTTTTACCAACTCCTGATGAACCATGTATGAATAATGGGTTGAAAGCGGTGTTTGCAGGATTCTGAGCAATAGTTTCTCCTGCAATTCTTGCCATCTTGTTGCTGTATCCTTCTATAAAATTGTCAAAGTTGTACTTTGGATTTAGCATAGAGTCCAGATCCTGCACATGAGGTGCATCTGCAACGCTGGGAGCAACATTGCTGACAGGTTTGGTATTCTTTATCTGAGATGGCTGGAACTCTTGTGAACTAACCGTGTAGCTCTGAGAATTCATTTTATCAACAACAATGTTGTACTTTACCTTTATTGCTTGTCCAAAGAACTTGCTGATTGCGCTCTGAAATACATTCAGATAGTTTTTCTCAATGTGCTCGCAAACAAAAGAACTTGGTGCATGTATAAGTAAGGTGTTGTCTTCCAAACTTAATGGTTGCAGAATAGGGAACCAGGTGCTGAATGCAACCGGATCAATATTGTCTTGAATAAAATCCAAGCAATTGTTCCATATTTCGTTTAGTTCTCTATTCATTTCTAAATTTGGTTTGTTGTTCTCGTTTCTAATTGCAATGCAAAGTTGGCAATCTTATTTCAAATCTACAAACTATAATAACTATCCAAAAAAATGACTTTTTGTAAGTGGCTGTTTTATAGCTACTTGCAGGTGTGTGTGGTAGGTGGTTGAAAAACTGTACTTGACTTGAAATAAAATATTGAAAACCAAATAGATAGCCTGTTGATAACTTTTTCTTGGCGATAAAAAAGGAGTTTAAAAATGCCGTTTTGATATAGTCCTTATTGGGTCTGTGAAAAAAACAGTAAATGTTTTAAAATATTGCTTTATTTAGACTAAATCTATTTTATTTATTTGCAGAATTCTTTCTGGCTTCGTCTATGCTAACCCTTTTTTCATTAATAAATGCTACAACAAATGCATCTGTATATCTCTTTGCAACCTCTTTTTTTGTTTCCAGTATTGCTTCGTAGTTTGATGTGTCACCACATGTGTATTTGTAAAGTCCGTTGTCTTTGTAATATCCAACATCTTTCAACCCTTTTATACGATTGTCATTCTTTCCTATAACACTTTTGGATGTCAGAAACTGAACTTTAAATATAGGCACATCTGTAGTCTTTTCAGTTTCTGTATCGCTGTTTATACTTATTGTTGTTACTCTGTTCTGGCCTTTGCGGGTCTCTTCCAGATATTCGTTGAATGCCAGATAGATACTTTGACTAAGCTCCTCTACACCTTTCTGCGAAGTTAGGTATTTCATGTCGTTGCTGTTGGATATGAAGCCCAACTCAATAAGAATACTTGGCATGGCGCTTCTCCACAGGACCAGAAAACCTGCCTGATGTACACCCCTGTTGTGTCTTTTTGCATTGTTTGTAATTTTGTTCTGAACCAGAGTAGCCATTTTCAGACTCTCTTTCTGGTACTCGTTCTGCATAAATTCAAATATAATCTGACTTTCAGGACTGTTAGGATCGTAACCCGCGTATGTAGTTTCGTAATCACTTTCATACAGAATGGCTTTGTTCTCTTCTATAGCAACATTAAAGTTGGCGCTGGTTCTGTTCTCTTCTACGCCAAGTAAAAATGTTTCAGCTCCGTAGGCTGACGTGCTTTTTGCCGCATTTGTATGGATAGATATGAACATGTCTGCGTCTGCTTTATTGGCTATGTCGGCTCTTTTGCTGAGTTCTATAAAAGTGTCATTTTTTCTGGTGTATATTACTTTTACATCTTTACAATTTTTCTCAATCAGTTCACCTGCTTTGAGTGCAACATTAAGATTTATATTTTTCTCCTGGGCTTTACCGTTGACAGCTCCGGGGTCTTTACCACCGTGTCCGGCATCTATAACAAGCGTGAATGGAGTAGTGCTGGCCTGAAATGGAACACTGATAAAAAACAGAAGTACAAAAAGCAGGAACTTATTGAGTGTCATAAAATCAATTCTTTGTTTGTTTGAATGTTGCTTGGATAGTTTCTGAATTCTTAAAGAACGAAGCAAATTCCTTTGATGTGATCTCTACAGGTTCTTTAGTGAACTCAGGAATGTTATATGAGTACATAAAAGAGCTGTTGTGTGAAGCATTCAGCTGTGGAAGGGCAAAAGGTCTGGAGAATGTACCATTGTCATTGAAATGAGAAATGTACAGACGCGTAAATCCGCCATCTTCGCGTCTGGTGCTGAAGATAATCCATTTGCCATTGCTTGACCAGGAATGGTAGCTCTCAACTTCGTTGCTGTTTATTTCTGTCAGTTCTCTTATTTCGCCGTTAGACAGATCCATCATATACAGGTCTGAGTCTTTGTGCCAGATGTGAAATACTCCAAAATTGCCCGAAGTAAACATCAGATAACGTCCATCTGGCGATACTCTTGGCAGTGTAACGCTCCTGCCTTCTGCTGCGGCATCGTAAATACATTCAGATTCGCCCCACTGTTCTGTTTGTGGATTGAAACTCTTTTTGTACAGATTATAGTGTACATCTTCAAAATGTTCCATTGCGTATGCCTCTTTGTTTGCATTTGCAGGGTATTCAAAACGGGCAGCAACATAGTAAAGAGTCTTTCCGTCTGGTGACCATGCGGGAAAACACTCAAGTTGATCCGGATCATTCTCTATAATACTTACTTGATTTTTGTCTATATTATAAAGTATAAGATCGCTGGCAATATCGAAAACCTCTATCTTATTGTTGTTCCCGGTATGCACAGACTGTTTTGTGCTATTTGTTGAAAAAGCTATGTAGTTCTGGGTTGGATGCCATGCCGGATATACACCGGCAGAAATGGTTGAATCGGTCTTTAAATTGATTCTTTTTATTTCTCTTCCATTGGTAATGACTGTGCCTCCCAGATATTGTCTGGCGTGGAACATCATCTGTTCGGTACCATAATTCTTAAAGTGATGACAATTTATGCATTGTCCATTATCATCAGTCTGAACCATACTATTTGCATACACTACCCTCTCTTCAAAATTTGTAATATTGCGCTGATTAATGCTTAAACGCTCATAACTTTCTACCGATGGCGGAATTATTCTATAGCACACGTACGGATCTATATCCTGAGCAACCTCCCAATTGAACTCCTTTAGTCTGGTCCATTCGTTATTTGTCTTAGTGAAGATCTGAACTTTGATGCTGTTGCCCGATTCCATCAGTTTTTTCCACTTTTTTTCAGGAATCTGTATCTCCTTGCCGCCTATAGCAATCTGGAGGTTTCCATTACTGAATGTGGTTACATATTTGTCAGCTTCAACATCGATATTGAAGTTCAGTGGAGCAATATTTTGTGGAATGGTAATATTTGAGTAGTCGGGCGTAGTAGTTGCATTTCCGCCATCAACAAAAGATGATGGTACCTTTGCAGTACAAGCAGTGAGTAGTCCTAATAATATATAAGGTGTAAGTTTTTTCATAATCAATAAGTATTTAGGTTTCTAACAAAATAGTAGAAATAGTAGAATGTTTTACCAAAACGCTGATAGAATGGGTAACGTGCAAGTTCCATGTTTGATACCCTGTTCTGTTGAACATATTTGTTGAAATTCTCGTATGTTGTAATTACACTCTTGTCGAAAGGCATTTTGCTTACATCTACGCTTTTTTCAAGGTTGCCATACAGAATAGCGGCCTCCTGATAATGTCTTGGCATTTCAGTTGGGTTGTTGGTGGTAAGGTAGTTGTTAAAGCATATCCAGAAAGTAGGGATGTCCTGTGTCTGCATTGCCCATAGCATAGCAACCCTGTCAAAATAAGGTGTTGCATGCGTACCTCTGTTTTTGGTAAAATGATTGAGCAGGTAAGTCTCAATAAGCGACTTGTCGTTACTTAGTTCGCTATCGTAACACATCAGACTCTTAATGTTCTGCATCTCAGCCGAATCCTCTATAAGTGATGGATCGTTAACGTATTGACTCATCTCTTTTGCCCACTCTTTATGGAACAGAGTCTTTTCAAGTCTGGTGATAAATTTTGTTGCAAGTTTGTAGTCCCCTGTCAGTATGCATGATTTTGCTGCATACTTTAGAGTTTCTGAATTCCAGCCATACTCTACTGCCTCTTCTATACACCATCTGTATGCAAAGTTTGGAAGACCATAGTGTAGATATAATTGCTTGCCGCACTGCATTATCAACGGTATGGTGCTCCTGAATTTCTGAACACGTCCACCATCCTTATAGCTGAATGCAGTATCCGATTCTTTTCCGGTTTTTACCAGTGCCAGGTTCTTTAGAAGAACCATCATGCGGCTTGGTTCATAGAATTTATCTTTATGCTTTTCAATAATTTCACTAGTCTCTTCTGCCGATGTTGCATTGTCTGTCAGAGATGTCAGCTTGTTATACATTTTGCTGTCGCTGTTGCTTCTCTTTTCTGATATCTCTTTGTGAGTCTTGCAAACAACCTCCCAGTTTAAGTTGTCAATTGCGTTGGACATTTTCTGTTCAGCATGGAAGTTGATATCTTTAAACCAGCATAGATATATTGAGACGCAGTATATTATCAAAACTGTAAGCAGAATATATGGATTTCCTTTTTTTGTTAACTGTTTCACAGAACGGTAGTAAAACGACAGTAAGGCAGGAAGTGCAATAAGCAAAACTGCAACAATTCTGTAAAGTTTGAAACTGTGCTCATGTGTAAGGACAGGAAAACCCGCTAATAGTGCAGAAGCAAATCCATTGTATCTGGTAGATATGAAGGATGTCAGCAATGGCGCAATAAAAACGAATGTAAATGAAAAGACAGCAAACGCAATTTTGCTGCTCCTGGCACTCTCTCTTCTCTGTTCAACGATTGCAATTGCAACAGCAGATGCCAGCGCATATACGCCAAATGCAATATATCCCAATATTGTCCATGTGATTATCAGTGGAATAGATAACACTGGCGATTTTACCCTCTTTATGCAAAGTATTGCAAAGATAGTGATGGTGTATCCTATGACCGGAGAGAAAAAGAACCCCGGAGTCTTGATTATGTACAGCGCATATCCGGTACACACATTTAATATAGCTATCAGCACAGAAGGCATAAATGCCAGATAAGTATCTTTATTATCTATGTCAAAGACTTGTCTGGTTAGAAAGGCGGCAAGAATCAGCAACAGACAGAATAAAAGTGAACCTAACCATGGTAAATGTAAAAACTGCGTAAAGAACAGCGACAGGTAGTTTAATACTCCTGTTGGCTGAAGGATGGTTTCCTGCAGAAACATGGTGTCGTAAAGAAATAACGATTTAGACTCTATTCTTATTAGCCAATCGCCATAACACAATGACATTAATGGCCATATAATTGCTGAAATTGCAATTGCGTATGTAATAAAGCAGTTCTTTTCAAACCACAATGATACTCTCTCTGGAAAGCCTTTTTGGGGGTATATTGTCTTTTCTGAATCCATTATATTGCTTAAAGTATTAACTATGTTAATAATTTTGTAAAGGTAATGTTTTTAATCGAAATACAAAAATTGCAGTAGTAAGTTAAAACAGGAGTACCTTCAATAGTTTATTTACAATTTATAAAAATAGAGCGTGTTATGAAATAAAATAAGGCAAACTAATTCTATCTTTGCATCATAGTTGAAAATTATAGTTTATACAGGAATGAAAAGAGTATCATTAATTTTGGTCGCAATTCTGTCGTTTGCGATAGTATCATGCGGTAAAAAGCAGAGTAAGGATTTTGTTTTTACTCCAATGGAGTGTGACACTATTGAGTTTGTTATTGAAGGTTTTCTGAGCGAAGGCGCACACAATCTGTTTGTTCAGGAACTCTCGTCTTCAGAAAAAACACAAAGACATGCATTTTATTCAGAAGATGGAAAGTTGACCAGGACAGTTCGTGTACCAATGTATAAGTTCATTGAAATTGAAGATGAAAATGACGCTTCAATGGTAGTTGTGGCAGATCCTGAAATGTCAAAGGTTGTGGTAGATTTCAATAGTAACACTTTGATAGAGGGATCTGATGTTAACAAGGTTTTTGTTAAGTATCAGCAGGATATAGCTGCTCTTGGAGCAGAGGTTGAACAGTTACAAAGCACAGACAGTCCGGAATTTGACAATTTGATGAAGCGTTATTACAATCTGTCATGGGAGTTTATTAAGGCTAATCTGGATAATATTCTTCCTGTTTATCCTCTGTACTTCAATGATATGCTTTTTGAACTTAGTCACGAACAACTTGCAGAGTGCATGAAGGAAGAGTATATGTTTACTGCTCATCCTGATATGGATTATGTCTGGAAGTACTACATAGCATTGCAGAAACGTTTGCCTGGTCAAAAGTTCCACAATCTGGAAATGGCCGATACAGCAGGTGTTATGCATAACCTTTCAGAGTATGTTGGTAAAGGTAATTATGTCCTGATAGATTTTTGGGCTTCATGGTGCGGTCCATGTATAGCTTCCATGCCTGCTTTGAAGGAGATTTACAATACATATTCAAGCAAGGGCTTGCAGATTGTTGGCCTCTCTTTTGACAATAAACATGAGAACTGGGTAGATGCTATAAATCGTCTGGAGTTGCCATGGATTCACCTTTCAGATTTAAAGGGTTGGGAATCTATTGCTTCTGAAATTTATGGCGTAAGGGCTATTCCTGAAATGATACTGATTTCGCCTAAGGGTGAAATTGTTGCTATAGGTCTTCATGGTGCTGAACTGGAAACAAAGATTGCGGAAGTCTTCAGCAACAAGTAATTGATTCTCTCAGCATCAGTTTACATATTTCAACCAATTAGATAGCTTATGAAAAAACTAACCTTGTTATTGACTTTAACATGTGCTGCAATCAATATGATGGCACAGACACCGGAATGGCTTGATCCGAAAGTAAATAGTGTAAATGAAAAGAGAGCAGTAGCCAACTACTTTGCCTACGAATCGGAAGCAAAGGCAGAAGCAGCCGATAAATACTCTTCCAGCAGATACATGTCGCTTGAGGGTGAATGGAACTTTAACTTTGTGGAGAACGCATACGAAAGGCCGGAAAACTTTTATGCGCTGAACTTTGATGACAGCAAGTGGGATAAATTTCCGGTACCAGGACTATTTGAAATGAACGGATATGGCGACAGAATCTATGTAAACGTAGGTTATGTATGGCGTAATCAGTTCAATAATAACCCACCTTTTGTAGAAGAGAGAAACAACTATGTAGGATCATACAGAAAATACTTTACCGTACCAGCAGACTGGAAGGGAGAGAAAGTCTATATACATGTAGGATCTGCTACATCTAACCTTAAGGTGTGGGTGAACGGCAAATATGTAGGATATAGCGAAGATAGCAAGATGGCTGCTGAATTCGATATTACAGACTATCTGGAATTTGGCAAACCAAACCTGATTGCAATGCAGATAATGCGCTGGTGCGATGGTAGCTATCTGGAGGATCAGGATTTCTGGCGCTTTACAGGTATAGCACGTGAGGTCTATATGTATGCTCGTCCACAGTCAAGAATAGAGGATTTCAGAATCTATACCACTCTGGATTCAGAATACAAAAATGCAAAGTTTGCAGTAGAAGTGGATGTAATAAATCCGGAGACAAAATATCTTGAAACCAGGTTGGTTGACGAGAATGGAAAAGCAATTATAAAGGACAAAATTGCACTGTCCGATGCAGATGCCTATTCCAAGGAGTATGATGTAAAGAATCCAAAGAAATGGAGCGCAGAGATACCTAATCTCTACACCCTGTATCTGACACTTTCCGATAAGGATGGAAATGTAATAGAGACTATTCCACAAAAGGTGGGATTCCGTTCTGTAGAGATTAAGGACCGTCAGCTGTTGGTAAACGGTCAGCCTGTTTTAATCAAGGGTGCAAACCGTCATGAAATGGATCCGTCAACAGGTTATGTAGTGCCACTGGAAAGAATGATAGAAGATATTCAGATAATGAAGAAGATGAATATCAATGCAATACGTACCAGTCACTATCCTGACGATCCACGCTGGTATGAACTATGTGACAAGTACGGAATATATCTGGTAGCCGAAGCCAATGTAGAGGGACACGGTATGATGTACGGTCCTCATCCGCTCGCAAAGAATGCAGAGTATATGCAGGCACATCTGGAGAGAAATATGTCAAACGTAATGACATTTAAAAACCACCCGTCAATCATAGTATGGTCAATGGGTAACGAAGATGGCGATGGCGATAACTTTGTAGAGTGCTACAAATGGATAAAGGCGTACGACAAGACACGTCCTGTACAGTACGAAGGTGCAACATGGGCACCAGACCATTGCGATATAGCCTGTCCGATGTATGCCGATTATGGCGCAATGATTCGCCATGAAAAGGGCAATGATCCAAGACCATTTATTGAGTGCGAATATGCTCATGCAATGGGTAACTCAATGGGTGGCTTTAAAGAGTACTGGGATATAATCAGAGCAAACCGTTCTGTTCAGGGTGGTTTCATCTGGGACTTTGTGGATCAGGCAGTATATGGAATAAGTGAAGATGGTAACAAAATCTTCCAGTATGGTGGCGATGCAGGCAGATATCCGGCTTCGGACCAGAACTTTAACAACAACGGTATTATAGCTCCGGACAGACGCTGGAATCCACATGCACATGAAGTGCGTTATCAGTATCAGGATGTATGGGTAACAGCAGTGAATATTCAGAAGGGTATTTTTGAAGTCTATAACGAATACTTCTTCAGAGATTTGTCGGCCTATTATATGTATTGGGAACTTGCTTCAAATGGTCAGGTAATAGCTCAGAGCACAGAGAAACTGCCAAAGGTTGCTCCGGGTGCCAGAGTAAAAGTAACCCTTCCGGATGTGGTTAAGGCATTGAAGAGTGCTCCGGCAGATAGCGAACTGTTGCTGGGCTTTGAAATCAGACTAATTGAAGATGAAGTTCTTTTGGAGAAAGATTATGCTGTAGCAAGAAACCAGATAGAGGTAGATGCATACACATTCCCGACAGAACAGGAACTGCTTGCGTCTGCAGAAGGTAAGGTGGCAATAGACGAAGCAAATGCATGGCTTACACTGTCAGCAAATGGTCTGGATGTAACATTCAACAAGAGTAATGGCTGGATAGACTATATCGATGTTGACGGTAAGCAGGTAACCAAGAACAGAACATCAATGAAGAGTGATTTCTGGCGTGCTCCAACCGATAATGACTTTGGTGCAAAGCTTCAGCGTTCAATGCAGGCATGGAAGAATCCGGCAATGAGAATGGAGAGCTTCAAGTGTACTGAAGATGGTGCCAACAGAGTAGTAGAGGTGGTTTACCAGATGAATAGTGTAAATTCTGTACTGACTCTGAAATATACAATGACTCCCGATGGCAAACTGGTGGTTAACCAGAGCATTAAGAAGGGTGAAACTCAGGCCAGAGTATCTGATATGTTCCGTTTTGGTATGACACTGACTCTTCAGGAAGAGTATAAAACTATTGAATATTACGGACGTGGTCCAATAGAGAACTATAGTGACAGAAACAGTTCACAGTGGATAGGTAAATTTACCCAGAGCGTTGCAGATCAGTACTATCCATATATTCGTCCGCAGGAATCGGGTAACAAGACCGATGTACGTTACTGGAAACTCCTTAATGATGAAGGTAAGGGTTTGATGTTCTATGGAACAGAGGGATTGAGCATGTCTTCACTGAACTATGCAACAGAAGATCTTGATGAAGGTATGGAGAAAATCAACCGCCATTCAGGCGATCTTGTTCCAAGAAAGAGCGTTACCGTACACGTAGATAAGGCGCAGGCAGGATTGGCATGTGTAAACAGCTGGGGTGCAATTCCATTGGAAGAGTATCGTCTGCCTCACGGAGATTATGAATATACATTTGTAATAGAACCAGTCAGATAATGTATTGGGAACAGCTGTTTGAAAAATATTGTGCCGGCAATTCCTTGTTAAAGGAGTTGCTGGTATTGCATAGTACATCTGTGGCGCAAAAGGCGTTGCAGATAGTGGAAAACCACCCCGAACTGGGTGCAGATGCTGACTTTGTAGAAGAGGCTGCAATGCTGCACGATATAGGAGTGGTTCTTACAGATGCACCTGCCATACATTGCTATGGAGAACATAAATATATTTGCCATGGCTATCTGGGAGCAGATATATTGCGTAAGGAGGGGCTTGATGCCTATGCACTTGTTTGTGAACGCCATACCGGTGCAGGAATATCGGCACAACAGATAGCTGAACAGGGTTTGCCTCTGCCTGCCGACAGGGAATATATGCCGCAAACCATAGAGGAGAAGATAGTCTGTTTTGCCGATAAGTTCTTTTCAAAGACATCTCCCCAAAAGGAAAAGAGTGTAGAGCAGGCAGAAAAATCGCTTGCAAAGTTTGGAACAGAGGGTGTTGAACGTTTCAGGGAATGGTGTAAGTTGTTTCTCTGAATATTCAAAATTGGTTAATGATAGAGTGAAAAACCACTAATTGCGGTGGTTTTTCATTATTTATGAATAACTTTGCAGTTTGATACGCGTAATCATTTATAAAGAGGTGGTAAACAAGATTCGGACAATAATTCTTTCCTGTATAGGACTGTTCTTTGCAGTTGCTGTCAGCGCACAGCACGAGTATGGAATGGATTCCCTGTCTGTTTCTGAATTATCTGTTCCTGCAGATTCACTTTCACAATTACTCCCTCTAGATTCTCTTTTTGCCGATTCCATTCCGTCAGATACTTTAGCCACAGATACAGTTCCCAAAAAGAAGAAGGATATGCTGGATGCTCCGGTTAAGTATGAATCGACAGATTCCACAGTGTGGACAAAAGGCGGATATGCATCACTTTACGGCGAAAGTAAGATAGAATATGAAAATATAACACTTACTGCACAGATTATAAGAATGCAGGTGGACAGCAGTCTGGTCTATGCCGATGGTGTAAGAGATTCACTTGGTGAATGGGTTGGAGCACCGATATTTACAGATGGCAGCACTCCGTATGAATCAAGCCATATCCGCTATAACTTCAAGACAGAAAAGGGTTATATAAATGAGATTATTACCCAGCAGGGTGATGGTTATATGACCAGTAACGAAGCAAAGAAGAGCCCGGAAGGCGATTACTTCATAGCAGATGGTTTATATACCACTTGTGAAGACCATCTGGATCCCCATTTTGGTTTGAGAATTACACGTGCTAAGGTCAGACCAGGTAAGGATGTGGTGTTTGGCCCTGCATACTTAGAGGTGCTGGGGGTTCCTCTGCCACTATTCATTCCGTTTGGATTCTTCCCATTTACTGAAAGCGATTATGCTTCCGGTATTCTAATGCCAAGTTACGGCGACGAACTTGAACGCGGATTCTATCTGAAAGATGGTGGATACTATTTTGCCATTTCCGATAAATTCGATTTAAAGTTGTTGGGCGAAGTCTTTACCAAGGGTTCGTGGGGCGTTTCGGCTGAAAGTAAGTACAGAAAAAGATATAAATATTCCGGAAATGTGTATGTAAGTTCGCTTACAACTATTCTGGGAGAAAAAGGGCTACCGGATTATTCAAAATCCAAGGATTTCAAGGTGCGCTGGACACACAGACAGGATTCCAAGGCAAATCCTTACAGTAACTTTTCTGCAAGTGTGAACTTTGCTACATCAAGCTATGAACGTTCAAACCTGACAAGCCTTTATAATCCTGCTCTGACTTCGCAGAGTACACGAACATCAAGTGTAAGCTATTCAAGAAGTTTTCCTAAGATAGGTCTGAATCTGTCATCGTCAATGAACCTGTCTCAGAATATGCGTGACTCCACGTTGTCAGTAAACCTGCCATCGTTATCCATATCGTTGAATCGTATCTATCCGTTCAAGCGTAAGAAAGCAGCCGGATCGGAAAAGTGGTATGAAAAGATATCATTCACATATAGCGGAACATTAAGCAACAGTATAGTATCCAAGGAGAACGAAATATTGCATACCAGTCTTGTAAGAGACTGGAAGAATGGTATGCGCCATTCAATTCCTGTCAGTGCAACTTTCCAGTTCCTGAAGAATATTAATGTAACGCCATCGTTCAACTATACGGAGAGATGGTACACATATAAGGTAAACCAGTCATGGGACGAAACAAGAGGTGCGGTTCAGCGCGATACAGTCTATGGCTTTAATCGTGTGTACGACTATAACTTCAGCGTATCGGCTAATACAAAATTATATGGATTCTATCAGCCATCTCAGTTGTGGATAAAACTGTTTGGCGATAAGTTCATAATGGCACGTCATGTCTTTACTCCATCCATAAGTTATAGCATGGCACCGGATTTCAGTGCGGAAAAGTATGGTTTCTATGATACCTATACCTACACAGATCAGAATGGCGAAGTACGTACAGTACAGTATTCACCATTTGACGGGGCTATGTATGGCACAGCACGTAAGGGAAAGACAGGAAGCATATCGTTAAGCGTCTCAAACAATGTTGAGATGAAGATTCGTACCGATAAAGATACTACCGGTGTTAAAAAATTGAGTATCATTGACGAACTGGGTGGTTCTATATCGTACAATCTGGCAGCGCAGACAAAGCCTTGGAGTAACTTAAGTACACGTACCAGACTAAAACTTACAAAGAACTATACCTTCAATCTGAATGCCACCTGGGCAACATACGCTTACGAATTCAATGAAGCCGGAAGGGTAGTGGTAGGTGACAGAACAGAGTGGTCGTACGGACGTTTCGGCCGTTTCCAGGGAATGAGCCAGAACTTTTCATATACATTCTCGAACAATACACTGAAAGATTGGAAAGAGAAAATTGACAAGATTCGCAACAGAGGTATGGAACCGGAAGAAGAGGAATCTGAAACTACCAGTGCGGCACCGCAACTGGCTACAGGAAATACCACAAACAATTCCAGTTCACCTAACGTAGATGAAGATGGATATCTGGACTATTCATTACCATGGTCATTGTCATTGTCTTATGGTATAACAATGCGAGAAGACACCAAGGCTCCTATCAAGGTAAAGAATATGCGTTATCCATATAAGTTTACGCAGAACATGAATATTTCAGGTAATGTAAAACTGACCAATAAGTGGAATATCAATTTCTCTTCAGGTTGGGACTTTATATACAAGGACTTTACAACAACTACAATGAGCGTTACACGAGATTTGCACTGTTTCAATATGTCATGCAGTGTAGTGCTTAAGCCATATACATCGTACAACTTTACAGTTCGTGCAAATTCCAGCATGCTGGCAGATGTGCTCAAGCTAAAGAAGCGCTCAAGTTCCTCAAATACGGTTAGCTGGTATTAAATTACCAGTTGACAGGCGATAAACCGTGCTGTGTCAGCCACTGGTTGGCCTGACTGAAGTGATGATTTCCAAAGAATCCGTTGTATGCCGATAGTGGTGATGGGTGTGCCGATGAAAGCACCAGATGTCGGTTTCTGTCAATGAATGCACCCTTTTTCTGTGCGTATGCTCCCCATAGAATAAAGACCAGATTCTCTTTCTGTTCTGCCAGAATCCTGATAACAGAATCGGTAAAAGTCTCCCAGCCACGTTTCTGGTGTGATCCTGCCTGATGTGCTCTTACTGTAAGTGTAGCATTAAGCAACAATACCCCCTGTTCCGCCCAGCGTGTCAGGTTGCCACTGGCTGGCTTCGGTATGCCAAGGTCGGCATCTATCTCCTTGAAAATATTCTGCAGTGATGGTGGAAACTGTACCCCGTCATTTACAGAGAAGCATAAGCCATGAGCCTGTCCGGGGCCGTGGTACGGATCTTGTCCTATGATTACCACTTTTGTATTGCTAAAGGGGCACAGATTGAATGCATTGAATATAAGAGAGGCTGGCGGATAGATGGTTGCCGATGCATATTCGGCACGAACAAAATCTGTCAAATCTTTAAAATATGGTTTGTCAAATTCTGTCTGCAGGGCCTCTTTCCAGCTACTCTCTATCTTAACATCCATATCAGGTCTGTTAAATCAGTTCAATACCAGCCTTTTTACATTCAGCTATCTGATCTTCCGGCCATATACTTGCCTGGATTTCGCCAATGTGGGCCTTCTGCAGGAAGAGCATACATAGTCTGGACTGTCCAATACCGCCACCAATACACAGAGGTAGATCTCCATTTAAAAGTTTCTTGTGGAAATAGAGCTCTTTGCGATCCTCCTGACCGGTTAGTTCCAGCTGATGCAGCAGGGCCTTCTGATCTACTCTAATTCCCATTGATGACAGCTCTACTGAACGGTCCAGAATGGAATTCCATACTAACAGGTCGCCATTCAGACCAAAGAAACCATCAGAGTTCGGAGTGGTCCAGTCATCATAGTCCGGAGCACGTCTGTCATGCTCTTCGCCATTCTCCAGCTTACCGCCAATACCCATAATAAACACAGAACCATACTTCTTGGTAATGGCGTGTTCGCGCTCTTTGGCAGACAAATTAGGGTATAGTCTGCGTAACTCTTCTGAATGTATAAAGAAGACCTCCCTCGCCAGGAATGGTTCCAGCTGAGGGTATGTTTCATTTATCAGATACTCTGTTCTGAGCATTGCAGAGTATATCTTTCTTACTATACGTTTCAGGAAATCTATGTTTCTGTCTTCCGGGGTGATAGTACGTTCCCAGTCCCACTGGTCCACATAGAGTGAATGGAGGTTACCTAAACTTTCATCTGAACGTATGGCGTTCATATCGGTATATATACCATAGCCTGGCTTGATATCATATTCAGCCAGAGTCAGTCTTTTCCATTTAGCCAATGAATGTACCACTTCTGCCTTGGCATCGCCCAGATCCTTGATAGGAAATGTTACTGCACGTTCTACTCCGTTCAGATCGTCATTGATACCCATACCCTTCAATACGAACAGAGGTGCTGTTACACGGCGAAGCTGCAAACCCGTTGACAGATTCTGCTGAAAGAAATCCTTAATAAGTTTGATACCCTGCTCTGTCTGACGCATTGTGAGCAGTTGCTTGTAGTTCTTTGGTACAATTAGGTAACTCATTATCTTAATGTTTTGTATATGAAACAAAAAAATGTCAATGTCTGTGTAAGGTGACCCCGGTGGGATTCAAACCCACGACCTGCAGAACCGGAATCTGACGCTCTATTCAGCTGAGCTACGGAGCCTCACTTATAACAATTTTGCAAAGATAGTGAAAGCGAGTGAATAAAGCTTGCTTTATTTTCAACGAGCGCATCCTATCTTCGCTATTAAAATTGCAAAGGTAACAATATTTTTTCTACATATTTGTATTACCTTTGGCCAGTTTTACATTAAACTGGGAGGATTTATGAATAAGTTGAGGATTTTTTATTGTAGAACTGTGCAAACAGTTTTCAGAGTTGCTATTCCATTTTTACCGTACAGAAAGCCAAAAATTCTATTGGATGTACAGGAAGTATCAGATCTGCTTACAGATAAGGGTAAACGAAGAGTTCTTATTGTAACAGACTCTATGTTACACAAAGCAGGTCTTTTAGAGACTTTAAAGACGTCATTGACCGCTGCAGGTATTAGCTATTTTATTTACGATAAAACCGTTCCAAACCCTACAATAAACAATGTGGAGGAATCTGTTTCCATGTACAGGGAGAACGGATGTCAGGCTATAATTGCTTTTGGTGGCGGATCTTCCATGGATTGCGCAAAGGCAACCGGTGCAAGAATTGCCAAACCGCGTCAGTCAATACAGAGAATGGCTGGTGTCATGAAGATATGGAAAAAAACACCTATGCTGATAGCTGTTCCTACAACTGCAGGAACAGGCAGCGAAACAACGGTCACAGCAGTTATAACGGATGATGCTACACACCATAAGCAGACCATCAATGCCTTTGCTCTGATTCCGGAATATGCATTGTTGGACTACAAACTGACAGTAGGACTTCCAAAAGCTCTTACAGCTACAACAGGTATGGATGCCCTTACACATGCGGTAGAAGCATACATAGGTGGTTCAACCACTAAAGAGAGCAGGGCGATGGCCGTAGAAACGGTATCGCTTGTGTATAAATACCTGAAGATTGCATATAGTCAGCCGGACAATAAAGAGGCAAGAGAAGGTATGCTGCATGCGGCTTATTGCGCAGGACTGGCTTTCTCAAAATCGTATGTCGGATATGTTCATGCTGTAGCTCACTCATTGGGCGGACAGTATAAAATACCCCATGGCCTGGCAAACAGTGTGCTTCTGCCAATAGTGCTTGAAATATATGGTGAATCCTGTCATAGGAGACTGGCTAATCTGGCAAGGAAGTCGGGCGTAGTTGTGTATGGCTATAGCGATAAGGAGACATCAGAACGCTTTATAGCCTGGATTAAGCAGATGAATAGCAGCATGTCCATTCCTGAAAAGCTGGAGGGCATTCAGGACGATGATATAGATGTTATGGCATATCATGCCGATAAGGAGGCCAATCCGTTGTATCCTGTTCCAATGGAGATGGACCGTAACGAGTTAAAGGAGATATATAAAAAGGTACAAGCATAATATTATGAGTATAGAGAGTATTGTAGCAAGGCAGAGGGCAACATCCGAAATGGGCTTTGGTGGTGTAGGAAACAGTGGAATGGGTAGCTATCACGGTAAAAAGAGTTTCAAGACTGCTCTGATAAAGCTGTTTTTGCGTTAAGCGTAAATTCAATGGTTAATCCACCACCACTGGTGTGATATGCTGTTATTGTACCTCCGTGTACCATAACAGCATTTTTTACTATGGCAAGTCCCAGACCGGTTCCACCAGCTTTTCTGCTTCTGCCCTTATCTACACGATAGAATCGTTCAAATAGGCGTGCCAGATGCTGTGATTCCACACCAATACCATTGTCGGCAAAACTTATTACATATTTGTCATTGGATTGTGCTGCCGATACAGTTATCTTGGTAGCAATGGCAGAATATGATATGGTGTTGTCAATAAGATTTCTGAATACAGAGTAGAGTAGTGAACTGTCTGCTTTTACATAGAAATTATCAGGTACCTGTATTATCGGTCTTATGCCCTTTGCTTGTAAATCCTGTGCATAGTCATCGAACGCTCCATTTATAATCTGCAGCAAATTTATCTCAGGTTGGTCTGCATCATAATTTATCTCATCCAGTTTTGTCAGTGTTGACATATCCTGCAGCAGCTTGGACATTCTTTTGCTTTGTGAATAGCATCGTTCCAGAAAATACTGCTTTTTCTCTTCTGGAATGTCAGGAGTGTTGATAATGGTCTCAAGATATCCCAGGATGGTTGCTGCCGGAGTTTTAAGTTCGTGGGCTGCATTCTGGGTAAGCTGACGTTTAAGCCTTATCTTATCTTCTTCACTGTGTTTCAGCTTCCAGTATAGTTGTATTATGGTGTGTGAAATTTCGCCCAGTTCATCGTCAGGCAATTTTCTCTGCATATCAGCATCAAGTCGTTCACCACGTTCAGCCTTAATGGCAAACAGCTTCAGATATCTTATATGATTACCTATCCTGCGGGTATATCGGAACAGAATTATTCCCATCAGAATGGTAATAGCAATGGCAAAATAGAGAAAACTGTTTTCTGTATTAAGGTCTTCTATGGCAATACTGTCATATGGAATGGCAGAACGTATTATAAGGTTCTTCTCTTTGCAAAGAGTTGCCGAATAGAAATATCTGTCCTGAAACGATACAGATGAACGTATAACATCATAGCCGCTGCCTTTCTGAAGTGCCTCCTTAACCTCTTTTCTGTTCAGGTGGTTGTCAAGAGTTTCGGGATTGTGCTGTCTGCTGTCAGCAACCACATTGCCATCGGTATCAATTATGGAAATACGCAGACCTTCAACCGATGTTGTAAGGATAAAGTCGTTCAGCTTGTTGTAATCTGCATTGTTTATATATGCAGACTTTATCAGATTGTTGTTGCAGTTCTGCAGCTTGTTGTTAAGAATCTCTATCTTGAATTTTCTCTCTCTTGAGTGCTGAAAAATGGTAAATGCCAGTGAAAGTAACAGGAACATACCCATTACCTCTATGAATAGTTTCCAGGATAACCTGTTATTTTTCAAAGATATACCCATATCCTATTTTTGTTTTTATGGAATCTCCGTAGCAACCAATTTTCTTTCTTAGACGGGTGATGTTTACATCGACAGTCCTTTCAGAAACATACGTTCCGGACGGCCACGCTTTGTCAATAAGGAAATCGCGGGTAAGACATCTGTTTATGTTGCTTGCAAATAGTACAAGCAGTTCAAATTCCAGCCTGGTAAGCACCACTTCAGTTCCATCAATCCTGACCTCTTTCTTTGCCAGATCAATTATAAGTGAATCAACTGCAATGGTTTGTGATGCAGATGTATGGTTGTTTGATCTTCTTAAAACAGCCTTTACTCTTAATTTTACCTCTCTTACAGGAAGCGGCTTGGTTATATAATCATCGGCACCTATCTCCAGCCCCTCAACAATGCTGTCCTCATTGTCGAGCGCAGTTATGAATATAATAGGAATGTTGGCGGTACGTGCCGATTGTTTCATCATTCTGGCCATCTTGAAACCGGAAATATCGCCCATCATAATGTCCAGCAGAATCAAATCATAATCGGTGAGATTGCGCATCAGAGCATCTTCTGCAGAATTGTCTATGTCAACTTCATATCCCTCCTGCTGCAGATTGAATTGCAGAATCTCACAAATATCCTGTTCGTCATCAACTACCAATATCTTAGCCATATAGTTCCTGTTTCTGTTCTGCAAAGTTATGTTTTCCATTTAAAAATGTGATGTGTGGAGGGACTTTTGTGAAAATTGTAACATGATTGTAACATTCCTGAAACTTCAGTTTAACCTGAATGCAGTTCTTTTGCACCAGATATTTAAGATTAATAGGATGACGACAGTTTTTATTGTTATTGTGGCCTTTCTGATGTTGCTGGCCATATTTGATTTGGTTGTAGGTGTCAGTAATGATGCCGTAAACTTTATGAACTCCGCTATTGGAGCAAAAGTTGGTAGGTATTGGGTGGTAGTTGCAATTGCAGCTATCGGAGTTTTTGTAGGTGCAATCTTTTCCAACGGAATGATGGATGTGGCACGACATGGCGTACTAACTCCAACCTACTTCAATCTGTACGATGTGATGTGTATATTTTTGGCAGTTATGATAACCGATGTCATTTTGCTTGATGTTTACAATACCCTGGGTATGCCAACATCCACAACAGTGTCATTGGTGTTTGAATTATTGGGAGGAGCGTTTGCACTGGCTATAGTAAAAGTTGCACGTGGTGCAGTGGGAGCCGATGGTACACTGCTTACTCTGAATGAACTGCTAAACTCAGACAAGGCACTGACTATGATACTGGCAATATTCCTGTCAGTTGCAGTGGCATTTGTCTTTGGTTTTCTTGTACAATGGCTCTCCAGACTTTTGTTTACATTTACATACAACAAAAATTCGCAGTTAAAGGTTGGAATATTTGCAGGAATTGCCATTACCTGCATCCTGTGGTTCCTGCTGATAAAGGGCCTGAAAGGCTCTACCCTGCAGACTCCGGAACTGATGGAGTTCCTTAACAACGGAACCTGGACCATACTGGGAATGGGCTTCCTTATCTTCTCTTTGCTGATGATACTGTTGGCATATCTGAAGGTGAATGTACTGAAGATAGTAGTGTTGTTTGGCACATTTGCACTGGCAATGGCTTTTGCAGGTAATGACCTTGTGAACTTTGTGGGAATTCCGCTTACAGGTCTGGATGCATTGCAAACATATCTGGCTGCCGGTGCCACAGATCCTCATACCTTTATGATGGGCTCTTTGAATGAATCGGCACAGACTCCTCTGGTCTATCTGCTTATTGCCGGTACCATAATGGTGCTCTCATTGGTCTTCAGCAAGAAATCCCATAATGTAGTCAAGACGTCTGTGGATCTTAGCCGTCAGGATGTGGGCGATGAGATGTTCGGATCATCAAAGGTGGCCAGAACATTGGTGCGTTCCACCAACAGAATAGGAAACAATATTGCTTCTAGAATGCCGCAGAAGATGTTGAACTGGATTGATACCAGATTTAATACAAATGAAGCTGTAATAGAGCAGGGTGCTGCTTTCGATCTGATTCGTGCCAGTGTTAACCTGGTGCTGGCTGGTGTTCTGGTGGCGTTAGGAACATCGTTGAAACTGCCTCTTTCAACTACCTACGTAACATTTATGGTGGCAATGGGTACCAGTCTTGCAGACAGAGCCTGGAGCCGTGAAAGTGCAGTCTTTAGAATTACAGGTGTACTTTCGGTCATTGGTGGCTGGTTTATCACTGCAGGTGTTGCATTTGTTGCATGTTTCCTGGTTACAAATCTGTTCTATTTTGGCAGCTATCCGGCAATGCTGATTATGATTGTTGTGGCAATGGTACTCTTGTTCAACAGTAATAAGAAATTCTCCAAATCCAGACAGTCCGAAGCAGATGATGTTCTCTTTAAGGAGATACTTAAGAGCAATGATGAAGATCAGACCTGGGATTTGCTCTGCGCACATGTGCGTGAGAATAATGAGAAGACAGTAAGCAATGTAAAGCGTATATATCAATCTGTTACAGATGGTTTCTTCTATGAAAACTACTCTAAGCTTAAGCAGGCCGATTCATTGCTTGATGATGTAAAAAAGGACTGGAAACGTCAGAGAAGACGTGAATTGATTGGTATCAGAAAGTCAAACAAAAAGCTGGTTATTGAGCGTAATACATGGTATTTCCTGTCGAATAATTCGTCTGAGCAGTTGCTCTACTGTGTGAAGCGTGCTATGGAGCCTTGCGAAGAGCATGTTGGTAATAATTTTACTCCGTTATCCATGGATCTGGTGAATGAATTCCTGCCTATGCGTGAAACGCTTATTGGTTTGTTTGACAGAACGGAGCAGATGCTTCAAAGTAATGATTACTCTCTGTCGTCAGATATCAGGAATGATGCTATTGCTTTGCAGGCTACAATCTCTAACTATAGAAAGGAGATGCTGGAAAGTGTTCATGCGGAATCCAAAAGGGTGGAGGTTCTGTTGGTGTTTATTAATCTGCTGCAGGAGTCTATGGTGCTGCTCTCTACTTTGCGACACATGATTCGTGGTATGGTTAAATTTCAGGAGGGTGAACCGGTTAAGGTATAAATAAGGGATTTGAATTAATGTGATTAGTAAGTAAGTGAGGGGAGGCAGCTTTCGTGTTGTCTCCTTGTTTGTTTTTGTTTTGTAGTGGAGTGGGTTAGTAGTGGAGCTTAGGGACATAGCTGTTCGTAGCTGCTTCGTTCAGTTCATCCCTAAAACACAGAACTCGGACTTTTAGCCAGCATTCGCTGTCTAACGTTCCTCAAACATGCTGTGTTTTTTAACGCTCTTCACTTCACTACGCTATTCCGCTCCTCACAGATAGTCCCTATGCTTCCACTACACTTTAATAAACAATGAAAGTATACAGTTTACATTTTTGGAGGGAAATAATGGCTACAAGTATCTGTGGGTGGGTTTTGTATGTAAAGTGCTAAAAAAACGCAGAGTTTACATTTGTGTTTTTAGTTGACTTTTGTACAGAGAAATTTATCAATGCTGATGTCTATACCAAGTTTCTCCTGTCCTGAAAAAGTTGGCAAAACTATTTATTTCTACTTTGTTCTGATATCATGTGTGTAATTAGCTCGCTTATTCTATTCCTTGCGTCATCTCTCTCTCTCTTGTATTTTTTTATTGCATCTCGCTGGAATTTATACATCTCCTCGCGCTTTACTTCTAATCGTAACGCTCGGTTATCTGCCTTTAGCAGACCTTTTTTCAGCTTGTCGTTCTCTTCCTGCAATTTTTGGGTAGTAGCCTTCAATTCTTCTATATGTGACTTTAGCTCTTCTATATATGATTCTTGTTCTCCAATTTTACAAAGAGCCTCGCTGTACAACCACTCAACAGGAATTTTCATTAAATCAAAGGAAGAAGTGTCATATTTCCTTCCTTTTAATTTGATGCTAAGCACACTCTTGCCTATCTTTTTTAGCTCGTCTTTATCCATTGTTCTTCATATTCTGGAGGTTAACGTCATTGAGATTGATTCAATGTTTAACTGCCTGAGTATTGAAGTTAAATTGTATTATTTAACTCACGTTGTAACAATTCATAAATATAAGATGGGCTTTGGATATAAAGACCGCCTTCCTGGTCTTGAAGTAGTTGATAAACTTTAGATTGATATACAACTTTTAGAGCATCAGCAATTTCCAGATCGTTATCTAAAATAAGGAATTCTGTTAGTCTATCAACAATATGGCTAACTATAAAATCTTTTTGATATTGTTCTGTCATATCCGTTTCAAATATTTAAGCGCTCTTTCAGTACCAAAAAAGTATTGATTATTTAGCTTCTTATAATCTAATCTGTTACTCAACTCATCAATTGTAAGAGTACCCTCTTCATATCTACTTAATAGGTATGCTACACCATCATTGGCAATTGGACCAATAACGATGTCGTAATTGTGTGAGAATTTAATTTCTCTATTCCTGTTTTTATAAACGAACTCAGCCCATTCAGAACACGGAGAGTCAAATTTAAGAATATTTAAACTTGTACTTGTTAACAACGATTCGTCAAAATTATACTCTTGAATAACTGGGTGTCCACCAAATAATCTTGATTTTTTCGTTGCAAGTTCTTCCGCTTGTGAACGAATATCTGTTAGATAAAAACCTTGGCCAAAATCCTTAAATTTATTTGATTTGGTCAAATCGATGAGTTCGAAATTACAGTTTGTTCCGTGGTATAGTTTCATCTGAGTGTACCTCCATTATTTTGGCAACAAATAATCAAATCATCTACGGCATCATCAATTGATTGTAGATGTTCTATTTCATAGAATTCCACAAGAAAATTAATACCTCTAAACTTGTAAAGGTACTCAAAAGCACTCAGCACAGACATCTTGTGTCTTTTTGCGAATGCTCTGATGCAGGCATTTATGTATGGAATTTTGTACTTATTGCCCATAAACTACTAAAAATAGAATCATTGTTATATCTCAACTGCAAATATACAGTTATTTTTTTTTTCAATGATATATACTACAATCTTAAATATGTGGTGATGAATTCTATAACAATTGTCAAATTACATCAACCAGCGCTATTGCGAAAAACAGCTACGTCCCTTAGGGAACAGAGAACTGTTTCCATTTTGAAAATAGTTGTCTCTTTCTAATAGATAGAGCAGAAATTACTTAACCGTGAAACCAACAGATTCTACAGCAGCCTTTATTGATTCAAAAGAAGCATTGCCGGTAATAATAGCACTGCCTGTAGGTAGATCAATTTCAACTTTCTCCACACCATTAACAGAAAGAATAGCTCTCTCAGCACTGCTCTTGCAGTGATTGCAATTCATACCCTGAATAGTAATAACCATATCGTTTTTCAAATCTTTGTTGTTACAACCACATGCAGCGCCACAGCACTCATCACCCTTATGCCTGTAGCGCTGGATAAACGCATTAACAAGCAGAATAACCAATAAAAAAGAACCCCAGTAGCTGACAGGCGATGCGCAATCTGAATGGCAGGATTCCTGAATAGCAGTAAGGCTTGCTGTAAACCATTCCCGCGGAAGAAGATAATCAATGCCAAGACCAAACAGAATAGCTCCGCTGATAATGGAAATCAGATAGATAAACAGATTACGCTTACCCAGAACTTTGTTAATAACCAGGATAGACGCCATATTAGCAGCAGGACCCGCCATAAGAAGAACCAGCGCTGTACCAGGCGACAGACCTTTAAGCATCAGTGCAACAGCAATAGGAATAGAACCCGTTGCGCATAGATACATAGGTATGGCAAACACTAAAACCAGCAACATGCTAAGCAGTGAATTACCGGAAAATGATGCAAAAAAAGATTCAGGTACAAACACCGTAATAAGACCGGCTACTATCAGACCTAAAATAAGCCATTTGCCGATATCCTGCATCATCTCTACAAAACCATAGTGCAGAGCTGAGATAATCTTTTTGAAGAATCCGGTTTCCTGGTTGGCTTCTGTATTACCTTGTGTATATGTAGTCTCTGCATTCTCCTTTTCTCCGAACAGATTTGCCAGGCTGCCACCAAACAGCGCAGTAAACAGTGCTGCAACGGGACGTATCAGTGCAAAGGGCAGTCCCATAAGTGAATAGGTGGCTATAATGGAATCTATGCCGGTTTGTGGTGTTGCAATGAGAAATGCTGTTGTGGCTCCGCGCGATGCACCTTCACGGCGCAATGACATAGCTGTAGGGATAACTCCGCAGGAACATAATGGCAACGGAATGCCAAACAGTGTGGCATACAGAACAGAACGAAATGAATTGCCACCAAGATATTTTCTGTAGTATCTGTTGGGGATAAATGCGTGCATCAAACCTGCCAGTAGAAAACCCAAAAGCAGATATGGCGACATCTCATTTATTAAAACGATTATTTCCTGCATAGACTATTCTCTTTCTGTTAGACAATGCAAAAATAGTTACTTTATGGTGCAATTCAGTTGCAAACTTATTTTGGAATGGGGTAGATGGTTGAACGCAAAAAGGTGCGGAACTCTTCAATATTGTTGTATCTGTCCTGTTCTTCTACTGTAATTATAGGACACACCTCGATACGTGTAGTTTTGTCTCTTTTGTTGAAAACTTCCCGGGGAAGTCGGGTTACTCTTATTTTCCAGTCAATTAATCCCAATAGATAGTAGAACATTGAGTTTCTGTCTCTGAACCTTATGGGAACAACGGGAACGCGAGACCTCTTTATAAGCTCTATGGCAGAAAACTGCCATTCCCTGTCGCGGATACAACGCTCTTTTATGCTTAAATCAGATACGGCTCCAGACGGAAACAACCCTAACGGTGCGCCCGATTGCAGATGTTTAAGTGACTGCATAATACCTCTTAAACTCTCTTTTTTAACACCCTCCTTCTTTTTTCCTGTAGGTACAACCTTAATAAAGTTGGGCTCTAACCGTTCTATATGACCTAATATCTGATTTACTAAAACTTTGTAGTCGGGCCGGTATCTGCCTATCAGGTCTATAAGCATAATACCGTCAATACTGCCGTATGGATGGTTGCTTATTGTGATAAATGCGCCTTCGGGCAGCTGCTCCAATCTTTCTGCCCCCAAAACGGTGTAATTTACGCCAATATCCCGGAGAATATGATTTGCAAAATCTACACCTGAATACTGTTCGTTATTATTGTACAGGGTGCAAACTTTGTCTATTGCAAACACTTTCATAAGTGAATCTGCAAACAGGTGTCCGCATTTCCCCCTGAATAGTGGCGAAATAGTCTCCAGATCTTTATGGGTTAACAATGGCATTGCTCTTTTTCTTCCTTTTCAGTTCATTGTCCATTTTAGTATAACCTTTGGCGTCTGTTATAAATGTGACTATATAAGTTGTCAAAAGCAAGAATATCAATATGCCACCAATAAGATTCATCTGTTCGCGCAATACCTCCCAGTAGATGATGAGTGTATTGATTATAATCATGATAATACGCAGTTCGGTAGGTCCCATCTTTGCGTATGTCAGTCTGAATTCTCCTTTCAGATGTGCATTTATACTTACATTTATGGTTAGCAGGAAGTAGATGATTAAACCTGCCATAGCCAGTCTGATATCAAAAAATGGCGATAATCCTATGCCGATAAACATGAAAATTTCATTGATAGCATCTACGGAATGGTCTAAATAGTAGCCATAGTTTGGACGCTGGCAGTGGCGTACTCTTGCCAATGTGCCGTCCAGCGAATCGCCGTACCAGTTTATGACGAATCCTAACGATGCAATCCATAAAAAGTTGATATTCAAATTAGAAAGAATATAACCCGCGGCTATTATCAGGGCTCCTATAGTACCTAAAAAGGTCATCATATCTGAATTTACCCATTTTGGCTGACGCTGAGCCAACCAGATAAGCACTCTCTTTTCTATTTTGCTTAATACGGAAGTCTGTATTCTTACCGATTTTTCTGTAGTCTGTTTCTCCATGCTCTTTGTTTTTTGTTGGGGCAAATGTATGTTAACTAAATTGTTGTAAAAAATATTTATTGTTACTTTATGTTTTATTATCGGATGCTAACAATGGTTAAGGTGGTGTAATGAAGTGAAATTTTATATAAAAGTAAGATATCGTGGCAGATTCTGTGAAAAAAAAGTTCTTGTAGGGCAATTATTGTTAAATAAACAAGGTGGAAAAATAGGCAACTTTGTCTGTTGATACGGCAAAAATGACTACCTTTGCACTTGATATTGCCGAATTGCGCTTAATTCGGCCTAATGTTACATTTTATCAATCATTTAGAAAATGAGTAATATTGAACTGAACGATCAGGAACAATACAGACGTGAGAGTCTAAAAGAGTTGCGTGCTATGGGCATAGATCCATATCCAGCAGCAATGTATCCAACAAACGCTTTTTCTGTAGATATAAAGGCAGAATTTAAGGATGAAGATGAGCCAAGAAAGGTTTGCGTTGCCGGTAGATTAATGAGCCGCAGAATAATGGGTAAGGCTTCGTTTGTAGAGTTGCAGGACTCAAAAGGACGTATCCAGATATATATAACCCGTGATGATATCTGTCCGGGCGAAGATAAGGAGATGTACAACAAGGTATTCAAGAAGTTGCTTGATATAGGTGATTTTATTGGCATTGAAGGCTTTGTGTTCCGTACCCAGATGGGAGAAATTACTATCCACGCACAGAAACTTACCGTGCTGGCAAAATCGCTTCGTCCACTTCCTATAGTAAAGTACAAGGATGGTGTGGCTTACGACAAGTTTGATGATCCGGATTCAAGATACCGTCAGCGCTATGTGGATCTGGTGGTGAACGAAGGCGTAAAAGAGACATTCCTGAAGCGTTCAAAGATTATATCAACAATGCGTTCTGTACTTGATGGTGCAGGTTATACAGAAGTGGAAACTCCTATTCTGCAGTCTATCCCTGGCGGTGCAAGTGCAAGACCATTTATTACACACCATAACAGTCTGGATATTGATTTGTATTGCCGTATTGCAACAGAGCTTTACCTGAAGAGACTGATAGTAGGTGGCTTTGAAGGTGTTTATGAGATTGGCAAGAACTTCCGTAACGAAGGTATGGACAGAACTCATAACCCTGAATTTACCTGTATGGAACTTTATGTTCAGTACAAGGACTATAACTGGATGATGGATTTCACAGAAAAACTGCTGGAGAAGATCTGTTTTGAAGTTAATGGTTCATACGAAGCCAAGATAGGTGATAACACCATCAACTTTAAGGCTCCGTATAAGAGAATCTCAATTCTGGATTCTATCAAGGAGAAGACAGGATACGATCTGGAAGGTAAATCGGAAGAGGAGATTCGTGAAGTTTGCAAGGCTCTGAAACTTGATGTAGATGCCAGCATGGGTAAGGGTAAACTTATAGATGAAATCTTTGGTGAATTCTGTGAGGGTACATACATACAGCCTACATTCATCATAGACTATCCGGTAGAGATGTCACCACTTACCAAGGCTCACAGAAGCAAACCTGGTTTGACAGAGCGTTTTGAACTTATGGTAAACGGAAAGGAACTGGCAAATGCTTATAGCGAATTGAACGATCCTATTGATCAGTATGAGCGTTTCCAAGAGCAGCTGCGTCTAAGCCAGAAGGGCGATGATGAAGCTATGTTTATTGATCAAGATTTTGTGCGCGCACTTGAATACGGTATGCCTCCTACCAGTGGTATTGGTATTGGTATTGACCGTCTGACTATGCTTTTGACAGGACAGCAGGCTATTCAGGAAGTACTGTTCTTCCCACAGATGAAGCCTGAAACAAATAATTGATTGTATGGCTATTCCACAAGGTAAACTTGCAATAATGGGTGGTGGTAGCTGGGCAACTGCCATAGCTAAGATTCTGCTCTCAACAGAAGATTCTATAAACTGGTATATTCGCAGGGAAGACAGAATAGAGGACTTCAAAAGGTTGGGACACAATCCGGCCTATCTCACCTCAGTGCAGTTTGATACCAATCGCATCAATTTCTATTCCGATATTAACAAAGTTGTAGAAGATTCGGAGGTGTTGGTGTTTGTAACTCCTTCTCCTTACTTTAAATCGCACATGAAGAAGTTGAAGGTGAAGATACGTGACAAGTTTATTGTATCGGCTATTAAAGGTATTGTTCCAGATGACAATCTTTTGATGTCTGATTACTTCCATCGCTATTACGGCGTGCCTGAAGAGAATATATCGGTAGTAGCTGGACCATGTCATGCAGAAGAGGTGGCTATGGAGCGTCTTTCATATCTGACAGTAGGTTGTCAGAATATTGAAAATGCACAGATGATAGCAAAGAAACTTACCAATACATACGTAAAAACCTCTGTTAGCACTGATGTTGCCGGCATAGAATACAGTTCTGTACTGAAGAACGTATATGCTATAGCATCTGGTATATGCAGTGGACTTAAGTATGGCGATAATTTCCAGGCTGTACTTATGTCGAATGCCATTCAGGAGATGAATGAATTTTTGGCAGTAGCCAGACCTATGCCAAACAGAGCTGTTAACGATTCAGTCTATTTGGGAGACTTGTTGGTTACAGGTTATTCCAAATTCAGTAGAAACAGAGTATTTGGAACAATGATAGGTAAGGGCTATTCTGTAAAATCGGCTCAGTTGGAGATGGAGATGATAGCAGAAGGATATTATGGTACAAAATGTATGAAAGAGGTGAATGAACACTATCGTGTTAATATGCCTATACTAAATGCTATATATGATATCCTTTATGACCAGATATCTCCGGTAATAGAGATTAAATTACTGACAGATTCATTTAAATAATAACGAAACAACAATATGTGTATGATTAAAGTTGATATTTCACAGATTCAGGGATTCATACCTGCAGGTGCAGTGCAGGCCATGGAATCCGAAGCAAAAGAGGCTATTGAAAAATTGGAAAAAGGTACAGGTTTAGGCAACGATTACATAGGTTGGGTAAACTTGGCTTCTTCTATCAGTGCTGAATTTATTGCAGAAATTGATGCAACTGCAGCAGTGTTGAAAGAGAACTGCGATGTAGTGGTTGTAGCAGGTATTGGTGGCAGCTATTTAGGTGCAAAAGCAGTGATTGAGGCATTCAGCAATAGCTTTGCACATCTGTTGCAACAGAAAGATCAGCCTGTTGTGCTGTTTGCAGGACACAATATCAGTGAAGATTATCTGTTTGAACTTACAC
Source organism: Bacteroidaceae bacterium (assembly GCA_045660365.1). Lineage (GTDB taxonomy): Bacteria > Bacteroidota > Bacteroidia > Bacteroidales > Bacteroidaceae > Colenecus. The sequence continues at coordinate 266,369 of JAZRDQ010000008.1, forward strand.
AATATCTTTCAGGAAAACGTTTTGGTGTAATCAATATATCAAAATCGGGTACTACAACAGAAACTGCATTGGCATTCCGTCTTCTTAAGAAACAGTGTGAAGACGAACGCGGTAAGGAGATGGCAAAGAAAGTTATAGTAGCTATTACCGATGCAAATAAAGGTGCTGCACGTGTTTGTGCCGATAAAGAGGGTTACAAGAGCTTTGTTATTCCTGACAATGTAGGCGGACGTTATTCAGTACTTACTCCTGTAGGTTTGCTTCCGATAGCAGTTGCAGGTTTCAACATATCAGAACTGGTTAAGGGTGCTGCCGATATGGAGAAGATGACATCATCAGAAGTTGCTTTCAACGATAATATTGCTGCCGTATATGCTGCAGCCAGAAATGCTTTGTACCGCACAGGTAAAAAGATAGAGATTCTGGTAAACTTCCAGCCTAAGTTGCACTACTTTGCAGAGTGGTGGAAACAGCTGTATGGTGAATCGGAAGGTAAAGATAATAAGGGTATCTACCCATCATCAGTAGATTTTTCAACAGACCTGCACTCTATGGGACAGTGGATTCAAGAGGGTGAACGTACCATATTTGAAACAGTACTATCTATAGATAAGGTGCAGTATTCTGTTCTGGTTCCTTCTGACGAAGAGAATCTGGATGGTTTGAACTTCCTGGCAGGCAAGCATGTTGACGAAGTTAACAAGATGGCAGAGCTTGGTACACAGCTGGCACATGTTGATGGTGGTGTTCCAAATATTCGCATTACTATACCTGAACTAAAGGAGTACTGGTTAGGACAGCTAATCTATTTCTTTGAAAAGGCTTGCGGTATAAGCGGATATATGCTACAGGTAAATCCTTTCAACCAGCCTGGTGTGGAGGCTTACAAGAAGAATATGTTTGCGCTGTTGAATAAGCCGGGTTACGAAGCTGAATCTAAGGCAATATTGGAAAGAATAAAGAAATAATGAGTTTGAAACTAAATAACAAAAGCGCCATCCTTTTCGATATGGATGGCGTTTTATATAATTCAATGCCAAATCACGCAAAGGCTTGGAGTGAAACCATGGCCTTTTACGGTATGAATATGCCGCCTATGGAGGTATATATGCACGAAGGTTGTACCGGTTCATATACTGTTAATCAGGTCAGTCTGCGTGAACGTGGTTATGGCGCTACAGAAGAGGAGGTAAAGGAGATTTATGCTCATAAAGCCGAACTCTTTAGAAATATGCCTATGGCAGAGATAATGCCGGGAGCCATGGAGGTGTTCAAAAAGGCAAAAGCAGCCGGACTTAAGATTCATATAGTTACTGGTTCCGGTCAAAAGACTCTGATAGAGCGCGTAGTAAAAGATTTTGAAGGATACATAACCAGAGAAAAAATGGTTACGTCGTTCGATGTGAAACGTGGCAAACCATTCCCCGATCCATATCTGAAGGGTTTGGAATTGGCAGGTGTAGATGCATCACAAGCAGTTGTGGTAGAGAATGCACCAATGGGTGTGCGTGCAGCAGTTGCAGCAGGAATAGAGACCATAGCAGTAAATACAGGTCCTTTGGATGATGCGGTTCTAATGAACGAAGGGGCATCAATACTCTTCAGTTCTATGCAGGAACTTGCAGATAAATGGGAAACGTTGTTTTAATAATAAAAGCCTCAAAAAAAATTGAGGCTTTCATTATATAAATAGGTATGGTTTGTTATTGCCAAATCTTATTCATTAAAAGACTGTCTAATATAACAAATGCAGCACAGTTTTCCACTACAGGAACAGCTCTGGGTACTACACAAGGGTCGTGACGGCCTTTAGCTTCTAAAGTTACTGCATTTAGGTTTTTATCAACAGTCTGTTGGGCTATACCAATAGTTGGGGTGGGTTTGAATGCAACTCTGAAACTAATGGTCTGTCCATTGCTTATTCCGCCTTGAATACCACCTGAATGGTTTGAAGTGGTAGCAATATTACCTTTTTCATTGGTTGTGAAAGAGTCGTTGTGGTATGAACCACGTTGTGTAGCAGAATCAAATCCATCGCCATATTCAAAACCTTTGGCAGCATTTATATTCAGCATAGTGTAACCCAGTCGTGCATGCAGTTTGTCAAACAGAGGTTCACCCAACCCCACAGGACAGTTCTCTATTATACAACTTACCACACCGCCTATAGAATCTTGCTCTTTATGTACCTCTTTAATGAGAGACTCCATCTTATTTGCAGCTTCGCTATCAGGGCAGCGAACAGCATTGTTATCAGAAATAGCTCTTGCCGCCTTTATATCTGCGGGATTATTTGCATATATAGTGCCTATCTGCGAACAGAAAGCATAAATATCCATTTGTGAAACCATCTGCTTTAGCGCCAATTTTGCAAGCGCCCCTGCCACGCATTGTGCTATTGTAGTACGGGCAGAAGCTCTACCACCTCCACGATGGTCTCTTATACCATATTTTGACAGATAGGTAAAATCGGCATGCGATGGTCTGAACAGATCTTTAAGATTATCATAGTCAGATGAGTGATGGTCTGCATTACGCACTATAAAAGCTATAGGCGTACCAGTAGATATACCCTCCATTATACCTGATAAGAACTCTACCTTATCGGTCTCTTGTCTGCCTGTGGTAACAGCACTCTGTCCCGGACGGCGTTTGTTCAGCTCCTGCTGTACAAAATCCACATCAATAGCGATGTTGGCAGGAAAACCGTCCAACACACCACCTATGGCAAAACCGTGCGATTCGCCAAATGTTGTTAATCTGAGTATCTGTCCTATGCTATTCATAAATTAGTGACAATGTCCGCAACCGCAGTCGCCGCCATCGCAATCGTGGTCGTGTCCGCAACAATCGCATCCACCACCGCAACCACCTGCAGGCTGAAGTGCAGCAGCAAGTTCTTCGTCAGTAGCAGGACGATTTTCTAAAATCTTACCTTTAAAAGTAAGCTCTTCGCCTGCCAACGGATGATTCAAATCCACAGTTACAGTATTGTCAGTAATCTTTGTAACAAGCGCATTAAATGTGCTCTGTCCGTCGCTTAGTGGAATAACATAACCCTCTTTTACGTGTTCATCGTCAAATTTTCCATCGCGCATAAAGATAGCCTTCTGTAATTCAAGTACACTTTCATCGTCATATTCACCGTATGCCTGTTCTGCAGGAATGGTGAGTTCAAATGTTTCTCCTACTGACAAATCTATAACAGCTTTTTCAAACAATTCCAAGGTATAACCTATACCACTGATAAACTGGAAAGGTTTCTCTTTTGGTGCACGTTCATAAAGTGCCAAACCACCTTCATCGTCCTTCAAAAACAGATCGTAAGAAAGGCTTATAAAATTTCTTTTTGTCTCCATATTCTTTTTTAATCCTTTAATAAAGTTGCAAATATAATCTTTTTTTGCGACCTACATTCAACTTTTAAATGCAATAGGTCTGTTCTCATACCAAGCGAAGCGTTTTAATAACGATTTACCAAGTATTTTTTTGCTTAAACTACAAAAAACGTCAGCTATTTCAAATTTTTTAGCGCAGGGGCGCTGCAAGCATTTGGTGTATTGATGCGTGCTATATGTGCCACTGTGGATGCTAAGATGCTTATAGAAACAGGATTTCTGTCTATCTCTGCGTGAATGCCGTTTCCATACATAATTAGGGGGATGGAAGATGCTTGCGGTGTGTAGTAGTACCGGATATCGCAATCTTCGTCTGTTATACTCCAGCCGGGATTGACTTCTATTATCAAATCGCCGCTATAGTATGAATGTGTGGCATTTCTTTTGCGTATGGTCTGTTCGTTATGTATGCCAAAAGCAAGGTCTCGCTGTGCTATAATGCTCTTTACTCCTGTTACCTGATATAGAAAATCTACGCAACTCTCTATAATTTCGTGTAGGGCTAAATCGTTTTTATCTATAGTATTGCTGTTTATATAGATGTGGTTCAGATGGTATGTCTCTATGTACTTACCATCGCCGTATTTAGCCGATAAGAACAGATTTAAAAGCGCAGTGACACGTTCCATGCTTACTGTGCCGTTAGGGATTCTGGTCTTGCTTAAATCCGGGGCTTGTTTGGGTTTTTGTCCTGTTGATGTAAGGAAAATAAGCGTGTTGTCCAATCCTACATTCTTTTCTACATATTCAAGCAGTGCCTTTATGTTTTTGTCCAGACGCAAATAGATATCCTGCTGCTCAAGTGAAAACAGCGTAGTTGGTTCGTTTCTGAAATTTCCTGCATAGTATGACAGCATAAGCATATCTGTATTGTTGTCCTTTCCCATCTCCAGTTCATCGATGGCTGTCAGGGCTAAATTGGTTACTCTGTCATTAGCTATTGGCGACGTGCGTAAATCCCACAAATCTTTCTTCCTGAAGATGTATGAGAATGGTTTGTATCGTTCTTCTTCCGATTTCTGGATATATGCTCCTGTTGGGTATGAGGGTATCCATTCAGGGTGGTTGTCTGTTTCGTAGTCTATGGATGTGCACCATTCCGGTAACTGGTTATAGTAACTTGAAGAACACCATTCTGCATTGTCGTTCATCCAGAAAGCGTAGTCGGCTTCATGTCCTGCTGAAAAGATTACCTGCTCTTTTTCTATTCCTATGGCGCAGATGTGGGCATCTTCTCCGTATGCTAAATAGAGTTCATCTGCAAGGTTGGTGGCAAGTAGCCTTTTGGGTGAACATTCGTGGAATGTATTCAGGCCTTCATAGCTGTTGTCATCGGTTAATGATCCTACGTTGAGTGTCTTTCTGTCCATCCATCTGGAAGCTACTATGCCGTGTTGCAGTGGCGATGCCCCGGTGTAGATAGATGCTGTGGCTGATGCTATATCGGCTTCGTCAAAATCGAATGTGCTGTTGGGGCGGTTATATCCGTTGTTCCACAGCTCTTTTAATCCTTTATCGGAAAACAGTGGAAGCAACTTTTCATAGTATTCACTATCAAGTTGATCTACCGTTATTCCAATAATCAGTTTTGGCTCTGTGTCATTCTGAACCGGTCTTATTATCTGTGCCTGTGCAGAAATGCTGAAGAGCATGGCTAATGGGATGATGTAATATCTGTTGTTGAAGTACTTGGCATCTCTCTTTGGTACTATATATTTGATGTATAATACCAACAGAGTGTTGCTAAGTGATCTGTATGATATGGCTGTCAGGAATAGTAATGTGGCGGCCTGTATCTGCTGCGGTATGGCAGATGATAACATTACAAATGTACCTGTTATTACTGCATTACACAGGGTGAATATATCCAAACGACACTTTTTTGCGTTGATTATAATTGCCGGTATGAAAAACAGTGGTATGGGGTTTAACGGAATAATAAGATAGTTGCTGCCAACGGCGGGGTGTTCCGAAAAGAAGAACAGGAATGTTATTAAAAGTCCTGCTATGCCCTGTACTCCTACAAGTATTATGTCTAACCAGTAGGTGATTTTTTTCTTATGCCAATTTATCAGACTGAAAAAGATTGTCAGAAGTAAAAATATCCACATTGTTTGTATGGGGCTAAGTAGGTCTGTACCAAAATCGACCTCTTTTTCGGGATTGTTTGCAACTGATGTTTCAGATACCATATTGATGATGCTGTCTGCCTTTGTTATTGTTGCTCCGCCAAGCATCTGCATCATTTCAATGGGGGCAAAGGCAAACTGTCTGTTGGTAATTATGGTGTCTGCATCGGCACCAATTATAAGGTCTGTTCCAAACATAACCCATGGCTTTATGCCGTTGTATTTATGCAATAATTGACGATAGGTGGTATTAGTGTCCATCTGGGTATATCTGATTTTTCCCTGAATGGCATCTTCAATCTTATCTAATGCCATTGTGGCACAGTTGTTGTCTAAGAAATTGTATCTGTAAACTCTGTTTTCCGGTTTGGCGTTCTCTATCAGCAGATCAAAGAGCCGGAGAGTCTCTTCTTTGCTTAGGTTAAGGGTCTGCTGGTAAATTTTAGAACCACGTCTTGTATAGCTTCTTTCAAAGTTTTTGTAGTAATCGGCCCCAACCAGATAGTCTGTTCTGCCCAGCATGAATCTCCAGATAAAATTGGGCGAACTGAAATCAAACAATCCATAATTGAAAACAATGTCATTGCCCGTTGTGAGATTGTTTATCCTGATGGCGCTATGTCCGTAAAGTTCATATATGGCAGGTCCCGGCGAACAGGTGAGCAGGCTTATCTGAATGCTGTCGTTTCTGTTTTCCTGTGCACGGATGAGTGTTGAAGGCATGGAAACAAACAGACAGAGTATAATTGTCAGGGCTATATTTTTCATATAAATGTATGGTTAATTAGTGCAAAATTAACCAAAAGCTTGATTGGATAAAACTAAAATGGTAAAAAACTGACTATCTTTGCCACGCTATGACAGACAGATATTTGATAGTTGATATAGGTAACACCAGAATGAAATGTGCCCTTTTTAATGCAGAAGGGGCTTCTCTTACTTTTGATTGCGAAACTACGCTGGAATCACTTAAGGAAAATCTGGGCGAAGTGGCTTTTTATGGAGGACTGTGGTCTTCTGTCAGAGTAATCCCGGCCGAACTGGAGGTCTGGTTTACAGAAAACGGTGTTAGGAAGTTTACCTGTGATACGCCTGTTCCAATAGTTAACAGGTACAAAACTCCACAGACATTGGGAATGGACCGTGTGGCAGCTGCAGTAGGGGCCTGGACTTTGCACAAAGGTGTCGATTTACTGGTTGTAGATATGGGTACTGCCATTACTTTCGATTTTGTAAATTCAGCAGGCGAATATTTAGGCGGCAATATAGCACCGGGAATGAATTTAAGATACAGGTCTTTGGCTGAGCATACCGGAGCTTTGCCATTGGTGCAGGGTGTAGTTGCAGATTTTTGCTGGGGCGATACAACGGAGACTGCAATACGGTCCGGCGTGATAAACGGAATTCGTGCAGAAATAGAGGGGTATATAAACCGATTAAAGCAAAATAATTCCGAACTTTTGGTTTTTTTAACTGGTGGCGATTTAAATATTTTTGATATAAGAGAAAAAAGTGGTATTTTTGCGGTCAAAAATCTGGTGATTACAGGTTTGGATTGCATTTACAGGTATAATGAAGGCAAAAAATAGAATAATAACATTGCTCTGCTCAGTATTGTTCGCAACTGGTCTTGTTGCTCAGAACAATATGAATTCACCATATTCAAGATTTGGTTTGGGTGTTCTGTCAGAACAGCAGGTTGGTGCCGATAGGGCAATGGGCGGTATAGGTATTGGTACTCGTGGGCACAATAACATCAACTTATTGAATCCTGCATCTTATTCTACAGTAGATACACTCTCTTTTCTGCTGGACTTCGGATTCTCGTTGCAAAACGGTAATTTTTCAGAAAACGGAAAGAAAATCAATGCAAAGAACGCTGGCGCCGATTATGTGGCAATGCAGTTCCGTGTTCAGCCTAAAATAGGTATGACACTTGCATATATGCCATACTCAAAGGTTGGCTATGCATTCTCTTTGAATGAAGTAGTAAGAAATGATGAAGACGGAGAGATATCATCTACAAATCTGTATGGTGGAGCAGGAGGACTGGATTGCGTAATTGGTGGATTGGGCTGGAGACCGACAGAATGGTTATCCATAGGCGCAAATGCATCATACATATATGGTGAAATTGCACATTCCGTAAAGAACTCCTATTCATTGACTTCTATTTACACCAGACAAAAAACTTATAGAGCACAACTTTCTGCCATCAAATTAGATTATGGTTTGCAAAGCACCATCAAGATGGGTGAAAATGCACTTGTGCTTGGTGCTACTTTTGCACCTAAAACAGCATTGAAGGGCGATACTTATATTTCCGATGTAATGGTAAACAGTGCATCTGAAGTACTGATGTCAGATACCGTTGCTTTGAAGGATGCTTTTTCATTGCCTAATAGTTTTGGATTTGGTGCATCCTATATGACAGAAAAACTAACTGTCGGAGCGGATGTTACCTATCAGCAATGGTCCGGTTCCAAGCTGTTTGGGAAATATGATGGATTGGATAAGATGCGTATCTCGTTGGGAGCTATGTATCAGCATGATGCGAATAGTAAGAATATTCTAAAGAGTTGTATTTACAGAGCAGGTTTGTATATGCAACAGCCATACTGTAAGCTGGAACAGGTTACCGCACCGACTGAATATGGTCTTACTGCAGGTTTCTCAATTCCGGTAGTAAACAGATATAACAATAGATCTACAATTGATATATCTGGCCAGTATGTCAGAATGCAGCCTGCAAATGATACATTTATGACGGAAAATTATCTGAGAATAAATATAGGTATATCGTTTAGTGAACGTTGGTTCGCCAAGTGGTTGGTTGAGTAATTAAACCTATTGGGTGGTATTATAGTCTAACAGGTGAAAGGCATTAAACAAAGTAGAAGTAATTATAATTAAATAAAATGATGAAGAAAGGACTTTTTTTAATTTTGTCGTTAATGATGACGACTGCAGTGTTCGCACAGAAAGGTGTTGAAGATGGTTCACGCTACGGTCACGGTGATGATAGTATTGCGTGCTTGAGAAACATCAGTATTTATACTGAATATGTTAAGACAGAAAACTACCTTGAAGCTTATAACAGTGGTTGGAAAGAGGTGTTCCGTGATGCTCCTTTGGCTCAGTCTTCAACATATACAAATGGTGTGAAGATTTTGCGTGCTCTTTATAAAGATGAACAGGATGCTGAAAAGAAGGCTCAGTATTCAGCAGAATTGATGGAGGTTTACGAACAGCGTTTGAAGTACCTGGATGAACTGAACAAACTTGTTAAGAATCCTACTACTGTTGCAGAAGTGAAGGGTCTGTATGCATACGACTACATTAAGTATAATCCAAAACCAGAACTTCAGAAGGCATATGCTATGCTACGTGAAGCTGTAGATTTGGGTAAGGGTGAAACAGCTTATTATGTAATAGGTGAACTTATGAGAATCTCTGCTCAGAGATTTAAATCAAATAAGGATACTCGTGATGATCTGTTGCAGGACTATCTGGACTGTGCAAACTACATTGTAGAGTTTATTGATGCTCAGACAAACGAAAAGATTCTTGAAGCTGCTGTTAAGACAAAGGATAATATTGATGCACACTTTGTAAATAGTGGTGCTGCTGACTGCGAAAGCCTGCAGGCTATCTTTGGTCCAAAAGTTGAAGAGAACAAGAGCGATATTGAATATTTAAATAAGGTGGTAAGTGTAATGGCAATGCTTGATTGCACAGCTTCAGACGCTTATTTTAAGGCTTCAGAGTATGCTCACGAAATTCAGCCAACATCAAAAACAGCAACTGGTATTGCTAAGATGTATATTTCTGTAAAGAATGATTATGAGACAGCTATTACATACTATGATCAGGCTATCAGCCTTGAGCAGGATCCTACTGAATTGTCAAATCTATACTACACAGGTGCTTTAATTCAGTATCAGCTTAAGCAGCAGAACAAGGCAAGAACATACTTGAATAACGCTATCAGCAATAATGCAAACAACGGTAATGCTCACATTCTTATGGCACAGTTGTATGCAGCAAACTATAAATGGCATAGCGATGATGCAATGAGCCGTTGTGCATATTTTGCAGTAATCGACAAACTGGAACATGCTAAGAGAGTTGATTCAACTGTTACTGATAAGGCTAACGAGCTGATTGCTCAATATAAGAAGTCTTGCCCAACTACTGAAGATCTGTTTATGTATGGCTTGAAGAAGGGTGATACAGTAGAGATTAAGGGTTGGATAAATGTGACAACAACCATCAGATAATGACATTGTTGAATCGCGAAATTAAGAGAATCAATAATAATGGCTTGACAATTGCTCTCTGGGCAATTGTCTTGCTGTTTTGTTTTTTATCGTGCTCAAAGAATAGTAAACAGCTTACAGGGGCTGTTACCAGCCGGGATTCTACGTCTGTATTAACCACTCGCGGGGTAACATCATTAGTGTCGGAGAATGGTGTTATCAAGTATAGAATCAAGGCAGAAGAATGGATGGTATTCGATAAAATGGATCCTCCGTATCATTCGTTCGAAAAAGGCGTTCTGCTGGAGGTTTTTGATTCACTTATGGAGGTTGGTTCATTGATCAAGGCCGATACGGCATTTTTTTTCACTGATTCAGAACTATGGAAGCTTACCGGAAATGTTCATGCCGAAAACATTGATGGTGAACTGTTCGATACTCAGTTGCTGTTCTGGGATCAGAAAAGGCGTAAGGTATATTCAGACAGTATAATAAAGATTCAGCAGGAAAACCAGATTATTACCGGTAGGGGATTTGAATCTAATCAGGAATTTACAAAATATACAATTCGTAAAACAGAGGGGGTTATACCAGTTAAGGAATGAGTCATACAGTATTGATATTGATAATAGCGCTCTGCTTCTCAGCCATTTTTTCAGGGCTTGAGATTGCGTTTGTTACATCCGATAAGTTACGTTTCGAGATGGATGTAGAGCGTAATACCTTCAGCTCCAGGATATTGAAAAGGTTTTTCCATAAACCGAATATTTATATATCCACTATGCTGGTTGGTAATAATATTGCGCTTGTAATATACAGTACAATGATGGCAGTTGTAATAGAGAGTCTTATTCCTGATGGTGTAATTGCAAATGAATTTGTTCTGGTACTTATTGAGACTTTTATTTCTACATTGATAGTGATAGTTGTAGGAGAGTTCTTGCCTAAAACTATTTTTAGAATAAACTCTAATGCAACATTAAATCTGTTTGCATTGCCACTCTACCTGATCTACATTATTCTGTATCCTATATCTATGTTTACTACCTGGCTCTCCAGAATTATTCTGAGGGTTATGGGTGTAAGAATTAATGATGAAAATGCTGATAAGGCATTCTCAAGAATAGATCTGGACTATTTCTTACAGTCCGGTCTCTCAAACAACAATAGTACTGATCCGGAGCCGGAGGTACGTATATTTCAGAATGTACTGGATTTTTCCAGTGTCAAGATAAGGGACTGTATGGTTCCAAGAAATGAGATTTGTGCTGTAGAGAAGCGTACGTCACTAATAGAATTAAAAGAACAGTTTGTTGAGACAGGCTATTCAAAAATTATTGTTTATGATACCGATCTGGATCATATTATAGGATATGTTCATTCGTCAGAACTTTTCAGGCATAAAGATAAATGGCAACAGCATATTCATTCCATTCCATTTGTACCTGAAACATTGATGGCTCAGAAACTGATGAAACAGTTTATGACAAGAAAGAAGAGTCTGGCTGTGGTTGTCGATGAATTTGGAGGTACATCCGGAATAGTCTCTTTGGAGGATATAGTAGAAGAGATCCTTGGCGAAATAGAAGATGAACACGATGTAAAGTCTCTTGTGGCTAAGGAGACAGAAGATGGATTTATCTTTTCAGGAAGAATTGAGATAGAACATGCAAACAGCAGATTCTCGCTTGATTTGCCCGAGTCTGATGAATATATGACTATCGGTGGCTTGATCTTACATTATGCAAAAGGTTTTCCAAAGGTTAACGACAAGGTAAATGTGGAAGAATATACCTTTAGAATTTTGAAGATGAGCCAGACAAAAATTGAATTGGTAGAGCTTTCCAGAGTAAAATAATATGCATATTTTTAGGTATATGCAGACAATTTTATTAACTTTGTGCGCCTTGAACCAAAATGGTGCTTGGAAGTAGGAATAAAAATTAAAAAAAATAATAAAATGGCAACATTACAAAAAATTAGAAACAGAGGTCCTCTGTTGCTCATAGTGATAGGTCTTGCGCTTTTGGCCTTCATTTTGGGTGATCTTTCGAGATTGACACAGCCATCTATGGCTACAGTTGGTAGTATTTACGGAAAGAATGTAGATGCTCAGGAGTATCAGGAAGAGGTGGAAAGGTATGCAGAGATTGTTAGATTTTCCATGGGATTGCAGAATCTTTCAGAGAACGAATATGCTGCAGTAAAAGACGAAGTATGGAATAACATGATTCGCAGAAGCCTGATTGAGAAACAGGCAGAAGCAATTGGCCTGAGAGTAACAAAGGCTGAATTGCAGAATGTTATTGAAACTGGTTCATCACCACTTTTGGCAAGCACTCCTTTCGGTAATGAACTGACAGGCGAATTTGATGTGGATTATCTGCGTTCATTCCTGAGCAGCTATGCAGAAATGGATCGCAGCACAATGCCTGCAGATTATTTGACATATTATGACAATCTCTATAACTTCTGGTTGTACCTTGAGGAGAATATTGAGTTTGATCTGTTGGCTTCAAAGTATATGGCTTTGGTTGAGAACAGCATCATATCAAACCCTGTTTCACAGAAGAATTCATACGAGACACGTGCTAAGAGAGCTGATGTACAGTTGGCAGCTCTTCCATACAGCGCTGTAGATAATTCAGAAATAACAGTTACTAAGGCTGACGTTAAGAAGCTGTACGATGAACGCAAGGAGATGCTTTATCAGATAGCAGAGAGCCGTGATTTGCTTTATATCGACTATGAAATATTGCCAAGTCAGGCTGATCGTGATGAACTGTTGGCTGAAGTTACTGAGTATGCAGAACAGTTGAAAGAGACAACAGCTGATTATGCTGCATTTACACGTTTGACAGCTTCTTCAGAGTTGTTCAGCGAAGTTGCTAAAACTGTTAATGCTCTACCTGCAGATGTTGTTGCAAGATTGGATTCAGTAAAGGTTGGTGAAGTGTTTGGTCCTTACTACAATGCATCAGACGATTCATATAATGCATTTAAAGTTTTGTCAGAAGTTCAGGCATACGATTCAATCTCTTATGCTCAGATTCAGATTGCAGCAGAATCAGCAGAGGAGACAGCAAGAATTTCAGACAGTATTTTCAAGGCAGTTAAGGCAGGTGCTGATTTCGCAGAGATTGCACAGAAGTATGGTCAGGTAGGTGAACCACAGTGGCTGGCATCTGCAGATTATGAAGCAGCTACTTATTCAGGTGACAATGCACTTTATCTGAATACAATTAACTCAATGAATAAGGGTGAGGTTGTTAATCTTGCAGTTACAGGTGCAAATATCATCCTGAAAGTTGTGGATCAGAAAAATAAGGTTTCTAAGTACAACACTGTGATTGTTAAGCGTGAAAATCAGTTCAGCGCTCAGACAAGTGATGATGCTTATAATAAGTTGAGTCAGTTTGTTGCTTCAAATACTGATATCGAATCTCTTAAGGCAAATGCAGAGTCAGCAGGTTTCAGACTGTTGAAATCTCCTAATACAGCTTCAGCAAGCTACTATGTAGGTGGAGTTGAAAATTCTCACGAAGCATTGCGTTGGGCATTTGAGGCTGATGAAGATGAAGTTTCTACTATCTATGAAGCTGGTGCGAATAATAATCATCTTCTTGTAGTTGCTGTAGATGCAATTTATAAGAAGGGTTACCGTTCACTTGACGATGTGCTGGAAGCTTTGACAGCTGATGCTGCCAAGGAGAAGAAAGCAGAGATTCTGATGAAAAAGTTTGCATCAGCATCATCAATGTCAGAAGCATTGGCTATTGAGGGTGTAGAGTCTGATACAATTGTTTATGTAAACTTTACAACACCTGCTTATGTTTCTATGACTTATGCTAGCGAGATCAATCTTGGTGCTTCAGTAATTAATTTGCAGAGAGAAGAGTTGAGCGCACCTATCAAGGGTGAAGGTGGTGTGTATGTAGCTCAGAAGGTATCTCCAGATTCATACTCAATAGAATTTGATGCAGAAACAGAAGGCTCAAGAGTGGAATCAATGGATATCAGCTCAATTGCTAATCAGATTATGCAGCAGTTGTATATGGATGCAGAAGTAGAAGATATCAGATACAAACTGTTCTAATTGGTTATTATTGAAAATATGATATAATATAGGCTGGCTGAAAAGTCAGCCTATATTGTTTGAATATGGTAAAATAAATATAGGTGGCTATTATTAACCACCTATATTTATAATATAACAATATTGTTGCAATTAGTTGTTTTCAGGACGGAGCTGACGAACAACTGCACCTGCTCTCCACATTTCGCTTTCGCGCAATGCCTTTAGTTCTTCTTCCAAACCAATACGATAGTCAGGTTTTGAGTTTGCATCGATAGAAATCTGTGCTTCGTTACCTGTCTTTACACTGTGGTAAAGTTTCTCAACTACAGGCTTGATAGCATCGTGGAAAGGACCCATCCAGTCAAGAGCACCACGCTGTGCTGTTGTTGAACAGTTTGCATACATCCAGTCCATACCTTTCTGAGCGAACAGTGGCATAAGTGACTGTGTCAACTCTTCACAAGTTTCGTTGAATGCTTCTGATGGTGTGTGGCCGTTTTCACGCAATACTTCGTACTGAGCCAACAGCAAACCCTGAATAGCACCCATCAATGAACCACGTTCACCTGTAAGGTCTGATGTAGCTTCGCGCTGGAATGTGGTTTCGAACATGTAACCGGAACCAATACCAATACCGAATGCCAGAACTTTTTCAAGAGCCTTACCTGATGCATCCTGATATACTGCGTATGAACTGTTCAGACCGCGTCCTTCCAGGAACATTGTACGCAATGATGTACCTGAACCTTTTGGTGCAACCAGAATAACGTCAATATCTGATGGAGGAACTACACCTGTACGATCACTCCAGGTAATAGCAAATCCATGTGAGAAGTAAAGAGTCTTACCGGCTGTCAAATATGGTTTGATAGTTGGCCACAATTGCATCTGAGCTGCATCAGAAAGAAGCATACAGATGATAGTTCCTTTTGCAGCAGCCTCTTCAATAGAGAACAGAGTTTCACCTGGAACCCAACCGTCAGCAATTGCCTTTTCGTATGTTTTACCCTGACGCTGACCAACAATTACGTTGAAACCATTGTCGCGCAGATTACATGCCTGACCAGGACCCTGTACGCCATAACCGATAACTGCAATTGTTTCGTCCTTCAAAACTTCACGTGCCTTTTCTAAAGGAAATTCTTCGCGTGTCATTACCTCTTCAATAACACCGCCAAAATTTAATTTTGCCATAATATTTAATGTTTATATTGATAATATCCTATTTATTAAATCTCTCTTTAATCTTTTCCAGATATTCGTTTACATGCTCAATCTTTGCCCTTGTAATGGCTATTCTGCCGGAACTTACAAATTGCAGTAATCCTCCCTCTTTGGCGATCTCCTTGTTTAGAGCAATTATGTCTTCTGTTTTTCCGGTTTTCTCTACTACTGAATATGTTGAGTTAACCTCAATAATATCTGCATTGTATTTACGAATTATCTTTGATAATGCCGGGTTGTTCATTAATACATTGGTTGTAACCTTGTACAATGCAACTTCCTGCATAAATATTTCATCGTCTGTAAAGTATTTGCATTGCAATACATCTACCTTCTTTTCTATCTGACTTGCTATTTTGTCTATACTGCTCTTGTCAGAATATGCTGTGATAGTATATCTGTGTACGCCTTCTATTGATGATGCAGAAACGTTCAGGCTCTCAATGTTGATCTGTCTGCGTGTGAATGCAGCAGTAACCTGGCTCAGCAAACCTACCATGTTTTCTGAATGTACAATCAGCGTATATAATTTCATTTCGTTCTCCATAATCTCACTCTTATCCTAATCGTACTTCGTCAACTGCGCAACCCAATGCTACCATAGGCCATACATTCTCCTCTCTCTTGCATACTATTTCAAGTATATATGCATCTTTGGAGTTGAGCATCTCATCTATTGCTTCTCCTAATTCAGCTCTATCTTCAACCCTGCGTCCTTTTATCTGATATGCTTCTGCAATCTTCATATAATCAGGGTTTGCCAGTGGGGTACATGAATAACGCTTGTTAAAGAATAGTTCCTGCCACTGTCTTACATTGCCCAGGTAATTGTTGTTGAGCAATACAACCTTTACGGGAATGTTGGATTGCATGATTGTTCCCAGTTCCTGAATGTTCATTTGCAGTCCTCCATCGCCGGTAAAGAGGATAATCGGACGTTCAGGAGCACCAAATGTTGCACCCATAGCGGCAGGCAATCCAAATCCCATAGTTCCTAAACCACCCGATGTGATAATGCTGCGTGGATTGTTGTATTTAAAGTATCTTGATGAGAACATCTGATTCTGTCCTACGTCCGTAACAAGAACGGCATTTGATGCAGCTCTTTCACTGACTGCATTTACAACTTCGCCCATCTGCAATGGACCTTCCTGTGGAAACAGTGCAGGTTTGATTACCTTGTTGTATTCTTCCTCTTTGTATGGCTCAAAACTCTCAATCCACTCTTTATGGTTATTCTTTTCAATGCGTGATGTTATCATGGCCAGAGTCTGTTTGCAGTCTCCCAATACAGTAACATCACATTTTACGTTCTTATTGAATTCTGACTTGTCTATGTCCAGGTGGATGATCTTTGCCTGTTTTGCATATTTATCCAGAACACCGGTTACACGGTCGTCAAAACGCATACCTATTGCAATGAGCAAATCGCACTTGTTGGTCTGGATATTTGGACCTAAATTACCATGCATACCTAGCATACCCATATTGAGTGGGTGTGATGTAGGTAATGCTGACAGGCCTAACAATGTTCTTGCTGCAGGAATATCTGCCTTTTCAAGGAATTTGGTAAGTTCATTGTGAGCTTTTCCCAGTTCAACTCCCTGACCTACAAGAGCAAATGGTTTTTTAGCTGAATTTATAAGATGTGCAGCCTCTTCTATGTCGTTCATGTCAATGTCCGGATCGGGCACATAACTGCGGATGTAATCTATATTTTCAGGTTTGAAATCTACCATGCTGGTCTGTGCGTTCTTGGTAAAGTCAAGAACAACAGGGCCGGGACGGCCTGAACGTGCTATGTAAAATGCACGTGCAACTGCCCAGGCAATATCTTCTGCTCTTCTTATCTGGTAACTCCATTTTGTGATAGGCTGGGTTACACCTACCAGGTCAATCTCCTGAAAGGCGTCGGTGCCCAGTGCAGAGACGGCTACCTGACCAGCTATGACGACGATAGGTGTACTATCGAGCATTGCATCACTGATACCTGTAATGGTATTTGTAGCACCCGGACCACTTGTTACGATGCATACACCTGTCTTGCCTGATACTCTCGCATAACCCTGAGCTGCATGTGTAGCTCCCTGTTCATGTCTTACTAAAATCTGTTTCAGATCTGAACGGTGGTCATACAGGGCATCGTAAACAGGCATTATAGTGCCTCCGGGATAAGCAAAAATCGTGTCAACACTTTCGTGTAACAACGCTTGCATTAAAGCCTCTGAACCTTTAATCATTTTATTAGTATATTTATTCAACTATTCTAACGCCACCCTTGTCGGCAGAACTAACCATATTTGCATACGCTTTAAGGCTCTTTGGAACCACTCTGTTTCTGGTAAGTGGTCTCATTGGACGCTCTGAAAGTTCCTTGTCTGACAGTTTAACGTTAATACTTCTGTTTGGTATATCTATCTCTATAATATCTCCATCGATAATTTTTCCAATGTTTCCGCCGGATGCAGCCTCTGGTGAAATGTGGCCTATGCTAAGGCCTGATGTTCCACCGCTGAATCTTCCGTCGGTTATCAGGGCACACTCTTTTCCCAGATGTCTGGATTTGATGTATGATGTTGGGTATAGCATCTCCTGCATTCCCGGGCCACCTTTTGGACCTTCGTGGGTAATAACCACTACATCGCCCGATACAACTTTTCCTCCCAGAATACCTTCTACTGCATCTTCCTGAGAATCAAAGACTTTTGCAGGACCTGTGAACTTCCAGATGCTTTCATCAACACCTGCAGTCTTTACTACGCATCCGTCCAGGGCAATGTTTCCCTTCAGAATAGCCAGACCACCATCTTTTGAATATGCATTCTGTAGGTCTCTGATACATCCGTTGGCGCGGTCACAATCCAGTGTGCTGTATGTGCACTCCTGTGATCCCATGCTTATGCTGAACTTTCGTGCCGGAGCACTGCTGTATATGCGTTTTGCTTCAGTATCGATGTTCTCTTTGCAGATATTGTACTTTTCTGTAAGTTCTCCGTATGACAATCCACTTACATTCATTGCTTCTGTGTGGATTAGATTGCCCTTGGATAGTTCATACAGAATATTCTGGATACCACCGGCGCGATTAACATCCTGAATGTGGTATTTCTGTGTATTTGGAGCTACTTTGCAAAGGCATGGAACATTACGGGACAGACGGTCTATATCGTCCATCTTGAAATCTACACCGGCTTCGTTTGCTATGGCGAGCAGATGAAGAATTGTGTTTGTAGAACCGCCCATTGCAATGTCAAGTGTCATGGCATTTTCGAATGCAATCTTCCTGGCAATGTTAAGAGGCAGCAGAGTGTCGTCGCCCTCTTCGTAATATTTATATGCATTTCTGACTATAATGGCAGCAGCCTCTTTGAAGAGTTCTGTCCTGTTGCGATGTGTGGCAAGGATTGTTCCATTGCCTGGTAGTGAAAATCCCAGAGCCTCTGTCAGGCAGTTCATGGAGTTTGCTGTGAACATGCCGGAACAGCATCCGCAGCCTGGGCATGCGTGTGCTTCAATTTGTGCAACATCTTCATCGCTTACTGATTCGTCTGCCGACTGTATCATTGCATCAATCAGATCAAGATGTCTGTTGTTCCATTCGCCGGCTTCCATTGGACCTCCGCTGACAAAGATTGTAGGGATATTCAGGCGCATAGTGGCCATAAGCATACCCGGAGTTATTTTGTCACAGTTGCTTATACAAACCAGTGCATCTGCTTTGTGAGCGTTCACCATGTATTCAACGCTGTCTGCAATTATGTCGCGGGAGGGTAGTGAATATAACATTCCATCGTGTCCCATTGCAATACCATCGTCAATGGCAATGGTGTTGAATTCTGCTGCAAAGCATCCAAGCTTTTCAATTTCAGCTTTGACAATCTGACCAATTTCATGCAAGTGAGTATGACCTGGTACAAACTGGGTAAATGAATTGGCTATAGCAATGATAGGGCGTCCCATCTGCTCACGTTTCATTCCGTTTGCAACCCATAACGCTCTTGCTCCGGCCATTCTTCTGCCAACTGTACTCTGTTCGCTCCTCAATGGAATTTTCATATTTAATTATTTTTGTATTTATATTCATTTAAAAAGCCCTTCTCTTAAGGGAGAAAGGCTTATATCTTTATCGGATTAGGCAAATTTCTCCCTTAACGTGCCGGACTGATGACCACCACGTGTACAGAATTGATGCCAAGAATAAATAATCTGTTCATACCCTGTTTCCGAATTTTGTGCAAAGATACTCCTTTTTATTTATATATCAAAAAAGATAAGGTATCTTTTGAAGATTTGCGTGTAAAAATATTCATATCGGAATGGATAAATATGAAAAATAATAGCATCATCTTAAGTGTTAGTCAATAAAAAATGATGTAACCTTGGTTTTATTCGTCTGTTTGTGTTAATTTTGTCAATTAATCCTTATGCAATTTGTTGTGGCATGAAATTTGTTACAATGAAAGGGAGGTTAAACTGATAATAAAAACAAACTATATAATGGGTTTTAACGAATTTATAAGCAAGCTATTCGGCAACAAGGCTACAAGAGATATGAAAGAGATACAGCCTTGGGTGGAGAAAGTAAAGAAGGCGTATTCTCAGTATGATTCCTTCTCTAATGATGAACTGCGTGAGAAGATACAGGAAATCAGAAAAAAAGTACAGGATTTTGTTATTCCTGAACAGGAACGTATTAATGCCTTGAAAGCTAAAGTAGAACAGACAGAGATAGAAGAACGTGAAGGTTTGTTCAATCAGATAGACAAACTGGAAAAGGAGAAGATGGACCGCTATGAGGTGGTTCTGGATGAAGTTCTTCCTGATGTTTTCTCAATTATCAAAGAGACAGCAAAGCGTTTTACAAATAATGAAGAGATAGAGGTAACTGCAACAGAATTTGACCGTTATCTGGCAACATCGAAGGATTTTGTACGCATTGAAGGCGATAAGGCCATCTGGCAGAACCATTGGGTTGCTGGTGGTAATGAGACAGTCTGGAACATGATTCATTACGATGTACAGTTGTTCGGTGGCGTTGTACTTCATAAAGGAAAGATTGCCGAAATGGCGACTGGTGAAGGTAAAACTCTGGTTGCTACACTGCCGGTATTCCTTAATGCACTTACCGGTAATGGCGTACATGTTGTTACTGTGAACGACTATCTTGCAAAGCGTGACTCCGAATGGATGGGACCACTCTATATGTTCCATGGCTTAAAGGTGGATTGTATTGATAAACATCAGCCTAACTCAGAAGCTCGCCGAAATGCTTATCGTGCAGATATTACATTTGGTACAAATAACGAATTTGGTTTTGACTATCTGCGTGACAATATGGCATCAAGACCTGATGAACTAGTGCAGCGTGGGCATAATTATGCAATTGTGGATGAGGTCGATTCAGTGTTGATTGATGATGCTCGTACTCCTCTTATTATTTCTGGTCCTGTACCAAAAGGAGAAGATCAGCAGTTTGAACAGTTGCGTCCTCAGGTAGAGCAGCTCTTTGAAGCTCAGAAGAGACTTGCTACACAATATCTGGCTGAAGCAAGAAAAAAGGTGATGTCCGATAATCAGGACGAAGTTGCTGAAGGTTTCCTGTCATTGTTCCGTAGCTTTAAAGCTCTTCCAAAGAATAAGGCTCTTATTAAGTTCTTGAGCGAACCGGGCATTAAGGTTGGAATGCAAAAGACCGAGGAAATCTACATGGAGCAGCAGAACAGACGTATGCCTGAAGCTGTTGAACCATTGTATTTTGTAATTGATGAAAAGCTAAATAGTGTCGATCTTACAGATAAAGGTATTGAACTTATAAGCGGTTCACAGCAGGAGGCAGATTTCTTTGTTTTGCCTGATATTGCATCTCAACTTTCTGAATTGGAGAGCAAAGGATTGTCAAATGAAGAGAAATTGGCTCAGAAGGATGCACTGCTTACCAATTATGCTGTCAAGAGTGAAAGAATTCATACTATAAATCAGCTCCTGAAGGCATACGCAATGTTCGAAAAGGATGTTGAGTATATTGTAACAGATGAAGGTCAGGTAAAGATTGTGGATGAACAGACCGGACGTATAATGGAGGGTCGTAGATATAGCGATGGTCTGCATCAGGCTATTGAGGCTAAGGAACGCGTTAAGGTTCAGGCTGCAACTCAGACTTTTGCTACAATTACATTGCAGAACTATTTCCGTATGTATCACAAGCTGTCCGGTATGACAGGTACTGCCGAAACAGAGGCTGGCGAATTCTGGGATATCTATAAACTTGATGTGGTTGTTATTCCTACAAATAAGCCAATTGCCCGTAACGATATGAACGACCGTATCTACAAAACAAAACGCGAAAAGTATAAAGCCGTAATAGAAGAGGTGGCGCGTTTGGTTGAGGCTGGTCGTCCGGTACTTGTTGGCACAACATCCGTAGAGATTAGCGAACAGCTGAGCCGTATGCTTACCATGCGCAAGATAGAGCACAATGTGTTGAATGCTAAACTACACCAGAAAGAGGCTGATATAGTAGCCAAGGCTGGTCAGCGCAGTACAGTTACCATAGCCACCAATATGGCAGGTCGTGGTACCGATATCAAACTATCTCCAGAAGTAAAAGCTGCCGGAGGTTTGGCGATTGTGGGTACTGAACGTCATGAAAGCCGCCGTGTTGACAGACAGTTAAGGGGTCGTTCCGGCCGTCAGGGTGATCCGGGTTCATCTGTATTCTTTATCTCTCTTGAAGATAATCTGATGCGTCTTTTTGGTTCTGACAGAATTGCTCCGCTAATGGATAAAATGGGACTGGAAGAGGATGAAATGATAGAAAACAGCTTCATTACAAAACGTATTGAACAGGCACAGAAAAAGGTGGAAGAGAATCACTTTGGTGTTCGTAAACGTTTGCTTGAATATGACGATGTAATGAATAAACAACGTACTGTTATTTACGAAAAACGTCGTCACGCTGTGATGGGTGAACGTATTGGAATGGATATTGCAAACATGATCTGGGATAGATGTTCAAATGTTGCAGAGAATTGTGCTGATTATGAAACACTTCAGATGGAGCTCTTTAAGGTGTTGGCAATGGAAACTCCTTTTACAGAAGAAGAATTTGCAAAAATGAAGCAGGATGAAATTGCAGATAAGATATTTAATGCTGCAATGGAGAACTACAAGCGTAAGAGCGATAGGATGGCTCAGGTTGTATATCCTGTTATTAAACGTGTCTTCGAAGAACAGGGTGATAGATTTGAAAATATTCTTATTCCAATTGAAGACGGTCGCAGAATTTATCAGATACCATGTAATCTGAAGGCTGCATACGAATCGGAGGGTAAGGAGGTTGTTAAGGCATTCCAGAAGGCAATATTATTGCATACAATAGATGAATGCTGGAAAGAAAATCTGCGTGAACTTGATGAACTTAAACACTCTGTGCAGAACGCAAGCTACGAACAGAAAGATCCGTTGTTGATATTCAAACTTGAATCTGTAACTCTGTTTGACAATATGGTCAATAAGATGAATGACCAGACAGTGTCAATACTTATGCGTGGTCAGGTTCCTGAACCAGATCCAAACAGAGTACGCGAGGCTCCTGCTCAGACACGTCAGCAGCGCAGACAGTATAACGAAAGCAAAGCCGATTTGAGTGATCCAAATCAGACAGCTGCAGCTCAGCGTGATACAAGAAATCAGGTGCGTGAACCAATCAGAGTTGATAAGGCTCCTGGTCGTAACGATCCTTGTCCTTGCGGAAGCGGTAAAAAGTATAAGAATTGTCACGGAAAGAATATGTAATAATTCAATATAATGGCTATGAAGCTTAATGAATCTCTTTTGAACACTCTTGCCGATGCTGTAGAAGGTTCATTGTCTAAATACAGACAGACTGCCGATAATGCAATTGTAACTGATATCTATCTGCAACCATTGCGTGATAGTGCTGAACTGAAAATATACGACGATGACGAAGATCTGGCGGTGATTCCTGTTAAACAGTTGGCTGAAATTCCTGAAGATACTTTCTATACGGAAATGGAGAAGGTGTTAAGGAAGATTTTGCAAAAGATAGACAGTTGTGAATCATTGGAAAAACTTGCCATCTGGAAACCTTTTTCTTTTGTAATGGTAGATGAAGAGAAAGAGACTTATTATGAACTCATGCTTGTGGACGATGATACAGCATTGGTGTCACAGACACTTATGGAGGGCTTGGATAAGGATTTGGATGAATTCTTGGTTCAGTTGCTTAATGATTAATATTTGATTATATGAACACACGAGGGTTGAGCGTACTTATATGGTAATCTCAGCCCTCGTTTTTTTATAAATTTAAAATATCAATACGTATGAAAAAATTACCTTTAATTTTGTTGTTTGCCTTTATGGCAGTGGTTGTGCTCTATTTGTTGGGGCAGTTAAGACAGTCTAACGAATCATTTTATCCTATGGCTAAGAATATGACAGAAGAGTCTCTTCTTTCATATCAATCGGGCTTTGAAGTTATGCTTATGAATGATGATATAACGTTGGACGGGGCCAAAATCTATGATGTAGCCAATAAAACGGAGAAACCTCTTTCTACTATATTTAATAATTCGGTATCATACTATTTTGTATTACGATTTAATGAATATGACTGCGAAGCCTGTGTGGAATATGCATATCAAAAGATTGTAGAGACTTTTGCGGATAAAAAGAATGTTTCTATAGCTATAATGAAAGATGTAGAGAGTAGTGAACAGATAAATAACTCTGTGGTTGTTTCATACGGTGAAAATGAAATGAAAAAACTTAATGTTCTGAATATGGAGCTTCCTATTGATGCTGCTGGTGTTCCTCACTTCTTTGTTTTAACAAATGATCTGAAGATACATGACGTGTTTGTTCCTGATCGTATGAATCCCGATATAACCAACAGGTATCTGGAGATGGTTGTAGAGAAATGGTTTAAATAGATATAAAAAAGGTCCGCTTTGAAAACGGACCTTCTTTATGGTATATGTAGTGTATTATACAACACCCTGTTTCATCATAGCATCTGCTACCTTCATGAAACCAGATACGTTAGCACCCTTTTCGTAGTTGATGTAACCATCAGCTTCTGTACCATACTGTACGCAAGCATTGTGGATGTTACGCATAATGCTGTGCAACTTTTCATCAACTTCGTCCTTACTCCAACCAAGCTTGATTGAGTTCTGTGTCATTTCAAGACCTGAAACTGATACACCACCTGCGTTTGCAGCCTTACCTGGAGCATACAGAATCTTAGCATTCTGGAATACGCGGATAGCTTCTGGACGTGAAGGCATGTTTGCACCTTCTGATACTGCTATAATGCCGTTTGCAACCAAAGCTTTTGCCTCTTCTTCGTTAATTTCGTTCTGGGTAGCTGATGGCAGAGCGATGTCACCTTTTTCATACCATGGGCGAACACCTGCAACATACTTCAAACCGAATTCTTCAGCAAATTCAGAGATTCTGCCACGACGTACGTTCTTCAGATCCATAATCCAGTCGAGCTGTTCACGTGTAATACCGTCTGGGTTATAAACGTAACCGTCTGAATCGGACATTGTAAGAACTTTACCACCTAACTGCAGAACTTTTTCTGCTGTATATTGAGCTACGTTACCTGAACCTGAAATCAAACATTTTTTGCCTTCAAGAGTTTCGCCGCGTGTAGCAAGCATTTCCTGCAGGAAGTAAATGTTACCGTAACCGGTAGCCTCAGGACGGATAAGTGAACCACCAAATGACAATGCTTTACCTGTCAAAGTACCGGTAAATGTCTGAGTGAGCTTTTTGTACATACCGAACATGTAACCAACTTCACGACCACCTACGCCTATATCACCAGCTGGAACGTCAGTTTCAGGGCCGATGTGGCGCCACAACTCCTGCATGAAAGCATGACAGAAACGCATTACTTCTGCTTCTGATTTACCTTTTGGGTTGAAGTCTGAACCACCCTTTGCACCACCCATTGGTAATGTTGTCAGTGAGTTTTTAAGAGTCTGCTCAAATGCAAGATATTTCAAAATGCTGAGGTTTACAGATGGATGGAAACGGATACCACCTTTGTAAGGACCGATAGCATTACTGTGCTGAACGCGATATCCAAGGTTTGTGTGGATAGATTTATCGTCTGCCTGCCATGTAACACGGAAGATGTGGATTCTGTCTGGAATACAGAAACGCTCAATCAGATTGCATTCTTCAAACTCAGGGTGTTTGTTGTATTCACCCTCAATAGAGTGCAGTACCTCGTTAACGGCCTGGAAATATTCAGGCTGTCCTGGGAAACGCTGCATAAGGTTGTTCAATACGTCATCAACTCTCATAATGATTTAAAATTCTCGTTTTGTATAACTATTTGTTTCTTTAATTCTCAAATTCAGTTGCAAAAGTACTGATAAAAATCGAAACCTGTATAAAAATGTTCAAAAAAATAGTAAAAAAGTAGCAAATTGAATAATTATAAGCTTTCCTTCGGGTACGTTTTGTGTAAATAATCGGGAAAATATTTGGATGAATAAAATATTAATGCCTACCTTTGTGCTATCAAAATGATATCACTATAATACTTGTAAATATGGAAAAGAATTTAAATTTTGAGTACAAGGGCTTTAAGGCTAATGGCTTCTTGATGTTGTTTGTTACGCTTGCAATTATTGCAGCTAGTATTTATGGATTTATTTTGGCTCAGGTTCTGACAATAATTCTCTCTATTATTGGAACACTGGTCGCTTTTGTTATGTTCTTTGGTCTGATGGTTATTGAGCCGAATCAGGCAAGGGTACTGCTCTTCTTTGGAAAATACAAAGGTAACCTGCTTCAGGAGGGTTTCTGGTGGGTGAATCCTTTTATGACTGTTAAGAAATTGTCGCTCCGTGCACGAAATTTGAATGCAGATCCAATAAAGGTTAATGATAAAATGGGTAATCCAATAATGATAGGTCTGGTTCTGGTGTGGAAGGTAAAGGCAAATGAGATATATAAGGCGATATTCAATATTGATGCACCAAAACAAATGGTGGTTACAACAACCAATGGTAAGGCTCAGGCTGATGTGAATGCCTTGATGAGTGATTCTCGTATGGAGGCTCTTGCAAACTTTGTTGCTGTGCAGAGTGATGCTGCATTGCGTCAGGTGGCAGGTAATTATGCATACGACAACAATTCTGTTATCGAAGGAGAACTGAGCCTGCGTTCAAATGCTGACGAAATAAATGATGAACTTGAACAGAAACTTGCCGAACGTCTTAAGATGGCCGGAATTGAGGTGATAGAGGCTCGTATCAATTATCTGGCGTATGCTCCGGAGATTGCTGCAATTATGTTGCGCCGTCAGCAGGCTGATGCAATAATTTCAGCACGCGAAAAGATAGTGGAGGGTGCCGTTTCAATGGTAAAGATGGCTATTGATCAGCTTGCCGATAAGGATGTGGTAGAACTGGATGAAGAGCGTAAGGCTGCAATGGTTAGCAATCTTCTGGTTGTTCTCTGTTCAGATGAATCAGCTCAGCCTGTTGTAAATGCGGGAACTTTACATCATTAATAAATCAGCTTTATGCCAAAGGAGCCAAATAAGAGTTTTGTGCTGCGTATAGATGCACAGACAATGGAGGCTGTTGAAAAATGGGCGGAAGATGAATTCCGCTCAATCAACGGTCAGCTCCAATGGATTATAGCGGAAGCTCTTCATAAGAGTGGGCGTCTGAAAAAAACCAAAAAGTAGAATTTGTTAAGGTCGTTATAGCTGCATTTGTGTACTTACAGATGTAAAAAAAGTATTTACATTATTAATTAAGATGTCTATATTGCTAATAATGTTTAATTTTTTGCTTGTTGATATGCTATACTTTGTGTTTATATTGTTTAATAAGTACCTTTGTAAGCCGTAATGAAAATTATAATCAGTGATGAGTAAGAAATTAAAAAAGAGATGGCTCCTGATGGTGGGAGCGATGTTGATGATTACAATGGCCAAAGCACAGGGCGATGACCAAGCTAATGTAATTAAGTTGACTTTAGAAAACGCAATAGAAATTGCTGTAAGTGAAAACCCTACAATTATTGTTGCTGATCAGCAGATAGAATTAAAGAAGATTAGCAAGCAGGAGACATGGCAGTCATTATTGCCATCTGTGGATTTTTCCGGAACAGTGCAATATACTGTTTTGGCGGCGGTTATGAAATTGAACGATATGGAGTTTAAAATGGGTAAGGATAATACCAGTACTTGGAACGGACAGTTCTCTGTCAGCCTGCCTATCTTTGCTCCTACTGTATATGCAACAATGAATCTTACTACAACAGATCTGGAACAAGCTGTGGAGCAGAGTCGTAGTTCAAGGCTGGATTTGGTAAATCAGGTTACAAAAGCATACTATAGTTTGATGCTGGCTCAAGATTCTTACAAAGTATTGGAACAGAGTTATGCCAATGCAGAAAAGAATTTTGAAGTGATAAATTCAATGTTTCAGTTGGGTGGCACAAGCGAATACGACAAGATTAGTGCAGAAGTTCAGATGCGTAGTCTGAAGCCATCTATGATATCTGCAAGAAATGCCATAAGTATAGCAGAATTACAATTGAAAGTGTTGATGGGTATTGCCGATGATGTTGATATAGTGGTGGATGGTACTCTTTCTGATTTTGAAGATGAGATGTATTCAGAAGTGCTTACATCCGGTAATTATTCACTGGATAATAATACATCAATACGTCAGTTGGATTTAAATGAGAAATTACTTAACCAGAATTTGACTGTTCAAAAAATGAATTTCTTGCCAACATTGGCATTGCAGGGTTCTTACGCGTTCCAATCACTGTATAACGACAATTTTAGAATATCTGATTATACTTGGGCAAGCAGTTCGTCTGTTGTTCTCTCTCTGTCTGTTCCAATCTTCAGAATGGGTAACTTTACAAAGCTAAGAAGCACAAAACTGCAAATCAGTCAGTTAAATCAGAATAGACAATATACCGAACGTCAGATAGATATGCAGGTAAAGAGTTATCTGAACAATATGAAGGCAAGTGCAGAACAGGTGGCAAGTAACAAAGAGGCCATTGTTCAGGCTGAAAAGGGAAGGTTAATTGCAGAAAAGAGATATGAAATTGGTAATGGTACAATACTTGAATTGAATAATTCAGAGGTATCGTTAACACAGGCAAAATTAACCTACGGCCAGTCTATTTTTGATTATCTGTCAGCTAAAGCAGATCTTGACAAGACATTGGGAAAGGAAGATAATATCTATCCGGCAGAAAAATAAGGAATCATAATTGTGTAAATAAAAAACATATATAAAAATGAAATTAGTTAGAGTTTCAGTTATGGCTTTGTGTGCGATGTCTCTATTTGCATCGTGTAACAATCAGAAAACAACAGAGAGTGCAGATGCGATGAAGGCAGAAGTTGTTCAACCACGTGTTAAATTGGCATCAGTGTCGGTTCAGGATGTAGATCAGTTGCAGGTTTATGCAGCAACAGTAGTAAGCGATGTTAAGAATAATATCGCTCCTTCTGCTCCATCAAGAATTGAAAAGATTTTTGTGGAGGTTGGCGATAATGTAACCAAAGGTCAGAAACTGGTTCAGATGGATGAATCAAACCTGAAACAGATGAAACTCCAGATAAGCAATATGGAGGTTGAATTTAACCGTATTGATGAACTTTATAAGGTAGGTGGTGTTTCAAAAGCTGAATGGGATAATATGAAACTTCAGCTTGAAGTGAACAAGACTTCATATAACAATCTGCTCGAAAACACTCAGTTGTTAAGCCCAATAGATGGTGTTGTAACAGCAAGAAACTACGATGATGGCGATCTTTACAGTGGTCAGGCTGTGCTAGTAGTACAGAAAATTGCACCAGTAAAACTGACTATCAACGTATCTGAAATATATTTCGCCCGTATTAAAAAGGGTAATAAGGTAATGATTGAAGCCGATGCTTATCCAGGCGAACAGTTTGAAGGTACCGTATCGTTGGTTTATCCTACTATAGATCCAATGACACATACATTCCCGGTAGAAGTATCTGTTGCAAACAATGATAAAAAAATACGTCCGGGTATGTTTGCTCGTGCAACTGTAAATCTGGGTACAGAACAGCATGTTGTTGTGCCAGATGTAGCAATTGTTAAACGTGCTGGTTCGGGTGAACGTTTTGTGTATGTTTACAGAGATGGTAAGGTGTGGTTCCAGCCTGTGCAGATTGGTCAGCGTTTGGGCGATAAATACGAGCTTCTGTCGGGTGTGGACAACAATGCACAGATTGTGGTTGCCGGACAGGCACATCTGTCAGATGGTATTGAAGTGATTGTTGAAAAATAAATAGCTGGAAACAATGAGTCTATACGAAGGAGCGGTCAAAAGACCTATAATGACAGCCTTGTGTTTCTTGGCTATCGTAGTCTTCGGTCTGTTTTCATTTACAAAACTGCCGATAGACCAGTTGCCGGATATTGAAACAAATACCATCATGGTATTTACTTATTATTCCGGTGCAAGTGCTTCCGATATTGAGAACAACGTTACAAGGCCTTTGGAAAGTACCTTAAACAGTTGTAGTTATATCAAACATATAACATCCAAATCGTCGGAAAATGTTTCAGTGGTAACATTGGAGTTTGAATACGGACACGATATTGATGATTTGACAAACGATGTCCGTGATAAATTGAATATGATATCTACTGCATTGCCTGATGGAGTAGGTACTCCAACCATATTCAAATTTGATACCAGCATGATGCCTATTATGCTGCTATCTGTTCAGGCAGACGAAAGTCAGGCGGCACTTTACAAACTATTGGATGAAAATGTTGTCAATCCGTTGGCAAGAATTCCAGGTGTAGGTACTGTGTCGGTAGCAGGTGCTCCAAAGCGTGAAATTTACGTCTATTGTGATCCTGCAAAACTTGAAGCATATAATCTGACAATTGAAAGTATAAGTTCACTTATCAGTAATGAAAACAGAAATGTACCGGGTGGTAATATTGATGTAGGTAGTGAAAGTTTTGCTCTGCGTGTTGAGGGCGAATTTTCCGATCCTATGGAAATGAATAATCTGGTTTTAACAGCGGTAGATGGTAAAACTGTCTATCTGAGGGATGTTGCCCGTATTGTTGATACTACTCAGGAACGCGCTCAGGAGACATATACAAATGGTCGTCAGGGTGCTATGATGACTATTCAGAAGCAGACCGGTGCTAACACTGTGGAAATCTGTAAAAAGGTAAAGGCTATGTTGCCTCAATTGCAGGAGACATTGCCAGCCGATGTTAACATAGGTGTGATTGTAGATGGTTCAAAGGATATCATCAATACCATTAAATCATTGGCAGAGACTATCCTGTATGCTTTGCTGTTTGTGGTTCTGGTAGTGTATATCTTTACAGGCCGCTGGCGTGCAACTGTGGTGGTAGGTATTACAATCCCATTGTCATTGATTGCATCATTTATATATCTGGCATTGACTGATGGTACATTGAATATTATATCATTGAGTACTTTGACTATAGCTATTGGTATGGTCGTGGACGATGCTATTGTGGTGCTGGAGAATGTTACAACACATATTGAACGTGGTGCCGATCCTAAACAGGCTGCAATTCATGCAACAAACGAAGTTGCGGTATCTGTAATAGCATCTACACTGACAATGCTTGCGGTGTTCTTCCCGCTGACCATGATTTCAGGCATGACTGGTGTTATGTTTAAGGAACTTGGCTGGATGATGTGTATCATTATGATAGTTTCTACTGTGGCTGCGTTGTCACTGACACCTATGCTCTGTTCACAGATGTTGAAACTGGAGAAGAAACAGAGCAAGCTTCATCATATTCTGTATGATCCATTCCTGAATATGTTGAACAAACTGGATGTTTTGTATGCTCGATTGATTAACTGGTGCGTTCGCCACAGAAAGAGTGTAATGACTATAAGCTTGCTGGTATTTGTGGCATCTATGGTGATGGTTCCTTCTCTGAAAACGGAGTTCTTCCCATCTGACGACAATGGTCGTATAACAGGAACTCTCTATATGCCGATGAATACCAATACGGAACGTTCACGCGAAATGGCTTCGGAACTCTCTGAACTATGGATGGAGAGATACAAAGACGAAATGTTGGTTTGTAACTATCGCGTTGGTGCTGCTGACGAAGATAATACATTTGCTGCCATGCAGTCAAATGGTACTCACATTATTTCATTCAATATTACTCTGGTGGATTTTGATAAACGTGAAAAATCTATTGATGATATTGTAACAGAGATGCGTGCCGATTTGACAGTACGTCCCGAGGTGGAACGCTTTATGTTGAGCACCGGTGGTGGCGGCATGGGTGGCCAATCATCTGCAGAGTTTGAAATCTACGGTTACGATCTTGATGAAACCGATAGAATTGCCAACGAATTTATGGCAAAAATGAAGAATGTGAAGGGTGTGGGCGAAGCATTTGTAAGCCGTGAAAAATATCAGCCTGAATATCAGGTGGAATTTGATCGCGATAAATTGGCTCAAAATGGTTTGAATTTGACTACTGCAGCTACATTTATGCGAAACAGAGTGTATGGTTCTACTGCATCGTATTATAGAGAAGATGGCGAAGAGTACAATATTCGCGTGCGTTATGCACCTGAATTCAGAACAGATTTAGAAGATATAGAAAATATCCTTTTGTATGGTTCGTCAGGAAAATCTGTACGAGTAAAAGATGTTGGTAAAGTGGTTGAACGCTTTACTCCTCCTTCAATTGAACGTAAGGACAGACAACGTGTTAATACAGTTACATGTGTGGTTTCAGGTGATGCCGTATTGAGCGAAGTTGTAGATGCAGGTAAGGCTGCTATCAAAGAATTGGAATTGCCCGATGGTGTAACAATTCAGATAGCCGGTGATTACGAAGAACAGCAGGAATCGTTTGCCGATTTAGGTATGTTGGCATTGCTCATTATTTTGCTGGTGTTCATTGTTATGGCGGCTCAGTTTGAATCATTGTCATTGCCATTTATCATAATGTTCTCTGTGCCATTTGCTATTTCTGGCGTATTGCTGGCACTTGGTCTTACCGGCACATCACTAAACGTAATGAGCTTCATGGGTGCAATTATGTTGATTGGTATTGTTGTGAAGAATGGTATTGTGCTTGTGGATTATACAGGTTTGTGTCGTGAACGCGGACAGTCGGCTATTCAGGCAACAGTTGCAGCCGCAAAGAGCCGTCTGCGTCCTGTATTGATGACCACACTGACTACAATTCTGGGTATGATTCCAATGGCAGTAAGCCAGGGTCAGGGTGCAGCTATGTGGCGTCCTCTGGGAATCTCTGTAATAGGTGGTCTTACCATTTCAACCTTTATGACATTGTTGGTAGTGCCTGTTCTGTACTGTATGTTTAATGGTGCTGGTTTGAAACGTCAGCGTAGAAAACACAGAGCAAGATTGCAACTGCTGGAATATTGGGCAGAGAATAAGGATCAGTATATCAGAAAATGATATTGAAATAGTAACGAATAGTAAAGAAATATAATATGAAGTCGGTATTTATAGCTTTTGATCAAGCATATAAAGAGCGTGTAGTAGATTTATTGACTCACCTTAACTGTCGTGGTTTCTCTATGATAGAGCAGTTGCAGGGCAGGGGATCAGTAAATGGAGATCCTCACTATGGTAATCACGCCTGGCCATCAATGTGTTCCGGTATAATAACCATTGTTGAAGACAGTGTGGTGGATCTGTTACTTGAAAGGTTGCACCAGATGGATATAGCAACTGAAAAGTTGGGATTACGTGCTTTTGTATGGAATATTGAAAAAGCTATCTGAGCTTATCGGATAGATTATAAAACAGGAGGTCCTGCGTTTTTTTTGTGGGACCTCCTGTTTTATTTATAGGTTTGAACTCCAGCCTTGTGCTTTTAATTCTATTTCCTGTCCGGATTTAGTTAGCAGATGAGTCCCTAATTCAGGACGTGTCATATGGCCGATAAGTTTTACATCTTTCATCTGAATAATCTTGTCATGGTCTGTCAGAGGTACAGTGAATAGCAACTCGTAATCTTCGCCTCCGTTTAGTGCACAGGTATAAACATCCATGTTGAATTCTTCTGCAGCAAGTGCAGTCTGGTAATCTATAGGGATACGTTCCTGAAATACGCTGCAACCTGTACCGCTCTGTTTGCACAGGTGTAGTAATTCAGATGAGAGTCCGTCTGATATGTCTATCATGGATGTAGGTGTTACTCCAGCTCTTTTAAGCTCTTCGATAATATCCTTGCGTGCTTCAGGCTTTAACTGACGCTCCAATAGATACTCCTTTCCTGAAAAGTCGGGAGCAAACGGGGTGTTGCTGTCCTGCTCGGTTGAATTGAATACGGCCTTCTCGCGTTCCAGCAACTGCAAGCCCATATATGCTGCTCCAAGATTTCCGCTTACGCATATCAAATCATTCTGTTCTGCACCTTTTCTATATATAGCTTTGCCTTTTTCACATTCACCTATACAGGTAATGCTTATGGCCAGTCCTGTTAAAGATGATGTAGTGTCGCCGCCCACTAAATCTACACCATGTTTCTGGCATGCTAGCTGAAGTCCGGCATAGAAATCTTCCATATCTTCTACACAGAACCTTTTGCTTAATGCAACAGAAACGGTCATCTGTTTAGGAGTGCCGTTCATTGCGTAGATATCGGAAATGTTTACCATTGCAGCTTTGTAGCCCAGATGCTTCAGCGGGAAGTATGTCAGGTCAAAATGAACACCTTCCATAAGCATATCTGTAGTAACCAGAACCTCTTTCTCCTGATAATCCAGTACAGCTGCATCATCGCCTATGCCATAGATGGTAGAACTGTTGGCGGGCTTTACGTTTCCTACCAGATGTTCTATAAGTCCGAATTCGCCTAATTCAGCAATCTCTGTTCTTTTGTTATTGGTCATATATTTATCTGTTTAAATGCTCTATGATACAATTATCAAAAATCGTGCCATCATTTATGAAAGACATTTCAATGGGTAGCACATAGATGAATTTGCGGAGATCTTCTTCCAGATTCATCTCTCTGAGTCGGGCCGCGTCTTTCTCTGTGGTCAGTATGAACTTTCTGGTTGCTGATATTTTTGATAATTTTAATTTCAGACTGTAGATATCCGATAAAGTATAATTGTGGTGATCTCCAAAGGTTAGCATCTCTATATTATCAGTGAATTGTCTGATGTGTGAGTACATCTGCTGTGGCGATGCTATTCCAGACAATAGTAGTATGGATGAGTCGACAGATAATTGTTCCAGATTTATCAGTTCTTTATCGTTGTTGATACTATAAGGAACACCGTATTTAATAGTAGTGAAGAAAATCCTTTGCGATTCTGATACACAAAGTCTGCCGGAAAGTTCTTCTCTCTCTCTCTGACTTATCTCTTTCGGGCATTTTGTTACAATAATGATATCTGCTCGCTTTCTGTTATATGCCCATTCGCGCAGTCTGCCTGCCGGGAGCATGTAGTCGTCCATTATGTTTCTGTTGTAATCAACCAGAAGTATATTTAGTGATGGGGTCACTTTTCTATGCTGAAAGGCATCGTCCAGCAGAATTGCATCATATCTTTCGCTGTTCAGCAATGCGTTTATGCCGTGTGCTCTCTTTTCATCAACAGCAACTCTGATATCCGGGAATTTGTTGGCTATCTGAAAAGGTTCGTCGCCAATTATAGTTGCAGGCGTGCCAGGTGTGTAGCTTACAAATCCTTTGCTTTTTCTTCCATATCCCCTGCTCAGTACAGCTATCCTGAATTTATCCTGTAATAACCTTATTATATATTCGGTATGCGGTGTTTTACCAGTTCCACCTACAGTTATATTGCCGATACTTATAACCGGAATATCAAAACTTCGGCCTCTTATGAGCCCGAAATCGTACAGTAGATTCCTGAATCCGGTAACTAAACCGTAAATGAAACCAAGAGGTTTAAAGATGGTCTTTATATTCACTCTTTTTTTTGATGTTTATTGAACGTGCAAATTTAATTATTTTGCTCACTTTTACCTTAAAAAGTCGAAATCTTTGATTAAAAGATGTGAAAGGATGAAAAAAAAGAGAATTAACTGCAAAAAAATAAGATTATTCCGCAAAAAAGTTGTAATTTGCACCCGTTTTTGGACACTGTGTCTAAAAGTGCCTTAAGGGAAAGATGCTCGAGTGGTTGAAGAGGCACGCCTGGAAAGCGTGTAAACGTCAAAAGCGTTTCCGGGGTTCGAATCCCCGTCTTTCCGCGTAAAGAGTTGAATTAGTGTGAATTAAATGATATAAACTAACAATTAATAATTAAAACTTACTAGAAATGAAAAAGTTATTTGCATCTATTGCAATGATGGGTATCCTAGTATTTGGATTTACTCAGAACGTGAGTGCTCAGGACGAAGTTGCACCAGCAACAGAAGAAGTTGCAGTTGATTCAGCTGCTGTAGAAGAAGCTGTAGAAGAGGCTGTAGAAGAAACTGCTCCAGTAGTAGAAGAAGAGAAGGTAAGCCTTCACAAGAATTTGAAGATTAAGTTTATTGAAGGTAGTGCTGGCTTTATGGCTCTTGTAGCTGTAGCTATGATCTTTGGTGTTGCTCTTTGTATTGAGCGTATCATCTTCTTGAGCTTGTCAGAAGTTAACAGCAAGAAACTTCTTTCTGATGTTCAGGCTGCTCTTGAGTCAGGTGATGTTGAAGCTGCTAAGTCAATCTGCCGTAACACTCGCGGTCCTGTTGCTTCTATCTGCTATCAGGGTTTGATGCGTATTGACGAAGGTCTTGACGTAGTAGAGCGTTCAGTAGTTTCTTACGGTAGCGTACAGGCTTCTAACCTTGAAAAGAACCTTTCATGGATCACATTGTTTATCGCTATGTCACCATCTCTTGGTTTCTTGGGAACTGTGATCGGTATGGTACAGGCGTTCGACGATATCCAGAAGGCTGGTGATATTTCTCCAACCGTTGTAGCAGGTGGTATGAAGGTTGCTCTTATCACAACTATCTTCGGTATTATCGTTGCTCTTGTTCTTCAGGTGTTCTATAACTACATACTTAGCAAGGTTGAGGCTTTGAATACTGATATGGAAGATTCATCAGTATCTCTCCTTGATATCATCATGAAGTACAACTTGAAGTTTAAAAAGTAAAAATTACCACTAATGAAGAAAAATAATGCATCATCCATAGTATTAGCAATACTGTTTATCCTATCTGCAGCAGTGCTTGTAATGTTCTTCTGCGTAGGCTATGGTATGCAGGATACTTTTAATGGAAATACGTATACAGCACCACAATACACAGGTCTTCTTTTGATCTGGTTGTATGCACTGGTTGCTATATGTACAGCTTCTGTGTTTGTTTTTGGTATCATTAATGGTATTAAAAACATGATTCACAGAACTAAGGGAGAAAAGAAAACTAGCTTTGTTGCACCTGTGTTCTTGTGCACAGCTGCTGCAGTTGTAGCATCATATTTCTTGGCAAACACCGACGCTATCCGTCTTGGTGACCAGAGTCTTTTTGAAAATGCTTCTCTTTTGAAGCTGACAGACGTATGTCTATATTCAATCTATGCTTTGGTAGCAGTTGCAATGCTTTGCGCTCTATTGTCAATGATCGGTGCTTTTAAAGCAAAGGTAAAGAAGTAAGTATCATATTTTGAAGAGTATCTTATGGCAAAATCAAATAGAAAAGTACCACAGATGAACTCTTCATCAACAGCGGATATCTCTTTTATCCTGTTGATCTTCTTCCTTGTGACCACATCAATGGATACTGACACTGGTTTGTCACGTCGTCTTCCAGAATGGGATCCAAATGCACAAGAAGAGGAAGCAAAGGTTAAAGAGCGTAACGTAATGGTTGTTTTGGTTAACAAGAACAACGAAGTACTTTGCCGCGGTGAGATGATTGAAATTGATCAGCTCAAAGATTTAGCTAAGGAATTTGTTGCTAATCCAGAGGATAAGGAAAATTTCCCTGCTAAAGAGGAGTATGATATTCCAGGGTTCGGAACAGTGGTAACAACGGTTAAGCACGTTATATCGTTGCAGACTGACCGTTCTACAGAATATGAAACTTATTTCCAGGTTCAGAATGAGCTGTCAAAAGCTTATAATGAATTGCGTGATGAATGGTGTAAAGCTACATTCCGCAAAGGTTATAACGATTGTACAGACGATGAAAAGGCATACGCAAGAGGTATGTATCCTTCAAAGATTTCAGAAGCAGAACCAAAACAGTATTGATTAGATTATGAGTAAATTTAGGAATAAAGGTAAGAGAGAAATGCCGGAGTTGAATACTTCGTCACTTCCTGACTTGATCTTCTCAGTATTGTTCTTCTTCATGATGGTTACATCTATGCGTGAGGTAGAACTGAAAGTGCAGTTTACTACTCCACAAGGAACTGAAATTGAGAAGTTGGAGAAAAAGTCATTGGTATCACATATCTACATAGGCACTCCTAATAAAGAGTATCGCTCACAGTTAGGTACAGCTCCACGTATTCAGTTGAACGATAAGTTTGCAGAAGTTGATGCTATCCGCGACTACGTTGCACAGGAACGTGAAAGTATGCCTGAAAGAGATAAACCTTATATGAAGATATCTCTAAAGGTAGATAAGAAGGTACAGATGGGTATTGTTACTGACGTTAAACTTGCTTTGCGTAAGGCTTCAGCGTTGAATATGGTATATTCAGCATCAAAGAAGAAAGACGCTAGATAATAAGGACCTAAAACAGGATAGAGTGTAGCAGTTGAAATTTCAGCTGCTACACTTTTTATATATAATAAGGTATGTGCAACTGCGGTAAGTGGAAAAATATGAGTAATTTTACACCGTTAATGGATCTTGTATGATAGTTTGTATTGCAGAGAAACCAAGTGTGGCAAAAGATATTGCTGATGTGTTGGGTGCACGTTCAAGGCATGATGGCTATTACGAAGGTAATGGCTATCAGGTTACGTGGACTTTTGGTCATCTTTGCACGCTTAAGGAACCTGCCGACTATACTCAAATGTGGAAGGGCTGGAATTTAGGCAGTCTGCCTATGATACCTCCCCGTTTTGGTATAAAACTTATAGACGATAAAGGTGTAGAAAAGCAGTTTAAGGTTATAGAAAACCTAATGCTTAAAGCAGATTCTATAGTGAATTGTGGTGATGCCGGCCAGGAGGGTGAACTTATACAACGTTGGGTGATGCAGAAGGTAGGTGTAAAATGTCCTGTTCAGAGATTGTGGATATCTTCTCTAACTGAAGATGCTATACGTGAAGGCTTTGCAAAACTCCAGAATCAGGATTCATTTAAATCTCTATACGAAGCCGGTCTGTGTCGTGCTATAGGCGATTGGCTTTTAGGAATGAATGCAACCAGACTTTATACTTTAAAGTATGCAAGCAGAGAAAGTCGACAGGTGCTATCAATTGGCAGAGTTCAAACACCAACTCTGGCACTTGTAGTAAACCGTTATAATGAGATTAAGAACTTTGTACCTGAACAGTATTGGGAACTGAAAACAATATACCGCGATACGCAGTTCAGTGCGACAAAAGGTAAATTTACCACCAAAGAGGAGGGTGAAAAATTTCTGGAGAGTATACAGTCTGAACTTTTTACAGTTACAAAGGTAGATAAAAAGGCTGGTAAAGAGTATCCGCAACGTCTGTTTGATCTGACATCGTTACAGGTGGAGTGTAATAAAAAGTATGGAATGTCAGCAGATGATACTCTGAAGACCATACAATCTCTGTATGAAAAGAAGATAACTACCTATCCACGTGTGGATACAACTTTTCTTAGCGATGATATATATCCCAAGTGCCCTCAGATTTTAAAAGGACTATCGGATTATTCGCAATATACCGAGCCGCTTTTGGCAAAGAAACTGCCTAAAACAAAACGCGTGTTCGATAACAGTAAAGTGACAGATCACCATGCTATAATTCCTACAGGTGTCCACCCAAAAGGCTTGACAGCAATAGAACAGAAGGTATTCAATCTAGTGGCATTAAGATTTATTGCAGCATTCTATCCAGAATGTAATTTCTCAACAACAACTGTGTTGGGTGAATCGGCAAGAGTGGAATTTAAAGCTACCGGTAAAGAGATTTTAAGCCCGGGCTGGCGTCTCCTCTATGAAAAAGATAAGGGTACAGAAGATAAAGAAGATTCAGAAGAGAAGGTTCTGCCTGCTTTCACGGTAGGCGAAAGTGGGGTACATTCACCGCAGCTTCAGGAGAAGTGGACTCAACCACCTAAACTCTATACGGAAGCTACTTTGCTAAGGGCAATGGAAACTGCCGGAAAATTGGTTAATGACGATGAACTGCGTGATGCTCTTAAAGAGAATGGAATAGGCAGACCATCTACTCGTGCTGCTATAATTGAAACTCTTTTTAAACGTGGATATATGCGTAAGGAGAAGAAGAATCTGGTTCCTACGCAAACAGGAATATCTCTTATCTCCATTATCCATGAAGAGCTGCTAAAGAGTGCAGAGCTTACCGGTATATGGGAGAAACGCCTGCGTGAAATAGAACGTCAGAAATATAGTCCGGCACAGTTTATTGAGGAACTTAAGCAGATGGTAACTTCGCTGGTAAAAGATGTACTGTCTGATAATTCTATGCGTATATTGCAATAAAACAGCCTCTTTTCAGTTATTATATATGTATGTATAAGAGAAGCTTGTTGTATGTATTCCTGATGGCTGCCATCATAACGTTGAGTAGTTGTGGTGCCGAAGTTTATCTGCGTAAGGCTGAACAGAGTTACGCATTGGGAGAATACTATCAGGCTGCATCACTTTACAAAAAAGCATATTCAAGTACACCATCAAGCGAAAAACCTTTGCGTGCAGAACGTGCATATATGATGGCTGATTGCTATCGTCGCATAAACTATATACCACGAGCTCTGGCAGCATATCAGAATGCAATACGATATAAATATCCTGATTCAATAGCATATAGATATCTGGCTGACATGCAACTGCGTAGTGGTGAATATAAAAATGCAGCCAAGAATTATGGTATATATTTAGAGTATGCTCCGGATGATATGATAGCTGTTAATGGACTGCAATCTGCTACACAATCATCAGAGTGGAAAAAGAATCCAACACGATATATTGTAAAAAAGGATGCTCTGTTTAATTCCAAATACAGTGATTTCTCTCCAGCTTACGGAAATGACACCTATACTGTTCTCTATTTTACCTCGTCTCGTGATGAATCGGCAGGCGATGATATAAACGGAATAACAGGAATGAAAAACTGCGACATATATATGTCTGAGAAGGACGAGAAGGGAAAATGGAAAAAGCCTGTAAAGTTAGAGGGTGGACCTAATAGTGAATACGAAGATGGTACTCCTGCCTTTACTCCAAATTTCAACACTATGTACATTACATATTGCCCGGTAGATGCACAATATGCACGACCTGCGCAGATAATGAAATCTTCGAGATCTGATGCAAATTGGAGTGCATCTGCTCCATATATTGCAGAATCGAATGATACTCTTAATTCGTATGCTCATCCGGCTATATCTCCAGATGGAGAATGGATCTATTTTGTGTCGGATATGCCCGGTGGTTATGGCGGCTTGGATTTGTGGCGTGTTGAAATGGATGGCCGGTTTATTGGCGCTCAGAATCTGGGACCCGATATAAATACGGCAGGAAACGAAATGTTCCCAACATTCCGCAGAAACGGAGAACTCTATTTCTCTTCTGATGGCCATCCCGGAATGGGAGGACTGGATATATTTAAAGCGGTAAGTACTTCAGATTCTACATGGACAATAGAAAATCTGAAATCGCCTGTAAACTCTTTTGCCGATGATTTTGGAATGACATTCGAAGGCGATTATACACGTGGCTTTTTCTCTTCTAACAGGAATGACGGACGTGGCAGAGATAATATCTATACGTTTGAACTGCCTGAAACTGTGCATAAGATAACAGGTTGGGTATATGAAAAGGATGGGTATGAACTTACAGATGCCATTGTGTATCTGGTAGGCGATGATGGTACAAATACAAAGCTTGGTGTACGCGATGACGGATCTTTTACTCAGCGTGTAAATCCGGGAACCCGTTATCTGCTGCTCGGAACTTCAAAAGGTTACATGAATTATAAGCAGGAATTGTCAACAGATAGTACGGTTCTAGATAGAGAATACGTATTACAGTTTCCATTATCTTCCATATCGAAGCCTGTTCTGATTGATAATATCTTCTTTGATTTTGATAAGGCGACATTACGTCCGGAATCGGCAGAATCGCTCAATGAACTTGCTGTATTACTTACCGATAATCCGCACGTAACAATAGAAATTGGCGCTCATTGCGATTATAAGGGAAATGATGATTATAATCTGCGTCTTTCGGCAGAGAGAGCTCAAAGCGTGGTTGATTATCTGATTGCTTCCGGAATAGCTTCTGACAGGCTGACTGCT
The DNA here is from genome assembly GCA_045660365.1 of Bacteroidaceae bacterium. Classification (GTDB taxonomy): domain Bacteria; phylum Bacteroidota; class Bacteroidia; order Bacteroidales; family Bacteroidaceae; genus Colenecus. The sequence goes on from JAZRDQ010000008.1 coordinate 307,960, forward strand.
AAAGGATATGGTGAAGAAAAACCAATCATTGTATCTAAGAAACAGGCAGAGCAGTATCAGTTCATTTCAGAAGGAGAAGTCCTTAACGAAACAACAATATCTCTGTTTAATCAGGAACAGCAGGAGATATGCAATCAGTTGAATCGTAGAACGGAATTCCGCGTGTTACGTACTACATACGGTATGTTCTGATAAATCTATAGATTTTTTCTTATTCTCCACTCTTGCGGATAGAGGTTGTTGGCTCTGTTTCCTATGTTTTTGCCAAATCCTAATGTCACACCCTGGTATGTAAACAGAACAAAACCTTTTGGCTCGTTTGGAATATTCAGCGCTTCACATCTTAAATAACGCAAAGCATCTTCTTTGTTAAGTTCTACGCTATGGAATGCCTCTTTATTTAATATGCTGTTCATTGCAAGTTGGTGTGCCGGAATTATGTTTTTACCTTTAACTGTGGCTATGCAAATACCTTTGATAAGGCAATATAATCTATCTGCAACCATCTGCATCTGTAATGCTACATGCTTGGGACGTGCATATATGGCATCGTTTACCATCTGGAAAGCAAAGTCTTCGCTGTTCTGAATCCACTCTTTACATTCGGCAGGAATATTGTTTGTTATCTGTTTGGGCAGTCTGGCTTCTGATATTGGTTCATCTTCGTCTTTCTTTAGTAATGCTAAAAAGAAACCTTCGCCCTTAGTCCTGTGAGGGTAGAAGTGGTAGCCGGGAGCAATATCCCAACTGCTTTCTGTTGGTATGGAAATAACTGTGGCACCTAACTGCTCTTCTATGAATTTTACATTCTCTTCGTCCTCTTTTTTGTTGTAAGTACAAGTGCTGTAAATTATATATCCGCCGGGTTTCAGTGCCTGCCATATAGATTCCAGAATCTCTTTTTGTCTGGAAGCACACATCTCTACGTTCTCCAAACTCCATTCTGTTATGGCTGTATCGTCTTTGCGGAACATACCTTCACCAGAGCAGGGGGCATCTACCAATATAAGGTCAAATTGCAGTCCGCTCTCTCCAATCTGTTGTGGTGTATTACTTGTTACTATCACTTCCGGTTTTCCCCATTTGGTAAGATTCTCTGCTAAAATCTGGGCACGTCCTCTATGGATTTCGTTTGCTACCAACAGACTGCCTTTTGGGAGTAATGAACAGAGATGAGTGGATTTGCCACCGGGTGCTGCACATAAATCGAGTGCTGTAACGGGACCTAAGAAATTACACTGTTTAACAGCCTGTTCTACAAACATAGATGAGGCTTCCTGAACATAATAGCATCCTGCATGAAACAGTGGATCTAATGTGAATGATGGTCTTTCATTCAGATAGTAAGCATTGCTTGCCCATAGTACAGGGTTTTGCAGATTGAATTCATCAAGTGCCGTTTCTGGCATTTTATCGCCATTTATTCTAATACTTGTAATGGGGGTTCTGCCTATGGCATCTACAAACTCTTGCAGCTCTTCTTCTGAAAAACTGCTTCTCATCTGCTCTATAAAACTATCCGGTAATTGCATTGCTCTACTATTCTGCTACAAACTTACACAATTTTCACCGTTATAGTAGAAGTTTTACATGCTTTTTAAACTATTACTTGTAGTAAGATGTAGTTTGATGGATTATTTATACTTTTGTGTAATTAATAGAAATTTTACACATAGCGAATATGAATAATAATAGATTGATGCAATTAGTATTGTTGCTGGTTTGTTTACCTGCAATGTTGTTAGTCTCTTCTTGTGGTAGTAATGATGCTTACTTTAACTATAAGGTTATAGAGAAGAATCTTAAAGTTACACCAACAGAAAAGCTTGAGGCAACAGTTTTACCATTAGAGGTTTTTGCTGCTGTGGGTTTGATGGTACACGAAGATTATCTTATAGTAGGTGCCAGAGATCCTGAAGCTATGATGCAAGTTTTTGATGTTAATACTTTAGAAAACAAGCTTAATTGTTTAAGGGTAGGTAGAGGACCGGGCGAAACTGCTATCCCGCCGGCGCTTCTTCCATATACGCATTTTTATGAGAAGATGGCTTATACTAAAGATGGCGATATATTTGTGCCATTCTCTCATTATGGCTCTAGACTTTATGAGATTAACCTTTCTGAATCTATAAGTCAACAGACTTTAGTTCAGACTTTCCTGAAAGATGATATACCGGTAGTGAATGGTACTTTTATAATTTTAGATAATGATCCAAATAAGCGATTAGAACAATCTATTACTCACTTTTCGCCAGAAATTCCAAATATAAGAGTTGTGTATGGAGATAGTTTGGTTAAAGAGATAGAACTCTATTCAAAAGTTATGTATAATGGAGATGCTTCTAAAAATGACGATGGGTTGTATCGTGGCATATTTATAAAACACCCCAATAAAAATATAGTATTGCAGTCCCTTGACAATTTGGATTATATATTGAAACTTGACATTGATAATGATAAATATTGTGCATATCATAATAAGGAGTCTATATCTTTTGCTGATGTATATACAAGTGATGCTCAAGGTGGATATGTTGATTATGATTGTACTTCCGATTACATATTTGCAATAGATGTTGTAAAAGACCAATTAGACGAGAATAAATATAAGACTAATTTATATATCTATGATTGGGATTTAAATTGTATAAAGAGTTTTGAAATACCCGTTGCGATTAGACGGATTGGTTACGACGAAAAGAATAATGTATTGTTTGGATTGGACCAAATAACAGAAGTATTCTATAAAATCAATTTGGAAGGTGTGTTGTAACATTGAAATTAATGTTGTAATTTCGTAGTCGGCAATAAAAGAAAAAGCGATGAAACAATATCTTGACCTACTAAATAGAATACTGAATGAAGGTGTTCATAAAGAAGACCGTACAGGTACGGGTACAATAAGCGTATTTGGTCATCAGATGCGTTTTAATTTAGAGGATGGTTTCCCACTGCTCACTACTAAGAAACTGCATTTGAAATCTATAATATATGAACTGCTCTGGTTCCTAAAGGGCGATACCAATGCTAAATATCTGCAGGATAATGGTGTTCGTATATGGAATGAGTGGGCAGATCCCGATGGTAATCTGGGACATATCTACGGTTATCAGTGGCGTTCATGGCCAGATTATGAGGGAGGCTTTATAGACCAGATAAGCGAAGCTGTAGATGCTATTAAGAATAATCCCGATTCTCGTAGAATTATAGTTAGCGCATGGAACGTGGCCGATTTAAAGAATATGAATCTGCCTCCTTGTCATGCTTTCTTCCAGTTCTATGTGGCAGATGGTAAATTAAGCTTGCAGCTCTATCAGCGTAGTGCGGACAGTTTCCTTGGAGTACCTTTTAATATAGCATCATACGCATTACTGTTGATGATGATGGCTCAGGTAACTGGCTTGAAACCGGGTGAATTTATACATACAACAGGCGATACTCATCTCTATACAAACCATTTGGAACAGGCTAAACTGCAGCTTACCAGAGAGCCTCGTCCGTTACCAAAGATGAAGATTAACCCCGATGTAAAGAGTATCTTCGATTTCAAATATGAAGATTTTGAACTTGTAGATTACGATCCGCATCCACATATTAAAGGTGTTGTAGCTGTATGATTACTATTATTGTAGCTATAGCAGAAAATGGTGCAATAGGTTATAAAAACGAACTATTGTATAGAATCTCTGCCGATTTAAAGCGTTTTAAGGCCCTGACAACAGGACATACTGTTCTGATGGGTAGAAAGACATTTCTTTCGTTGCCAAAGGGAGCATTACCAAACAGGAGAAATATGGTTCTTACAAGAGATGTTAATGCACAGTTTCCTGGAACAGAGACATTTGTATCTATAGAAGATGCATTGGCTGCTGTTGGTGCAGATGAACAGGTTTTTGTAATAGGCGGGGCAGAGATTTACAGACAGACCATGCCAATAGCAGATAGGCTGGAAGTTACGCTTGTGCACGATGTGCCTGTAAATGCTGATGCTTATTTCCCTGAAATCTCAGATGAATGGCATGTGGTAGCACAAGAAGATTTTACACCGGAAGATACTCCGGCGTACTCTTTTATCACATATAGTAAATAACACAAATCTCTATAAAAAACTAACGGCTGGAACATTTCATTCCAGCCGTTAATGTTATCTGTTGTATAAACTATTATTCTGCATTAAGCAAATTCATAATTTCACAAGCCGATTTAGCAACACTGGTACCAGGACCAAATATTGCAGCAGCACCTGCCTGATACAGATAGTCGTAATCCTGTGCAGGGATAACACCACCCACGATTACAAGAATATCTTCGCGGCCAAGTTTCTTCAGTTCTTCAATTACCTGAGGAACCAAAGTCTTGTGACCTGCAGCAAGTGAAGAAACACCAAGTACGTGAACATCGTTTTCTACTGCATCGCGAGCAGCTTCTGCAGGAGTCTGGAACAATGGACCCATATCAACGTCAAAACCACAGTCCGCAAAACCTGTTGCTACAACCTTAGCACCACGGTCGTGACCGTCCTGACCCATCTTTGCAATCATAATTCTTGGACGACGTCCTTCGTTCTTTGCAAAACGGTCTGTTTCAGCGCAAGCTTTCTCAAAGTCTGCGTCTTTCTTGCTTTCTGATGAATACACGCCTGAAATAGTTCTGATTATTGCTTTGTATCTGCCTACTACCTTTTCGCAAGCATCTGAAATTTCACCAAGTGAAGCACGCAATTTAGCAGCTTCTACTGCAAGTTCAAGCAGGTTGCCTTCGCCTGATTCTACGCAAGCGGTGATAGCATCCAATGCCTTCTGAACAGCAGCTTCGTCACGGTTAGCACGCAATTCGTTCAGTTTTGCAATCTGTTCTTCGCGTACAGCTGTGTTGTCGATTTCCAAAATATCGATTGGATCTTCTTTTTCCAAACGATATTTGTTTGTACCAACGATAGTCTGAGTACCTGAGTCGATACGAGCCTGTGTGCGAGCAGCAGCCTCTTCGATACGCATCTTTGGAATACCTGATTCAATAGCCTTAGCCATACCACCAAGTTTTTCAATTTCCATGATGTGTTCCCAAGCCTTGTGAGCAATTTCGTTAGTCAGAGATTCAATGTAGTAAGAACCTGCCCATGGGTCAACGTTCTTGCATACGCTTGTCTCTTCCTGAATATAGATCTGAGTGTTACGAGCAATACGAGCACTGAAGTCTGTTGGCAGAGCAATAGCTTCGTCAAGAGCATTGGTGTGCAGTGACTGTGTATGACCAAGAGCTGCAGCCATAGCTTCAATACATGTACGACCTACGTTGTTGAATGGATCCTGTTCTGTCAATGACCAACCTGAAGTCTGACAGTGTGTACGCAATGCCAATGATTTAGGATTCTTAGGATTGAATGTCTTAACAATCTTAGCCCAAAGCAGACGAGCAGCACGCATCTTTGCAATTTCCATCAAGTGGTTTGTACCAATAGCCCAGAAGAATGACAAACGTGGTGCAAAAGCATCGATATCGATACCTGCATTAACACCTGCACGCAGATATTCCCAACCGTCAGCAAGAGTGTATGCCAATTCAATGTCGGCTGTAGCACCTGCTTCCTGCATGTGGTAACCTGAAATAGAGATGCTGTTGAACTTAGGCATATTCTTTGAAGTGTATTCAAAGATGTCGCTGATAATCTTCATAGAGAACTTTGGAGGATAGATATAGGTGTTACGAACCATAAATTCCTTCAAAATATCGTTCTGAATAGTACCTGCTAATTCTTCAAGTTTTGCACCCTGTTCAAGAGCTGCGGTGATATAGAATGCCATAACAGGAAGTACGGCACCGTTCATAGTCATAGAAACAGACATCTTGTTCAAAGGAATACCTGCAAACAAAGTCTTCATGTTTTCTACTGAACAGATAGATACACCGGCCTTACCTACGTCACCTACTACGCGAGCGTTATCAGGGTTGTAACCGCGGTGTGTTGGAAGGTCGAATGCAACAGACAAACCTTTCTGACCGCTGGCAAGGTTACGACGATAGAATGCGTTTGATTCTTCTGCAGTAGAGAAACCTGCATACTGACGGATAGTCCAAGGACGCATTACATACATTGTTGAATATGGACCACGCAAGAATGGAGCTACACCGGCAGCGTAGTTCAGGTGTTCCATACCTTCTAAATCTTCTTTGGTATATACAGGCTTAACGTCAATCAATTCAGGAGTTTTCCAGTTAGCCTCAATACCATTGTTTTTCTGCCACTCCATACCGTTTTGGTTCTGGAAACCGGCATAAATATCAACTTTGCTGAAATCTTTTCTCATAGCTTCGCTTATTTTATGCCTAATTTGGCGTTATACTCTTTAAGTGTTTCAAGTACGTTGCAACGAACGTGGATGAAATTCTCTATACCTGCAGCCTTAAGTTCTTCTGTGCAAGCAGGATTACCTGCTACGATGAACATTGCTTTGCCGTCAATAGCCTTGAATGCAGGAACTGCATATTCAGCATATTCATCATCGCTTGAACAGAGAACAATAATGTCGGCTTTAGCCTCCATTGCAGCCTGAACACCCTCTTCTACAGTCTTGAAACCAAGGTTGTCTATAACTTCGTAACCTGCACAAGCCAAGAAGTTGCAGCTGAACTGAGCGCGAGCCTGACGCATAGCCAGGTTACCGATAGTAAGCATAAATGCCTTTGGACGACGACCGCTGTTTTCAGTCTGTAAGCGTAATGCTTCAAATTCGCTTGCTTCACGATCAAAGTTCAAAGTCTTATATGGACGTTCGCACTCTTCTTTGTTTTCGCAGCAGCAGTTCTTTGCCAATGGCATTTTGCCGTCTGCAAGTTCTGTGAAGTTAGGGAACTGGTTTGTACCAAGCAGAATTTCACGACGCTTTGCAGCAGCTTCGTGACGAGCAGCGTTGCTTGCGTTGATGCTGTCCTGTACTGTACCTGCAATAGCAGCTTCTAACATACCACCTGCATTTTCAACCTCTGTGAAGAGTTTCCATGCCTGTTCTGCAATAGAAGCGGTAAGTGTTTCAATGTAGTATGAACCTGCTGATGGATCTACAACCTTATCCAAATGGCACTCTTCTTTAAGCAGTAACTGCTGGTTGCGAGCCAAATGTTCTGAGAATTCTGCTGGTTCAGCGTATGTCTTGTCAAACGGAGTAACAGTCATAGAGTGGATACCTGCTATAGCAGCACTCATAGATTCTGTCTGTGTACGGAGCAAGTTTACATAGCTGTCAAACAGAGTAAGGTTGAACGAAGATGTCTCTGCGTGTGCAATCATCTTGCAGCTGCAGTTGCATTTTGGTTCATATTGTTTAACAATTTCTGCCCACAACATACGTGCAGCACGGAATTTTGCAATTTCCATAAAGTAGTTGCTGCTGATACCAAAGTTGAATTTGATAGCTTTTGCTGCTGCATCGGCAGAAATACCCATTTCAGTGAGAGTATTCATATATTCATTACCCCAAGCAAGTGCATAACCCAATTCCTGGAAAATGTATGAACCTGCATTGTTCAATGATAATGCATTAACTGTGATAGGGCGGAATTTTGGGAAAGCAGCGCAAGTTTCAACAAGAGCTTTTGCTGTCTCTTTCCAATTTTCTACCTCCTTACCCTTTGAAAGGATAGAGTTGATAGCATCAAAATTGATAGAGCCCTGTACCTTTTCTGCATCGTAATTTTTAGCAGCATATTCTGCCATTACTATCTCTGCCAAAGCCAAAGATTTCTTCTGGCAAGTGCAGAAATTGATTTCAATAGCTTCTGGATTGATTCCGTTTATAAGTGTGAGGATGTTCTCTTTGTTAACATCTTTACCCTTAATTCTGAAACAGAAAGAATCTACACCTTTTTCAGTAAGTTTTACTGCTTTTGCGTTAGCTTCTTTGAAATCTGTTACTACGATTGATTGACGTACCAACCAAGCATTGTCACTCTTTTTGTTACCACGCAAGTATGGGAATTCACCCGGAAGTGCGTCAGTACTCTTCAAACCTTCTATATCGCTTGCACGATAGAAAGGCTGAACTTTGAAACCTTCGTTTGTCTTCCAAACTAACTTCTTTTCAAAATCGCCACCTTTAAGGTCTTCTGTTACCTTTTCCAACCACTGTTCTGTGGATACCGGTGGAAATTCAGAAAATAGTTTTTCTTTGTTGTTTGCCATAAAAATAACTTATATAACTTGTATAATAATTACTTTCCTGTCTGTTGCCCGTCAAGGCATAGACGTACAAAGGTAGTGTATTTTCTGCTATTATCTACAATAATAAGGTGGTATTTTTTGCACTTAAAAATAATTCATACAATTGCATACTTGATTAGATAATTGAATGTATATTTGCGTTCATAAAAATCAAACATTATGAAGAAAGTTTTATTTACTTTGCTTATGATTGCTGCTACAATTGCAGTTTCGGCACAAACAAAAAAAGTTTCAATTTTGGGCGATTCTTATTCTACATACAAAGGAATAATCCCAAGTAACTATTCTACATTCTATCCGGATGCAAACAACGACGTATCCAGTGTAGATCAAACCTGGTGGAGTCTATATATTAAGGCAAAAGGATACCAGTTGGAGAAAAATGATTCATGGGGTGGTACTACTATATGTGGTACAGGATATGGTAGAATGGATTCATCACGTTCTAACTTTATTTCCCGAGTAGATAGTTTGGGTAATCCCGATATTATATTTGTTTTTGGTGGTACAAACGATGCTTGGGCAAATTCTCCTGTAGGTGAATATCAATACTCTGATTGGACAAAGGATGATTGCAAGAATTTCAGACCGGCTCTTGCATGTCTTTTAGATATGCTTCAGAAACGCTACCCAAAAGCAAGTATATATTCTATTCTGAATTCAGAGCTTAGAGAACCTATCAACGAGTCTTTCCGTGAAATATGTAAGCATTATAATGTGCAACTTATTGAACTTCACGATATTGAGAAACAGAATGGTCACCCTTCAGTAAGTGGTATGAAGAGTATTTGTGACCAACTGTTAGAGGCTATAAAATAAATTACTCTCATATTTTGTATTTTACCCCGGTGTATCTTCTTTTGATTCACCGGGGTTGTTGTTTCTTAGGTTCGTCGATGTTATGGTGTATTAGTCCCGGTGGATCTTCAGATCTTAAGGACTTTTAAGCCGCTAAAGCGTCTTGAAGGAGGCTTTTAAGCCATTATTATGGCTTGAAGGGGGCTTTCACTACCTTTAAGCCATTGTTATGGCTTGAAATTAGGATGCGCCTCAGAAGAACAAACAATCACTTCGTTCTTGTTTTAAATGCTTCGCTTACCAGATAGTTTGCAGCAAGCTGCACTATCTGATGCGCGAACCATAAAAAATAAGCAAGCTTATTTTGTTCTTCGTTCGGCTTTCACTAATTTTGTCCCCCCGAAATGGAGGGTGTTGAAAAATATCTGAAATAGTCACTATTTTTTAATTGTAAATTATTGGTTAGTAATGGATTGGATTAAGTCTCTGCTTTTTGATCAGGAGTCTATTGCGCATATTCTGGCGCTTTATTCATTTGTTATTGCAGCAGGTGTGGGTTTAGGTAAGTTCAAAATTAAGGGTGTATCTTTAGGAGTAGCCTGTGTTCTGTTTATGGGTATTCTTGTTGGACATTTTGGATTTACCGGAAATTTAAAAATCATCAACTTTATTCAGGATTTTGGACTGATTCTATTTGTGTATAGTTTGGGTTTGCAGGTTGGACCGTCATTCTTTACCTCCTTTAAAAAAGGTGGAATGAGAATGAACAGACTTGCTGTGGAGATGGTTATGCTGAACATAATTGTGGCTATAGGTGCCTTCTTCCTGCTGTTTGACCGTTCAAATCCCGATAGTTTCCCTATGCTGGTGGGAGTATTGAGCGGTGCAGTTACAAATACTCCGGGACTTGGTGCAGCAGAAGAGGCGTTAAAGCAGATAGGCAGTAGTGCAGATATAGCAACCGGTTATGCTTGTGCTTATCCGTTAGCAGTTTTAGGTGTTATTTTAGTACCGATGATTGTAAAGGTGATATGCAAAATCAAAGACGATAAAGAGAATGAACAGCTTACTTTGATGGAGCAACAGAATGCTGCAAGTAAACCTGTACGTCAATATATAGAGATGCAGAATGAACGTTTGGCAGGTAAGACAATAGTTGAATTGAGACGTATTATAAACAGAGAATTTATATGCTCACGTCTGCTGCATGACGGAAAAGTGGAGACTCCACATAGAGATACTACGGTAAGTCTGGGGGACCAACTATGTATAGTAAGTTCAGAAGATGACGCCGATTCTATTCTTACTATATTGGGATCTACGGTTGAAATTCAGTGGGATAATATATCCGGTTCAGAACCTTTGGTTTCAAGAAGAATAGTAGTTACCAAAGATAAAATAAATGGCAAAACTTTAGGTGAACTCCACTTGGGTAGCATATACGATGTAACTATTACACGCGTAGTTCGTTCAGGTACTGAACTATTTGCATCAGCCAGTTTGGTATTGCAAATGGGTGACCGTTTGATTGTTGTAGGCCATGAAGGTAATGTGGCTGCAGTTGCAACCAGACTGGGTAATGAAATGAAGAGACTTGATGTGCCTAATATGGCGACACTGTTTATAGGAATACTTTTAGGTATATTGCTGGGTAGTATTCCGGTAAATATCCCCGGAGTTCCAACGCCATTGCGTTTGGGATTGGCAGGTGGTCCGCTGGTGGTAGCTATTTTAATAAGTCGTTTTGGCTATCAGTTTGGTTTGGTTACATATACAAAGGCAAGTGCAAACTTAATGCTTCGCGAAGTGGGTATTGCGCTATTCCTGGCAAGTGTGGGATTGAAATCGGGAGCTAACTTTGTAGATACCATTACTTCCGGAGATGGTTTGATATATATGATAGCAGGTCTGCTAATCACTGTTATTCCGGTCTTCTTAACTGCTTTGATAGCACGAGTAAAGTATAAACTGAATTATTATAGCATTATAGGTCTTGTGGCAGGTAGCAGTACTAACCCTCCTGCATTGGCGTTTGCAAATAGCCAGACAGAACACGATGCTCCTGCAGTAAGCTATTCAACAGTCTATCCGCTTGTGATGTTCCTGCGAATACTTACAGCCCAACTTTTAGTAATTTTGGGAGGAATACTGATATAAGTGTTGGTAAGGTAATAGCACTTGTTTAAATAATTAATTGGCCCGAAGGGCGCATCCTTTAGGATGCCATAATAGATAAGGTAATAGTACTTGTTTAAATAAAAAATAGACCCGAGCGGGTCTATTTTTTATTTAAACAAGTACTGTGCAAATTCGTGGAGTGATTTTCGCCAAACCTGCCATTCGTGATCGCCGGGGTAAGAATTGAATTTTACATCAACTCCACCTTCCTGCATCTTCTTGACAATGTTTTTGTTATATTCAATACGTGGATCCTGTTCACCGCAGGTTATAAAGAATACATCAAACTGTTTATTGAAGGTTTTGGTATCTGTAAGCATGCCCGGAACCTCTTTTTCAAGGTCGAAATTGGCCGCACCTGATATACCACCAAACATACCTGTAGAGAATACTCCTACGTTTGAAAATACTTCAGGGTCGCGCAAGCCAATGTAGAATGACTGTCCTCCGCCCATGGAGAGTCCGCACATGGCGCGATGTTTGCGGTCTTTCTTTACGCGGTAGTTCTGCTCTACAAATGGAATGATGTTGTCAATCATTTCACTGCGGAAAGTCTGCATTCCCTGCCAGCTGTAACCTCCGCCCATGCCGCCATTACGTGACTGTACGTTACTGTTGGAACTTACTATAATCATAGGAACCGCTTTTCCTGCAGCAATAAGGTTGTCCATAATCTGTGCTGTACGTCCTTGCTCCATCCAGCCGCGATGATCTTCGCCACCACCATGCTGTATGTAAACTACAGGGTATTCTGTTTTGCCATCTTCGTAACCTGCAGGAGTGTAGATCATAAGCGGACGCCAAGCCTCTTCTACCTTTGAAAAGTAGTGAACTGTACGAACTTCGCCGTGTGGAACATCCTGAACCTCAATATACTCCATGTTATCTTCCTGTACCTCTATTGCACTTGACCACCTGCTGCATCCGTAGAATGTCTGGCTGGCAGGGTCGGCAGTAGATACACCGTCAACTATCAGTGAATAGTAGTGGAAACCAGGAACCTGTGGCTGTGTAGTAACGCTCCATTGGCCGTTTTCACTCTTTTGCATGTCGTACTTGACTCCACACAGATCTATTTGAACTTTGTTTGCCTGTGGCGCATTAACACGGAACATCACACTATTGTCTTCCAATATACGTGGGTATGAATTCCTGTTGATATTGGTTACAGGTGAATATGAACCTTCAGGGAAATTCATAGTAACTCTCTGACCGAATGTTTGCGCGGATAACATCAGGCAGATTAATGTAGATGAAATGATTCTTGATTTTTTCATTGTTTATTTTTGTTTAGTTAATTCCGTTGCTCAATGTTGCTTAACATATTATAGAACACGAAGATACTGCTTTTTTTTATAAAAGCAAATCAGACATCCGGATAACCAGATGTCTGACCTGTTCGTGTTATGTTATTGTGTTTAGATTAGCGTGCACCAGCACCTGGACGTGGGCCCTGACCGCCAGGCATACCCTGACCACCGCCAAAACCGCCGCCAAAGCCACCGCCGTTGGCACGCATCTCTGCTTGTTGATCTTGATACTTCTTGAACTGAGCTTCAGTTAAGATAGTTTTTAGTTTTGCTTCCTGTGCTTCGCGCTGCTTCTGGAATCTTTCCATCATAGCTTCCATGTCCATCTGCTGTGGCTGGCCACCGCCCTGGTTCATCATCTGTTCGCGCTGTTTCTGCTGTTCCTTGCTCTGAGCCAAGAAATAAACATACAGTGAATCATACTGAGCCTTGTTCAATTCAAGCTGCTCCTGCAAACGATCTGCCTGACGCTTTGCTCTTTCTTCAGGATTCATGTTCATCTGACCACCGAAACCACCCTGGCCACCTGGAGCCTGAGCAAAACTGATGGTAGCAACCATCAACAATGATAATACCAATGATAATTTTTTCATCTCAATTTAAATTTAAAAAATTAATAATTGCCCTATTTGTAACATTTATGAAAACATTAGTAAGACGTTCTTAGATTAAAATGGTTTAATGGAAAACAAAAAAAAATCAGATAAGATTCTCTTTTCTTTCAAATTCAATGACCTCCAGATCCTTGAATTCTGTTTTGTCGATGGTAAAACGGATTATTGTTCTTACCTTCTGCCAGCCCTGCAAACCGGCTGCTCCCGGATTCATGTACATCATATTAAGACCCTGATCATACTGCACCTTTAATATATGTGAATGTCCACATACAAATAGGTTAGGGGTGTTGTAGTAGAGCTGGTTTATTACAGAACGGTCATAGTGTCCGGGTGTTCCGCCTATATGTTTCAGAACAACATCTACATCTTCTATGCGAAAACGATTTACTTCAGGGAAGGCTCTGCGAATATCATAGCCGTCGCAATTGCCGTAAACTGCCCTCAGGTTGGCTATTTGATTCAATTTTTCTGCAATCTCGTATGTACCTATATCACCGGTGTGCCATATTTCATCGCATCCTTCGAAATATTTCCTGTAGCGTTCGTCCCAATAACCATGGGTGTCGGAGATAAGTCCTATACGTTTCATGATAAGCAGATTATAATCCGAATTTTTCTTTTGCCAATTCAATAATTATTTCAGCACATTTTTCGTATCCGAATGTTGATGTGCTCAGGCAGATATCGTATGAACTGCTGTCGCCCCATTTTTTGCCTGTGTAGTAGTTATAGTATGAAGCACGCTTCTTGTCGGCATCGGCCATAATGCTGCGGGCCTTATCTTCAGAACAGTTCTCTATGCTGCAGATTCTCTCTATTCTGTCTTCTGTTGTCGCAGCTAAAAATACATTGAGTGTAAGGTCGCTGTCACGTAGAGTATAATCGGCACATCTGCCTATGAATATACAGCTCTCCTGTTCGTGAATCTTGCGTATTGCATCACTCTGCATTGTAAACAGGGAGTCGTTGCTCATATAGTTTCTGGCCATTCCATTATCGCTGAAATTGGCAAAAAGCAGCGAACGGATTGGGTTGCGTGAAGACTCTTCATCGGCCTTTTCAAAACACTCCTGATTAAAGCCAGTGTGGTCAGAAGCACTCTTCAGCAATTTTTTATCGTAAACATTTATCTGCAACTTCTCTGAAATGATCTTTGCTACAGCGCGTCCGCCACTACCTATCTGGCGTCCAATATTAATTGCAAAATACTTCTTCATACTCTTATATATTAGGGGTTGCTGATGTAAGTTTCTTTAAATTCTTCATTTCCATCAAAAGGAAAGTGAGCGCCAGAATAACAGATAGTCCGTCTGCTACAGGCATACTGTACCATACTCCGTTTATTCCAAAGTAGTTGGGTAGTATTATCAAACAGGGGATAAGTATAATGAGCTGTCTTGATAATGACATGATGATGGAACGAACCGGTTTGCCTATGCTCTGGAAGAAGTTACCTGTAACCATCTGGAAGCCTATGAATGGATATAGCATAAAGACAATTCTCATACCGTTGCGTGCTATATCTATCAGTGCCTCATCTCTAGTGAATATTTTTATACAAAGACCCGGGAACAACTCTCCTATAAGAAAACCGGCTGTAGTGGTGAGTGTAGCAAACAGAATGGTCAGTTTAAGTACTTTAATAACTCTGTTATACTGTCCGGCACCGTAATTGTAACCTGCAATTGGTTGCATAGCCTGGTTGAAACCCATTACAATCATTATGAATATGAATGCGATGCTGTTTACTATACCGTACGCGCCAATGGCCAGGTCGCCACCATGTTCCAACAGTCCTCTGTTTATAAGCAAAACTACAAAACATGAAGCTGCATTCATAAGGCAAGGCGATAATCCTATGGTGATAATATTTGATACCAGATCCTTACGCAGTCTGTATGTACCCTTTCTGAATCGGATAAGTTCGTTTTTATCGGATAGCTGGAAACACTGCCAGATAAATGCAAGAACCTGCGAAATAACTGTGGCAATGGCGGCTCCCGCTATACCCCAGTGGAATACCATAATAAAGAAGTAGTCAAGAATGGTGTTCAGAAGGACTGTACCAATAGTAGCAGCCATGGCTTTTTTTGGATGGCCGGCAGAGCGCAGTATGCAGTTAATTCCAAGATAGAGATGTGTGAAAACATTTCCTATCAGGATGTAGATCATATAGTCGCGGGCATACTCTATGGTAGATTCAGTAGCACCGAACAGGGTCAGGATAGGGTTGATAAAGATCAGTCCCAATGCTCCGAATATAACTCCAACCAGTACGTTCAGGGTGATGGAATTTCCCAGAATGGTCTGTGCGGTTTCGTGGTCGCGCTGGCCAAGTTTTAATGAAATCATAGTTCCGGAACCTACACCAACCATTGAACCCAGTGCTGCAGACAGGTTAATGAGCGGGAATGTAATGGCCAATCCGGAGAGTGCCAAAGCATCTACTCCATGTCCTATGAAGGCGCGGTCAACTATGTTGTAAAGTGATGAAGCTACCATTGCGATGATAGCAGGTACGGCGTATGTTAATATCAATTTGCCGATTCTTTCTGTTCCTAACTCCGTAGGTGTTCTCTGTTCTGACATCAGTTGTAATTTTTGGTGCAAAATTACAGTTTTTTTTGCTCCTAATTGTAATTTTAAAGCCATTAAATGGTTACTTTTGCGTAAATGGAATGCAAAGACAAGAAACGTGTCCTGTTGGGTATGAGTGGTGGTATAGACAGTACCGCTGCTGTGTTGCTGTTGCAAAAAGAGGGCTACACAGTAGTGGGGTTGACTATCCGTAACCATGATCTTGGTATGGAAGATACCCATACGGAACCTCCTTATATATGTGAAGCCCGCAGGGTGGCGGCCGCTCTTGGTGTAGAACACTATGTGGAAGATGCCCGTGCCATGTTTAAAAGTGTAGTGGTAAAACCATTTGTAGATGAATGGCTTGCAGGTCGTACTCCCAATCCCTGTATAGAGTGTAATCCCCGTTTTAAATTCCATCTGCTTGTTCAGTATGCCGATAAACTGAACTGCCATTACATAGCAACCGGCCACTATTCGAATGTGGTACAGGAGAATGGCATCTATTACATAGAACGCGGCAGGGATAGTAAGAAAGACCAAAGTTATTTTCTGTGGCGTCTCTCTCAGGATGTACTCTCAAGAACACTCTTTCCGTTAGGAGATCTAACAAAAGAGGATATCAGACAACTATTGAAGGAGAATGGTATGCAGGTGAAAGCTTCAGACGGTGAAAGCATGGAGGTCTGTTTTATAGAAGACGATTACAGGACATTCCTGAAAAGGGAACTCCCGAATATCGATACAGAACTTGTAGGGTCTGGTAAATTTGTAGATTCAGCAGGAAAACTGATAGGCGAGCACAAGGGCTATCCTTACTATACAATTGGCCAGCGAAAAGGTCTGGCGGTAGCTTTTGGTACTCCCAAATATGTAATCAGAACAAATCCCGAAAAGAATACGGTTATGTTAGGCGATGCAGACCAGCTTCTTACAAACCATATGCTGGTTGATGAACTCAATCTGGATAATCAGCAACAGGATAATCTCACTGTGAGAATCCGCTACAGAAGCAATGCCATTGGTTGCAAAGTGGCTCAGCAGATACCTGACGGTCGCTGGCTGATACGTTTCAATGAACAGGCATCGGCAGTAACTCCGGGACAGTCGGCAGTGTTTTATGTCGCCGACAGGGTAGTAGGGGGTGCTGTAATATCATCGCAAAAAGGAATAAATCAATATATATCATGATGTTATGAAAAACACAGTATCATTATTGGAATTGAATAACATTGTCAGACGGTTGCTTGAAATAGAGATGTCGGATACCTATTGGGTAAAGGCCGAAATCAGTACAATGCAGGTGGCGTACAATGGACATTGTTATATGGAACTGGTTCAGAAAGACGATAAGGGCGGAAATTTTGTGGCTAAGGCACGTGCCAACGTCTGGAAAAGTACATTTCAGCCTTTGAGAACACGTTTTGAAATAGAAACGGGACAGAAACTCTCTGCCGGTCTGAATGTTTTGCTTGAGGTGTCGGTATCGTTCCATGAACAATACGGATATGCTCTGGTGGTACATGATATAGATCCAACCTACACAATGGGTGATATGGCGCGTCGTCGCAGAGAAATTATGGCCAGACTACAGGCCGATGGCGTACTGGAACTGAACAAGGAACTGAAAATACCAATGTTGCCACAGCGTATAGCAGTGATATCGTCGGCTACCGCAGCCGGATATGGCGATTTCTGTAATCAGCTGAATGAAAATCAGTATGGCTTCAAATTCTCTGTAACTCTCTTTTCGGCAGTAATGCAGGGCGACAGGGCAGAGCAGAGCGTAATATCGGCTTTGGATAGTATTGCCCGCAGAATATCAGATTTTGATGTGGTGGTAATAATAAGAGGTGGCGGTGCTACCAGTGATTTGAACTGCTTTGATTCATATATGCTAGCAATGAATATTGCGAACTTTCCACTTCCTGTAATAACCGGAATAGGACATGAACGCGATGATACAGTTATAGATATGGTATCGCATACGCGTGTAAAGACACCAACTGCAGCTGCTGAATTGCTTATAGGAGTGGTTCTGGATAGTGCTGCCACTCTGCAACAGCTTGGTGTAAGGTTTGCAGAGAGGGTAAGGGGTGTAATGGAGGACGAGAAACGCAGAATGACAGTGCTTTCGCAGAAAATTCCATCGCTTTTTTCAATTCTTAAAATCAAGCAGGAGAATCTGATGGATCAATTGCTGATAAAGGCACTGGCGGCTGCACGTAAAAATATTACAGATGCAAAATATGAACAGAACCGTTTTGAAGAACGTCTGGCAACAGCTGCAAGGAACTATATGGTAGTTCAGAAGCACAGGCTTGAGCTGCTGGAGCGCAGCATAGATGTGGCTGATCCTGTTCATGTATTACAACGAGGCTATTCACTTACCATCTGTAACGGGCATGTAGTAAAGAGTGTGGGCGAACTTAATCCGGGCGATAAATTAACTACCAGATTTGCCGATGGTAAGATAGAAAGCACAGTAACAGAAGTATAAACAATAAAATTTTAAGATATGAAGTACGAAGAAGCAATAAAAAAGCTGGAACAGATAGTAAGCGATATTGAGAACAACAGGCTAGATATAGATTTGATATCGGATAAGATAAAGGAGGCTCAGGAACTTATCAAGTTCTGTAAGGATAAACTCTATAAAACAGATGAAGAGATTCAAAAACTGCTTGAAGATTAAAAAAAGATACTCCCTTGGGATTATTTAGTTTTACTCTCTGGCGACTATGGCCTTAAAGCTTGGATCGTATTTCTTTCTCTTATTTGTCATGTCGGCTAAGTTATAAAATTTAAGTTACACACCTGTACTAAAAAGCGGAATTATTATTACCGTGGTAAGTTAAGTAAAATATGTGGTTAGATTCTGCAGTAATGTCAGGATAGAATGTTTCTTTGAATTCTGGATTTTTTAAAATTATATCGCTACTATAGTACCCTATCAGATAGTTGTGATCGGAAAAATTAATAGGTGGTACAAATTGCATAGTATATGCATAATCAGTTCCATCATATATTCTATTGCTCTGTTTTGTTTCTTTATCCGTAATTATAGTGCAGAATCCAATATTATTATTTAATATGTCGCAAATCATAACTCTGTCGGTTTCGTAGTGTCCACCTTTATCGTAAACTTTATTTGGATTTTTGTCAATATCATAATCATCTACTCCTAAAATGCGTTTTGGAATAACTATATCGCTTTTTAGTTTGTAAGATACCGTAATGGTGTCCGGCGTAATGTGGTAGAACAAATTATTATTATCTATCTCTCCCATAAGAGATATTAACGTGTCATTAACGTGAACAAGGTAGTTATGTGTTAAAGAACCAAAACGATTATTATCATCTATATGCACTAACTGCTTTTTGAAAGTGTATGTAGAATCGGTTTGCCACAATCCCCTTTTTATACCTTTACCGTTGTAATCCGGTGTGTAAAACAGCATATCGCCGTTAGGAAATACAGCAAAATCTCTAACAAGATCTGTATTTGGTATCTCTACCTGTTTTATGTAGTTACCTGCGTAATTGTAAAATAACAGTTTGTGGTTAAATGCATCATAGATTATTATTTGTTTTGAATTGTTATTAACGTCGAATGTAGATAACGACAGATATTCACCATGACCACGACCGCGCTTATTTATTGCACCAACATATTTTCCTTCAAGATTGAAGATTACAATTTTCTCTAAGTCTTGAATAAATAGCTTATTATCAACAACCCTTACCTTTTTTATTTGTCTACCTTCTATTATGCTATTTAAATCGTCAGTTGTTTCTAAAGCTATGGTTTGTACTGATGGGTAAAGATTATCGTAATTATATGTTTCTGTTCTAACAATATCTTTTAAATAGACCTCTATTTGAAGGGCGTCCGGATAATTGTTATAATCTGCATTTTTATTTGGTTTACCGCATGAAATAAAGCACATGAATATATGTAATAGTAATATACTATTCTTTGTTATTTTTACAGTTCTTTTGTTCATAATCCTCTATTAATTTCTTGTTCAGCAAAGATAATCATTGTATCTACATAAGGTGGATAACTTAATGGGATTTTTTTTGTTGACAAGATGTTTAAAAGTATTAATAGCTTGTTTACAGTCTGCTATAAAAAAATAGTCCCCTAGTTTACAAAACCATGGGGACTGTTTCGGATTAATTTTAAAAAGGCTTTTATTCTTCTTCCAGTTCAAAAGGTTTGAAATTGAAGTCGGTTAAAGATTTCTCTTTTGAAAAGCAGAAAAAAGTAACATCTGCTGTTGTGTGGATTTCGCCATTCATAGAGATGGTAGCCTCCATAAATACAAATGTGCGTTTTACCTCTTTAACCTTAGCTCTTATCTCAATTATGTCGTTATCGTTTATAGGTACAGGTTTTTTGTACTTAACACTAAGATTTGTTGTCATGCCCGATAACTGAAATTTTCTGGAGATTAACCAACCGCATGTTTCATCAATTAACGTAGCCTGAATTCCACCATGTAAGGTGTCAGTCCATCCTTGATAATTGGTGCTTGGTTTCCAGAAACATACAATATCATCCCCATCCTCAAAAAACTCCATCTTCAATCCGTACGGATTGTGGGGAGCGCAGGCAAAACAGTTGTATCCGTTCTCTTCTTCCCCAATGTATGGATTTTTAATTTTCCTCATTTGTTTGCTAGTTTGTATATATTAATTATGTCTTCTTTTGTCAGTTTAATAAGACCTCCAACAGTCATAGTGTTGCCGTTTGTGCATTTGTCTGCCATCTCTTCAATTTCGGCATCGGTTACATTTCTGCCAACTAACTGCTTGATATTGATAGGCATGCCAATAGAGGTGTAGAACTTCTCCATAGCGCGGATACCCAGTTCGGCAGTCTCTTCTGCACTCTTGAAGTTGTTGGTTACACCCATTACGTTTACAGCAAAGCGTGCAAAACGGTTGATGTTCTGATGACGTGTGTAGCGTGCCCAGCTTGGCCAGATAGCTGCCAAACCTGCTCCGTGCGATACGTCGAACATACCGCTTAGTTCGTGTTCAATGTTGTGTGTAGCCCAATCGCCATCGTTACCGCATCCTGTCAGGTCATTGTGTGCCAGACTACCGGCCCACATTATCTGTGCGCGGCTGTGGTAGTTTTCCGGTTCAGCAAGAACTATAGGAGCATGCTCCATAACGACCTTAAGTATAGCTTCTGCCACAACATTGGTTACTTCCATATCGTCGTCATTTGAGAAATAGCGTTCCATAGTGTGCATCATAATATCTGTAGCACCGCAGGCAGTTTGCCACTCTGGAAGTGTGAATGTGTGTTCCGGATTCATAATTGCAAACTTAGGACGCAACAGACTGTCACAGTAGTCCTTCTTTAATCCGCCGTCTTCGTTTGTTATAACGCTGGCATCGCTCATTTCGCTACCGGCAGCAGGGATAGTAAGAACTACACCTACAGGGATTGCACTCTTAATTCTGTCTTCATGACGATATAGTGTCCAAACATCGCCTTCATAATGGGTTCCGGCTGCAATGGCTTTTGATGAATCGATGGTTGAACCGCCGCCTACTGCAACTATAAAGTCAATATTCTCCTTACGGCAGATTTCTATTCCTTCTCTTACCAGTGAAACTCTTGGGTTAGGAACAACACCGCCTAAAAGTGTATATTTTATGTTTTGTTCTTCTAAAGATTTGCATACAATGTCTAACAGACCGGAGCGAACAACGCTACCACCACCATAGTGAACAAGAACGTTAGTACCTCCAAATTTTTTAACCAGTTTGCCAGCCTTGTTTTCTGACTGTTTTCCAAATTCAACTTGAGTTGGTGCGTAGTAAGTAAAATTTTTCATAATGAACAATGTTTTTTGGTTGATAATTTATCTGACTGTTATGTGAAGACACGACTGTTTTTTCTCATATTTAACATAGCATCTTTCTGCTTTCCACAAATCATATACCACCTGCATAAGTACCTGACGCATCTTTTCAGTTTCGGCCGCTTTTCCTTTTTGTGGCGTCTGGAATGTAAAGTATGATATATCTACCGTTGTGCCGTAGCAGTGGCATGAATTTTCTGATGCATTTACGTTTACCTTTCGTAACTCTTTTACAGTCTCTTCTGTTCTCAGTACGCTGGTTATGGTAATCTTGTGGTCGCTGTGATAGCCTCGGTTGTAGAGTGAATCCTGAAATGCCTTACCAATATCTTCTACCAACTTTGCTGCCTTTGGAACAAGGTATGGAACAGAGTGGGTCAGCTCTTCAACTACATAGAAGTCACAATTCTCAATCTTTACCAGATTTCTGTTGTTTTCTGCATCAGCTATAGTTATGGTCTTCTTTAATCCATTCTTCTGGGCTGCTTTGAGTTGAGTGTCGTTCAAATCGTTAAAGATCCTGTCATACTGGCGGACTGGTTCCCTGCGATCTGAGTTGCGGTTTATTTCACCCTCAGTAATAAGCTGGTACAGATCGGTGCCGGCCCTGTTCAGACAACCCTGCATTCTGTATCCTCCCATAAACATAAATACTATAACGCTGAACAACAGAATCATAGCTGCGACAAAACGAAAATCGCGTATTGAATGTAGATTGAACAACGATTTTACCTTTATGCCATACCATTTAATGAATCGGCTAACATACAGCTCTATGAAAAAAGCAAAAACCGGCATAAGCGTTATGGAAATTCTGTATCCCAGCAGTTCTGCGTTGTCAAAATAGTAGAATTTTATCAGCAGCAGAATGCCAACGTAAGCAGCATAGAACAGTATTGATGCCACTGTTTTCCATATAGTGCTTTCAATTCTTCTAAGTCCGTAGTGTGTTGATGCACCAAGAAACAGGGCTGTAACCCACATTGTAATTCTTAACAATACTGGTACATTTGATTCGTCGGCTATAAACCATTTGCCAATTATATCGGCTAAAATGAACAATACAAACGATAAAAGCAGAAAGCGAATGGTTCCAGCCTTTTTTTCAATTCTCTTATTATTTCCTGACATCTTGTGTAAAAGGTGTTATTTTAGGATGCAAAGTTAATTTTTTAAAGTTTCTCTCTGTCATTATAGACTATCTTTTTGTAATTTCGCGGTCAATTATAATAACGACAATAGTTTTAAAAATAGATAATATATGAAAGAACTTGATTGGTCTAATTTGTCATTTGGATACATTAAGACAGATTGGAATGTAAGAATTTGGTACAAGGATGGTGCTTGGGGTGAAATTGAAAAATCTGATTCCGAATATATCCCTATGCACATGGCAGCAACATGTTTGCACTATGGTCAGGAAGGTTTTGAAGGTTTGAAGGCTTTCCGTGGTAAGGATGGCAAGACACGTGTGTTCCGTATGGAAGCAAATGCAGAGCGTTTGCAGAGTACATGCCGTGCAACAATGATGCCTGAACTGCCAACAGAACTGTTCTGTAAAATGGTAAAGACTGTAATTGAATTGAATAAGGATTATATCCCACCTTACGAAAGTGGTGCATCACTATATATTCGCCCATTACTTATTGGAACAGGTGCACAGGTAGGTGTACGCCCTGCTGATGAATATTTGTGCATAATGTTTGTTACACCTGTCGGTCCATATTTCAAAGGCGGATTCTCTACAAACCCATACGCACTGGTACGTTCATACGACCGTTCTGCACCATTAGGTATGGGACGCTATAAAGTGGGTGGTAACTATGCAGCAAGCCTCTGTGCAAACAAACTGGCTCACGATAAGGGCTACTGCAGTGAATTCTATCTGGATTCAAAGGAGAAGAAATATATTGATGAATGTGGTGCCGCTAACTTTATCGGCATTAAGGGAGATGTATATGTAACTCCTAAATCAGATTCCATATTGCCATCTATCACAAACCGTTCACTTATGCAACTTGCAAAGGATAATGGCATGACTGTAGAGCAGCGTCAGATTCCATTGGAAGAGTTGTCTGAAATGACAGAAGCCGGAGCTTGCGGAACAGCAGCAGTAATCTCTCCAATTGAAAGAATTGACGATATAGAGACAGGTAAATCTTATGTAATCTCAAAAGATGGCAAACCAGGACCTGTATTGACAAAGTTGTACAATCAGTTACGTGCAATACAGTATGGCGATGTAGCCGATCCTCATGGTTGGGTAACAGTTTTGGATATTTAATATGGGAAAGAATAAGTTGGCTAAATTTGCGGATATGAGAAGCTATCCGCATGTATTTGAACCTGTATGTTCATACAATAGTGCAGAACCTTTTGAAATGAAAGGCAACTGGAACAGGGACTTCTTCCATAATGACAACCCAATAGTATTGGAACTTGGTTGTGGACGTGGTGAATATACCGTAGGTTTAGCACAACTGTATCCCGACAGAAACTTTATAGGTGTAGATGTAAAAGGGGCCAGAATGTGGACCGGTGCAACACTTTCTCTGGAAAAACAGATGAACAACGTTGCATTTCTGCGTGCATCTATAGAATTGATAGAACATTTTTTTGCACCTGGCGAAGTGAGTGAGATATGGCTTACCTTCCCTGATCCACAAATGAAAAAGGCAACCAAACGATTAACATCTACATGGTTCCTGGAGCGTTACAGAAAGATACTTAAACCAAATGGTTTGATTCATCTTAAGACTGACAGCAACTTTATGTTCACATATACAACATTGAATGTGGAACATAATTCGCTCCCCGTGGAATTTAAAACCGATGACCTTTATGGCAGCGGAAATGCAGATTACATTCTCTCAATTAAAACCCATTATGAAGAGCAATGGTTAGCCCGTGGCATTACAATCAAATATATTCTCTTCCAGCTCCCTGCAGAAGGTGAACTTACAGAACCAGATGTGGAGATTGAGATGGATGAATACAGAAGTTACGGACGCAGCAAACGCAGCAGTTTAACAACCAGCAAGTAATTTTTATGGCACTATATCCCAATTTAATAAAGGAGGCTTTAAGTACAGTAAGATATCCGGGCACCGGTAAGGATATTATCTCTATGGATATGTTGGAAGACGATATCCGAATAGCCGGCGATACAGTATCTTTCTCGCTTATTTTTGAAAAGCCTTCAGATCCATTTATAAAATCGATAGTTAAGTCGGCTGAAGCGGCAATCAAGCTAAAGGCAGGACAGGATGTACAGGTTACAATAAACGTTAAAGCCAGACAGGCTGCACGTCCGGAGGTAGGCAAGATGCTTCCGGGTGTAAAGAATGTGATAGCGGTGGCTTCAGGTAAGGGTGGCGTAGGTAAATCAACTGTAGCCGCAAACTTAGCTGTGGCACTGGCTAAAGAGGGATACAGAGTGGGCTTGCTGGATGCCGATATTTTTGGACCTTCTGTACCTAAGATGTTCAACATAGAAGAGGCCCGCCCATACGCCGAGAATATTGATGGCAGAGATCTGATAATCCCAATAGAGCAGTATGGAATAAAACTTCTTTCCATTGGTTTCTTTGTGGAATCAGACCAGGCTGTTCTGTGGCGTGGAGCCATGGCAAGCAATGCCCTGAAGCAGTTGATTGCAGATGCACATTGGGGCGATCTGGACTACTTTGTTCTGGATATGCCTCCGGGTACAAGCGATATACATCTTACTCTTGTACAGACATTGGGTATAACAGGTGCTGTTGTAGTAAGTACACCACAGGAGGTGGCACTTGCAGATGCACGCAAGGGTATAGATATGTTTACAAACGAAAAGGTCAATGTACCTGTTTTGGGTCTTGTGGAAAATATGGCATGGTTTACCCCAGCAGAACTGCCGGAGAATAAGTATTATATCTTTGGAAAGGAGGGCTGTAAACGTCTGGCGGAATCTATGAATGTTCCATTGCTGGGACAGATTCCAATTGTGCAGAGTATCTGCGAAGGTGGTGATAGCGGTAAACCGGTGGCACTGGATGGCGATACCATTGTTGGCAAGGCCTTCCGCGATTTAGCAAGATCGGTTGTTGCTGAAACCAATAAGCGTAATGACGAAAAGCCTGCAACAGAGGCTGTTAAGATGCATAGCTGATAAGATTATTTACCAGCTATAGCGTCTATTTCAACTTTAACACCCATAGGCAGTGCTGCTACCTGATAGCATACTCTTGCAGGTTTAAGTTCTGTAAAGAACTCGGCGTAAACACCATTCATGGCTGCAAAGTTTTTGATATCATCCAAAAGAACTGTTGTCTTGACAACATCAGAATAACTCAATCCCGCCTCTTTCAATATGGCACCAATGTTCATAAGTGATTGGCGGGTTTGTTCTTCAATACTCTCTGGAGCAACTCCGGTTTCAGGATTGATAGGCAGCTGACCTGATACAAACAGTGTGCCGTTTAGTTCAATTGCCTGTGAATATGGGCCAACAGCTTTAGGCGCATCGGCAGAAACAATTACTTTCTTCATATATAAACTATTTATGCGTTACAAAAATCGCGCTTTAACGGCGCGATTTTCTCTTTCCATTATTTGATGAGTTACCGTTTCTTCCGGCACCTCTTCTTGATTTTCTTTCAGGTTCGCCAAAGAACTGACGCCAATCGTTTTGATTGAATTCACCCTGCCAATGGTCATTCTGACGTTTTGAACGTGAACCTCTCTTTGGCTTGGCAGTAGTTATGTCAAAATCTTCGAATTCATCAATAAAGTCGCCGAACTGATTCTGAGGAGCTTTTGTAGATTTTGATTTTTTTGGTAAATCTCTCTTCTCTTTACGGCTGTTATCTTTTGGTGAATTTTTCTGAGAATCTTTTTGTTGCTCCTTTTTGCCACTATTCTTCTGTGGCTTGCTGCTCTGATTCTGCGCAGACGATTCAGCCACCTCAACGTGGATTTCCCTGTTGCGAAGCTGGGTGTTATTCAGTGCAGCCAGGATAATATCTGTACATTCTGCAGGTGCTTCAAAGAATGAGAAACTATGCTTAATGTCAATACGTCCTAAGTCAATTCTCTCTTTTATGTGCTTGTTTATATGGTCAATAATGTGTACTGCCATAATCCTGTCAAGCTTTCCAAGGTTTATAAAGAAACGTGTATAACCTGCTTTTGGCTGGCGTTCCTTTCTCTTCTTCTCCTCTTTTTCAGCCTTCTCTGCAGCTTTTGTATTGACAGCCTCCAGTTCGGGAGCATCCTTGTAATAACGCATAAAGCGACCAAACTCCATTGTTACTATTCTCTTTACAATATCCTCCTTGTCCATCCAGTCAAGACGACGGAAAATATCCGGCAGGAACTTCTCTATCTGTTCTTCGTCAACCTGTGTGCGTTCAATCTCATCGATTACCTTGTATAACTGTTTTTCGCATATCTGACGACCTGAAGGCATCTCGCCGATATTGAACTTTTTACCGATAGCTTTCTCAATAAATCTGATCTTACCCTTTTCTCTCAGGTTGATAATAGCTATAGATGTACCTTTCTTACCTGCCCTGCCTGTTCTGCCGCTGCGATGAGTATAGTTTTCGGTATCATCAGGCAGACCGTAGTTTATTACGTGAGTAAGGTTGTCAACGTCAAGACCGCGTGCTGCCACATCGGTTGCAACCAGTAGCTGAAGCTGACGTTTGCGGAACTTGTTCATTGTAAGGTCGCGCTGTGCCTGTGATAGTTCACCATGCAGTGAATCGGCATTGTAACCATCCTGCATCAGCTTATCTGCAACTTCCTGTGTCTCCAGGCGTGTTCTGCAGAAAATTATGGCGTAAATATGCGGATAGTAATCAACAATACGTTTCAGTGCCAGATACTTGTCTTTTGCATGTACCATGTAATAGACGTGATTCACGTTCTCAGAACCTTCGTTGCGGGAACCAATCACAATCTCCTGCGGGTTGTACAGGTACTTTTTGGCTATTGCACTAATCTCTTTGCTCATTGTAGCAGAGAACATCAGCATCTTGCGTTCTACAGGAACAGAAGAAAGTATCTTTTCCAGGGCTTCAGAGAAACCCATGTCAAGCATTTCATCGGCTTCGTCAAGAATAACGGCACGTATTGTGTCAAGATGTACAACACCACGTTCCATAAGGTCTATAAGACGTCCCGGAGTAGCTACTATGATGTGTGCACCACGTTTAAAGTTACGTATCTGGTTCTCTATTGATGAGCCACCATACATAGGTATTACATGAAGACCCTGTATATAGTGTGAAAAATCAGCCAGATCACTGGCTATCTGTACACAAAGTTCTCTCGTTGGGCTAAGTATCAGGAACTGTGCATCGGAACTCTCAATATCTGTCATCTGTATTATTGGAATACCAAATGCAGCAGTTTTGCCTGTTCCTGTCTGTGCCAATGCCACAACATCGCCATTACCCTCCAAAAGATAGGGGATGACCTTCTCCTGTACAGGCATAGGGTTTTCAAATCCCAACTCTTCTATCGCTTTGAGTATAGGGGCCGATACTCCAAGCTCTTCAAATGATACCATAAAAATATTATATATGTGAATATCAGTTCAGGGTGATACTCTGTTCACCTATCATTACTCCATCAACAAAGAGATATGCATTATATGTGCCGGCATACAGGAACTCTTCTACATCCCAGTACATTGTAACCTCCTGCTGTTCGCCGGTATATTCAATGTATCTCTTGGCAGAAAATTCCAAAGAGGTGTTTTCGTATTTGAATGTATCGTCTTCACTCTTCTGCAGGGTCTCACCATCAGGATTAACCAGACGCAGATATACTATCTTTTCGCCTGTTTTGGTGGTGATATTCTTTACAATGGTAAAGTTTATCTCAAATTGAGTTACATTCTTTATCTTGTTCTCCTCTTTGCCGCGTTTGTTCTTTGCTAT
Source organism: Bacteroidaceae bacterium (assembly GCA_045660365.1). GTDB lineage: Bacteria > Bacteroidota > Bacteroidia > Bacteroidales > Bacteroidaceae > Colenecus. Next base: position 336,475 of record JAZRDQ010000008.1, read on the forward strand.
AAGCTTGATGGCTGCTGCATCCAGTTGTGAAGCCAGAGTTACCTTCTCTTCTGCAATCTGCTTTTCAACTTTCAGATTATCAATCTGTTTGGTAGCCTCTTTGTACTGTTTGTTGATCTTTGTATTCTCCTTTTCTAACTCTTTGTTAATCTGGTCAAGAGAATCTATCTGCATAACGTATGTACGCATAACGGCACGCACAGTTGCAAGCTCCTTCTTAAGACGGGTTATTTCGGCAGCATTAGTTGCCTTTGTCTGTCTCAGTTCTTCCAGCAACTGCTGTGTACGCAGTTTCTCTTTCTCTAACTGACGCACAAGAGAATCGTTTGACAGATGAACCTGTAATTCATCATATTGTACTGCAAAGCTGGAATATTCATTTTCCATCTCCTCTTTCTCTATTTCAAACAACTGGAGCATTTCAGTATTCTGAACACTCTTTTCGCGCAGGAAATAGGCCAATATTCCGATAGCTGCCAGTAGTATTACCAATACTACCGGTATAACTATCTTCCATACGTTTCTCTGTTTGTTTTCAGTAGTTTCCATTTTCTGTTTATTTCATTAGAGATTGTAAGGTCTCGTTCAGGGTTGCAATTTTCTGAGTTGCGTCAGACTGCTTTTTACGTTCGGTTTCAACAACTGCAGCAGGTGCGTTGGCTACAAACTTTTCGTTTGAAAGCTTTGCATTAACACCTTTCAGGAATCCTTCCAGGTGAGCCAGTTCTGCCTTTATCTTTGCTATCTCTGCCTCTACGTCAATAAGATCGCCCATACGCAGAGCAAACTCTGTTGTTCCAACCATTATTGAAACAGTACCATCGCTTTTTGCATCCTGTACCAGAATCTCCTCCAAATTCGCAATCTTCTTAACAATTGAATTCAGTGAAGCAAAAGGATTTTCACCAATTACCTCGATTGTCAGCAGTTCGCGCGGACCAATGTTCTTCTGATTGCGTACTGTACGGATTGATGCAACCAGCTCTTTGCAAGCCTCAAAGTTGTTGATGAATGTATCGTCATAGCTCATAGATGACAACTCTACAATGCTCTCATTCATGATGCTCTCTCCCTCTTTGCGCTCCTTGACATTCTGCCACAGCTCTTCTGTGATGAATGGCATGAATGGATGTATAAGTAGAAGCAGCTTTTCAAAGAATTCCAGAGTGCTGTTGTAGGTTTTGCTGTCAATTGGCTGTCCGTATGCAGGCTTGATGATTTCAAGATACCAACTTGCAAATTCATCCCAGAATAGTTTATATACAGCCATAAGAGCTTCGCTGATACGATATTTGCTCATCAAATCGTTCATTTCAAAGGCAGTCTTGGCAAGTATATTGTTGAACCACTCTATAGCCAGTTTTGAACTTTCAGGCTGTTCAATATCGTCACTTACGCTCCAGCCTTTGGTCAGACGGAATGCGTTCCAGATCTTGTTGTTGAAGTTACGGCCCTGTTCGCAGATGGTTTCATCGAATGGAATGTCGTTACCGGCAGGAGCAGAGAGCATCAAACCCATACGAACACCGTCGGCACCATATTTGTCAATCAGACCTAATGGATCTGGTGAGTTACCAAGTGACTTACTCATCTTTCTGCCCAGCTTGTCGCGAACGATACCTGTGAAATATACGTTTCTGAATGGCATTTCGCCGCGATATTCGTAACCTGCCATAATCATTCTGGCTACCCAGAAGAAGATAATATCCGGACCTGTTACAAGATCGTTGGTTGAATAATAGTATTTTATCTCTTCGTTATCAGGGTTGTTGATTCCGTCAAACAGACTGATTGGCCACAACCATGAACTGAACCATGTATCCAGAACATCTTCGTCCTGACGCAGGTCTGCAATAGTCAGTTCGTTGTTACCGCTCTTTGTCTTTGCCAGTTCAAGTGCTTTTTCTGCTGTATCAGCTACAACAAAACCACCCTGTGGCAGATAGTATGCAGGAATTCTATGTCCCCACCATAGCTGACGGCTTACGCACCAGTCCTTGATGTTTTCCAGCCAGTTGCGATAGGTGTTCTTGTATTTTGGAGGATAGAACTTAAGTTCGTCATTCATTACAGGTGGCAGAGCCATATCTGCAAAGTGCTGCATCTTTAAGAACCACTGCATGGACAACTTAGGTTCAATTACAGTGTCAGGGTTTCTTTCACTGTAACCAACTTTGTTGGTGTAGTCTTCCATCTTCTCCAGCAGACCAGCCTCCTGCAAATCTGTAGCAATCTGCTTTTTAACAGCAAATCTGTCCATACCAATGTACAGTCCTGCAGCTTCGCTCAATGTACCGTTGTCATTGAAGATATCGATTGTTGGCAGATTGTACTTTTCGCCAAGCATGTAGTCGTTTACATCGTGTGCAGGGGTAACTTTCAAACAACCTGTACCGAATTCCACATCTACGTAATCGTCTTCAATTACAGGAATGACTCTGTTTACCAATGGAACAACCACTTTATGGCCACTCAACCAGCGGTTTTTTGGATCGTTAGGATTTATACACATAGCTGTATCGCCCATAATGGTTTCAGGACGTGTAGTAGCTACAACTGCATAATATCCTTTTTCGTCTTTGTGGATAACTTCGCCTTCGTTGCCGGTAGGAACTACAGTTTCACCTTCTGCAACATAATATTTCAAATAGTATAGTTTGCTATGCTCTTCCTTGTAAACAACCTCTTCATCGCTGAGTGCGGTTTGTGCCTTAGGATCCCAGTTTACCATGCGGACACCGCGGTAAATCAGACCCTTGTCATAGAGGTCACAGAACACCTTTATTACGCTTTCAGAACGAACTTCGTCCATAGTGAAGGCAGTTCTGTCCCAGTCACAGCTACAACCCAAACGGCGCAGCTGCTTTAAGATGATACCGCCATGCTCTTCCTTCCATTCCCATGCATGTTTCAGGAACTCTTCACGAGTCAGATCGCTCTTTTTAATGCCCTGTGCTGCCAGTCTGCCTACAACCTTGGCTTCGGTTGCAATAGATGCATGGTCTGTGCCCGGTACCCATAGAGCGTTTTTACCCATCATTCTGGCGCGACGAACCAGGATGTCCTGTATAGTGTTGTTGAGCATGTGTCCCATGTGCAACACACCTGTAACGTTTGGTGGTGGGATAACTATAGTGTATGGTTCACGACTATCTGGAGTAGAGTGGAACAGTCTGTTGTCCATCCAGTACTGATACCATTTTCCTTCTACCTCTTCCGGGTTGTATTTGCTTGCTAATTCCATAATTCACCTAATCTATAAAATTGTTGCGAAGTTACTCATTTTTCTGCTATTATTGGCTTAGTTCTGATTAAACCAATGCTTTTATTTGTAATTTTGTGCTAAATTATTTTGATATGCATACAAGAGAAGAACAGATGAAGGCATTTGCCCGTGTACTGGATGTAATGGACGAACTGCGTGAGAAGTGTCCATGGGACAGGGTACAGACAAATGAATCGCTTAGAGAAAATACAATAGAAGAGACTTTTGAACTGTGTGATGCTCTGATGAAGGACGATAAAGCAGAGATTCGCAAGGAGTTGGGTGATCTGCTTTTGCATGTGGTTTTTTATGCAAAGATAGGCAGCGAAACCAGGGACTTTGATATAAAAGATGTGTGTGACGCCCTTTGTGATAAACTGATTTACAGACATCCACATGTCTTTGGAGATACTCAGGTAGATGGTCAGGGACAGGTACTGCAGAACTGGGAACAGCTAAAACTGAAGGAGAAGGGTGGAAATAAGAGAGTTCTGGCAGGTGTTCCTAATGCTCTGCCATCTTTGATTAAGGCCTTCAGAATGCAGGAAAAAGCTTCTCATGTGGGCTTTGACTGGAATAATCCGCAGGGCGCTTTGGATAAAGTGATGGAAGAATACAAAGAATTGCAGGTGGAACTTGAAACAGGAAACAGTGAGAATGCCGAAGCTGAACTTGGCGATCTGCTGTTCTCTATAATCAATGTGGCACGAATGTATAAGATACATCCTGATAATGCTCTGGAAAAGACCAACCGTAAATTTATGCGCAGGTTCAACTATGTTGAGGAAAAGTCGATAGAACAGGGTAAAAATCTAAGGGATATGACGCTGGAAGAGATGGATAATCTCTGGAATGAAGCAAAAAAAATGGGGCTTTGAAAGCCCCATTTTTTATCTGTTTACAGGAAATCTTGACGCCGGATTTTGTGGCTGTATTGTACGTTGTGGTTGATTATTCCTGTTGTTTTGTATGTTCTTTATCATTTCGCTATTGAACTGATCTTCAGCTTGTTGAATCTTTAGTATCTTTGATGCTGGTAAAATCTTTTTGAATTTTTCCAGATACTCTTTTTCCAGTTGAGCAATACGTATCTGTGCATCGGCTAAAGCATCAATAGCTTTTAAACACTCCTCTTCGTTAAGAGGTTGCTGTTGCCTGACAGCCTCCTGTCTTGACTGATGATTTATCTGCATCTTTTTCTGTTGCAACTCATTGTAAACAGGAAAAAACTTTTCTGCTTCCTGTTCTGTGAGATTTGCTCTTTTTGTGAAGAATTCTTTTTGTCTTTTTCTGTATTCGTCGATAGAAAATCTCTGACCTCCATTGTTGTTTGCATTACCTACATTAGGTCTGGGGTGTTGTTGGTTTGTGCCTTGCTGAAACCATTGTTGCTGAGTGCGACGCACATCGGCCTGATTAAAGCCTTGAACGGGATTCTGACAATAAACTGTTATGGTGATAATCGATAACAGGATTGATGAAAATAACTGTTTCATAAATTAGTTGAAATCGATGAATGAATAGTAAAGTGTATAATCATCTACCATGACAGTTTCAAGAAATTCATCAATATATTCATCAGAATAATAGATGTCTTCTGTTTGTGCCATAGAGCGATCCATATCTGTAGTTTCATAAGAAGCCACTCTAACAAGGAAGAGTACTCCCAGAAATGCAGCAGCTGCGTACATATACGGCCTGATGCGTGCCCAGGGAGTGATAATGCGAGGCTGCTCTTTCTGAACAGTCTGCTCTGGTAATGCGGCCATAATGTTTTCCGTCAGGTTTTCAAAATAACCTTCCGGAACGGTAAATGGCACTCTGTTACCACATCTGCTTAATATGTTATCTTCATTTTTCATTCTACTTTTTGACAAATAATGGTTTGAAAGGTTTAATCTATATTATGGAAAAATTCCTCTATTTTTTTTACTGCCAGATGAAAAGATGCTTTCAGAGCTCCTACGCTGGTTCCAAGTATATCAGAAATATCTTCATATTTCATTTCGTTAAAGTATTTCATATTGAATACCAGTCTCTGTTTCTCCGGAAGTGTGGCAATAGCTTCCTGTAGCTGTCTCTCTGTTTCGTTGCCATCAAAGTATGGGTCGCTTTCCAGTTTGTCACCTATACTAATGTCAGTGTCGTCAATATCTACAAAAGTACTGCTCTTTTGTTTGTTGATGAATGTCAGGGTTTCGTTGATGGCTATTCTATATAACCATGTGGAAATCTTTGACTGCGCCTGAAATGTGTCTATATTTAGCCATGCTTTTACGAAAGTATTCTGGAGTATGTCATTCGCATCTTCATGGTTTTGTACCATCTGACGAATCTGCCAGTATAGCTGTTCGCTATTGGCACGTACAATGCTTTCAAATGCTTGTCTTTTGGATTTTTCATCCTTACGCAGCATCTTTAGTAAAAATGATTCGTCCTGTATCTCCATTACTTTAAGTAAATAACTTGATTTGGATGGCTAAGATACGCCTTTTTTTTGTCATTCAATAGAGAATGTGGCGTTCTCTTTAGCTAAATAAGAATTTTTAAAGATTTGCTTGGCTTCGTTAAGAAGTATCTCTTCATTATTATATCGTGCAGAAAAATGTCCTAAAATCAAACTTTTTGCTCCGGCAGCAACTGCTGTCTGCGCAGCCTCTTCGGCAGTGCTGTGGAAATGTTTTTTTGCACGTTCTGAGTCGTCTTTGCTGTATGTGCAATCATGATATATGGTGCTCACTCCGGTTATCTGTTCTATCATGGCTGGGTTGTATTCTGTGTCGCAGCAATAGGCATAGCTGCGAGGTGTGCCGGCAGGCTTGGTCAGCATGCTGTGTGGAATGGTTCTGCCGTCGGCAGTTACAAAATCACCACCATTCTTTATGCGGTTGTAATCCCATTGAGGTACACCATAAAAATCTGCAGAAGCGCGGTCCAGATGGTCGGGCAGAGGCTTCTCCCTGAACAGAAAACCTGCTGTAGGAATACGATGTTTAAGGGGAATCGTTTCTACAAACAGAGATTTGTCATCATATATAACTGAAGATTCTTTTGGGTTGAAACCGCAGAACTCTACCTGGTATTCCATACCCTGACAATAAAAATCAAGTTCTGGTTTAAGTATCTTCCACATGTCAGCAGGGGCATGAACAAAGAGTGGGGATGTTCTGCCCAGTAATCCAAATGAAGAAACAATTCCTAGTAAACCAAAACAGTGGTCGCCGTGCAGATGCGAAATGAATATATGGTTAAGTTTTCCAAATGCAATTTTGGAGCGTCTCATCTGAATCTGAGTACCCTCTCCACAATCAATCATAAATAGCTTTTCGCGTATATTCAATACCTGCGATGATGTAAAGTGTTTTAGTCCCGGCGTTGCAGAACCACATCCCAATATTGTTGTTTCAAACTTCTCCATACTGGCTGCGAATTTACAAAAAAAGCCAATTCTTACACTGTCTGTGCAGTGCTATTATTTTACCCTTGTAATTATATAATTATCCGGCGATGAAGGTATTTCCATGTCTGAATTGACCAAGCACAAAGTGGTGTCATTAATAATCTTGAAATGGAGTACTTCAAGTGGGTTCTCAGAGTCTAATCTGTAGTATTTGTCTATGCCGGATTGTAAGGTTTCTAATTTTCCATCAGATTTAAAGCTTATATGTTTTCCATCACCTTCTGCATCCAGATAAGTTGAAACAAGTGTATAGCTTTGCTCCTTGTTATCAATCTTTAATTCGTATTCAATACCTGAGCAATCTGCAGCAGGTAGTACACCTTTATATATATAATGTTCTGAATTCTGCTGCATATTCATATTTGTACATCCGGCAAGTAGTAATAGTAGTAATAAATATTTCATGTTGCAAAAACTTTAGGAGTTGACGTACAAATATACGTATAAGCGAGCGAGAAATGTCAAGTTTACTTGAACATTTTTCACAGCGAGCGCAAGTATATTCGAATTTATTCAAATACGTATAAGCGAGCGAGGAATATCAAGTTTACTTGAATATTCTTCACAGCGAGCGCAACTAACTTATAGATTTGTGATAGCAATACACCAGCTGTTCTCCCCACCTACGTGGGTCCCGTGGGATGAAATAAATCTATAATTGAAATCTATATATAGTAAGTGTCTCTAGTTTATCATTCGGAATAATATAGGAATAGTAGTATGGTGCTATATATCCCATTACTCTGGTGCCTTTTGGTACATCAACATCGCCTATCATAATTCCGTTTTTAAAAATTTGCAATCCATCGGATAAGGCAGATTCACCTTTTTTGTATGAACGGAATAGCATTCCTGTTTCATCAACATATTCCAACCAATTATAATATCCTTTGCTATTCCTTTCGCTACGATAGATTTTTCTTATTTCTTCCGGAGTGTTTACGTGTGTATAATTCAAATCCATATCTCTTCCAGCAAATCCATAACATTGTAACATATTGAAACTGTTGTCATAGACATAAATAAGTGAATCAGCTTCGTATGTAACATAAAAGAGTCCGGCTGTGTCAATATCAAAATTAACAGATGACAATACTGCTTTTGTTTGACTATCTTTTTTGTAACTATATGGATAGCCAATTGCAAGCAGTCTGCCAAAGCCTTTTTCGTTTGGCTTGACTTCAAGTATATTTGCATTTCTTTTCAGGTGTTTTTTTGTGGTGGTTATTATGTTTGCTGATGGGTGTTGCAAATGTACATTAAAATAGATGTTCCCACCATATTGTCTGCATACAATATCATTGTATCGTTGTGAATAAGCCAATGGATCTTCGTAGATATTTTGCAAATTCCATTCCGGATTCTGATATGATATGTTAAACATATCCTTGAAAATGAAATCATTGTCGTAGAAATAGTAATCTGCGTTAGGGTTAAAAAAGAAGATACCATCGTCTAAAAAAGTATGTGAAGATATTCTACCAATGGTAGTTTCGTTTCTTGCTCTACCATTACCTAAATATCTTTTTATTAAATTCCCTTCTGTATTATATTCATAGAGATAATTCATGTACTTATCTACTAAATATATTTTGTTGTCGTTTATACTGCTTTCTATTTCAAACGAAGTTTCAATAGAGTCTAATAGCAATGTATCTAATTCTATCTTTCTTATCGTTGTATTCTTGACAGAATTGGGTTGCTTGGTGAAATTCTGTGAGTTGTTAGAACTGCAACCGGCCAACAATATCAGCATAAAAAGTGCTTTGATTATCCACATATACATTAAATTTTAAAGTTATACATTTTATCTTTCTGCAAATGTAGCACTATTTTTTTTAGTTCGATGTTACTCCTGCGATAAAAATGCGATAATACATTAAAATAACAGGATTTCTTTAACTTGGTATGAATAATAACGGTAATTAGAATCATTACTGCAAGAAGATAACAGTATTAGGAAAAAAGCCATTAGGAAGTTGAATAAAACAACTATTAGCGATGTGGAATTACTTCTGATATTTAATTTGTCAGATTGTCTTTTGATAGTCCTGACGCGATTCTTCATAATTGACAGTTAATTGTAGTATCGTAAAAATAGTTCTTTGTTTGGCGCTGTACATTTGCTTATCTTCTGTTTTAGGCGTGATTTTCTATTATAGACCACCTCAATCTTTTCGTCTATTAATATACTAATGGCACGTGAAGAGAAACCGGAAACTACATACAGATATAGAGTGCAATCAGATTCGCTTATCTCCGGAAAAGACTGTCTGAATTCAGCCATCAGATTGTTTTTGTATAGATTTACATTGTATTCCAGCTCTTTTAGCGTGCGATTATCTGTTCCCAATTCTGAAATCAGTTTCTTCTAATGATAAATAGGTGAGATTTGCAGATGCACTCTCTTGTGAACTATGTTGTATTGTACTGTTTTTGCAGCTTGTGCAAAACAGTAAACACTGTATTATGCTGATTATAAATACCTTTTTCATACGTGTAAAATAATACCTTGTTGCTTTTAGTTTTAGTTTTTGTTTGCAATACAAAGTTACTTACAACTCATAACAAGACAAAATATAAGTAGCAAAACTATCTATCGTATTTGGTTTGTAAAATATTGTATGCTAATTACTTAAAACAAATGGCGCGGATTATTTTCTATCCGCACCATTTTTTAATCTATCAAATATTTTTAGTCGCGCCATATTTGGAATTTCGGCGTAGTACAACAGGCGTAGCAAAATTTACTTTTTTCTTTTCCAACCTGTGATTTCTTCCAATGCAGAAATGAATTCTTCTGAACTCTTTATGTTTTGTTATCTCTTTAGAATGTATAAAAAAACAAAAGGTTAACCATTGTGTGGTTAACCTTTTTGTTGTTTATGTGTAGTAATGGTTAATTACTTTTCACCTTCAAGCTGTTCTTTCAGAGCTGCAAGTGCATCTATATCACCTAATGTGGTAGCTGCTGCCTGATTCTGAATAGCTGGTTCTTTTTCTTCTTTCTTTGCAGTTGCTGCCTTGCGAGCTTTCTTTTCTGCTTTAGCTTCTGCCTTAGCTATATCTTCAAAGATACGGCTGTGAGAAAGAATGATTCTCTTTGACTCCTTATTGAATTCGATAACCTTGAACTGCAATGTTTCGCCCTGCTGAGCCTGTGAGCCATCTTCCTTAACAAGGTGCTTTGGAGTAGCAAAACCTTCAACACCCTCTGCCAATGAGATAACTGCACCCTTATCCATCATTTCTGTAATCTTACCTTCGTGGATTGAATCTACAGTGTACTGTGATTCATAAGCATCCCATGGGTTTTCTTCCAGCTGCTTGTGGCCTAAGCTCAAGCGACGGTTTTCTTTGTCGATTTCAAGAACTGCAACTTCGATAGAAGCACCGATAGTTGTGAATTCTGATGGATGCTTAACCTTCTTGGTCCAGCTAAGGTCGCTGATGTGGATAAGACCGTCAACACCCTCTTCAATCTCTACAAAAATACCGAAGTTTGTGAAGTTGCGAACTGTTGCAGTGTGCTTTGAACCGATAGGATATTTCTCATCCATACCTTCCCATGGATCCTGCTTAAGCTGCTTGATACCAAGTGACATCTTGCGCTCGTCGCGGTCCAGTGTCAGAACTACAGCCTCTACTTCGTCGCCAACCTTGGTGAAGTCCTGAGCTGAACGCAGGTGCTGGCTCCATGACATTTCTGATACGTGGATAAGACCTTCAACACCAGGAGCGATTTCGATGAATGCACCGTAGTCAGCCATAACAACAACCTTACCCTTAACAACATCGCCAACCTTCAGGTCTTCGCTCAATGCGTTCCATGGGTGTGGAGTCAGCTGCTTCAAGCCAAGTGCTATGCGCTTCTTCTCATCATCAAAGTCAAGGATAACAACGTTAACTTTCTGATCAAGTTCAACGATTTCCTTTGGATCGCTTACGCGGCCCCAGCTGAGGTCTGTGATGTGGATAAGACCGTCAACACCACCAAGGTCGATAAATACACCGTATGATGTGATGTTCTTAACTGTACCTTCAAGTACCTGACCTTTTTCAAGTTTGCCGATGATCTCTTTCTTCTGCTGTTCAAGTTCTTCTTCGATAAGAGCCTTGTGTGAAACAACAACGTTGCGGTATTCCTGATTGATTTTAACAACCTTGAATTCCATAGTCTTACCTACGAATACATCGTAATCACGGATAGGTTTAACATCAATCTGTGAACCTGGTAGGAATGCTTCAAGACCAAATACATCTACAATCATACCACCCTTTGTGCGGCACTTGATGTAACCCTTGATGATTTCCTGTGATGCAAGAGCTTCGTTTACGCGATCCCATGAACGTGATGCGCGAGCTCTCTTATGTGACAGAAGTAACTGTCCCTTTTTGTTTTCTGTGTTCTCGATATAAACCTCAACTTCGTCACCAACTTTAAGTTCAGGATTATAACGGAACTCGCTGATTGGAATAATACCGTCAGATTTGTAACCGATGTTTACAATAACCTCACGTTTGTTGATAGAGATAACAGTACCGTTTACAACTTCGTTGTCAGCAACCTTGTTCAAAGTGCTGTCATAAGCCTGTTCCTGTTCCTCTTTTGTTTTACCGGTAGCAATGTTACCGCTTTCATAAGCTTCCCAATCGAAATCTGCTAAGGGAGCTACATTCTTAAAATTCTCCATTTTAAATTTTAAAACTAAGATAAAGTTAGACAATATGTTGTAATCACCTGCCAACACGTATTTGTGTTAGCGGGCGCAAAGGTAACGCTTTTAGTGCAATAAACCAAATAATTAGCTTAGAAATCTTCTTCGAAAGAGTAGGGCTGTCCGCCAGCTGTGATGCCGGCAGCAGATATACTGAAACTACCTGTTATGGAGTTGTTGTACAGTTCAACTGTAGCCTGACCATTTGCATTTGTAATAACATTCGGATTCCAGTACAATGTACGTCGATAATCTACATCACCCAATATTGGTCCGTTTGGATATTCCGGGCTATAGAATGAATAAGGCTCTGAATATCCTGTTACAGTGGATACACGCTTTCCTATATTGATTATCTCTTTCCTGCTGTTCAGTTCATGATCTTCCTTTACGTAGATATCTACCAGTCTTACCCTCTGTTGCAGATAATCGTAGCTTGGTGGAATAAACTGGGTTTTGCGCTGATAGTCCTGATACAGCGGGCACAATGTGTATGCTTCGCCCAATGTTACAACTCTGTCGTAAACGATAACGCCTTTAAGGTCTTTGGTATCTATATATAGCGGGGTCTCGTACTTGCCCTGATACAGATATTTTTTGTCGTTATGTACGTAGAAGAATGCGGGATAACCATCTACAAATACCGTGTCGGCAGAATCAGATTCTGTGTAGAAAATCTGGTATCCTTTGTCAAGCAGGTAACCAAATACGTCTGTGGAATGTTCTGCCTTATCCAGCTCTATCTCAACATCCTTTGTTACATCGAATGCTTTAAAGGTATAGTAATCAATGTATTTGCGCTGGCTCTCTATATTGACATCTGGAAGCAGATAGCCTTCGCTCTCTTTGATAATAGTGGGATAATGTTTCTCCTCTTCTGTTTCGGAAATCTTTTCCCTTCCGACTTTCTTTATCTCATTGTTTCTCTGTGTGGTAGAGAATATGGTTTCACCTGGCAGATATTCTTTCAGTTCTGGCGTAAGTGAACGCTCAAACAGCAGTCTGGCGCTTGTGCCTACCAACTTTTCCCGCTCTGTATCAGCGTAGATGGTCAGTTTGGCAGTGTTGTAGAAATCTACTCCTATATCGAATCCGAAGTATCCGGTTGAATCTGTAGTGTATGTGTAACGCTCCAGATCATCACGATTTTCCGGTACAATAGCAGCATGGACCATCGCTCCTTCCAGAGGTTTCTTTCCTGATGGGTTAAGCACCCATCCATTAAGGGTTAACCCTGTTTCAATACGGTGCTTTGCTACAAATGGTTCAATACCGGCCATAGTTCGCCAGTCGTATCTTTCCCAACCCTGCACCATCATAAGCAGATCAAGTGCTGCAGTATGAGCACTGTCTTTTGATTCAAAGTAGTATTCAGGACTCTCTACCAGTCCTTTCAGATCGGACGATAATAAGAGTGATGTCTTAATGTCATCAGTGTAGAGATTGCTGAATCCGCGCTGGTCTCTTACTGATATACAGAAACGGTCCTTGAAAGGTTTGCCGTTGCCGTCCAGTAGTAAAACATTGAGCTTTATAGGATCAAAACTGTTGTATTTGGTCTTGTCCGGAGTTATTGATATTTGCGGGGCAGCAATCTGACTGTGGTTGTATATAAAACGTGTTGCGTATATTCTGCCTGCTCTGTCAAATATGGTAATTCTGCATACACCTTCAGGAATACCCTTGGTAGCTATTTTTTTAGTTATATTCTCCTTGGTTATGTTGATGGTGAAAAAATCCATTATTTCGCCTCTGCATGTTAGAGTTACTCCTAATGTTTCGCCAATAAAATGATCTGTGCAACCTATGCTCAGATTGATAGTACTGTCTGTTGTAGTTGACAAAGAGACACCCATAGGTTCTGCGTCCGGAAGTGTAAAACGTTTTGTAGAACCATCGTCAGTTGTTATGGTTACACTGTTTCTGGTTGTGGTAGGTGTGAATGTGAAACTACCCATACCATTATGCAGTGTGCTGAATTTGATATCGGTATTTTCTACCTGTCCGGAAACAGATGTTCCAAAACCGGATGCATCTGTCGCTTTGAAAGCTATGCGACAAGGTTTGCCGGCTATAAGGTGTCCACCTTCCGGGTAGAATGTAACATTGATATTGTCCAGCTTCTTTGTCTCAGGTCTGTATTGTTCAACGTTTGTTATTATCTGCTTTATGATTGGCTTCTCAGAGTAGTATTCTCCCTCTTTGCTGGGCTGTTCGTAAACCGCAAAGACTCTTGAGAATACAATCTCGTTCTTGAAATTCAGCATGTTGTTGGTGTATGCTCTTATTTCGTAGAATCCGCTTGGGTAGTTTGTTACGCCACGCATGCTGCGTACTTGTGATGTTGATATATCGACCAGTGGAAAAGAACCATCGGCCTGTCCTGCTACTATTTTGAGCTTTTCCTGTTGCAGTACTACTCCTCCCGGAGAAATCAGATCTACATACAATACCTGACTCGGGGCTCTGTTAAGTGTGGTTGCCTCCACAACAAAAGCTTTGAACCAGATTGTTTCGCCTGTATAATATGAAGTATTATCGAATTGCAGATATACCTTTTCCTGTGGGTATATTGAGTTGAATTGGTGAATATTACCTGCATATCGCATTAGCTCTGTTTCCAGAGTGTTGGCTGCAATTGTTCTTGCAAATGTTATGGTGAGTAATAGTATGTATGTCAGTAGTTTTCTCATTTTTTTATATATTTGATAGTATATGACTCTATTCTTTTAATATAGGTGTGGTTTCTATTGGTTAAATTGGTTGTAATGATAATTTAAAAGTCCTGTCATAGGGCTCTGTATGAATTCGCCTGCTCTCATACCTAATGATTGTGCAGTTTCTGCAAGCTCTTCTGAAAAAGCTACAGCAATGGAGCCTATAAAATGAACAGGTAACCATGGCTTGTGGTAAGCAATTACATTTCGTTTGAAGAAGTCAGTAAAACAACTGATTATCATTTCGTGAATTTGCGGTATGTCTCTGTGCTTTGATAGGAATGGTGTAAATTGCGCCATATATCTGTTTGCTAATGGTTGCTTGTAAACATTGTCGAGAATGATTTCCATGGTCAGATTGTATTCTGCAAGGAATTCATCAATGACAGTTTGTGGCAGCTGTCTTTTTAAGCAGTCGCTTAGCAGACGACGTCCCAATGCTACACTACTGCCTTCGTCTCCAAGGATGTAACCTAATGACGGGATGTTGTCTATTATGTTTTTACCGTCGTATAGACATGAGTTGGAGCCGGTGCCCATTACGCATGCTATTCCTTCATGATTATTGCATAGTGCTCGTGCTGCTCCCAAAAGATCGCTTGCAACATATATCTCTGCAGTGGTAAAGTGCTCTGCAAGTATCTCTTTTATGATGTCGCATTTTGCTTTAGTTGCGCAGCCTGCACCATAGTAATAAATATGTGAAACAGAAGTAAGACTGAAGTCTGTCATGCGTGTCAGAAATTCGTTGCATATAATCTCCTTGATATTCTCCACGCTCTGATGATAAGGGTTTATGCCCTGTGTATTGACAATAGTGTACTCTCTTTTGTCATCACAAATACACCAGTCTGTTTTTGTTGAACCGCTATCTGCAATAAGTATCATATATGTAAATTTCTAATCTTTAACTCTTTTTCCAAAATCAGGTTCAAATTTTATGAATGCAGATACAATGAATGTTATACTGCAACATAGAATTATCCATACAAAGAACATCTTGTATCCCATTAATTCCTGCAATGTTCCTGAAATCATACCCGGCAACATCATACCAAGGGCCATTATTCCTGTGCTGATGGCGTAGTGCGATGTCTGCTGCTCACCTTTTGCAAAATAGATTAGGAACAATGTGTAAGCTGTATAACCGAACCCGTATCCTAACTGCTCAATGAATATGCAGCTACTTACCATAAACATATTGCCTGTTGGAAAGTAACTGAGATATACATAAACAAGGTCTGGTACTGAAATGGCCAGAACCATAGGCCATAGACATTTTTTCAGCCCTTTTGCAGATATGGCAGCACCTCCTAATATACCTCCCAAAAGCAGTCCTATAACTCCCAGTGTGCCCTGGGCAAATCCAATCTGTTCAGTTGATAAACCTAAACCGCCCTCGCTGACGGGATCTATAAGGAACAGAGGACAGATTTTGGTAAGCTGGGCTTCCGGGAATCTGTACAGGAGTATAAAAAGCACAGCTGTTATTATACCTGGTTTGCTGAAATATGTTCTGAATGTTGTGATGAAGCCTTTAAGCAGAGAACCGGCAGATACATTGCTCTGTATGTCAGTGGATGGTTTTGGTAACTTTTTTGTGTGATACACAGCCAGCAGAATCATTACGGCTGCTGCTATCAGAAATGTAAGACTCCATGCCGTACGTACTGTTCCGGTGCTCTTTTCCAGAATACCAGCCACCATAAGCAAACCTCCCTGACCCGCAATACTGGCTATTCTGTAGAAGGTGTTTCTTATACCGACAAACAGCGACTGATCGCCTTCGCTTAGTCCAAGCATGTACAAGCCGTCTGCAGCTATGTCGTGAGTGGCGGAACTGAAGGCCAGCAACCAAAAGATTGCCAATGTCCATTGTAAAAAGTTGTTGGTGGGGATTGTAAATGCTATTCCTGCCAGTCCGGCGCCTAATGTGGCTTGTGTTATCAGAACCCACCAGCGCTTGGTCTTCAGAAGATCTACAAATGGACTCCAGAGTGGTTTGATTACCCAGGGTAGATATAACCAGCCGGTGTATAGTGTTACATCGCTGTTGCTTACTCCTAATTTTTTGAACATAATTACAGAGACTGTAACTATCAGCACGTATGGGAACCCTTCAGCAAAGTAAAGGGTAGGTATCCAGCTCCAGGGTGATCGTTTGTTGTCCATATTCTGCAAATTTAGTTAATTCAATTGTATATCACTGCATAAAAATCACTATTTTTGAAATCCCAAACATAAATAAGATGAATAACAGAATCAAGGATTTGTTTTTTAAGGTAACCGGAGCTGCGGCTGTAAAGTCTGTTCAACTTACTCCGGCCGGTTCAAATAGGATGTATTACAGGCTTTTTGCAGAGTCAGGACTCACTTTGGTGGGCGTTGAAGGTACCTCCGAACAGGAGAATATGGCCTATTTTGAGATTAGCAAACACTTTAGGAAACAGAATCTTGCTGTGCCGGAACTTCTGGCAGTATCTGAAGATGGTCTGTGTTACATTATAGAAGATCTGGGAGATATATCTCTGTATGATTTGTTGTCTGCCGACAGAAAGAGTGGTTTCTATTCCGAAGAGTCAGTCGGGATTCTTGAAACAGTGATGAGAACACTGCCCGACTTGCAGTTTAAGGGTGCGGACGGTCTGGATTTTTCCAGATGCTATCCGTCGGAATCGTTCGATTTAAGAATGATAAAATGGGATCTGAACTATTTTAAATACTGTTTCTTTAAGGCTGTCGGTATAGAGTTTAATGAATCGGAACTGGAGGACGATTTTGATTCCCTTACAGCTATATTGCTGGAAAATTCTGAAGATTTTGGTAATACGTTCATGTACAGGGATTTTCAGTCACGCAACGTAATGATAAAAGATGGCGCTCCCTGGTTTATAGATTATCAGGGTGGCAGGAAAGGCCCTGTGGAATACGATGTGGCTTCATTTCTGTGGCAGGCAAGAGCATCGTATCCTGACGAATTGCGTAATCATCTGGTTGATGTGTATCTTCAGGCTGTGCAGAAATACAGAGTTACAGACAGGGAGAGATTCCTGAAGAGACTTTCCCATTTTGTACTTTTCAGAACACTTCAGGTGCTTGGCGCTTATGGATTCCGTGGATATTTTGAGCATAAGGCACAGTTTATTCAAAGTATTCCGGCAGCGATGGTCAATCTGCGTAAATTGCTGCAGAATCCGATGGTGGAGTATCCATACCTGAAAAAGTTGTTGCAGCAGCTGGTGGATCTTCCACGTTTTGCTGAAACTGAATCGCCCAATGATAAACTTACGGTAAAGGTGCAGAGTTTTTCATACAGGAAGGGAATCCCGCAGGATGAATCCGGCAATGGCGGTGGTTTTGTGTTTGACTGTCGCTATATGCATAATCCCGGTTTGTATGATGAATACAAGCAGCTGTATGGCGTGGATAAACCTGTAATTGATTTCCTTGAAGAGCGGGGCGAAATTCAGAAATTCCTGCAAAATGTATATGGAATAGTTGAACCTGCAGTGGAGAAGTATCTGAAACGTGGTTTTACAAATCTGATGATCTCATTCGGCTGTACGGGAGGCCGTCACAGATCAGTCTATTCTGCTCAGCATACCGCGGAATATCTGCATGGAATTTTTGGCGATAAGGTGCGTGTTGAATTGATTCATAGAGAACTGGGATATACTGAAATATTATGAATGCACTGATTTTTGCAGCCGGTTTAGGTACTCGTTTAGGCGCATATACAGGTGATACCCCCAAGGCACTTGTTCATGTTGCGGGAAAACCAATGCTTGAACATCAGTTGTTGCATCTGAAAAGAGCAGGTGTGAATACAGTAGTTGTGAATGTACATCATTTTGCAGATAAGATTGTGGATTTCATAGACAGGAACGGAGCATTCGGAATGGATATTCGCATATCTGACGAAACAGATTTTTTGCTGGATACAGGTGGCGGATTGAGAAAGGCCTTGCAACTGTTTGACAATGATAATCCTGTGCTGGTGCATAATGTTGATATCTTCTCTTCTGTCAATTTGAAAGAACTCTATAACAGCCATCTGTCAGGTAAGTCTGATGTTACAATGGTGGTTGCTGACAGGGATACAGCACGAAAACTATATTTTGATGGTCTCCGAAATCTGACAGGCTGGCGTAATTCTGCCGATGGAAAAACGCGTTCAGCATTTGCCGATTTTGATTATACACAGTGTAAGCCGTATGCTTTCCAGGGTATTCATGTTGTGTCACAGTCTGTAAGGAGATGTCTAGATGAAGTGGCAGAAGATAAATTTGGCATAACCGGTTTCTATATCGATTATGCCAATAGATTAAAGATAAGTGCAGTAGAAGATCTCAATCCTTCCGGTTGGGTTGATGCCGGAAAACCGGAGATGCTATCCAAGGCTGCTGATATTGTTGCGCAGTTCTATCAATAACATCTTTTCAGTTCTGTTCCCGGATAATAGTGCTGCAAAATATCTTTGTAACTGTATCCCAAATCTCCCATTGTGGCAGCTCCTATCTGACATAATCCTACGCCGTGTCCCCAGCCTGCACCATTGAGTACTATTTTACTGATATTGCCCTGGCTGTCATACTCTTTGCTGACTACAAAAGCACTGCTGTACAGGTGGCTTTCTGATAATACTCTTCTTATCTCCAGCTCCTTGCCAATAACAATGCTTCTCCTGCTTCCTGTAACTTCAAGTTCTATTATTCTGCCGGATCCCCCTCGTTTCAGTGGCTTCAGGTCTGTTATGGTACCTATGTCTAATCCTGATTTTCTTTGGAATAGTTCTGTTAGTTCTGAAACGGTATATTCAACCCGCCATCTGTAAAAATCGGGCGTTTCAAGATCGTAACCGTTGAGCGATTTCTGCAATGTTTTGCTGATTGTACTTCCACAGAACGATTTTGGTGCGCTTAAAATCCACTCTTTTGCATTCTCTTCGTTTCGTAAATCGGGAATGTTTCCACTGTTTCGGTTGTCTTTCAATACAGTCAGATATGGATGGTGCGTATCCTGCCAGCAACTTTCAAACTCTTCAGTTACTCCTCCGCAACATTTGCTAAAACGTGCATCGCACAGATATCCGTTGTATGTGATAATTTCGCTGAATGTCTCTTGTATCGCCTTTGCTGCTGCTGAATTGATGACCCTGCTCCTTCCCTGATAACGCTGGCAATGGTCATCTGCGCATACATCAAACAGTGTGTGCTGTTCGTGATCATACCATTTTATTATCCTGTCAGAATCAGAGCCTTCGGAATGTTTACAGAGACTGGCGGATTCAGGTAGATTATACCTGCTTGAGCGGCATTGTGATATTACCCAGCTCCTTGAAATAACTGCGTGGGCCTTCAGAAATTCAGCTGATGCAGATGGCTTCATTTCTGATGAAATTACACTTACAAGATACTCTTCTACCGAAATACCGTTTATTGCCCATATTTTATTGTTTTCTGTTTTAAATGACAATTCACCGGAGAACTGCTGCTCCTCTTTACGTTCCCAATGGAATCCTATCCCTATAGTTACATTGTGAAGTGTAAATGTGTTGTCGGATTGTAGTGGTTTTAACGAGAGTGTATCTATCCTGTTTCCTTGCCAGAGAATCTTGTTTTCTGCAATAGTGACGCTCTGTTCTCCGCTATAACACTGTTTGCCATCAGTGAAAAGCCCGTTCAGTGAGAAGTCTATTTGTTCAGCATTTATAATTCCTACCTTCAAAAGTGGCTGAACCGGAGTAACTTCTCTGTAGATGTCAAGTATCTCCCTTTCTGTCAGATTGTTGAAATCGTCTTCGCGTGGAGTGATAATCAATCCGCACATGTCTAAAGTACCCGGGCTTACCAGTCTCTTTTCTGCTCCATCTGCATAATAGCAGTTTGGACGATGCTTGCCGCGTTTTATGATGGCTGTATAAACTGTTCCCTGGTGGTTGCAGGCTATGATATTCATTCTAGGCTCATATTCTCCGTCAATAATCGGAATGGAGTCTATAACAGAGAGAATATCCTCTTTGTTGTCGCCTTTTATCACTTTTACCGGAAAACCAAAGGGGGATATGGTACTTATATTACTGTTGCTGTTCCATTGATTGTTGCAAATCTTGTCTATCAGCGGAATGCCATCGTTGCTGCCTATTTGAAGGTGCAGGTGGTCCGGTGCCGAAGCTCCGCTGCGTGGTCCGTTGTAGAATACTACATATCCGGGTTCCAGATTAGATGCAATCTTAAGGAAAATGTCAATGCTCTCTCTGATGGATTGTGGCTGATGTTTTGTACTTACTACGGTGAAATGCTCTTTCAGAATAGGGTATGGGTTTACCAGAAGTTCATAGCCATCTTCCAATGGAAATACCTGCTGTTCTGCAGGTCTTGTATCCCTGCATAGGAAACAGGCTCTCTTCTCTATTCCCTCCCTGCTGATATTGGCAGCAGTTGATACAATTCTGCTTGGATTGAACTGCAATTTCAATCCGGAAGAAGATATGGTGCGGGTTTTTACCGTGCTTAAATTTTTGAATGCCTGTTCGGCCTTTGGCCAAGCAGCAAGCTGGCTTTCAAGACATTTATCAAGATTGGCAATTGTCTGTTTCATATCCTATTCTTTTTTCTATTTCAGCAGTTCTTAAACTGTCTTTATACAGGTTGTTGGCGTTTATTTTTTCCTGACTGAGTGATGAATCGCTGTTACCTTCCCAACGGCGGCACAGATATAATTCATCGTAGATACGTCCAATCTTGTATCTTCTTGAAATGGCTATTCCTACGGCATAATCTTCGCCATAACTGACATTCGGAAATCCAATCTCCCGAATAACAGGTGTGTAGAATGCACGCGGGGCACCCAGACCATTTATTCTAAGCGCATTGTTCGGACCGTTTTCGTCTGTCCATTCTCTGTGGTCAATAATGCCTGGTGGCAGTGTTTCCAGCGCAAAATTGCAGATTCTGTAACTGCCTATAACCATGGCGCACTGCTCTGTATGGAATTTCTCTACAATCTTCTGTATAGTGTCTGGGCCGCTATAGATATCGTCGCTGTCCAGTTGTATGGCAAATTTACCGCACTCCGGATGGCGAACAGCTAAGTCCCAGCAACCTCCAATGCCCAGATTCTCCTGCTCTGGTATAATATGTATAACCCTGCTGTCGTTTGAAAAGGAGTCTATTATTTCAGTGGTGTTGTCTGTGGAATGGTTGTCAACTATAATCAGATTGAATGGAAAACCGGTTTGTTGTTTCAGTACGGAATTTATGGCATCTGCAATGGTTCTTTCCCTGTTTTTAACAGGAATAATAACAGATGCTTCAATATTATAACTATTACTGAAATCAACCTTTTTAAAACAGTCTGGTGTTAGGTATGCTCCAATAGCCATCAGATGCTCAGTACAGATCTGTTCCATCTCTATCTGACTGTCTCTGTTTCTTGGATTGACATAGTCAAACTGTTTTTGTCCTGATGTGCGATTGTCTGTTTCTTTTACTGTATATAACATTTCGGCAATGCGTACAATAGGGAAGTTGCGCTGTGCAAAAAGCCTGAACTGGTAGAATCCTCCTATAAAGTACTCCTTCTGGCAGGTTGAAAGATAATCTTTCATTGCCTGTGGTGATATGCACACTATGGAGCCGAAATCAAAATCGTCTCTGACGCTGCCTGTCTGAATGTCGATGACAGGGTTGGGAATGATCTTCCCTTCTGACTCTTTGCAGTGGTCAGAATAGACTATGGCTGCGCCGCTCTCTATAGCCCTGTTTATAAATTTTTTCTGAGCATCGCCTTCCAAACTAATCTGCTTTTCGCCAATGTTCAGAAATAGGAAATCGTCACAATTATTCTTGAAAATATTGCGTAGCTCGGCAGTGGAAGTGCCGTAAAGTGGAATATTGATAAACTGTACCATAATAGTTGCGAAGATAGTCAAAAATATTTAGTATCTTCGCAGAATTATCAGTTATAGATAAAAATGGAACAGAATAAAATAAATTTGGTGGGACTTACTCTCTCTCAGTTACAGGAAGTAACGGTGGAACTGGGTATGCCTCTGTTTACAGCTAAACAGATGGCAGACTGGCTCTATGTAAAGAGGGTGGATTCCATTGATGGAATGACAAATATATCGCTAAAGTTCAGACAGGCGTTATCAGAAAAGTATGCTATAGTAAAATCCGGTCCGGCTGAATCGGTGGCATCTGTGGATGGTACCGTAAAGCATCTCTTCAAAGTGGCAAATGACCGTTTTGTAGAGGCTGTTTTTATACCTGACCGTGACAGAGCTACACTTTGTATATCATCACAGGTGGGATGTAAGATGGGATGCGTATTCTGTATGACAGGCCGTCAGCAATACACAGCCAGTCTGACAGCGGGTGAAATAATAAACCAGATTATATCGCTGCCGGAAGAACAGTATCAGGCTCTGACCAATGTGGTGTTTATGGGTATGGGTGAACCTCTGGATAACCTGCAGAATGTATTGGCAGTAACAGAAATACTGACCTCCCAGTGGGGACTGGCCTGGAGCCCGAAGCGTATTACAATTTCAACTGTAGGTTTAAGGCGTGAACTGAAGCGTCTGGTGGAAGAGTGCGAATGTCATATCGCAATCAGTCTGCATGCCCCAAATCCTGAAAAGAGACGCCAGCTGATTCCTGCCGAAAAGGCTTTTTCAATGACAGAGATGCTGGAAATTCTTCGCAGATACGATTTTGCCCATCAGCGCAGACTCTCGTTCGAATATACTCTTTTTAAAGGAGTTAACGATTCTATAGCAGATGCTAAGGAGTTAATTTCCCTTTTACAGGGTTTCAGTTGCAGAATGAATCTTATTCGTTTTCATGCAATACCGGATAGCCCGTTGTCTCCTGTATCAGAAGACGAAATGGTAAAGTTCAGGGATTATCTTACCCAGCATGGGGTGTTTGCAACTATCAGAGCATCTCGTGGAGAAGATATCTGGGCTGCATGTGGTATGTTGAGTACTATTAAACAACATTAAAATATTGATTATTATGAAAATTAGCAAGTTATTGTGTTTATTGATGGCGTCAGCCTTGACTTTCCTGATGATAGGATGTTCGGAAAGTAAAGAGAAAAATGGCAAGAAAATTAGCAGGTCGGTTTCCAACAGGACTATATTAACACCTGCATCATCAGGTATTCCATACGAAGTATTGGTGGTAGCCGATGGCGAAGATTTTGGTAATGGTGTATACGAAGCTTTAAGGGAGGTCCTTGAAAGCGATGTTCCAGGTCTGCCTCAGTCTGAACCTTCGTTCAGCATTTCAAAGGTTAGTGTAAACGATTTTCACAGAACTTTGCGCTATTGCAGAAATATCATCTTAGTAAATGTTGATGGCATCTATTCTCAGGGAAAGATAAAGTTTTCAAGGGATGTGTATGCGTCGCCACAGATGGTGATGACAATTCAGGCCAAAGATGCCAAGCAGTTCAAGGAATTTGTAACAGAAAACGGAAATACCATTATAGATTTCTTTACAAAGGCCGAAATGAACAGAGAAATAGAGCTTCTGAAGAAGAAACGCAATATGTTTGTTGCGCAAAGAGTTGATTCTATCTTTGATTGTGAAGTATGGGTTCCACAGGAACTTGGCAAGACCAAGACTGCAAAGAATTTCTTCTGGGCAGCTACCAATAAGGGAGAAAAGGATATGAACTTTGTAATCTATTCATATCCATATACCGATGTGAATACATTTACAAAAGAGTATTTCTTTGCAAAGCGCGACTCTGTAATGAAGAGGCATATCCCGGGTCCAAACAAGAACCAGTATATGACGACAGCGCATAGCTTTGTTTCTGTAAAAGATTCAGAGGTTAGAGGTGAATATGCACAGATTGCGCGTGGACTTTGGGAGATGGAAAACTACGACATGGGTGGCCCGTTTGTATCAATATCGAGGGTTGATGAAAAGAATCAGAAAGTGATTGTTGTAGAGGCCTTTGTATATGCACCAGGCGATAGTAAGAGAAATCTGATGCGTAGAATGGAGGCGGCTCTATATACTCTGACTCTCCCCGAAGAGAAAGAGGTGGCTAAGTTTAGCTACGGAATAGAAGAGGTAACAATTGTTCCAGAATAATATACAGAATTATGAACAACAATATCAGAGTAGGTATTACACAGGGCGATGTAAACGGTATAGGTTATGAAATTATTTTGAAGGTCTTTTCAGATCCTGAAATGTTTGATTTCTGTACACCGGTACTTTATGGATCGCCTAAAATAGCAACATATCACCGTAAAGTGGTGGGCTCACAGACAAATTTCAATGTGATTGACAATGCCGATATGGCTATGCCGGGAAGGTTGAACCTGGTGAATTGCAATGCAGAAGAGGTAAAGGTGGATTTTGGAATTCCAACTGAAGAGAGTGGCAAGGCAGCATTTCAGGCTCTTGAAAGAGCTGTACAGGAGTACAAGGATGGCATGATTGATGTGCTTGTAACAGCTCCTATCAACAAGAACAGTATTCATTCTGATGCGTTTAATTTCCCTGGCCATACAGAGTATATTGCGGCAAAACTGGGAGAGGGTAACAATCCATTGATGATCCTTATGAACGATGCGCTTAAAGTGGCACTGGTTACAATACACGAGCCTATAGCAAAAGTGGCATCACTCATAACAAAGGAACTGGTGTCTGAAAAAATTCAGCAACTGAACAATTCATTAAAATATGACTTTGGAGTTGAGATACCAAAGATTGCAGTATTGGCCCTGAATCCGCATGCAGGCGATAATGGTCTGTTAGGCAGTGAAGAACAGGATGTTATAATACCTGCAATAGAGGATATGACTGCAAATAATATCCACTGTTTTGGTCCTTTCTCGGCTGATGGATTCTTTGGCAGTGGCGATTATCGTAAGTTTGATGCAGTGCTTGCAATGTATCATGATCAGGGACTTATACCATTGAAAACAATCGCTATGGACAGCGGTGTGAATTTTACTGCAGGTCTTCCTGTGGTACGTACTTCGCCGGACCATGGTACAGCATACGATTTAGCAGGCAAAGGTGTTGCAGACGAAAATTCACTACGTCAGGCAATATTCGTAGCACTTGATATTTTTAAACGCAGAGCAATAGAGTATCAGATAAGCAGAAACCCGTTGAAGAAGCAGTTCTTTGACCGTCGTGATGACAGCGACAAACTGAAACTGGATACTTCTGACGAAGCATAAAGCAGATAAATGCAGTTTGCAATTATAGCAGCAGGAAAGGGAAACAGACTGGCATACGAAGGTGTCACTCTTCCCAAACCATTGGTGCCTCTTTTGGGAGTCTCAATGGTTGAACGCTTGTTGTCAATCTATACGGAATGCGGTGCAGATAAGATAGCTATAATTGTAAATCAGGATAACAGATCAGTTTTTCAAAGATTACAGGAACTTGCCGGTAAATACAATCTGGATATTTGTGTCAGGAATACGCCAAGTTCTATGCACAGTTTTTATGAATTGTCAGAATTGCTGGATTCAGAGAAATTCTGTCTGTCAACCGTAGATACAGTATTCAGTACAGCCAGATTTAAAGCGTATATAGAAGAATTCAGGAACAGCGACAATGTAGATGCTTTAATGGCTGTAACATCGTATATAGATGATGAAAAGCCTTTGTATGTACAGACGGATAATGAAATGAACATTACCGGCTATTACGATATGCAGGGTGATTGTCGATATGTTTCTGCAGGAATATACTGTCTGACTGACAAATGTCTGGATGTTCTGAAAGAGTGTATAGAAAACGGTCTCTCCAGAATGCGAGCGTTTCAACGTCAACTGGTTCTGAATGGTATGAGAGTAAAAGCTTTCGATATAGGGAAAGTAATTGATGTTGACCATTTGGAAGATGTGGCAAAGGCTGAAATTCTTATAAGTGAGGAGCTATGACAGTAGTAGGTATAAGTCGTTCCAAACAGTATTCTCCCGGTCGCGAAAGTGCAGATGCTGTGATATTTGAAAAGGTATCCATGTTACTGGAAAATCAGGGGGTGGATGTGGTTCGTATTCCAGAGGAATTTGTCAATTCAGAAACCTTTCCTACTGAAATTCATATAGATGCCATATTTCAGATGGCAAGATCAGAAGATGTTCTGAACGAGTTGTCCAGACTGGATATTCCCATTATAAATAGTGTAAGTGCAGTAAGAAACTGTGGCAGAACAGAGCAAATAAAGCTGTTGGGAAACAGGCCTTTTTTACCTGCAAGTGTATGTTTGGAAACAACAAACGGAGTACCTGCGGAATGGAATATCTTTCCATGCTGGGTAAAACGCGGCGATTCACACTCTATTGGTAAAGATGATGTATGCTTGGCTCAGAATTCAGAAGAGGCTTCAATGATAGTTGCACAAATGCAGGAAAGAGGTATAAAGAATTGCATTCTGCAGAAGCATGTTTCCGGTAAACTACTGAAATTTTATGGTGTGCGTGGCTATGGCATAGTTGGAAGTTACTATCCGACCGGTGCTGATAAATTTGGGAATTTACAACAGTGTAATGACAAAATTCCGGATGCAGACATTGAGAGAGTTTCCACTATAGCAGAAGAGAGTGCAGAGATGTTGGAAGCAGATGTCTATGGTGGCGATCTGATTGTTACTGAAGAGGGAACCCTGTATCTGGTTGATTTTAATGACTGGCCAAGTTTTGGCTGTTGCCAGGATAAAGCCGCAAAACTGATAGCAGAACTTATTTTGAACAGGATATAATATGAGTGAAAATAATAGATCCATAGAGGCTACGTATAAATCGAAAGATACAGAAGAGTGGTTCGATATTAAGTTTAACAGACCTATAGGATATGCCTGGGCGTTGTTATTCGACAAACTGGGAATACATCCCAATATTATTACCATAGTGTCAATAGTGCTTGGAGTCTTTTCGGCATTCTGTTTTTATCATACCACTTTAGATTGGAATATACTGGGAATATTTGTACTGATAGTGGCAAATACATTGGATAGTGCAGATGGTCAACTGGCACGTATGACAGGTAAGAAGACCTTGTGGGGACGATTACTGGACGGTTTTGCCGGTGACATCTGGTTCTTTACCATCTATTTTTGCATAGGTCTGCGAATGATGCCCCAGCAGATGCCTTTCGGAATAGATGCAAACTGGGGCATCTGGATATGGATCCTTATGTTCTTTTCAGGTATTATCAGCCATAAGGACCAGACCGGACTGGCCGACTATTACAGAAATATCTATCTGATGTTCAAGAAGGATAAATCGGAATTGAACAATAGCAGGGAACTGAGTGCGGAACAACGTTCCACACCATGGCGCAAATGGTTCTGGAAAATATGGCTTTTCTTTTATCAGCGTTACACTATACGTCAGGAGCGTTGTACTCCAAATTTTCAGAAATTTATGCAGGCACTGGAGCATAAATATGGTAATGATGTTCCGCAGAATATCTCAGATGAATTTTGTAAAAGGACATTTCATCTGCTCAAATGGACCAATATTCTTACGTTCAATACAAGAGCGGCAGTGTTGTTTGCATCGCTGATTGCAGATATGCCTTGGATATATTTCTTGTTTGAACTGACAGTGCTTAATGTGATATATTTCTATATGAAATTTACTCACGAAAGTGTATGTGAATCAATGAGAAAAGAGATAGTGAATGAGTAAAAAATGGAATAATATATTCTTTGCATTCGGTATTGTTGCCATAATCTTTATGGCTTTTACCTTTGATACCGACTGGCAGGTGATAGGCAATATGCTTTCCAAGATGGGTATATTGTTCCCGTTAATAGTGCTTTTATGGCTCTTTATCTATCTGCTTAATGCCTGTTCATGGAATGCTATCATAAAAGATGGAAAGACTCCAAAAGTGCCTTTCTTGCAGGTTCTTAAGATGACAATAGCAGGTTTTGCCTTAAATTATGCAACTCCGCTGGGTCTGATGGGAGGCGAACCATATCGTATTATGGCATTATCACCATACGTAGGAAATAAAAAGGCTACATCGTCTGTGATTCTATATGTGATGATGCATATCTTTTCTCATTTCTGTTTTTGGCTGACAGCTATTATTATTTATGTAGTACTGCATTTTGCAGGAATGGACAGATATGAACTGAATCTGTGGGGTGGGTTGGTTATGGCAATAGTGGCATTTGTCTTTTTACTGCTTATCAATCTGTTTTTGAAAGGTTTTAAGCATGGTTTTGTAGTCAGTGTACTGGGATTTGTAAAGAGACTGCCTTTTGCAAAAAAATGGGCAGTAAACTTTAGTGAAAAACATACGGAGTCACTACAAAAAATTGATGAACAGATAGGTGAATTGCGCTGTAATAGAAAGGTTGCGTTCTGGAAGTCGTTGCTTTTGGAGTATATAGCCAGATTTGTAGGCTGTATAGAATATTGGATTATAATAAAGGTGCTAATGCCTGATGTTACCTATTTTGATAGTGTTATGCTGGTGGCATTCTCTTCTTTGTTTAGTAATCTTATGTTCTTTATGCCTATGCAGTTAGGCGCTCGCGAAGGTGGTATGGCACTTGCTACAGGAGGAATGTCTATGCCAGGGTCATACGGTTTATATACATCGTTGGTGACAAGAATGAGAGAGGCTATATGGATTGTAATAGGTGTATTGTTGATGAAGGTTGCTAATAAAAAGGTATCTGCTGATGAAAGGAGTATTGATTGATTTTGGCGGTACTATAGATACCGATGGAAGACATTGGTATAAGGTGTTCAAACAGGCATATTCCTGTGTCGCTCCTGCTATAGAAGATGCTCTGCTGCGACAGGCATACGTCTATGCAGAACGTACTTTAGGTAAAAATCCTATTATCAATCCTCAATTTACATTCTACAAAACATTAGAAACCAAACTTTCTCTTCAAACAGATTTTTTAAGAGAAAATGGTTGCTCGGTTACAGAAGTACAGAGTAAACAAATATTGGATAGTTGTTATGCTGTTGTAACAACTAATATAAATAAGGTGGCGCGTCCTGAATTGGAGTCTATGTCTGAATGTTGTCCTTTGGTACTGGTAACCAATTTTTATGGCAATATGAATTCAGTTCTAAAAGAATTTGGCATTGACCGCTATTTTGCCGGTATTGTAGAATCGGCAGTAGAAGGAGTTAGAAAACCTAATCCCGATATATTCCGTCTGGCCGTTAACAGATTAGGTGTGTTGCCTGCAGACGCTGTTATGATAGGCGATTCATTAAGCAAAGATATTCTTCCTGCCATGGAGGTGGGCTGTAAAACTATTTGGTTAAAAGGCGAACAGTGGGAAGATGAATCTGTTTCCGCTACCTGTTCGCCCGATTTTACCATAACTACTTTAAGGGGTATTTCCAAACTACTTTAACCAATCATTAAAGTAATCGGTTACTTTATTCATCAAATGTATTCTATCTTTGCCTGTAACATTATGCAGATGGGTAGGATAGGGGAAATAGTCTAATTGTACACCCTCTTTTATACAAGCCTCTACAAAACTCAGGCTGTGCTGCCACAAAACTACATCGTCTATAGCCCCTTGGCATATCAGCAGTTTACCCTTCAGATCTTTGGCTCTTGGTATCAGGCTGGTCTGTTCAAATCCCTCTTTGTTTGTAGCTTCTGTCTCCATATAGCGTTCACCGTACATCACTTCGTACCATTTCCAGTCTATAACAGGACCGCCTGCTACACCTACCTTGAATATTTCAGGGTAGTTAACCATAAGTGATATGGTCATAAATCCACCGTAGCTCCAGCCATGTACACCTATGCGTTCTGTATCTACCCATTCGTTAGCCATAAGCCACTCCATGCCTTTTATCTGGTCCTCCATTTCGGCTTTTCCGCACTGTTTGTGAATAGCCTTTTCGTATTCGGCACCACGGTTTGGAGTACCTCGGTTGTCCATTACAAATACTACATATCCGCGCTGTGCCATATACATTTCCCATCTGCGCAACTGATACTGGAATGTGTTTGTAACCAACTGATTGTGAGGACCACCATATACATATAGTATTACAGGATATTTCTTTGAAGGGTTAAAATCAAGTGGCTTGATAAGTCTGTAATAGTTATCGTATTTGCCATCGGCACTCTTTATTGTACCTTGCTCAATAGGGATAAAGTTCAGTTCAGCTGTAGGGTCGGGGGCAGAAAAAATATTTGTGCTTTTTTTGCCGTCTGCTGACAGAATGTTTATGTTGTTTGGAACATTATGTGCAGAATATCTGTCTATAATGTATTTGCCATCGGGGCTTAATGAACAGGTATGCCATCCGCTCTCTTTGGTAATCCTTTCTGTTTTACCGCTCTTAATGTTGGTGCGGAACAGATGTCGGTCTATTGGAGAAACCTCTGCAGAATAGTAGTAAATGTAATTGCCATTCTGTGTAAGGTACTCTACATCTGCATCTACAGGGGTTACTCTTTTAATAAGTTTACCGTCTGTGTTGTGCAGATACAGATTCCAGTAGCCATCTCTTACATTGGTAGCATATATGAACTGTTCGGGGTTGCTTTCAATGAAGTAGAGCGGATATTGTGGCTCTATATAACGGTTGTCAGAATCGGAGAAGAGAGTCTGTATAAAACTGCCATCAATGGCGCTATATACATTCAGATTCATGTTCTTCTGGTTGCGGTCCAGTACCTGTATGTAAATTTTGTCACCGTCAGGATTCCAGGTTATATTTGTAAGATAACGCTCTTCTGTAAAGTCTGTTACATCTAACCATATAGTCTGTTTTGTCTCTGTATCAAACACCCCTAAGGTGATGATTTCAGAAGTCATTCCGTTCATTGGGTATCTGGTCTCCTGCAGTGTGCCGGTACGGCTGGTTATATCCAGCAGCGGGAAAAGCGTAACTCTGCTTTCATCCTTTTTGTAGAATGCAATGCGACGTTTGTCGGGCGATACAAATATGCCTCCGCTTATTCCGAATTCATTACGGCTTACTGTCTCTCCGCAAACTATTCCTGGTTCATTATATGATGTTATAGCTTGTGCATTGCCATCTTGGTCGGTATAATAGACATTCCCTTTTTCTGAATATGCGTATGGCTTAGGTTCTTCCTTCTGTTCTTCCTCTTTTGGAATAGCTGTCTCGGATATGGTTTTGCCATTTTTAGCATCTATTACGTAAATGGTGCTTTCATCGGAATAGGTGTAGGTGGAACCCTCTTCCTGCCATCTGTAATTTCTGCTTTCTGTTCTAATTCCCGTACCTAAAACCGCCTCCTCCATTGTCAGCAATCTTCTCTCTTCCTGTGCATTTGCAACTGTCATAACCAATAGTGCAGTAATTGTTAAAATATCTCTTTTCATAATTGTTGTAGTTACTTTTTTGAATAGTGGTATCTCATAGCGAATACATAAACTGTTACAATATCTTCGTTTACTGAGTATATCAGTCTATGTTCGGAATTTATTCTTCTTGACCATTTCCCTGCCAAATCATATTTTAATGGTTCCGGTTTTCCTATACCGGTGTATGGATGCTCTACTATGTCTTTCAGCAGGGCTGTAATTCGGTTCATTATGGTTTTATTTCCCGATTCTTTCCAATAATCCCGGTCTTTTTGAGCCTGTTCCAGCAAAACTATTTCCATAGATCGTCTATATCTATTTTAGTTCCTATGCCGTTCTTAATATCATCGTCTCCTTTGCGTATAGCTTCAAGTGTTTCCGGCGATGACATTATATATTCTGTCTCCTTCAAAGAATTATACTCTTCTAAAGAGATAAGTACCACTCCTGTGTCGTTACCTCGATTAATAATTACTGTATCGCAATCTTCAATTACAGAATCTATATAACCCTTTAGATTTGCTCTAAAATCTGTGTAATTAGCTGTTCTCATATCTTCTAAATAAATAATTTCTACAAAGATAAGTACTTGTTTACGTACTTCCAAAATATTGGCTATTAAACTTGCTTCCATCTTGGTGCTTAATGCTCATCGTAAATCAATCGCTATAATTTATATGCAAGAATGTAATATTTTTGGCAAAATCAGAAATTATTTGCCAAGGATGTTATTGCTCAGGTCATTATTTCAGAGTATGTAGAGTTGGTGATGTATTAGTAGTATCGTATATTTTAATAAGTAAATTTATTTAATACAATGTTTAATAATTTTGAAATTTTATGAATAAACATTATATTTGCAGATGTAGTTTTTTACATAGGAAACGTAGTGTTTTAATCTTGTTCTCGCAATTCTTGAAAAGATCGACAAGAATGAGGGTTGCATTTAGTTCCACGTTTCATGTTTTGTTACACTAATTGCCAATAGGAACTATAGGCTTATGTTATTGCTTATGAGATTTAGAGTTGTATTGATCTTTTTGTTGGTAGTGTTTAGCTTTTTTGAGGTTATACATGCAGAGAGAGTAGAATTGGATGGTGTCTTTTATGAATTATCAGAAGACGCAAAAACAGCTTCTGTAGTAGCTGGTTATGAATCATATGTTGATACTATTGTTATACCTGAAAAGGTTACTCATAATGAACAAGAATATGTTGTAACAGCAATTGGAGATAATGCCTTTTATTTGTGTAATGATTTAAAACATGTAACAATACCTAATACTGTAACGTCAATAGGAGAGGGTGCATTTTATCAATGTTGGTGGCTTAAAGAAATACAAATTCCTAATTCTGTTGTTACTATAGGTGCGAATGCTTTTAATTATTGTAGCGGTTTGACGTTTTTAACACTACCAAGTTCTGTTGTAAGTATTGGTGATGACGCATTTAAAGATTGTTATAAACTTCGTGAAATATACAATCAATCAGATTTAAACATTGTGGCAGGTTCTGAAACCTATGGTAATATTGCGTATTATGCAACCAATGTATATAATGAAGAAGGCGCTAATAAAATAAAATTGATTGATAATTTTGTTTTTTATGAAGACGCAGACAATGTGGTGTTATTAGGACAACTTACCAATGATTCTGTTGCAGTTTTTCCAGATACTTACTATGGAAAAAACTATAGTATTGGAGAGTCTGCATTTGAAGGTCATATCTTTACTAATATAACGTTGCCAAAATCTGTGACATGCATAGAAAAAAATGCTTTTACTCATTCTGATTTTTATGGAGTTGAATGTACTGTGAATTATAAAGGTACTATGGCGGATTGGTGTAATATTGACTTTAATTATGGTGAGGACTCGTATTATTCGGAATTTTTGGATTTTTTTGCTTCTACATCACTATATATTGATGGTGAATGTATAACAAAAAATACGGAGCTAATTATACCTGAAGGTGTTACAGAGATTAAACCCTATTCTTTTTATGGCTTTGGCAATTTAGTTAAGTTGACACTCCCAAATAGTGTAATAAAAATTGGTAGAGAAACTTTTAAAAATTGTAATAATCTTTCAGAAATAGTTTTTTCTGATAATATAGCAGATATTGGTCTAGATGCATTTAAAGGGACTAAATGGGACGAAATGACTCAAGAAGGAATTATATATATTGGGAAAGTGTTGTATGCGTATAGGGGAGCAATGTTGCCTAATACCTCAATAGAAATTAAAGCTGGGACAATGACAATAAAAGACAACGCTTTTCAATGGTGTTCTAATCTTGCTAGTATAACAATTCCCAATAGCGTAACACAAATAGGTAATAATGTTTTTGAAGGTTGTAGATCGTTGAAAAGTATTGGATTGCCTAATGGAATTGTTACAATAGGAAATAGAGCTTTTGCTTTATGTGATAGTGTCGCGAAAGTTGAAATACCTGGTAGCGTTACCAGTATTGGTAGTGCGGTTTTTGATGATTGTTATAATTTAGTGGAAATAGTAGTGGCAAATGACAATCAATACTATACTTCAGATGATGGCATATTGTTTAATAAAGAAAAAACAAGACTTATTAAATATCCTGCAAAAAAAGTTTCGACTACTTATGTATTGCCCAATACAGTAAGGATAATTGAAGACGGAGCTTTTGGTTCGTGTTCTAATCTTAATAGTATAGAATTACCTAATAGTGTTACTTCTATTGAAGATTACGCATTCTCGTATTGCTATAATTTAACAAAAATCGTTATTCCTGCTGATATGATGTTTATTGGTGATAATGCATTCATACAATGTGTAAAACTTCGCGAAGTATATAATCTGTCTTCTTTAGATATAAAGTTGGGAGAATTTACCAATGGTATGGTTGCTCATTATGCTAAGAATGTTTATACAGAAGAAGGAGGTAGTAAAATTGATCAAATTGGTGATTATCAGTTTTACGTAGAAGAAGAT
The DNA here is from genome assembly GCA_045660365.1 of Bacteroidaceae bacterium. Lineage (GTDB taxonomy): Bacteria > Bacteroidota > Bacteroidia > Bacteroidales > Bacteroidaceae > Colenecus. The sequence continues at coordinate 370,929 of JAZRDQ010000008.1, forward strand.
AATGTTGAACTAATATCGTATATAGGTGATGCTACGGACTTGATTTTACCTGATGATTATAGAGGGGGGTATTATACAATAGGGCATCATGCTTTTTATTTTCATGATAACATTACAAGTTTAACTATACCATATTGTGTTACGTCGATAGGAAATAATGCTTTCTGGGGTTGTTCCTCTCTTACCAGTATAACCCTCCCCGATGGTTTGACGTCGATAGGAGATTATGCTTTCTCTAATTGTTCCTCTCTTACCAGCATAACCCTCCCCGATGGTTTGACATCTATAGGCAATGGTGCATTTAGATTATGTACTAGTCTTAATAGTGTAGTTGTACCTAATAGTGTAACCCATATAGGAAATGATGCATTTTCTCATTGTATGAATTTGAAACATATCACTCTTTCAAATTCAATGGAAAGAATTAATTATGGCTTATTTTATGATTGTGGTTCCTTGGTAAGTATTGTTATACCTAGCTCAGTTGTAAAAATTGATAGGTTGTCATTTTATGGGTGTGTTTCATTAAAAGATGTACGCGTTGAAGATGCGTTTAGTGAGTTGGAATTTGGCTATAATGATATGTTTGGGGAAAAACAATGGTTATTCGCAGATTGTCCTTTAGAGAGCGTTTATATAGGACGTGATTTATCTTTTGATACTTCTAAAGATGCAGGTTATTCACCTTTCAATAATCAATCCGGGTTATCAACTGTAATTATAGGTGAAAATGTAACTAAATTGGGGAATTATCTACTGTATAATTGTAGCGGTATAGAAAAAATTATAAGTTTCTCTACTACTCCTCCAAAAGCTTCAAGGCTTACATTTAAAGGTGTTAACACTGATATATGTTCTGTAACTGTACCTATTGGCAGTCTAGCAGATTACACTTCTGCTGCATATTGGAAATCTTTCTTTAATGTTGTAGAAGCAGATTTAAGTGGTGTAGGAAGTATTCAAACAAATAATCTTAAACCTGTGTATTACAATCTGAATGGTCAGCGTGTTTTGAATCCTTCAGAAGGTATTTATATACAAAATGGTAAAAAGGTTTATATAAGGTAATCATCAAATAGAGTATAACAGATTGGGTCGGGGTGTGTTGATGCGCTCCGACTCAATTTTATGTGGTGTAGGTGGAACCCTCTTCCTGCCATCTGTAGTTTCTGTTTTCGGTTCTGATACCTGTACCTAAAACCGCCTCTTCCATTGTGAGCAATCTTCTCTCTTCCTGTGCATTTGCAACTGTCATAACCAATAACGCAGGAAAGATTTGGAATCCCTGCAAATTTTAGCTATTTTCGCTCCTATAATATTGATACAAAAAGCTTAATTGATATGAAATATTACTTTTTACCCGATGCAATGGTTGTGATTTTAACAGCAATCTGTTTAGTGCCGATATATTATCTGGTTGTCAGAATTCTTAATGCATCAAGCTGGAGTAGTGAAATACTCTCTATATTGCTATTGCTTTTGTTTGCTGTTCTGTTTACCAGAACTCCATATTGTACTGTGGTAGAGAAGGATACAATAAAGGTGAAACGTATTATCGGCTCTATGACAATTGCTGATATTAGTAGTATAGAACCAGTTACAAAAGAGGATTTCAAACATACTGTACGTACATTCGGAAATGGTGGCTTTTTTGGATATACCGGATACTACAAATCTTCAAAATTAGGAAAATTCAGAATGCTGGCAATCAATACAAAAGAACTGGCTAAAGTGGTTACAAAGACGGGTCAGGTGATTGTAATAAACTATCCGGCAAAATTATTCAACGATTGATTCCAAATACTTGGTATCAGAATAGTTTCAGACCAGGAACTTGATCTATATATTACTGAATGATGATGGCGTAATGACCATGAGGGTCAGGGGTGTCGGAGGGTTTGCTGCAACACCAGACTGCATTTGCAGTTAGTTTTTGGAATTCCTGCAGTGAACGTGAAAAAACAACCTTAAGTTGCAGAGAACCATCGGCATCAGTGCCTGTAAGATGGTTGTATCTGTAATTGAACAGGTGTCTTGCTATGATGCCCATTGTATGGCGGAAATTGAACTCCACGCATGGATGCAACAGGAAGGGAGTGCCGGCAGAACCTTTGCAGACAAACATATCTGCTCCAATGAATCCTGTGTAATCTCCTTTAATGTTGGTTTGTAAGAATTTTGTAACAGAATTGCGAACCTCTCTTATGACATTTGCCGGGATGTATCTGCTCAGGGTTTTCAGAATGAAATCATCTGATGCCAGTACATTGCTTGTGTATGCGCCATTATTGGTATTAAATAGTGAATATCCCAAAAAATCTATATTGCCGTCTGTGTCAATGTGAAAAAGCATGGCAAAATCCTGTACTACCTCTTCCTTTATTTCTGCCATTACAGAACCCTGCTTGGCAATGGTCTGGCGACACCAGCCAATGTCACTATGGGAAATACTGCTGCTGTTGGTCCAGCGTAAACCTTTCCCACTGCCGGATAGCGGAGCTTTCAGCATAGTTGTGCCTGGGTTGTTACGAATAAACTCCTCAGCGTCTTTTGCGGAGAAGAGTTCCATGGGTGAATTACAAACCAGATAATTGCACTGCTGAACTGAACTTCTGATGAACTTCAGACCTTCTAACGCTGTTCTTCTGTGTTGTAATTTTTTAATGTTGTTCAGATCTGTAAACGAAGGTAAATGAGACTCTGCTATACCTGCATTTTTCAACCTGTTTCTGATAGAAGGATTCCATCCCCAGACCATTATGTTTTGATTGTGGCAGATGTTTGCTGAATCTGCATAGACATCTTCAAGCAGCGAAGCGCAATCATGCCCGAATTTCAGGGCAGAAGCCGGCGGCATAAAGTTTATATCGCCATTGGCCAGGCATAAATCGTGTTCGGGATTGAAGAAAAACATCATATACACAAAGTTACTGCATTGTTAAAAATTGAGCAAAAATATGGCTGTTTATTTTGTTCTCCACTCAGTTTAATATATTTTTGCACCATATTATAAAATAGAGTTTAATGATAGTCTCAGATTATATATTCATCAGGAAATGGTTGCTCACAACCACCATGTCGCTAAATACCCTTAGGGGTTAGGGGGTGAAAATGTGTTTCTACGCGAAGCACGCTGGTGTATTCCGGCAAAACAGAGAGCGAAAATAAATCCTGATAATCGTTTATACCAATAAAGAAGTGAAAGTACTAAAATTCGGAGGCTCTTCAGTAGGATCAAAGGAGAGCATATTAAACTTAAAGAGAATAGTAGAATCGCAAAGTGATGATGTTATAGTGGTTGTGTCTGCTCTGGGAGGCATTACGGACAGACTTATAAATACAGCCAAACTTGCAGCAAAAGGCGATAAGCAGTATGAAGAAGAACTGTCGTTAATGCTGAAACGTCATGAGCAGATGATTCGTGATGTGATAGAGGTAAAGCGTCGCCGCAGAGCCAATAAGCATGTGCGCCAGTTGTTTGATGAACTGAGCGATATTATGCATGGCCTGTTCCTGTTGCACGATTTGTCTGAAAAGACTCTTGATACCATAATGAGTTATGGAGAAAGATTATCTACACAGATTGTTGTAGAACTGATAGAAGATATCATATTGTTCGATGCCAGAAAATTTATCAAGACCGAACATAAATCGCCTACTCATGCCATAGACAGCAATCTTACATATTCACTTATTCAGGAGACATTTAAGGAGCTGCCGCACAGATCGTTAGTGCCTGGATTTATATCGTCAGATGCCTTGACCGGTGAAGTGTCAAACCTGGGACGTGGCGGATCTGACTATACTGCGTCACTGCTGGCTGCCGCTTTAAATGCTGAATGTCTGGAGATATGGACCGATGTGGATGGCTTTATGACAGCCGACCCTCGTGTAATATCTAATGCCTACACTATAGAATCACTAAGCTATGTGGAGGCTATGGAATTATGCAACTTTGGTGCAAAGGTTGTATATCCTCCTACTATCTATCCTGTTTGCTCAAAGAATATCCCTATCCTTATAAAGAACACTTTCAATCCGCAGGGTAAGGGTACCATAATATTGAAAGAGCTGCTTGAGAGTACAAAGACTATCAAGGGTATTTCAAGCATAAATGATACAGCGCTTATTACAATTCGCGGTCTCGGTATGGTGGGCGTGATAGGTGTGAATCATCGTATCTTCAAGACTTTTGCCGAAAGTGGTATCAGTGTATTCCTGGTATCGCAGGCATCTTCGGAAAACAGTACCTCTATAGGCGTTCGTAACAGAGATGCAGAATTGGCTTGTGAACTGCTGAACAGAGAGTTTGCAAAAGAGATAGAACTGGGAGCAATCTTCCATATCGTTGCGGAGACAGGTCTTGCAACAGTGGCAGTTGTTGGTGAAAATATGCGCCAGAACCCGGGTATTGCGGGTAAACTGTTTGGTGTACTGGGTAGAAATGGTATTAACGTGATAGCCTGTGCACAGGGTGCGTCGGAAACAAATATATCGTTTGTAGTAGAATCTAAATCACTTAAGAAATCGCTTAATGTTATTCATGATTCATTCTTCCTGTCTGAATATCAGGTGCTGAATCTTTTTGTTTGTGGTGTGGGTACTGTAGGCAGCAGTCTGCTTGACCAGATAAGAATGCAACACGATAAACTGATAAAGGAGCGCGGACTGAAGCTGAACGTGGTAGGTATAGCACGTGGCAGTAAGGCTTTGTTCAGTCGTGAAGGTATTGACCTGAATGACTATAAGACTGCTTTGGAGAGTGCTCCAAAGAGTAATATTCAGATACTGCGTGACGAGGTAATTGGAATGAATATCTTTAATTCTGTATTTGTGGATTGTACTGCAAGTGCAGAGGTGGCAGGAATTTATAAAGATTTGCTTGATCATAACATATCGGTGGTTGCAGCCAATAAAATTGCAGCGTCATCAGATTACTCAAATTATGCTGAACTGAAAAAGACTGCCCGCAAGCGTGGCGTAAAGTTCCTGTTTGAGACTAATGTAGGTGCTGGTCTGCCAATTATCAATACTATTAATGACCTGATTAACAGTGGAGACAGAATCCTGAAGATAGAGGCTGTATTGAGCGGTACTCTGAACTTTATCTTCAATACCATCGGTGCCGATTGCAGACTGAGTGAGACTATTCGTCTGGCACAGGAGAAGGGTTACAGCGAACCTGATCCACGCATAGATTTAAGCGGAAAGGATGTAATCCGTAAACTTGTTATTCTGGCTCGTGAAAGCGGATATGAACTGAATCAGGAAGATATTGAGAAGGAACTATTTATTCCGCAACAGATGTTCGATGGTACTATAGATGCTTTCTGGAAAGCTCTGCCACAACTGGACGAGGATTTTGAGGCAAAGCGCAAGGTTCTTGAAGCATCAGGCAAGCGCTGGAGATTTGTGGCATCACTATCAGATGGAAAGGGTAAGGTTTCTCTATGTGAAGTGAATGAATATCATCCTTTCTACAATCTGCAGGGTAGCAATAATATTATTCTGCTTACTACAGAACGATACAAAGAGTATCCGATGATGATTCAGGGATATGGTGCCGGTGCTGCAGTAACAGCTGCAGGAGTATTTGCCGATATTATGAGTATCGCAAACATTTAAATGTGAAAATAAGATGAAATATATAATAATCCTGGGCGATGGAATGGCCGACTGGCCTCTGCCTGAGCTTGGAAACAAAACCATATTGCAGTATGCCAGAAAACCATATATGGATATGCTGGCACAGAAGGGTTGTACCGGTATGCTGAAAAGTGTACCACAGGGTTTTCATCCCGGTAGTGAAGTGGCAAATATGGCAGTGCTTGGATATAATCTGGATAAAGTGTTTGAAGGACGCGGAGTTCTTGAAGCTGCAAATATCGGTGTAGAGCTGAAACCCGGTCAGATGTGTATGCGTTGCAATCTGATATGTGTGCAGGATGGAAAAATCAAAAACCATTCAGCAGGACATATATCTACCGAAGAGGCTGCAGAGCTTATAGAGTATTTGCAGGAGAATTTGGGTTCGGAAACAATTCATTTTCATACAGGTATTCAGTACAGACATCTCCTGGTTATGGATGGTGCCGATAAACATATAGAGTGTGTTCCTCCACACGATGTTCCGGGTGAACCATTTATGCCGCTGCTGGTAAAGGCTGCCACACCGGAGGCAGAAAATACTGCAGAACAGATAAACAGATTGATTCTGGAGTCACAGAAGTTGCTTGAAAACCATCCGGTAAACCTGAAAAGAAAGGCTATGGGAAAAGATCCTGCAAACAGTATATGGCCATGGTCGGCAGGTTATCGTCCTTCAATGCAGCCATTGTCAGAGCGCTATAGCTTCCTGAAATCAGGTTCAGTAATATCGGCAGTAGATTTAATAAAGGGAATAGGTCACTATGCCGGTCTGAAAGTTATAGATGTAGAGGGCGCAACAGGTCTCTTTGATACAAATTACAAGAATAAGGCAGATGCAGCCATAGAGGCTTTAAAGAGTGATGATTTTGTCTATCTGCATGTAGAGGCTCCCGATGAAGCAGGCCATGAAGGAAATGTGAATTTAAAGGTACGCACTGTAGAAGACCTGGATGCCAAGCTTATAGCTCCTATCTATGAGGCTGTAAAGGATTGGGATGAACCTGTAACTATTGCAGTCCTGCCGGATCATCCAACGCCATGTGCGCATCGTACTCATACAGCAGAACCTGTTCCTTTCCTTATCTTTAAGCCTGGTGTAAATTCTGACAGCGTTGAAAGATATGATGAAGAGGAGTGTAAAAGTGGAATTTATGGAGTTTTGGAGGCTCCGCAGTTTATAGAGAAATTATTTGAATAACAATGAAATATTACAGCACAAACGGAAAATCACCGTTATCTACATTACAGAATGCAGTAGTAAAAGGTCTGGCTCCCGACAGAGGTCTTTATATGCCGGAACAGATTAAGAAACTGCCAAAGGAATTTTATGATAACATAGAGAATTTGTCATTTCAGGAGATTGCATATCAGGTAGCAGATGCCTTCTTTGGCGAAGATATCCCTGCAGATGATTTGAAGCAGATTGTTTACGATACACTCAGTTTTGAAACTCCTGTAGTTCCAGTGAATGACAATATCTATTCCCTGGAACTTTTCCATGGTCCGACACTGGCCTTTAAAGATGTAGGTGCACGTTTTATGGCACGTCTTTTGGGATATTTCAATAAAGATGAAAAGCAACTGGTAAATGTGCTTGTAGCAACATCGGGCGATACAGGCAGTGCTGTGGCAAATGGTTTTCTTGGCGTAGAGGGTGTACATGTGTATGTGCTCTATCCAAAGGGAAAGGTTAGCCCAATACAGGAGTGCCAGTTTACAACACTGGGACAGAACATAACAGCAGTAGAAGTTGACGGTGTGTTTGATGATTGTCAGGCATTGGTGAAAAATGCCTTTATGGATGCTGAACTCAATGCTAAGATGAAGCTGACATCAGCCAATTCAATCAACGTAGCCCGTTTTCTGCCTCAGGCATTCTACTACTTTAACGCATACGCACAGATGAAACGTCAGGGTAAGGCAGATAATCTGGTTATCTGTGTGCCGAGCGGAAACTTTGGCAACATTACTGCAGGTCTGTTTGGCTGGTATATGGGATTGCCTGTTAAGCGTTTCATTGCTGCAAACAATGCAAACGATATATTCTACAACTATCTGCATAGTGGAGTATATTCTCCAAAGCCATCAGTGCAGACACTTGCTAACGCCATGGATGTGGGCGACCCAAGCAACTTTGCACGTATTCTTGATCTGTATGGCAATTCACATGCTGATATAACAGCCCATATAGGTGGTGCGACATATAAAGATGAACAGATTGCAGAGACCCTTAAGGATGTTTATGAAAAGACTGGTTATCTGCTAGATCCTCATGGCGCCTGTGGTTACAGAGCACTTCAAGAGCAACTCCAGGCCGATGAATATGGTGTATTTCTGGAGACTGCTCATCCTGCTAAGTTTAAGGAGAAGGTGGATGCAATAATTGGTGCTGATATTGAGATACCTGCTAAGCTGAGAGCATTTATGGAGGGTACCAAACAGAGTGAACCTGTCAGCAAAAATTATGAAGATTTCCGCAACTATATTCTCTCTAAAATCTGAATATGTGTTATAGAAAAGAGGTCTCGTTCTCCGATATCAATATACCCGTAGATGAAATCTATTCATCTATGGGTTTTAAAAATGCAGCTCCCGATGCAGAGACAGTAAGGACTACTCAGGAACTTCTTGCCGAAGCTCCAAAGTATCTGAACCTGCAATATGAATTTATGATTCTTGACGGTGAACTTACAGACAACAGTTGTACACTGTTTTCAGAAAAGGGAGACAGCCAGACTTTTGAAACGGGTAGGGTGATTGCTACTCAGCTTAGAAGGTCTGAACAGTTTGTGGCTTTTGTGGCAACTGTGGGAACCGGCTATTTCAAATGGATGGATGTTGTTGAGGCTCGTCAGGATATGGTGCAGACCTATATTTCTGATTGCATAGGCAGTCAGATAGTGGAGAGTGTGGCCGATTATATGGAACAGCACCTTCAGGCACTTCTAGATGTTAAGGGGCTGAAACGTACAAATCGTTTTAGCCCGGGCTATTGTGGCTGGCTGGTAAAGGAACAACCTAAACTGTTCAGCCTCTTTCCTGAAGAGAGACCATGTGAAATTGAACTTACCGATTCCTGTCTGATGCTTCCGGTAAAATCAGTAAGTGGTATAATAGGTGTGGGCAGTGATGTAAGATATCTGCCATATACCTGCCATCTTTGTGATATGAAGATGTGTTACAAAAAGAAGAGATAACTTATCTTCCCTTATTCTTAAGCAGTATATAAAGGATTACCGGTGCTCCAATGAAAGGGGTTATGGCATTGAGTGGTATCAACCCTTTATTGCCTGGAATAGCGCTTATTAAATTACAAAGCAGGGCTATGGCTGCGCCGGTAAGTATGGTTACAGGCATTAAGCTTTTATGATTGTTGCTTTTTAATAATAGCCTTGCAAAGTGTGGAACAGCTAAACCTATAAACGAAACAGGACCGCAAAAAGCAGTTGTGGTGGCAACTAAAATTCCGGTTGCAATAAGTAGTAAGGTGCGTGTTCTTTTGATGTTAATACCAAGATTCTGTGCATATTGTTCACCCAATAACAGTGCATTGAGTGGCTTGATCATAAGCAGGGATATTACAATACCGGTCAGGTTTGTGATGGTAAGAAATGGTAATTGGGATAGTGTTACTCCACCAAAGTTACCCATTCCCCACATTGTATAGGAGTGTACCCCTTCGGCTGTGGAAAAGAAATTAAGCAGAGTGATTGCGGATGATGTTAAATAACTTATCATAATACCGGCAATCAGTAGCATGACGGAACTCCTGATGCGGTTTGAGATGGTCAGTATTATTGCCATGACAGATAATGCACCTGTAAATGCGCCTATTATAACGGATAGTGAACCGCCTATTGTCAGATTTCCGGCAGATAAGTTTCCTCCAAAAAGGAGCATGACTAAAGCCACTCCCAATCCTGCGCCGCCATTAATGCCTAATATGTCCGGGCCGGCAAGTGAGTTTCTGAATGCAGTTTGAAGCATAAGACCTGCCGCAGACAATGAAGCACCGCACAAGAGAGCAGTAATTGCCTGAGGAAGTCTTGATTGCAATACTATAAATGTCCAGCTTGGCTTGGAGGATTCACCATGAAACAGTATCTCCAGTACCTGATTAAATGGAATCTTTACAGAACCAATGAACAGATTTAACATGAATAGCAATACTATTGCTGATAAGGTAAGGATAACAGCTTTTTTCTCTTTCTGTTCCATATATCCGGCTTTAATCGTTTAACATAGAGAATGCCTTGATTACCTGATCTGCATACTTCTTTGATATTGGGATATGCGGCGAACCTGTTGTGTCCAGTTCTGCAAATAGTCCCTCTGTTTTATCCTTTTGAATTATTTTTACCTTCTTCAGATTTACTATGTATGACCTGTGGCATCTCAGCAGATTGTTCTGCATGCATAATTCTTCAATACTGCGCATGGTATTTCTCAGACTGTATTTTGTAATTCTGCCGTTGCTCAGATAGTGAATATCCACATAGTTATCTGATGCTACTATGTATAGCAGACTTTCTGCTGTGACCACCAGCTTCATGGCCTTGTTTTCGTCAAGGAAATGGATTGGGCTTTTGTCTGCACCAATTATTCCGTTGGCGTAGCGGTCTATGTTGTTCTGTAGCTTCTCTACAATACTGGATTTGTGTGAAAGTTCTGATATAAGTGCAAGTATCGTATATGGAAATATCAGAACGAAAAATGATATAAGTGATACATTAGGCAGTATGCTTACGTATGGGGTCTTTCGTCCGGTGATAAGCCATATAAATAAGGTGAAAAACATGGATGCAGTAAATACTTCGAAAAACTCCCATATAAAGAATGATGAGTATGTAAGTTTTAATCTGTCCCTTAGTAGTCTCATAGCAAAACGGCTTATCATTACCACTACCAGAAGGATTGATATAAGCATAGATGCGTAGAAAGCAAAACGTCCCATTTCAACGTTAAGATTGCTTATTATGTTGAATGGTTTGTATCCAATAAGGAAAAAGAATGAGTAGATAGGTACTAACAGTATGTAACATGCCATACTGTTGTTGCTTGTAAATGTTTCAGGAAGTTTGCTCATGTGATCTCTTGAATTTTCTGCAAAGGTATTGAAAATTTCACACCAATTGTAGTGTGGTTAAAAAAATGTTAGTAAGAATTCGCCCCTGTATTTTGATTTTAGCCACAAATATCGGCTTTTACACCATAGAAAGTGTGTATATCCCTTTTATTTTCGCATTTTGTCTGCTTGCACTACCTTTGCGACAGAAAAAATGAATAAAAAAACTTAAGGATATGACAATTTTAGCTCCGGTAAAGGAATTTGAATCAGAAGCAAGAGAAGTAGCATACGGATTCATGGTTAAAGGCTATAGCAGAGAGGCTACAATATTCTCTATGGTGGAGGATGTGAAATGGGATAAAGTTATAGAGATGGGTGCACTATTATCTCATATTAACTATACAAAAGTTGCATCTGCAGATTTGTTGCCAGAATCAGTCAGATTACTAAATCCTGTTGCTGTTTTTGTTGATTCAGATGAGGTATATAATAAGGTGTTGCAGATAAAGAATGAACATTCATTAAATGTTCAGATTTATTCCCTTGCCCCAATTGAAAATGATAGTACAACATCGGTTGAATATCTAAGAATGTTGGGACGTTCGTGGGAAAGAAAGTATAAGCCAAATGTTGACAGAACATACTGGCAGCTCTATTCTCCAGCCTCTCTCATCGGATGATACCATCTTTGTCTATAATCTGTCAATAGTTCCGGGTGTAATATTGATATATATTCTTCCAGAAGATTTTCAGGATGAAATGAGGTGCTTTCAAAATATGGGACTTGATAAACATCGCATACCCAAATATTTTTTGTCTTATACGGTTTGAACTGGCTGTACGATGCGAACTCTTTGACTATTGATTCGTATGTTTGATCGTGTGTGGTGCTGTTTTTTAATAGCCAAATATCTGCATCGTGCGCCTTTTCAAATACTGTTTCAAAAGATAGCGGAATAGATCCGCTATTTTTGTATTCTGAAAACAGATACTTCCCACCGGCATCTTCAATAATCTTTCCAATGGTACTGTTTCCTCCTGCAACATACCATGCAGAACCACCTTTTGTATCCAGCATTACTGTTGGTCGGCTATTGATATTTTCGTTTACAAATGTACATAGCTCGTTGTATTTCTCTTCTACTGCCAGAAAGAATGAATCTGCAACCTGTTCGGCATTGAAAAGCCTGCCGTAGAACCTGCTCCATTCAGAACGTCCCAGTGGTGAAGTTTCCATATAGTCTGCACACTCTATAAGCGGTATTCCTAACTTTTCCAGCTGTCCATAGCCTGTGTCTTCAAATGGTGAAACCAGTATTGCATCAGGGTTTAGCTCTATAATCATCTCAATGTTTGGATGTAATGCGCTGCCACAATCTGTTATAATCCCCTCCCTGCATCTGTTGTTTATGGTGGAATCTGCTATATACTCCAATTCACAGATTCCTGCAATTTTATCTTCCAGCCCAAGCTCAACAAGTAGTTTGCAGTGGCTGTTTGTCATAACAACAACTCGTTCTAATGGTGTATGAATGGTGTTTTGCAATGTTGCATAGTTGTATGAAGTTTTCCTTTTATTACTTAAAGTGTAGCTATGCAGTATGGTACTTTTCTTCCATGGGTTTGCTATCGATACAGAATATTCATTGTCTGCAGATGAAACTGTGATATATTCAGCATATTTCATCATGTTCTCCTGATAACTGCCGGTATTCGATTTACACGCTAAAAGAGCCAGCGAGAGAAGACATACTAATTTGAATTTTATAATTGGTTTCATATTTTAAAGTGCTATAATTGACGAAATTTCTGTAGATAATTCTCCGATAAGTTCTTCCTGCAGATGTACTGCAGTTGTTATCTCTATAAAATCAATCTTTTCAAGATGAACTGTATTGCCTGCATCGTCTATTGCCCATTCTATCTTTATTTTGCTGGCCTCATTGTTGTTTGATTGATTATCGGCGTATCCCCACTCCTTAGGATAGCTTTTCCACTGCCCATTTACATATTCCAGAGTATGGTGTAGCATAGTACCTGTAACAGATATGGAACTATCTTCTATCCACTGCGGGTAGTAAGGCTGAGGGTGGAAACTATCCAGTCTGTCCATTATGCCACTCTTGCCAAGATTGTCATTCCAGCTGATTGGTGAAATTGGGGTATCCGGACGCAGATATGTAACAGAGTAATTTTCTGTTATATTGCCTGACAGATGGTCAGAGCCCGCTATTTCGTACCAGACGTCATCTGCAATTCCATTCTGGTTTATATCTGCCGATACCTTTATTATACCGGGTTCAGCGCTGCCAACAAAGGCATTGCCCAATATCTGGAAATCATAATCATCTGCTTTGTTCTCAATGGCAGGCAGAAATGCTACTGTAATACTGCCGCCAAACCCGCCTAGTGTTACATAACCGCTGCTTGTGTTGGATAACTTCTCAAGGCATTTGGCACGCATTATGGAATCATTGTCTCCATCTTCGTAAAGTGGCATTTCGTTTACAAACTGTCCCGGAGCCGGTCTGTACGATAGTACTTTCCATGGAGTCTGTAGTTTAGGTTCTGCAGCTTGATTGTTTTCGGTCTGCATTATATTTGCAAAGACTACACTGTTGGGGTTAATGCCTACATTTCTGATTACAAATTTTCTGTATCCGAATTTGTCAAAGCAGTAGATACTGCCGGGTGTAACGTAATCCAATGCATCACACACATATACATCGCCATTTACAGGATTAACATCAACTCCATATACTCGCTCAATTCTGGTGCCATCCATTATAAAGTTGTTATTGAAGAGCGTTCCTGTAGCTGTCTCCATAACTGCGATGCTGCTCTCCTCCTGACCATACAGATATAAATTTTCACCATCTGTGGAGATGTTGCAGGCATCTGTCTGATAACTTTGAGCAATACTGTTGGCTATGGGGTCAATCTGCTGTAACAATGGGTCATAGCAGTTGGTCTGATGGTTATATTTGCCACGAGAGATTACAAAGATTCTCCCTTTGTTGTCGGCTATGATATCGCCTGGGTTAGGATGAACCTCTATTTTTGTTGTTTCTGTAAATGAATCGATATCGATGACGGATATTGTGTTGTCCGGTGAATTAAAGTCTAATCCGCCGGAATTGGATACAAACAGTTTCCCATTTGAAACAGCTATGCCGTCAGGGTTGCGACCAGTACTGATACTCTCTTCTATGGTAAGTGTGGCTGTGTCAATTCTGCATACAGTTCCGTCATAACAGCAAACATAGATCTTATTCTTATATGCAGCAATGGCACGAGGCTGTCTGGTGTGGTTTTCATTGCCGAATGGTATCATCTTGATGGATTTTCCGTTTGTTGCATCAATAACTTCCAGATTATCGGAGACTGATACAGCAATGTATAGCTTGTTGCCATAGTGTATAATGCTGTTTGCTGTATCGCCTATCTTGCGGCCGTTATTGCTGAAGAAAATGTCATTTACTGCACTGTTGCTGTCAAAATAGGCCAGCGAACTGTTGTTCTGATTGAAAAGCCCTTCACACAGTACATAAATGCTCTGATTCTGTAAGTCAATATCTGTCTGGTCATTTGTCTGAAATAGTGGCTCATCATTACATGATGTAAAGAGCAGGCAGACAAGAATGGGCAGAATTATGTTGATTATGAATAATACTCTTTTCATAGGCTGATGTTTATTCCTGTTCGGAACTGACGTCCGGGCATAGGATAATTGGTTACAAGTTCATATTCTGTGTTAAAGAGATTTATAACCTCAGTGCGCAACTGAATGGAGGCTCTGTTCAACCTGAAAACGCGCCATAGGGATATGCCTGTTTCACTATAAGGTGACATTCTGTATTCTTTGCCGTTGTAACTGTTTGAGTAGTAACTGCCACTTGCAAAGCTGTTCAGACTGCCACATAAATGGGGCGTTTCAATAGTCAGAATAGCAGAACCGGAGTGTCGTGGCGTGTAAGGCAGCTGGTGGTTAAATGTTGTTCCTGACGGATTGGTCTTATCCATTGCACGCTGGTAGGTATAGGATGCAGACAGGGTTATTCTGCTCTTATTGCAGATGGCTGATACTTCTGTTCCGCTTTCAACACCTCGGCTTATTGTGTGACCTATGTTGCGCATCATCAACATTGCAATGCTCTTTCCAGGAACAGCCGATATCTTATCGGTTATGTCATTGTAGAAGAAATCGGAGTAGATAGTGGCGTCCAAATTGCTGAACTCTCTGCTCCACATTGCACCGGCAGAATAGAGACGGGCCTTTTCCGGTTTCAGATCTCTGCGTCCCACCTGCTCAAAGTAGAGGTCGTTGAATGTAGGTATTCTGACAGCCTCTTTCGCAGATGCTCTCATAGATACTCCCCAGTCCGGAATAAGTTGCATATTGGCTGCAATTGAGGGAGATAATCTGTTAATATCCACATCGGTAGTATGTATGTGGTTTACACCAGCAACCATAGTAATCCTTTCATTTGCATATTTTATTCTGTAGGCACCGATAATCTCTCTTCTCTGTGGCCTTTCATTGTTGTAGTTGTTGCCATGCAGGGCAGAATAAGAGATGTCTTCTGCTACAGATGCTGACAGGGTGGGGGTGATGCTATATCTGAATACAGCAGAAAGATATGCCTGATGTTGTATGTAGTTGTTGTCGGTTTTGCCAGACAGATTGTTGACATCAGTATTCAAATAACGTGACTGATTGTAGCTGTATTTGCCGGTTACCAGAAGCGTTGAGTTTGCAGATATGTTAGTTTTGCTCTGTCCCTGAATGAAAAAATCATTGTACCAGGTGCGTTCTGATGTAGTAGGATTGTACAGGATATTTGTAGGTAATCCCTGTTCAGAACTGTGCAGATAACTCTTTATATTCAGATTGCCTATTCTGGTGTTTTCTGCAGTAAGTGCAATTTCTGCTTTCAGACGATGAGTGTCGGAATTGTTACGTCTTACAACAGCCGACATATTGCCGTTATGCTGGGTGTATGGATAATTGCCATCACTTTCAGTCCATTCTGCCGAAATAGCAGATGCCCATTTCTCTGACAGTTTGTTCTCCAGTGCAACCATTGCTCCAATAGTGTTGAAACTGCCATATTTGAGTGATGAGTTCAGGTTGAACAGACGTCCTTTGTCAAAATGCGGTTTCCTGCTCTCTACGTTCAGCGTAGTGGCCGAAGCAGACAGAATAGCCGGTTGCAGCAGATTGTTGTCAGTACCGTTCACTAGTCGTATGGAACTTATCTGATAGGTGGACATCCTGCCTAAATCTATCTGTCCGGTCTGCATGTTACTCTCTATAATACCGTCGTATGCAACTGCTGTGTGACAAGCGCCAAGTCCACGTACAGATACGGTCTTTAAACCTCCTATGCCACCATAATCCTTTACAGATACACCTCCAAAATATTTTAGCGCATCTGAAACCTGAAGCGAACCTGTAGCCTCAATGGTTTTGCTGTCCATACTATGCTCTGATGTAACTGAATAGATGTTGATTGATTTACTGGAAGTGCTTATGGTTACCTCTTCCAGATAGTTGTCAGTTACAATATCATAGTAATCTTCTGCCTGTAGAAAATTGCAGTACAGACAGAAGACGAATGATATACAAGTTATATGGACAAGCCGTTTTGTCATTGTGCTACGGTTAGACGGTCAAGGCAGAAATAACTAGGGGTATTCATACCATATTCTCCCATATCTGTAGATGTGAGTTCGAATATGATTTTGTCAATATTGCCAAGTGAACTTAGATCCACTCTCTGCCAGCTATCTACTATATCCAGACCATCAGCAAGCATGAATGTTACTGTTCCTGTCTTTTTGTCTTTAAGGTAACCATTTATATGTAAGGTGTATTTGTCGGCAGCTGTCCACTGTTTTACTGCTCCAAATCCGTCATCTGCATATTTGAGAGCATGATATGCGTATGTGGAATTAGTTACAAAACACTCTACGGCTTCAAATACGGAGTTGTCAATAAGCATTATTTCAGCAGGCTGTCCGTAGCCTGATCCGCCGGTGCTTACAGTAAAGTAGTTTGCACTTCTTTGTCCTTTTCCGGTTATTGCTGAAAGGTTAGTATAACCCGGAGTTATGGTATCTGTAAGGTTTGTGTATGTAAAACCATATCCAATACCCCATGCAGAACGTGATTGAAGCATCTTGAACGGGTAAACCCGAATATAATCTATAAAGTAGTAGCCGGAATCGTCTATCTTTACAGTATCATCACTGATAAAATAACTTTCCGGTTCAGATAATCTACCATCGGCCGATAGGATGGAGAGTGCTTTCTGAGGCTCCTGTTCTTTATCACAGGATGTGAAAAACGTAGCACACATGGTGCATAAGGCAACTAACGAAATAATCTTTTTCATACGTAAATAATTTAATGGTTTAAAAAAACTGTTTCCTCGCAGTATATGTCAAACCATCCTCTTTTTAAGAAATTTCGGCTTTTTACCTTTATCCTGGAATTTAAGTAAGCAGGCCAAAATTCTTTCCTCGAGAATGTTGTGGCATAAAAACAGTTTTGCAGGTCTTCTGACTTACTCCTTTCTACCGGCCTTCCCACCTTATATATAAAGGCAGTGGCAAAGATTCGATAGAAATAATAAAGAGCTTACAGCAGCGGGACTGTTCGGGATTTTCACCCGATTCCCTTTTAATCCTAAAACCGGTTACGGCTTACGGAACAAAACTGTGGCAAAAGTAGTATTTATTTTCTAATTTTGCACAACAATTTCTATAAATTAAAAAATGGCAGAAGAATTACATCTTGTTCAGGATTTGGCCCTGATTCTTATATCGGCAGGAATTTTTACAATTATATCCAAGGCACTTAAGCAACCATTGATATTAGGCTATATCGTTGCAGGTTTTCTTGTAGGTCCGCATCTGGGACTATTTCCATCTGTAACTGATACCCATTCTGTGGAGCAATGGTCTGAAATTGGTATAATTTTCTTACTGTTCTCCTTAGGACTTGAGTTCAGTTTTAAAAAACTGATAAAGGTTGGCAGCAGTGCTCTGATTATGGCTGTTACTAAATGCATTGGAATGTTCATTGTTGGCATAATATTAGGTTCAGTATTGCACTGGACATTGATGGAATCGGTATTCCTGGGGGGACTGTTGTCTATGTCTTCTACCACCATCATTATTAAGGCATACGATGATATGAAACTGAAAAACAAGCCATACGCATCGCTTGTGTTTGGTTCTTTGGTGTTTGAGGATCTTATAGCCATACTTCTTCTGGTGCTGCTATCCACTCTGGCTGTATCAAATAAATTTGCCGGCGGCGAAATGATAGGAAGTCTGCTCAAGCTGGCATTCTTTATGGTGCTATGGTTTGTAGTGGGAATTTTTATGATACCAACTTTGCTCAAGAAAGCGCAGAAATATATAAACGATGAGATTCTGCTGATTGTAAGCATAGGACTATGTTTTGGTATGGTGGCACTTGCAGAATATGTAGGTTTTTCATCGGCTTTGGGAGCATTTGTAATGGGATCCATTCTGGCTGAAACACTTGAAGGCGAACATATTATGCATCTTACAGATAGTATAAAGGATCTGTTTGGCGCAATATTCTTTGTATCGGTAGGTATGATGGTAAATCCGCAGGTTATAGCGGAATACTGGATTACCATTCTGGTGCTGACTGTTGTGGCAATGGCTGGAATACTATTCTTCTCAACAATAGGCTCAGTAATTTCCGGTCAGAACCTGGAAAATGCAGTTCATGCCGGCTTCAGTCTGGCGCAGTTGGGCGAATTTGCCTTTATTATTGCCGGTCTGGGATGTTCGCTTGGAGTGATGCGTGATTTTATCTATCCGGTAGTGATAGCTGTATCGGTTATAACAACATTTACTACACCGTATATGATAAATGCTGCCGGTCCGGCATATAGACTCCTGTTGAAAAAACTTCCGGAAGAGTGGCTGGACAGAATAAATGCATTTTCATCGTCAGATAAATCAGATACTGCCGCAGCAAAGAATGAATGGAGACGCGTTGTGCGTATCTGGCTTGTAAGAGTACTGCTGTATGGAGTAGTGCTTCTGGCGCTTTTCCTGGGTGCCCATCTGTATATGGATAAGGTGCTCGGAATCTTTTCAGATAATTGGGCGGAACCGCTTAAGGGTATAATAAAAACAGTTGTTACACTGGTGCTGATGTCGCCTTTCCTTGGCGGAATGGCTATAAGCGGTAATGATGTGTCAAAGAGTCTGCGCAAACTTATCAGGGAGAAAAGGAGTAATGTATGGCCGGCATTATCACTTTTGCTTATCAGGATTCTGCTTGCAATGGCATTTGTGATAGCTGTAATAGTAGATAATTTTACTCTCTCATGGTGGATTCTGTTCCTGGTAACAATTGTAGGAGTGGTATTTTTTCTGGTGGGAAGAAAGGCCATCAAGCGATTCTCATTGTTCGAAGACCGTTTTATGGCAAATCTCAATGTAAAGGAAGAGTATGCACGCAGACAATCGCCTATTGCAACATCATTGAAAGATAAGCTGTCAGCATACAACGTTCATACAGAAAATGTACTGATACCTGCTGATTCTCTGTTTGCCGGAAAACAATTAAAGGAACTGCCTTTCAGAGATATAACAGGCGTAAATATTGTGAAAATAGTACGTGGAGCAAATTCAATAATTATACCATCAGGACAGGAGTACATATATCCACATGATAAGGTGCTGGCTGTTGGTACAACTGAACAGCTGTCTGCATTTGTTCATCTGGTTAATCTGGAAGAGAACAGGGCAGAGAAGAGCAGACAGGTGGATTTTGTGGTAGAGGCTATTACCCTGACAGAAGATTCTTACCTGGCTGACAAGACTCTGCGTGAAGCAGATATGCGTTCTTACGGATGTATGGTAATAAGTATTGTACGAGCCGGTAATGTAATAACAAATCCAAAAGCCGACTTCCGTTTCCAACCCGAAGATATTGTATGGCTGGCTGGCGAAAAGTCGGCTTGTGAATGGTGGAATTAGTGGTTAATTACCCACGAATCCACTGTCCTAAATCTTTCCAGCTTGGTTTTTTGCCGTGTGTCAGAATACCTATTCTGTATATGCGTGCAGCAATCCAGGTGGTTGCAATAAACGATACTATAAGGATAGCAAACGAAAGTAGTAGCTCCCAGTTTTCTACTCCATAAGGTATTCTTGCCATCATTACTATAGGCGATGTAAATGGAACCATGGAACACCATTTAAGAATCTCTGCACTTGGGTTGTTGAATACCTGCATCATAATGATAAGTGCAAAGATAATAGGTAGCATTATAATGGTTGAGAACTGCTGTCCGTCCTGTGCATTATCTACTGCAGAACCTGCTGCCGCAAATAGTGAAGCATACAACAGGAAACCACCAACAACATATACCAGCATGGCTATAAACAGCTTTATTATGAAACCGAAATCGGTGATTTGTGCAAGCAGACTGTTAATGGCACTGCCCGCTTCTGATGATGGATCTATAGCTGCAATTGCCGGTATCAGGAACTGGCTTGCTGCAACAATAAGAATGCCCCATATTGCTATTTGGGTGGCAGCAACAGCTGCAATTCCCAGAATTTTACCCATCATAATGTCAAATGGTTTGCATGTAGTTACAATAACATCCAGGACTCGTGTTGATTTCTCTTCAATGACTGTCGTCATCACCATCTGACCATACAATATTATGATCATGTAGAGAATCAGTCCTAAAAATAGTGCCAGAAGATATGAGAAAATTGAAGATGTACTCTGCATCTTGTCGGCATTACCACTGCCATCGTTTTTGATGGTGTTCAGACTGCCAATACTGATATTTGTACTCGCAATTATCTCCTCAATACCCTCTATGTTATAGCTACGCATCTTTTCGCTTGACAGAATGTTCTCCAGTTGGTTTGTAATGTTATCTTCAACAAGCATGGAACTGGATTCATTCAAAAAGAATTGAATATCCTTTGGGTTACTAAGAATATCGGTTCCAATGTACAGAATACCATAGGCAGAACTTTTGTCCGAATATTTGGCACTGGCCTCCTCTTTGGTAATATCTTCCAGTAGATTAAACTCCACAATATCGTTGGATTTTAATTGTGACGATATGATTTTGTTTGGAGAATCATCTACTACCATTATTTGTTGAAGATCTATACCACCCTTAGTCATTATAAGAGTGGGCGCCAGATACATTGCCAGCATAAACACCGGCATAAGCAGAGTGGTAATGATGAAAGATTTTTTTCTGACTCTCTCTTTGTACTCTCTTGAAATTATGATTCCTATTTTACTCATGGCTGTTTAAGTTTATAGTGTGCCATTTACAGCACGGATAAATATATCGTTCATAGATGGAATAATTTCCTGGAATGAACGCAGATCGCATTTCTCGTTTATGGCAGATATTACACTTTGTAAGCTGCTATCCTGATTTATGTGTATTTTGACAACAGTATATCCTCCCATAATCTTTTCGGGCTCTCCTATGATTGTCGCTTTGTTCATAACAGCCTCTTCGAAGATAGAGATATCTTCGTTAAAGGTAACTGAAAAAGTGTTGGCTCCTGCTTTTGTGCGAATCTCATCAATTGAACCTGATAAGATGTTTTTCGATTTGTTTATCAGGGTGATATTGTCGCATAGTTCCTCTACTGATGACATGTTGTGAGTAGAAAGAATTATGGTAGAACCATTGTTGCGCAGACGCAGAATCTCCTGTTTAAGTAACTCGGCATTGATTGGGTCGAAACCTGAGAATGGTTCGTCAAAAATCAGCAGCTTGGGTTCGTGGATTACAGTACAGATAAACTGAATTTTCTGTGCCATACCTTTTGATAGGTCTTCAATCTTTTTGTTCCACCAGTCTTCAATTCCAAAACGTTCAAACCACTCTTTTGCTTTAACTGCGGCATCTGATTTACTCATGCCATGCAGACGTGCAAAGAAAATTACCTGTTCACCAACGCGCATCTTTACATATAGACCACGCTCTTCCGGCATGTATCCTATATGCGATACGTCCTGAGTGGTTATCTCCTTGTTGTCAAGATAGACTTTTCCACTGTCGGGAATCGTAATTTTGTTGATAACTCTGATTAATGTTGTTTTTCCTGCTCCGTTAGGACCTAGCAGACCATAGATAGACCCTTCCGGTATTTCCAAAGATACGTTGTCTAATGCTTTGTGTCCAGCAAACGATTTGGAAATACCATCAATTTTTAAAATGTTCATAATACACGACTATTTATAATTGGTAAAAATCTTTTCATACAATATACCTGCAATCTTCTCCTGTCCCTCTTCATTTGGATGTATAGTATCTGGGAAATAATTTCTGCAGTTTGTTAACGGAGTGTTCAAATCTACTACTGGTAATTCCAGTTCTTCGGCAACCTCGCGAATTAATGGAATAACACCGTTGTAGATAATGCTGTCATTAATACCCCATGCATTTCCGTATGCAGGAACAGGCAGACACAGCCAGATGTCCGGATTGGATGGCAGCTCTTTGAAACTGTTGATCAAAGATGTCAGGTCATCTTTGAAATTATCTTTGTTTGCCCAGTTGAATGCTTTGCTGTCATTTGTTCCCAGCTTTATTGTTACAATATCAGGATTAAAAGCCAGTGCATCTTTATATGCCTGTTCTTCTGTATATGGCATGTTACTCTTTTTAAGTGTGGTAGTACCCGATACTCCAAAATTTTGCACATCAAATTTGTCTCCTAGCAGACTGTCCAGTATAGCTGGATATGTGTTATGTTCTCTGTCTCTTATACCATGTCCGTATGTTATACTATCGCCTACACAGGCTACGCGCAGAGGTTCTTTGTTACATGATGTCAGTGCTACTGACAAAACTATGGATAGCAGAATTGTAATCTTTTTCATAGAAAGTATAGTTAAAGGTTAATATTTAAATTCTTAAGTATTTCTGACAATTCGACAGGGGTGATTTGTTGTTTGTTGTCACTCAGCGCTTTGTCAGGGTTGCAGTGCGATTCTATAAACAGACCTGAATAGATGCCATTCATGGCTTTTTGAGAAATTGGGAGTATAAGTTCCCTGCTGCCTCCTATGTGGCTCGGATCACAAAGGATAGGTAACTGTGGTATCATGCTATGCAGTTCTGCAGCAATCTCCCATATAGGGGTATTTCTGTATTTAGTGTCACCGTAAGTGCTGAATCCTCTGTGAATGGCAGCAACTCTTTTGATTCCGGCAAGCGACAAACGCTCTAAGGCTCCAATCCACAGTTCAATGTCGGGATTGATAGGATTTTTTACAAGTACGGGGGTGTCAGTACCCTTTAAGGAATTTGCAATCTCCTGCATTGCAAACGGACTGGCAGTAGTACGAGCTCCTATCCATAGAATGTCAACACCGGCATTTAGTGCTTTTTCCACATGCTCAGGTTTTGCTACTTCTGTTGTAACCTTCATTCCTGTCATCTCTTTTATCTGTTTAAGCCACATTAAACCAGACTCTCCAATACCTTCGAATGTACTTGGTCTTGTCCTTGGCTTCCAGATTCCGGCCCTGAAATATTTAATTCCAATATTGCTGAGTTGCAGCGCTGTTTCAAATATCTGACTTTCAGATTCGGCACTACAAGGACCTGCTATGATAATCTTACCATTACAATCCCTTAACTCTTCTATCGGCTTAATCTCTATCATATTTTTTTTATCTGTTATTCATAACTACACAGCCGTCTTTAACAGTGACAGCCTCTTCCTGTACCATCTTGTGCAGTACACTCTCAATGTGGTTCCTCTTGTATGGTAATTTGTAGATCTGTTCTATTGATGATTCGCAGTCAGAAAGAATATCCTCTATATGTGTGCTGATAATCTTATATTCTCCCCGTTTTAAACCTGTTTCATCTCTTTCCAGACAGAGATCGCAATTCATACATGGCTTTTGTTGCTTTTCACCAAAATATTCAAGTAATATAGCGCTGCGACAACCGGTTTTTCGTGTAGTGTATTCACGTATGCTGGCTATCCTTTCAATAAATTCCTGTTTGCGATCGGTGTATATATCGTTGCTGAAATTGAGCATATTACTCTCAATTCTGTTGCTTTTCCATGTTATGACAGGAGTCCTGCGTGAGGGTACATATCTGAGAATACCCTGATGCTGCATATCTATCAGACGTGTGTATAGCTGACGCTTGTCTATACCGACCTGTGAACTTATGAATTTTTCGTCTATAAACACTTCGTCTGAAAAAAGACCACTGTAATGGCGTAGAACAGTATTAAGAATGTTCTCGTTTATACTGTCCAGTTCTCTTGCTCTATACAACTCTTCTCTTGTCGATGTAATTCTTAATCTGGCTGAGTAATCTATTTCGTCAATGTATTCTATGTATCCCATTCGGGTGAGAATCTGCAAGGCGCTCTCTGTGGGTATAATGGGGAGAGAATATTGCTGGCAGAATTCTACCAGGGAGAAACCGTATGTGCAGCCCTGACCATCTCCAGCTGCCATCTGATAGTAATAGGAAAGTTTTTCGTAAACTTTTCTAATAAAATCCTTTTCAGGAAAGTGGTCGCTTATTCGTTTGTTTATAATTCTTCTATCGCCCGGAGAGTGTAGTAATATGGCGTAAGAACGGCGGCCATCACGTCCTGCACGTCCCGCCTCCTGGAAGTAGGCTTCAATGGAATCGGGCATATCAATATGTATAACAACCCTTACATCAGGTTTGTCAATGCCCATGCCAAACGCGTTTGTCGCTACTACTATTCTGTAATAGTTTTCAGTCCATTCCTGTTGTCTCTGATCCTTTATTTCCGGATCCAACCCGGCATGGTAGAATGTAGATGTTATTCCTATGCTGTTAAGATAGTCGGAAATGTCTTTGGTCTCCTTGCGATTTCTGACATATACAATGCCGGAACCAGCAACCTTGCTTAGTATGTGTTTTAATTCTTCATATTTGTTTTCAGTGTCTCTAACTACGTACGACAGATTTTCACGCTCAAAACTCATTCTGAAGAAATTCTTCTCTTTGAATCCTAACTTATCCTGTATGTCATCTGTAACCTTGGGAGTAGCTGTAGCAGTTAATGCTAAAACAGGTACTCCGGGCAGTGCGTTTCGAATTTCTGCAATTTTCAGATATGCAGGTCTGAAATCGTATCCCCACTGTGATATACAATGCGATTCATCTACAGTAATAAGACAGATTTTTATATATCTGAGCTTTGCAAGAAATAGTTCGGAAGAGAGACGTTCAGGCGAAATGTACAGGAATTTGTAATCGCCATATACGCAGTTTTCCATGACGGCGATAATCTGTTCACGTCTCATGCCTGTGTATATGGCTGCCGCCTTTATACCTCGCTCTTTCAGATTGCGTACCTGGTCCTTCATCAATGCAATTAGTGGAGTAATTACAAGACACACTCCATCCATAGACATGGTTGGTACCTGAAATGTAATGCTTTTGCCACCTCCTGTGGGCATCAGTCCAAGTGTGTCATGCCCTTTTCCGATACTTTCAATGATATCTTGTTGAATTCCTCGGAAGTTGCTATAACCCCAGTATTGTTTGAGTATGTCCAGGTATTCCATTGAATGATTATGGTTTTATTACAATGGAGAGTTGGGTTTGATACTCTCTATCTGTAGCAGAACGTCGCCTCTGCGGAAGTTGTTCTCCTCTATGTAGTAGCATATATTGAACGAACGCTTGGTCTTGATGTAGTTAAGATGCTTGCTCTGTCCGAATGCAATACCATTTAGCGGATGTCCGCTTTTGCTGTCGATTAGTTCCAGCTTGATATGTTCCTGTCCACGTCCAACAACCTTACTGGTGCCGTAATCATATACATTGCGTGTACAGAAAACCGGTTTGTGGTTGTCTGGTCCAAACGGTTGGAACTTCTTCAGGTCCTTGAAGAATTTAGGGGTGATATCCTTAAAATCTATCTCTGCATCAATGTCTATGGATGCTTCAATCTGATCCGGTTCAATATGGTTTGTTACATATTCTTCAAGTCTGCGCTTGAATTCAGGTACGTTTTCTATCTTCAGAGATAAGCCGGCTGCGTATGTATGGCCTCCAAAATTCTCCAAAAGATCCTTGCAGCTTTCTATTGCACGATACACATCAAAACCTGATACAGAACGAGCTGAACCTGTTGCTAAATTGCCGGTTTTTGTGAGTACAATGGCGGGTCTGTAGAAGATCTCTGTAAGACGTGATGCAACAATGCCGATAACGCCACGTTTCCAGTTTTCATTGTAAAGGATTATAGCGTGCTGGTGATGGCCCTCTTGCTCCAGAGATTTAACAATCTCGTTGGCCTCTTCAGTCATCTCCTTGTCATCTTTCTTGCGGTCATCGTTCTCCTGATCAATCTTTGCAGCCAGTTCCAAAGCTTTGGAATAGTTCTGCTCTACCAGTAAATCTACAGCCTTCTTTCCACTACTCATACGTCCTGCGGCATTCAGACGTGGGCCAATTTTAAAGACAATATCATTTATGGTCAGAGTTTTATCACCCAGCTTACATACCTGGATTATGGCGCGTAGTCCTATACTTGGATTGCTGTTCAGCTGTTGTAATCCATAGTGTGTGAGCACACGGTTTTCTCCCATAATAGGAACAATATCTGATGCAGTGCTAATAGCTACCAGATCCAGAGATGGAATAAGTTCCGTAAACGGTATTTCATTGGAAAGTGCAAAAGCATGCATCAGTTTAAATCCCACTCCGCATCCTGAAAGGTGCTTGAATGGGTAGGTGGAGTCTTCTCTTTTTGCATTGAGAATAGCCACAGCAGGCGGTAACTGTTCGTCTGGAACATGATGATCGCATACTATAAAGTCTATGCCTTTCTCTTTGGCATATTGTATCTCCTGAATGGCTTTAATACCGCAATCCAGTACAATTACAAGTTTGACACCTGTGCTGAATGCATAATCCACCCCCTGATACGATACTCCGTAACCTTCATTGTAACGGTCAGGAATATAGTAATCAAGGTTGGTGTATCTGCGTCTTAAAAAGTTATACACCAACGCTACGGCTGTAGTTCCGTCTGCGTCATAATCGCCGTAAACCAGAATTCTTTCTCCCTTTTCGATGGCGCAATTGATACGCTCAACAGCTTTGTCCATATCCTCCATTAGCAGAGGATCCAACAGTTCTTTAAGCTGCGGGTTGAAGAATTGCTGCACTTCGGCTTCACTCTTTATGCCCCTTTGTATGAGTAACTTGCAGAGGGTAGGGCTTATACCAACTTTCTTTGATAGTGCCTCTGCCTGCTCTTTAAGTTCAGATGTCGGGGGCTGGTAGTTCCATCTGAAGTTCATTATATATATTTTTTTTCTTTTTTATCATAATCAGCTAAACAAGCCTTACACTTCAGCCTGTTTGTTACATTTTGTATGGTTAGTATTATGTTAATATTGCAATAAACTGCAAAACTAAGAAATTTTTATCTTATTGTCAAGAATTATACCTTATATATATGAAAACCGATTCCTCGAAAAATACGAAGAATCGGTTGTATGTATCAGAAAATCAGATAAATGATATTTATTTATTTGATTCCTAATTTTTTTCTGATTGCTTTTGGAATACCATCTTTGTGAAGTACAATGTTTATAGTTTTGTATGCAACAAAAGCTTCTGATGCATACCATATACCATTGCGGCCGGTGTCTGTATTCCAGGAATTCTTAACCATGTAATACTCTTTACCGTTCTGGTCTTTTGTTATTCCGAATATCTGCATACCATGATCATCGGTTGTTTCCCAGTTGTCATATGCAATCTGGCGAATCTCCTGAGTGATTGTCTTTTCTGGCATAGGCTTTTTGAGCGCATCCTGGAGGTTTTCATTGTCTTCAGGAACAATTGCAATGCCCTGTCCTCTGGCAAAACCGCTTTCTGAAACGTCAGAAGCCCATGCAAATGTGAAACCATTCTTGATACTGTATTTCATAACCTCCATTAGTTCTTCCAATGGGAGGTTGTATGATTCTGCCCAACGCCAGTTGTCAGGAATTTCCAGGATAAATGTTTCATAGAATGGATGGTGTGAGAATGATGTCAGTGAGATGTAATCATCCATGTTCAAACCAATAACTTCGTCAGCGTAAGTGCGTGGAGTATATTCCTTGCCATTGTGTGTGAATGTTTCCGGACATTCGCCCAGGTATGCATCATAGATTCCTGACAGTCCATCATGCCATACGTTGGTCAGCCTTTTTGAATTTCCATTTGCTATGGCGTTTACATATGCTCCTGCAACATTTGCCAATTCGCTGTGGTTGTGACCGTCGCTGTCATACTTTATACCAGGCATAACATCGTTAGGAACCATACCATAGTTTTTATAACAATATATTACATCATAAAAACTGCCACCTGGCGCGTATGAAACATCACCGTGTGTACGTACTGAAGCTCTTGCTCTGTCTTCCATTGTTTTGTGAACCACAAACATTTCAGAGAGGTCAAATTCTCCTTTGCCCAATCTGATAAGTTCTGATTCAAACAGACCTATGGATGAAAATGACCAGCAGGTTCCGGATTGATTCTGGTCTTTAATTGGTGTAATGCCAAGAGAATCAACGGTGGTGAATACATATTTGTCGGCAGTATTCTCCTGAGCTGACATAAAAGTGCTGCATATTAACATGGCAGCAATGATTAAATTTTTCTTCATATTTATAATTTTGTTTTGGTTGTTTAACTTATTTCGACCCTCAAAGTTAGATGTTTTTTGCGTAGAAGTCAAAGATTAAATGGTAAAAACAATTATCTTCGCGTTTCAGTAGTCAGTATATTATGAATTTTAAGACCATAAATAGTTTTGCGGGTGTTCAAATCAGCTATAGTAGCTTGACTTTTGATTCTGCTCCGTCTGAATATCAGGTTATAGTTGTGTTAAGCGATACAACAGGCGATTTTCTTGCCCAGACAAAAAGGTTGATATCGGCCTATCGTGAGTTCTGTGAAAATGAACTACCCAATGCAATGCCTGTTTTTGAGAGATATTTTTTGAGCGATATAGTCAATCAGCAATCAGTACTTGAAAGTCAACTGGAAAATGATGGATCGTATGCGGTTTCGTTTATTGGACAACCTCCTCTGAATGGAGGTAAAATTGTACTCTGGGCCTGGCTGCAGACGGATGTTGTTACACGTAGAATAGGTAATGGAGTGTTTGAAACTCATACGGGGAATAATATGCATCTGCGTACAGCATCTGAATATTCACTGGCTGCAGGGCCATTTAAACAGACAAGGGAACTCTTGGCCGGTTATGCAGCAAAACTTAACGATTTGTCTCTGACAATGGCAGATAATTGCGTGCGTACCTGGTTTTATGTTCATGATGTTGATAACAACTACAATGGTCTGGTTGAAGCCAGAAATGCTGTATTTGAAAAGCAGGGGCTGACTACCGAAACTCACTATATAGCGAGTACAGGAATAGAAGGAAGATCAATGTCAGAAAAAGCTCTGATTCAGATGGATACCTATGCTGTGGCTGCGTTGAAAAGTGAACAGATAAAATATCTGTACGCTTCCGATCATCTTAATAGAACTTCAGAGTATGGAGTTAGTTTTGAGCGTGGAACTTCAGTTTTGTATGGTGACAGGAAACAGGTGTTTATTTCGGGAACTGCAAGTATAGACAATAGGGGGCTGATAGTCTGCCCTGGCGATATAGTGGCACAGACAGGAAGAATGATAGAGAATGTTGAGGCTTTGCTTCTGGAAGCAGAGTGTTCTTTTGCTGATGTGTCGCAGATGATAGTGTATCTGAGGGATGTTGCCGATTACCAGACGGTTAAGAATATATTTTCCGATAAATTCCCTGAAATTCCGTATGTTATACTATTGGCTCCTGTATGCAGGCCGGGCTGGCTTATAGAGATGGAGTGCATAGCATTAAAGAAGGAAATTAATTCACAATACACAGTCTATTGATGTTATGTACATGAAAAGAGATGTAAAACTGATACATATCTCATTGTTGCTTGTTGTACTTGGTGGAGTGTTGTCTTTTTTTACCAAACAGCAGGGCTATTTGCATCTTAGGGAAGGGGAGACGGCTATCCAGTTTGTAAAGGACGATAATTATGTGTCGTATCTGCCGTTTACTGCAGCACTTTTGGATTTCGAAGTAGTGCTGAAAGATACAGTACCTGTTGATTATGTGAGCCATTTGAAAATTGAGGACCAGCATAGGGAACGTGTTGTACAGATATCTATGAACAGGATTCTGAAACACACCAAATCGGGGGTCAGGTTATATCAGCATTCTTATGATGAAGATATGCGTGGTACAACATTGAAGGTGGTAAAGGACAAATATGGGACATTTTTTGTTTACGTTGGATATTTTCTTTTTATAATATCAATGTTACAGTATATCCTGAGGCAGGAAAAAGAAAAAAGTGTTTTGAAGCCCAAAGCTAATAAATATGCAGTTCTGTTATTATTGCCGCTTGTGTCGGCGTGGTGTCTGGTTGAGTTTGTGCAACCGGAAAAAATATATGCCGTTTTCTCCTGCGGAAGATGGGAGTTTTGTGTTGCTCTGCTATTTGGTCTTTATGGCGTTGTAAAGAGAAATTATTTAAACAGAGACTCTCTGCTGCCATATATTTCCATTCTGATAATTCTGTTTTGTGTTTTTATGCAATTCCTGCTCAAGTGGGAAGCTCAGTCAGTAATGCCTCTGTCGAATGGTGCAGATGCAATGCAGTTTATGGCAATGGTAATAATGTCTGGTGTAATAATATTTCTTGCTCCAAAAAATGAACTGGTCCCTTATTGTCTTCTCGCGTCCGGTTTTGTTTTGCTAGTGCAGTATATGGCTCAGTCTGAATCAGAATCAATGCATGTATCACCCATATTGTTGTCGCCATGGCTGGCTGCTCATGTATCGGTAATAATGGCGTCCTATGCTATGTTGCTGATTATAACAGTTAATTCAGTGGTAGCTTTATTCAGCAGAAGTAAAGCAGTGGATATGATGCTGTTGAATAAACAACTGATAAGACCGGCTTTGCTACTGTTGGGTACGGGGATAATATTGGGATCGTTGTGGGCTAATGTGTCATGGGGAGGGTATTGGAACTGGGATCCAAAAGAGACGTGGGCTCTTGTAACATTCTTGCTTTTTTCTGTTTCAGTTCATACCAGATTAATAAGAATATTAGAGAAACCTGTATTCTATCATTTTACAATAATAATTGCATTCCTGTCTCTGTTGATGACCTATTTTGGCGTTAACTATCTGTTTGGCGGAATGCACAGCTATGCATAAATAAAGTTATATGGATAAGAAGAAAATTCTGTTTCTGTGTCATGGAAACATTTGTAGAAGCCCTATGGCCGAGTTCATAATGAAGAGTCTTGTTGCTGGCAGAGGATTGCAACATAAGTATTGTATTGATAGTGCTGCAGTAACCACAGAAGAGATTGGCAATGGGATATACCCTCCTGCAAAACGCAAGTTATATGAAAAAGGAATTCCTTTCGATGATCATAGAGCCAGACTGATAACAAAAAATGAGGTTGAAGAGAACGATATGGTGTTTGTAATGGATAACTCAAATCTATGGTATCTGCGCAGGATATTGGGTGGCGAACCCGGTGCAAATGTAAGTTTGATGATGGAGTGTGCAGGTACAAGACGTGATGTTGCAGATCCCTGGTACACAGGCGATTTTGAAACTACATATCGTGATTTGACTCAGGCTTGTACGGCATTGATAGATTCTCTTGAACTGTAAAAATCAGCTTGCTTAATATTCCATAATATACGGTCCGCATAAATTAAATAATGTGGCAATAGAAAAAAAGTCTTAAAAATGTAAGGTGGACTTTGCAAAAACGATATAAATAGAGTAATTTTGCACTCTGATATAAAAAGGGTGCAAATGGAGTCGTTTTTCAGAA
The DNA here is from genome assembly GCA_045660365.1 of Bacteroidaceae bacterium. Taxonomy (GTDB): domain Bacteria; phylum Bacteroidota; class Bacteroidia; order Bacteroidales; family Bacteroidaceae; genus Colenecus. Next base: position 402,624 of record JAZRDQ010000008.1, read on the forward strand.
CACATAGATACCTTTTGGAGCACTTGAATGCTCCGGTACGCAGAGACCTGATGGATGAAATAGATTGGTCCGGTCGTATGATTGGTATTAAAGGAACCAGAGGTGTTGGTAAAACTACTTTCCTGCTCCAGTATGCAAAAGAAAAATTCGGCTACGATAGCTCCTGTCTTTATATCAACATGAATAATCTCTATTTTCAGGGTAGGGGAATAGCCGAGTTTGCCGGTGATTTCCAAAAGATGGGGGGCAAAGTTCTACTTATAGACCAAGTTTTTAAACATCCTGATTGGAGTAATGAATTAAGGCTTTGTTATGACCTGTATCCAAATCTTAAGATAGTCTTTACGGGATCTTCCGTAATGCGTCTTAAAGAGGAAAACCACAGTTTGAATGGGATTGTTAAATCGTACAATCTGCGTGGTTTTTCATTTAGGGAATATCTGAATCTTAAGGCGGGGACATCTATACCGGCTTTGACTTTGAAAGATATTCTGGAACATCATCAGGAAATAGCAAAACAGATTCAGCAACAGATAAAACCGGAATTGTATTTCCAGGATTATCTGCATCATGGTTTCTATCCGTTCTTTATGGAGAAGACAAGTTTCTCTGAGAATCTGTTGAAGACCATGAATATGATGATAGAGGTAGATATTCTTCTGCTTAAACAGGTGGAATTGAAATATCTGCCAAAGATAAAGAAGCTGTTCTATCTGCTGGCATTGGGTGGCACATCGGCACCAAATGTAAGCCAATTGGCTCAGGCAATAGATACATCGCGTGCAACAGTAATGAACTATATTAAATATCTGGCCGATGCCAGACTTATCAATATAGTTTATGACAAGGACGAATCTTTTCCAAAGAAGCCTTGCAGAGTGCTGATGCACAACACAAACCTGATTTACACCATCTATCCACCAAAGAATAACAGACAGGATGTAATAGATACATTCTTTGTTAATTCTATGTGGAAAGATCATAGTGTAAACAGAGGTACTAAAGGAGTCTCTTTTTTAGTAGATTCAAAATTGGAATTTAAACTGCTGCAAAAGAGTACTATAGGTAAGAATAACCCGGAACTGTTCTACGTGGTAGATAACTTTAATGAAGGAAAAGACAATGTAATACCACTGTGGCTGTTCGGACTTTTATATTGATATTAAACTTGTAATAAAATATTTTACGATTATGGCAAAAAAAATGATTACTTGTGATGGTAACCAAGCTGCTGCTCACATAGCTTATATGTTTTCAGAAGTAGCTGCTATCTATCCTATCACACCATCATCAACAATGGCAGAATATGTTGATGAGTGGGCTGCTCAGGGAAGAAAGAATATCTTCAATGAAACAGTCCTAGTACAGGAAATGCAGTCAGAGGGTGGTGCTGCAGGTGCAGTACATGGCTCTTTGCAGGCAGGTGCGTTAACAACTACATTCACAGCATCACAGGGTTTGTTGCTGATGATTCCTAATATGTACAAGATAGCAGGTGAATTGCTACCTTGCGTATTCCACGTATCAGCTCGTACATTGGCTTCACATTCACTCTGTATCTTTGGTGACCATCAGGACGTTATGGCTTGTCGTCAGACAGGTTTTGCTATGTTGGCAGAAGGTTCAGTTCAGGAGGTAATGGATCTGGCAGGTGTTGCACATTTGTCAACAATCAAATCAAGAGTTCCATTCCTGAACTTCTTTGACGGCTTCCGTACATCACACGAAATTCAGAAGATTGAGGCTCTGGAGAATGAAGATCTTGCAAAGCTTATCGATCAGCAGGCATTGAAAGAGTTCCGTGAAAGAGCTCTGAATCCAAACAAGCCGGTTGCTCGCGGTATGGCTGAAAACCCAGATACATTCTTCACACATCGTGAAATTTGTAACCCATATTACGATGCAGTTCCTGATATCGTAGCTGAATACATGGCTGAAATCAGCAAAATTACAGGTCGCGAATACAAACCATTCACATACTACGGCGCTCCAGATGCAGAGAACATAATCATTGCAATGGGTTCTGTAACAGAGGCTATCAAGGAGGTTATTGACTATTTGACAGCTAAAGGTGAAAAGGTAGGTTTGGTATCAGTACACCTGTATCGTCCATTCTCAGTTAAGTATCTTGGAGCAGTTCTTCCTGAAACAGTTAAGCGTATTGCTGTTCTTGATCGTACCAAGGAACCAGGTGCAACAGGCGAACCTCTTTACATGGATATTGTTGAGGCTTTTGCTAACTGCAAAGATATACCTGCAGATAAGAAACCTCTTATTGTTGGTGGTCGTTACGGTTTGGGTTCACACGATACAACTCCGGCTCAGATCCTGTCAGTATTTGAAAATCTTGCATTGCCACAGCCAAAGAACCAGTTTACTCTTGGTATTGTTGACGATGTTACATTTACATCACTACCACTTAAGGAAGAGATTGCTCTTGGTGGCGAAGGTATGTTCGAAGCTAAGTTCTACGGACTTGGTGCTGATGGTACTGTAGGTGCAAACAAGAACTCTGTAAAGATTATTGGTGACAACACAGATAAACATTGTCAGGCTTACTTCTCATACGATTCAAAGAAATCGGGCGGTTTTACCTGTTCACACTTGCGTTTTGGTGATAACCCAATTCGTTCTACATATTTGGTAAACACTCCAAATTTTGTTGCATGTCATGTTCAGGCATATTTGAATATGTACGATGTAACCCGTGGTTTGCAGAAGAATGGTACATTCCTGCTTAACACAATTTGGGAAGGCGAAGAATTGGCAAACAACCTACCTGTAAATGTAAAGGCTTACTTTGCAAAGAATAATATCAAAGTTTACTATATCAATGCAACAAAGATTGCTCAGGAAATAGGTTTGGGTAACAGAACAAATACTATCCTACAGTCAGCATTCTTCCGTATAACAGGCGTTATTCCTGTTGATTTGGCTATTGAACAGATGAAGAAGTTCATTGTTAAGTCATACGGTAAGAAGGGTGAAGATGTTGTAAACAAGAACTATGCTGCTGTTGACAGAGGCGGTGAATATAAGGAATTGGTAGTAGATGCTGCTTGGGCTAATTTGGAAATCCCTGCAGCTGCAGCAAACAACGATCCTGAATTTATCAATAATGTAGTTCGTCCTATCAATGCTCAGAACGGTGATTTGCTTCCTGTATCTGCATTCAAAGATAGTATTGACGGTACATGGCCACAGGGTACAGCTGCTTACGAAAAACGTGGTGTAAGTGCATTCGTACCTGTTTGGGATGCTTCAAAATGTATTCAGTGTAACAAGTGTGCATACGTTTGTCCTCATGCTTGTATCCGTCCTATCGTTATGGACGATGCAGAAGCAGCCGGTCTGAATGCAGAAATGATTGAAATGAAGGCTCCTGCAGCAATGAAGGGCATGAAGTTCCGTATCCAGGTAGGTGTTATGGACTGTCTGGGTTGTGGAAACTGCGTAGATGTATGTCCAGGTAATCCAAAACTTGGTGGCTCTGCACTTGCTATGGTTCCATTCGAAGGTCAGGAAGCAGAGGCTGCTAACTGGGAATACTGCGTTAAGAATGTAAAGAGCAAGCAGGATTTGGTTGATATTAAGTCAAACCCAAAGAACTCTCAGTTTGCTACTCCATTGTTTGAATTCTCAGGCGCATGTTCAGGTTGTGGTGAAACTCCATACGTTAAGTTGATATCACAGCTGTTTGGTGATCGTCAGATGGTTTCAAATGCTACAGGTTGTTCTTCAATCTATTCAGGTTCAATTCCATCAACTCCATATACAACTAACGAAAAGGGACAGGGTCCGGCATGGGCTAACTCATTGTTCGAAGACTTCTGTGAATACGGTATGGGTATGGAACTTGCTAACAAGAAGATGCGTATGCGTATCCAGACCTTGTTGGAAAATGCAATTGCTAACGAAGCAACTCCAGCAGAATTCAAGGAAGCTGCTCAGGAGTGGTTAGATGGTAAGAATGATGCCGATGCAAGCAAGGCTGCTACAGCAAAACTTGTTCCAATGATTGAAGCAGGCGCAGCAAACGGTTGCGAACTTTGCGCTCAGTTGAATGGTCTGACACAGTATCTGGTTAAACGTTCACAGTGGATCATTGGTGGTGACGGTGCTTCATACGATATAGGTTATGGTGGTCTTGACCATGTAATAGCTTCTGGCGAAGATGTAAATATCTTGGTTCTTGATACTGAAGTTTATTCAAATACCGGTGGTCAGTCTTCAAAGGCTACTCCTCTTGGTGCTATTGCTAAGTTTGCTGCTTCAGGTAAGCGAGTTCGCAAAAAGGATCTTGGTATGATTGCAACTACATACGGTTATGTTTATGTAGCTCAGATTGCAATGGGTGCAGATCAGGCACAGTGTCTGAAGGCTATCCGTGAAGCTGAGGCATATCCAGGTCCATCACTTGTAATTGCTTACGCTCCATGTATCAACCACGGTTTGAAGAAGGGTATGGGTAAAGCACAGGCTGAAGAGGCTGCTGCAGTAGAGTGCGGTTACTGGCACTTGTGGCGTTACAACCCAGCATTGGAAGAAGAGGGCAAGAATCCATTCGTTCTTGATTCAAAAGAACCACAGTGGGATAAGTTCCAGGATTTCCTGAAGGGTGAAGTACGTTATGCATCAGTTATGAAACAGTATCCTGAAGAGGCTCAGCAGCTGTTTGATGCAGCAGAAGAGATGGCTAAGAAACGCTACTCATCATACATCCGTATGTCAAAGATGGAGTGGTAATAACCACTGAACAACAATAGTAAAGCGGTTCCAATCTGGGACCGCTTTTTGTATAATATAATACCTCTTATGGCCTGAAATTTATGGTGTGACAGCAAATGTCACGCTCAATAATTGTGCTTTGAGATAAAATAGGATTTCTTTGTACCATCTATATAATAAGGTATAGATGAAAATTGTTAACGAATGTTAAAAATGGGGGGGGTAAAAATTTTTGTCAATAAATCATTGAGAATTAGAAAAATCAATATCTTTGTGGTGAGAGTTAATTCTATTTAAAAACGTACTACGTAGAAATTATAAACATTATGTTGCGTTTGTTATAAACTAATGATAAAAATAGAACGTTATGAGAAAGATTATTGTTTTATCAGCATTACTTTGCATCTTTCTGTCAATACTTTCTGCAGAAGATGGCGTTACCTTTCAGGTAGAAGAACTTTCCAAGCCTACTGAATTGTTAAAAGAATACACTTTTAGAGATGCTTATGATGTGATTCTATATTCAATGGGTAGTATAGATTATGGTAAACGTGCAGAACAATCGGACTACAATAATATACTATATCATAGCGTTGGTGATAGAAGCTTAGTATTAAACGACGATAATCCATTCTTCAATGGCATGCGTGAGGCATACGCCAATCATCGTCCTGTAGTGTTATCTCCTGATATGATATGGATGCTTATCAGTCAGGGCTTTTCACATCATGTCAATTTCAATAGTGAAAAATTAAAAGACAAGATAGTAAAACCTGATATAGATACAGATATAACCGCCTATATAGTAGAAGAGCATAAAGACAAAGAGTTGACAGAAATAGATTGGATAGATGTAATATCCCAGTTTGCCGATGGGATAACAGACAAGACCAAGAACAACTTATACAATACTCTTGTATCCGATTTCTCTACCACTACAATAACAGAGAAAGTTGCTTCTCAGATAACAATAATGAAGAGTGTAGAATCCTACTTTGACTATATAGTTATGCGTATTGTATGTGGTATTCCTCAGGTAACACTTTTAGGTACCCCCGATGACTGGCGTAAAGTGAAGGATAAGACCCTTCAGTTAGAACAATATGATTTGAAATGGTGGACAGACCGTCTTATTCCAATACTTGATGAATTCATAGCTGCATCGGAAGGAAATGCAAATGTTGATTTCTGGAAAGATATGGTCAAAATAAAGAAAGCAGAATTCTGTGGTGACCCTGAAATAGTAAACGGATGGTTCATTACCTTTTATCCATACAACGAGTCAGGTACACGCCAAAGTTTTAAGCAGATAAGTAATTTTGATGAATTGCCATCCGAGATTGTCAAGTTAAGATTGGATTACAAGATTTCAGACGGAATAGATACTGCAGATGCAGAAGATTTAGAAGTATGGGCAGGATTCTTTGGTTGGGAGCAGAACGCATCTGATTACTCAATCAAGCCACATATAGGTTGGTTAATAAAACAGAGTACACAAAGTGATCTGGATTTAGAGGCCTTGAAACGCCAAAACAAACCGGATTCATATGGGATTCAACTGAAAGTAGATAAAGTTCCGGAAGTATTGAAAGAGTTTAACCATATCTACAGATTGACTTTAACATTTACTGAAACCTCTGAATTACCGGAATGGTTGCGCGACATTCAGATAGACTATCTGGAACTTAATGGCAAGGTATCTGCTGGAGATAGAGTAAAGGCTGAACAATGGTTTGATAACGTCAGAATAAGATAGTAATATATTTGTGCAAGTAATATAAGGCATCTAATTAAAAGTCAATGAGAGTCATAGCGATTACATTTTTCTTCAGTATTATCTCCTGCTTCAATTTAACATTATCAGCAAGCAGAAATGTAGGTGAATTGAAGGATCAGACTCCAAAGTTTGATCAGAATTATTGGCAGTATGACTATCTTCGTATTGTTGACAATTTGTTGTATGGAGTATATGATTCTGATAGTCTGGCGGCAGAATGTTTAGGCTTTATAGATAATCCCATATCTACTAATTTGGCCAATATTAAGCAATCCATAAATATATATGGTAAAGATTATATAGTAACCTCTATTGGAGAAAAAGCCTTCGAAGATTGTCTCTTTTTAGAATCAGTAACTATACCTTCATCTATTCGTGTATTTGGCAAAGAGTGCTTTAAGGGGTGTGTTAACCTTCAATCAGTTGATATACCGGAATCGACAGAGATTATAGATAACTATGCTTTTGCAGGTTGCACCAGACTAAAATCAATATTCATACCGAAGAATGTTGTGCGTATAGGAAACGATTATACAATTGGTCAGATACTTCCATCTATGACTAATGTGTTTTATGGATGTAATCTGGATAAGATAGTAGTAGATAAACAAAACCAGTACTATGATTCTCGTAGAAATTGTAATGCAATCATAAATAGCAAAACAAATTCCTTGATAGTTGCAGGTAGCAATACTAAGATTCCCAGGAGTGTGAAATCAATTGGAGACGAATCATTTGCCTACCAAATATGGTTACAGACACTAAAGATTCCTGAAGGTGTTGAATATATAGAATATACTGCTTTCGATGGCTGCTCTAAGTTATCAGAAATAAAGGTTGCAAAAGCAAACAAGGTTTATGATTCCCGTGGAAATTGTAACGCAGTGATGGAAACAGCAACAAATATTCTTGTTGCAGGAAGCAATAAAACCATTATTCCTGATAACACAAAAGTGATAGGCCTAAATGCTTTTAGTGGCAGAGCAGGTTTAAGAGAGATAGTTATACCGGAAAGTGTAGAACTATTACAGTCAGGGTCATTCTATAATTGTATCAACCTGGAACGAGTAGTTATGCCAAATACTACCCATTACAATTTTCCATTCGTTAATTGCAATAGATTAAGTATGGAAAACATTCCGGGTAATGGCGAAATTTATTAATTTGAGAGCAAATGCTTATGAAGAGAATATTAACATTAACAATACTGATGTTCTGTAGTGCAATACTGTTCTCAAACAGTTTTGACTACAATGGCATTAGGTATGAAATATCTTCCGCAAATTCTGAAGAGTGCATTTTACTACAGAATATCTCTCAAAAAGGAGATGTCGTAATACCTTCTGTCGTTGTCAATGCAGGTAAAGAGTATATTGTAACATCCGTTGCCGATTATGCGTTTAATGGTTGTGTCGATATTACAACTGTAGCCATTCCAGGCACAGTTAAAAGGATAGGAAATTTGGCCTTTTATGCTTGTGATAATCTAAAAAGCATATCTATATCGGATGGCATAGAACAGATAGGAAATTGGGCTTTTGCGGAATGTATGTATTTAGAAGAGTTGATACTTCCAAAAACAGTCAAATATATTGGGACAGGTTTTGCCGCATCGAATGACAATCTGAAGTCGGTAGTAATAGAAGCAGATATTAATGTTATAAGAAAGAACTCTTTTGAAGAGTGTAAAAATCTTAGTAAAGTTCAACTTACGGCTACTATTCAGGTGATAGAATCAAAAGCTTTTGAAAGATGTGAATCATTGGAAACAATGGAACTCCCATTGTCGTTAATCGAGATTGGTGAATCTGCATTCTATATGAGTGGCTTGAAAGAGATAAATATCCCTAATAGTGAAGCAATAATAGGTGACAACGCTTTTGCTTATTGTAAACAACTCCAAAAGGCTGTTCTGCCCACTTCATTGAAGAGGCTTGGTGATGGTCTGTTTTTTAATTGTACTCAATTGGTAGATGTACTTATACCCGAAGGGGTTACCCATATAGGAATGAATGCTTTCAATGGCTGTACAGCGTTGAAAGAGTTATACATTCCGGAATCAGTAACCCACATTGGTTTAGATGCTCTTTCGGGATGCGATAATTTAGAGAACCTGATTATGCCATAAAGATTATATTACGTATTTACCAATAATAGCGAATTTATTTCACTAAAATAGACAATTATGAGAAAGTTTAATAATGGATTTACTAATCAAATGAAAGATGTTTTTAGATTGTTTAGACAGGGTTTTGACTTTAAAAGTGAAACCGGTAGTAAAGATGTAATTAGATGGTTTGCTTTCTTGATTATTACATCAATCATCTTTATTGGCGCACTTTTCGTTCTGTTTTTTATTATTAACGGAACGGATTTAAATTCATCAGGAGTTTTCAATGGAATATTTTCCGTTACACTTATATTATTATTTGTTTTTTGGGTTATTTCACTCATTCCTTCTGTTTCGTTGTGTATTAGAAGATTGAAGGCAATCAAATTATCACCTTTTCTAATAGCTGTACCTATATTGGCCGTTTTTGCTATTGTAAGAATGGGATTAATGGTTGGCTTTGCAAATATGAACGGAGAAAACTTACCTATTTCCGATGTTTCTATTGATATAATCTTTGGTGTATCTATTGTTTTAATCCTGTTATTCTTTATGTTGTTGCTAAAAAATAAAGCAGTTCAATAATATAAGTATTGTTAAAATAGCATTTCGAGATTATTCTATGTATGAGTCAAAACATTAAATAGATAATAAACAGGTAGACATTACTAAGATATAATTAATTTTGATAGATTTAATATGAAATTTCTTGTTGCAACCTTGCTAATGTTTAGTATGCCAATATTAGCAAACGATACATTGGTAGTAATAGGCCAATTTGATTCTTCAAAAATAATCACACCATCAACGGTGGTTGAAAATTCTGTACAAAAAGATGAATCCGGGGCATTTGCTGTTATACTTAAGGCAACTGGTGATGCTAAAGTATATTCTTACAGTGTAGTAGAATGCTTGCATGGAGATTATAACTCCAATACTATTGAATTTCAACTTAACAATAACGTAGATTTGTTATTTTTAGAGCAAACAAAACCTGCATTGTTATTTCTTACAAAAGAAAACAACCAATGGTATTTAAATAAAGTAAGAGAGGTGCGCAAAGATTTTATTGAGGGTTGGGTATTAGATTATTCCAGTATTGATAAAATTTTAGAGAAACTATCTTCAAATATTTCTGTAAGCGATTCAGTTTATAAGAGACTAAAAGAGTTGTGGAAAAGATTTGATTGTAGTTCAGAACCACCTCACATACACAGAGAAACTATTAGAGTTGTAGATTATATTGGTGAATTCAACTTTTAATTGCAATTGTATAAAAATTTTTTTTACGTTTGTATAACCTAAATTATAATGTATTATGAGAAAGGTCTTATTGTTCATGTTGTTGTTTGTGCTTAATATCAATGCACAAGCTGAAGATTTTTTTAATTACAAGTCATATAACGAAGTTCTAAAAGATTCGTTACTTGTAGAAGAGATGGTATATGGCTATATATTCAAACCATCTTTTGATGGAGAATATGGAGTCTCTTATGTGGTTAAGGGAAACGAACCCTTTTTAATATTCAAGAAGGTTAATCACAATATTTTCACTATGATAGATGGGCAGAAATACTCATCAACAGCTAGTGTAAATAGTTATACAGGAGCACCTATGAAAATAAAAAAACGCATTGAAGTTAACCAAGAAGATTTGGTTTTTGATGCTAAAATAACTACAAAGGTTGTTCCTTTAGATAAGGCAACTGCCGAATCTGTAGTTATAGCTATAAAATCAGCGCTTTCGCAGTACAAAGCACCTGATCCCAATCCTACTTCTCTTATTATGGATGGAGAAAGCTATTTGTTCGCAGATAAGAATACGGTTGTTGAATACAACGGATACAATAACAATGATTCATCTAAGGGTGCCGTAGAACTAATAGCACATCTCCTGAATAGATAACAAGTAGCATTGTCGTGAAGACAACATATACAAATTTATGGTTATAGATAACTGTTGGAGGGGTGTTCTGCTTCTCCAACAGTTGTTTTTGAACAAAATTATACAAGATCGGTGTTTCTGATGCAAAATGCAACATTTTTGCAACGTAAAATATGCCTATTGAGCCTACAACTTATTGTAATTTTGCAAAAAGATAAAAGAATTATGAATGATGTAGGTAGAAAAATTTTAATAGTGTTGTTAGGGGTTACTTTTTGGGTGCTGGCAATAGCTACAGTGATGTTCTATACAAAGAATCCTTTTGAACTTAATGGTGGGGATACAAATTTTGGGGCATGGGGAATGTTACTTTATACCACAGCAAAAGTCCAAAACTATATATTGGATTCCAGTGGGAAAGGAAGAATACGTTTTGCCTATTTCTGGCTTCGAATAGAGAAGTGCCCACCATTCTATAAATATATGGAGATTTCCGGTGATGCCGCAATAACATTGTCACTTATCTATGCTTTTGTAAGATACGGATTGATTGCAAATCCAAGCCACTTAAATATCTGTATTGCAATAGGTCTCGCTATCTTTTTTATTGCTATTCTGCTTACTTTAGTAGGTATGAAGCGTTATGGTAGAAACCCTTTTTTACCGGAACAATTGGAATCATTTCAACCTATGATAAGTGATTTTAAGAAGAGTGATGCCTATAAGGAAGTGCTCTCTGTGGTAGAACAGATAGGTGATGATTTTACAGCTACCGAAATAGAAAGCTTGAAATCCGATATGCGAAAGCAGATGTTATCAATCTGCACCTTTTTAAAGGAAAATGCTCCGTCACTGAACAAAGATGATATAGATTACTGCCTGTTTGCTCTGTTGGGATTAAAACAGGTGGAGATGCTGAAGTTCTTTAATGTTTCTTATTCCACATTGCGTAGCAGAAAGAATAGAATTAAAGAGAAGATGAACGAAGAACTCTATAAAATCATCTTCCAAGAATAACTCTATTCAAAATAGCGTTTCAGGTATTGCCCTGTATATGAATCCGGGTTCTCTGAAATCTCTTTAGGGGTTCCGGTGGCAATAATGGTTCCGCCTTTGTCGCCACCTTCGGGCCCCAAATCTACTATATAATCGGCGCACTTGATTACATCCATATTGTGTTCAATTACAATAATGGTGTGACCACGCTCAATCAGGGCATTAAATGATTCCAATAGTTTCTTTATATCGTGAAAATGTAGTCCTGTTGTAGGTTCGTCAAATATAAAGATAGTTGGATCGCTCTTCTCTAAGCTAAGATAGTATGCTAATTTTACACGCTGGCTTTCACCTCCGGAAAGGGTGGAGGATGATTGTCCTAACTTGATGTATCCTAATCCAACCTGTCTTAATGCGTCAAGTTTCTTTACTATCTTCTTTTCTGTACTACTATTCCCGTTAAAGAATTCAATAGCCTGGTTTACTGTCATATTCAGTACGTCCCAGATGTTGCAACCTTTGTATGTAACCTCTAAGATGTCATTTTTAAATCTTTTGCCATGACAGCAATCACATTCCAGACGCAAATCAGACATAAATTGCATTGAAATGGTAATAGTGCCTTCGCCCTTGCACTCTTCGCATCGGCCACCTTCGGAATTAAAGGAGAAGTGTCCGCCTTTGAACCCCATCTGTTTGGAGAGGGGCTGATCTGCAAAGAGTTTTCTAATCTCATCGTATGCCTTTATGTATGATACAGGGTTTGAACGTGAAGATTTACCTATTGGATTCTGATCTACAAATTCCACCCCTTTAGCCATATTTATATCGCCCTCAATGGATATACATTCGCCGGGATGTTCGCTGGTTTCACTATAGATGTTCTTTAGATGCAGATAAAGTATCTCCCTTACAAGCGTGCTTTTGCCTGAACCGCTTACGCCTGTTACCACTGTCATTACGTTTAGTGGAAATTTTACATCAATACCTTTTAAATTGTTCTGTCTGGCGCCCTTTATCTGAATGTAGTTGTTCCAGTATCGGGGTAGATTCGGTTTGGATATACTCTCTTTGCCAAGCAGATATTTTATGGTGTGACTTTCTGAATTGTTGTCTAATTTGTTTGTATCGCCTTGATATATAATGTTTCCACCTGCACGACCGGCTTCCGGGCCAACATCTATTATATAGTCGGCAGCACGGATAATGTCTTCATCATGCTCTACAACGATTACTGTATTGCCAATCTCTTTAAGCTCTTTCAGTACTTTAATAAGCCTGTCGGTATCGCGACTGTGAAGACCAATGCTGGGCTCGTCAAGTATGTATAATGAACCAACCAGACTGCTGCCAAGTGATGTAACAAGGCTTATTCTTTGGCTCTCACCTCCGGAAAGTGTGTTGCTGGCTCTGTTCAGGGTAAGGTATTCCAAACCCACATCCATCATAAATGAGAGTCTTCTTTCAATTTCGGTAAGTATCCGTCTGGCAGTTTTATATTCGTGTTCACTAAGTTCTAAATTCCTGAAAAAGATTGATAACTGGCCAATTGGCATTTCAATAAGCTCTGTTATGGATTTTCCGCCTACCTTTACATAACTGGCCTCTTTGCGCAGTCGTGTGCCATGACATTCGGGACAGATAGTCTTACCACGATATCTGGATAACATAACCCTGTACTGAATTTTGTACTGGTTACGTTCTACCATGCTGAAGAAGTTGTCTATGCTACATTCCCAATCGTCTTCGGAAAGTGGTTTGCCTGTGCCATGCCACAGATAATCTTTCTCCTTCTCTGTCAGTTCGTAATAGGGCTTGAAGATAGGAAATCCCACCTGCGTAGCCTGCATAATGAAGGCATCTCTCCATTCGCCCATCTTTTCGCCTCGCCAACAGACTACAGCGCCATCGTAAATACTGAGTGAACGGTTAGGAATAACCAATGATTCATCAATTCCTATAACTTTTCCATAACCTTCGCAAACGGGGCATGCACCTAATGGCGAATTGAATGAAAAGAGTTGTTCGGTTGGCTCTTCAAATTTTATTCCATCTGCTTCAAAACGATTGCTGAATTCCAGCAGGGTATTACCCTCTGTGCTATAGAATCTAAGCAGGCATGTTCCGTTTCCTTCATAGAAGGCAGTGTCGGCAGAATCGCTTAATCTGGTCTTTGTCTCCTGTGAATTTCCAGCCGACAGACGGTCTATTACAATAAAGCAGTCTGATATGTTGTTCTCTATTTTCAGTAATAATTCTTTATTGTCCAGGACATCTTCAATCCGAACTATTTCGCTCTTGTAGTCTATTCTGGTGTAGCCTTGCTGCAATTTTGATTTAAGCAGCTCCGGTATCTTTGAATTGCTGTTCAATGTGAGTGGTGCCAATACCGTAAAACGGCTTCTTTCCGGTTGTTCAAGCATAGCCTGAATAATATCTTCGGTGTAATGCCTTTTTACTATCTGACCACTGACAGGCGATATGGTTTTGCCTACTCTGGAATAGAGCAGCTTAAGGTATTCATATATTTCAGTCTGAGTGCCAACAGTTGAACGTGGGTTTCTGTTTGCGGTGTGCTGACCTATTGCGATAGTTGGCGGAAGTCCCAGAATGTAATCGCATTCAGGCTTTTTCATTCTGCCCAGAAACTGTCTGGCGTATGCAGATAGTGATTCAACATATCTGCGCTGACCTTCTGCATACAGGGTGTCGAAAGCCAGCGAAGATTTTCCAGAGCCTGAAAGACCGGTAATAACAATAAACCTGTCTCTCGGTATCTCCAGAGAGATATTTTTCAGATTGTTGACTCTGACCTTTCTTAATTCTATTTTGTCCGATGAATTCACTTTTTCTGCTTTATGTGTAAAATGAGTCGCAAATATACCTATTTTTACGCTTTACGTTTTAATAGATTAGAATATTTGCTAATTTTGCAATGATTTTAATGAACATTCTATATTTTTAATATGATACTCTTCTTTAAGAATCAGACAGGCACTATTGTTGCCACAGAGAGTAATTCTCAGTTGTCTAATGACGATGTTAAGAAATTGTCTTGGCTTTATGGCGAAGCAGAATTGATTGACTCGGAATCTGTAAGCGGATATTTTGTTGGTCCACGCCGTGAGATGATAACTCCATGGAGTACTAACGCAGTAGAAATTACCCAGAACATGGGTTTGTCAGGCATTCTCCGTATTGAGGAGTATTTTCCTGTAAAGGACGAAAATGCTGAATACGATCCTATGTTGCAACGCCTCTATTCAGGTCTGGATCAGAATGTATTTACTGTGGATATCAAACCACAGCCAATTCTGTTTATTGAAGATCTTGATACATACAATGAACAGGAGGGTCTGGCTCTATCTTCAGAAGAGATTGAATATCTGCATAAGGTAGAGGGTGAATTAGGACGCAAGCTTACCGATAGTGAAGTGTTTGGTTTTGCACAGATTAACTCTGAACATTGTCGTCATAAGATCTTTGGTGGAACATTTATCATTGACGGTAAGGAGATGGAATCATCTCTGTTCCAGATGATCAAAAAGACAACTCAGGAGAATCCTAACAAGATACTTTCTGCCTACAAGGATAATGTTGCATTCTCACAGGGCCCTGTTGTAGAACAGTTTGCACCGGTAGATCACTCAACATCCGATTATTTTGTTATTAAAGATATTGAAACAGTTATCTCGCTTAAGGCAGAAACTCATAACTTCCCAACAACAGTAGAACCATTCAACGGAGCATCAACCGGTACCGGTGGTGAAATCCGCGACCGTATGGGTGGTGGTAAGGGCTCATGGCCAATTGCCGGTACTGCTGTATATATGACATCATACCCAAGAAATGATCAGGGACGTCAGTGGGAAAAGACAATGAAAGAGCGCGAATGGTTGTATCAGACTCCTGAACAGATTCTGATAAAGGCTTCAAACGGTGCTTCTGATTTTGGTAATAAGTTTGGTCAGCCACTTATCTGTGGCTCACTGCTTACCTTTGAACATAAAGAGAATGACGAACAATATGGTTACGATAAGGTTATCATGTTGGCTGGTGGTGTAGGTTATGGTACAAAGCGCGACTGTCTGAAGGGTGAACCTCAGACAGGTAACAAGGTTGTTGTGCTTGGTGGCGATAACTACCGTATTGGTTTGGGAGGTGGATCTGTATCGTCTGTAGAGACAGGTCGTTATTCTTCCGGTATTGAATTGAATGCTGTTCAGCGTGCAAATGCAGAGATGCAGAAACGTGCCTATAACGTAACCCGTGCTCTTTGCGAAGAGGAATCTAACCCTATCGTTTCTATTCATGACCACGGTTCAGCAGGTCACGTAAACTGTCTTTCAGAGCTTGTGGAAGAGTGCGGTGGCTTGATTGAAATGGATAAACTTCCTATTGGCGATAAGACTCTCTCTGCAAAAGAGATTGTAGCAAACGAATCGCAGGAACGTATGGGCTTGCTGATAGATGAAAAATCTATAGAACATGTTCAGAAGATTGCTGAGCGTGAACGTGCTCCGATGTATGTTGTGGGTGAAACCACTGGCGATGCACGTTTTGCTTTCCAGCAGGCTGATGGTGTTCGTCCATTCGATTTGGCTGTAAGCCAGATGTTTGGCTCATCACCAAAAACATATATGGTTGATGAAACTGTAGAACGTAAATACGAAAACGTAAAATATTCAGAAAAGGAACTTAATCAGTACGTTGAGGATGTTCTTCAATTGGAATCTGTTGCTTGTAAAGACTGGCTCACAAACAAGGTTGACCGTTCTGTAACTGGTAAGATTGCACGTCAGCAGTGTCAGGGTGAATTGCAATTGCCACTCTCAGACTGCGGTGTTGTAGCACTCGATTATCGTGGTAACAAAGGTATTGCTACTGCAATTGGACATGCTCCACAGGCTGCATTGGCCGATCCTGCTGCCGGTTCTGTATTGGCAGTATCAGAGGCTCTTACTAATATTGTGTTTGCACCATTGACAGATGGCATAAACAGCGTTTCACTAAGTGCTAACTGGATGTGGCCATGTCGTTCACAGAAGGGTGAAGATGCACGTCTGTACAAAGGTGTTAAGGCTCTGTCTGATTTCTGTATTGCACTTGGCGTGAATGTTCCTACAGGTAAGGATTCACTCTCAATGACTCAGAAATATCCTAACGGTGAAAAGATTATCAGCCCGGGTACAGTTATTGTATCTTCAGGTGGTGAAGTTTCTGATGTTAAGAAGGTGGTATCGCCTGTATTGGCATACAAGAAGGATAGCACTCTGTTGCATATAGATTTTAGTTTTGATGAACAGCGTTTGGGCGGTTCTGCATTTGCCCAGTCTTTGGGTAAGATTGGCAGTGATGTTCCTACAGTTAAGAGTGCTGAATATTTTGCTGATGCATTCAATGCAGTTCAGAAACTGATAGAAAAAGAACTTGTACTTGCCGGACACGATATTTCAGCAGGTGGTATGATAGTAGCACTGTTGGAGATGTGCTTTGCAAATACCCGTGGCGGTCTGAATGTAGATTTGAGCCAGTTGGTAGGCGATGATATTGTTAAGATATTGTTCTCTGAAAATCCTGGTTTGATTCTTCAGATTGACAACAAGAACCTGGATGCTGTTACTACATTGCTGGAAGGCGAGGGCGTAGGATATGCAGTTATTGCAACACCGGCAGAAGAACGTAATATCAACATCAAGCTTGGTGACAAGAAGTTCAAAATTGATATCGATAAGATGCGCGATTTGTGGTATCGTACTTCATACCTGCTGGATAGAAAGCAGTCAATGAATGGTTGTGCCGACAAGCGTTATGAAAACTATTCTAATCAGCCATTGAACCTGAAGTTTAACTACAACTTCACAGGTAAACTGGCAAGCTATGGACTGAATCCGGATCGTCGCGAATCAACCGGAGTTAAGGCTGCAATTATCCGTGAAAAGGGTACAAACGGTGAACGCGAAATGGCTTATACACTATGGTTGGCAGGTTTCGATGTTAAGGACGTAACTATGACCGACCTGGTTAGTGGCCGTGAAACTCTGGAAGATATCAACATGATAGTATTCTGCGGTGGCTTCTCAAATTCAGACGTATTAGGCTCTGCTAAGGGCTGGGCAGGTGCATTCCTGTTCAATCCAAAGGCAAAGGCTGCTCTCGATAACTTCTATGCTCGTAAGGATACACTTTCACTTGGTATCTGTAACGGTTGTCAGTTGATGATTGAGCTTGGCCTGATTAATCCTGAACATGAAAAGAAGAGCCGTATGCTTCATAATGATTCACATAAGTTTGAATCTTCATTCCTGGGATTGACATTCCCACAGAATAACAGCGTAATGTTCAATACTCTGTCTGGAAACAGACTTGGCGTTTGGGTAGCTCACGGAGAGGGTAAGTTCTCATTGCCATACGCAGAAGATCAGTATAATGTAGTAGCTTACTACACATATCCTGATTATCCTGCTAATCCTAATGGTTCTGATTACAATGTGGCAGGTGTTGCAAGTGCTGATGGCCGTCATGTTGCTATGATGCCTCACCCGGAACGCGCTATCTTCCCTTGGCAGTGTGGTTACTATCCTGCAGAACGTAAGGACGATGAAATCACTCCATGGATTGAAGCATTTGTAAATGCACGCAAGTGGGTTGAAGCTCAGAAATAAAAAGCTATTATAGCTAAAAGAACCCCGAACTTTTTCCACAAAGTCCGGGGTTCACTTTATAATATAGATAAGGTGTCTTTCATTATGTTTTGGTGCATTCTCCTTATCTACAGTAATCATACTACAATAACAGACTAACTATAATTGAAATGCAAAATAACAATACACCTAATTGGAAAAACAGTTGTAAGTTTGCTTTTTTAATTGTGTTGAATTACTTTTGTTAAACAATATAGTTTCAAACATAAATAGTAGTGGTATGAATATAGCAAATGTTGATTTTGCAACTTATTGTATTGGGAATCTCTCACGTCGTCTTGGGATCTCCTCTTATGAAGTTTACCAAAGACTGAAGAGTTCCGGTATTCTCACAGAGTATATTATACCATGCTATGATGTTTTGCATACTTTTAGCAAAGAATATTTACTTGAAGAACTCACAGATTATATGAAAGAAAAAGGAGTATTACCATCATGAAAGTATATCACACATCGTCAGTAATTGTAGAGTCACCGGACACAATGCATTCACGCTCGTTCCTTGATTTTGGCTCTGGATTCTATGTAACGACATTGGAAAAGCAAGCAATTGATTATGCTCAGAGGTTTATTATACGTGGTCGTAATGCATATATTAATATTTATGAAATGTGTGACGAACTCTGTGACCTAAAAGTATTGAGCTTTGATTCATATAATGAAGAATGGCTTGATTTTGTAAGCGAATGTAGAGCCGGACGTATTCAAGGAGATTGGGATATTATACGTGGCGGTATAGCAAATGATAAAGTATTTCGCACACTTGACCTTTATTTCTCTGGCGATATAGGTAAAGAAGATGCTTTACGTCGTCTTGTATATGAACGTCCAAATTATCAGATATGTTTTAGAACTCAGTTGGCAATAGATAAATGTCTTACTTATATTGATTACAAGAGACTATGATACGTGATGATGCTTTTTATGCTATTCTTGAAGCTAAATATGCCCGAATAATTGCTGCTATCAGCGAATTGTATGGGGTATCGTTAGAAGAAGCTATGGATATTTTCTACAAATCGCCACTGCTTCCTCTAATAGAAGAGGGTGTAGCAGATCTTCATTGTCGTAGTGATCATTATTTGGCTGAAGAGATTTGGCGAGAACGAAATATCGACAGTAAAGAAATGCGATAAAGGCAATTTCTGTAGCGGTATCTTTTGTCACACTATTTATTATAACATAATTATGAGGAAGAGTTTTTTTACATATTACAGTTTTTTTATAGTTACTTTATCTTTAACAAGTTGTGCTACAATAATTGGCGGTGCAAATTATAATGCAAAAGTTCAAGTCCCTGGACATCCAAATGCTCAAATAACTGTTAATGGTCAATATAAAGGAGAAGGTGAAGCACTTTTTGAAGTTAAAAGAAAAGATGCTGATAAGTTGTTTATTACAATTCAAGAAGCAAATTGTGAACAAGAAACAACAATATTTACTGGAAAATCATTTCGAGGTTGGTCATTTGTAGGTACATTACTTGGTTGGACAACGTCGATAGGTGCAATCCCTCTTCCTATTGGTGTTTTGGTTGATGCGTTTACAGGCGCATGGTGGGAACCAGATGTTAGAGAAAAGGGGGTTGTAAAATTAAATTATGATAATTATCTTTATTCTATAGGATACAATGCAATTCCAACAAAAGAACAAGTTGCAATTCCTGTAAAATCTCCTTCAGGAATAACAAAAATTGAGTTACTCCGTGAATTGAAAAAATTAGTAGATGAAGGTATCTTGACAGATGAAGAATACGAAAGAGAAAAAACAAAAATATTGAACCAAAAGAGCAGTTACTATGAATTATAAAGATGGTGCTGTTATTTTTGTTTCAGATTATGCAATTAAAAGTTTATTCGAATAAAATACATCTATGGGTACAACAAAACTCCATAATAACTCAAAACCGCTTACTTATGCTATTGACAAAGAAGGTAGACTAGTAAATGTGGACGATGTACCTACAGGAGTTTATTGTAACTGTATTTGTCCTGCTTGCAAAGAACCGTTAGTTGCAAAGAATAATGGTACTAAAAAGATGCATCATTTTACGCATTTGACAGGTTCTGAATGTGATTACGCATATGAATCTATGCTTCATCTAATTGCTAAAGAGAAAATTCGTGAGGCATTTCTATCTCAGGCTGAGTTTCCTATAGAATTTATGCATAAATCTTATTGCAAAAAATCTAAACAATGTAAATATATAGCGTATGATAAATGCTACACAACTGAAATGAGAAAATATAATCTAAAGGATTACTATGATTCTTGTGAACAAGAAATTCAATATGATAATATTAATAGACGTTCAGATTTAAAATTCTTTTCCTCAACAATCCCAGAGAGACCTTCTATATATTTAGAGTTTTTTGTAACACATGCTAGTGACGAAAGTAAGTTACATAGCGGTAATAAGATTATAGAAATAAAAATAGAAGATGTAAATGATATAACTGAAATAGTTCAAAAAGGAATAATAGAAAATAAAGATAGATATCCATTAGTGGAGTTTTATGGTTTTATTAAAGATGATTATAATAATCAGTCGATTGTAAGAGATATAAATTTTTTGAGATATTCATTATACAAATCGGGCAAGTCGCAATGCTATCAAGATCAATGTAAATGTAATGACTTAAAGAAACAACATAATTATTCATTGTATGAAATTTGTATACACACAGATAAATCATTTAAAGTATATGATAAATTAAAGTATATAGGCTATCAAAAATTTAAAATTAATAATTGTATACTTTGTACAAACTATGTAGATGCATATGATGGTTCAGGGAAAATATGCCGTTTATACAAACGATTTAAAATGAATTATTATGATCCGCTTGATACAGGAAGAGCAACACAATGTGAATGTTTTAAAATTAATAAAGTTGAAATGGAAGAAATACTAAAAACTGGTATTGGTGTGGATTTTGATGAATTTGTTTGATTTGTCTAGTCGGATTACCTAAGGACTGGGATTTGAGATCTGAAGAAGCAAGAAGTTACCATCACCACAGAGGAATTGTAGACTAAGTTTGTGGGCATAGTCGCTCTGCCCAAGTGAGTAGTGGAGAGTGAGGGACTATCTGTGAGGAGCGGAATAGCGCAGTGAACCGAAAGTACGTTAAAAAACGGCGGTGTCTGAGGTACGTTAGACAGCGAATGCTGGCTAAAAGACCGAGTTCGCCGTTTTAGTTCTGTAGGTGAACGAAGCAGCTCCGAACAGCTATGTCCCGAAGTTCCACTACAAACAAACGGGTCATAGCATATTAATCCCTATTACTACAAAGACTTACAGTTTGACTTTGCATCTGACGGGAGGTGATTCCAGTTGAAGTCTGTTTAGTGCTGTAACAACGTATGTATATTCTGTGGATCCGTCTCTGTATGGCAGATTGATAAATAATCTGTCAGTAATGGTAACAATCTTTGAAGGGTCTTCTATGTTGATGTTTTCTCCCTTGTCAAATCTGTAGATTACATATTTTGTTGGTTTCTCAAATACCTTTTTCTTGTTGTATTTGGATGGTGTCCAGAATAATACAGGTCCGTCAGTAGTCTCTAAACACATCACCTTTCTTACCTTGCTTGGTGTATCTTGTGGCATTGTTGTAGCAATAGGTTGAAGGGCAGGGTACTGATGGTACTCTTCTGTAAGAATAGTCCTGTAATCACCTACATTGTCAACAACTGCCTTGGCATACCAGAAACAGTTTCCCTGTAATCCCGGCATAATGCGCTCTAAATTTAATTTGTGGCGCTGCTGATGCATGGAGCGGTTGTTCGGGTCTTTGCCATCTATAGTTCTGTCCACATCCTGTCCAATATACATTAAGCAACCGCCTGCATTCTCTGACCACCATTTGGTAAGCACTGAGTAGTCAGCATTCTTGTTGCCGGTATTCCAGTAAACCTGAGGAATGCAGTAATCCATCCAGCCCTTCTCTATCCAGTACAGAATATCTGCATAAAGGCCACTGTAGTTTTCCAGTCCATTGGTCAGGCTACCGTTATGGTAGCTTGGCGAAGAGTTCCTGTAGATACCAAAAGGAGAGATACCAAATTTTACCCATGGTTTAATGGTCTTTATAGTATCTCGTATCTGTTCTATAAATCTGTTGACATTGTCACGTCTCCAGTCTGATTTGTCGGTAAATCCTCTGTTGTCCTTTTTGAAATATTCACCATCTTCAAACTCCATACCATTCTCGGGGTAGGGATAGAAATAGTCGTCCATGTGGAAACCGTCAATGTCATATCGTCTGACAATGTCGGCAGCAATCTGGCAAATGTAATCGCTGTTTTCCTGTAGTGCAGGGTTGAATAATGTCAGCTTTCCATAGTTGATGAATCGTTCCGGATACTTGCTCATAGGGTGCATCTCCGATATCTCTGTTGTTGAAGCTGTCTTTGCTCTGAATGGATTTATCCAGGCATGAAGCTCCATATCTCTTTTATGACATTCATCAATCATAAACTGCAGCGGGTCCCAGTCTTCGTCGGGCGCCACTCCCTGTTTGCCTGTAAGATACTTGCTCCAGGGCTCTATGCTCGATTTGTACAGAGCATCGCCTTCAACACGTACCTGAAACAGAACTGCGTTGATTCTCGCTTTCTCCAAACTATCCAGCTGACTTATAAGCGTCTGCTTAAGTTCCGCTGTAGGAATACCCTGAAACTGACCATTGACAGCTTGTATCCAAGCTCCTCTGAATTCTCTTTTTGGTGCTGCTGCAAAGAGAGTGCTGATTGTAAGCAGCAGTGTGATAGTTGAAAAAAGTCTGAATTTATTCATATTGTAGTTGTATTTCTTAAATCTGCATCAGTCCCCAAACAATTACTGCGTAACGGATGAATTTTCCAATAAACATTGATATGGTTGTCCATAGCGGATTGCTGCGTAAAAAACCTAAAGCAACAGCTATAGCTTCGCCTACGAATGGCAGAAAGGTAAAGAATGCCATAAATGATGCAGCACCTTTTCCCTGCAGGTAGTTCATAACCTTATCTATCTTCTCCTGCTTAATCTTCAGGTATTTGGTTATCCATTCGGTCTTACCCAGCCAACCTAACCAGTAGCAGGTTACACCACCTAATGTGTTGCCAATAGCAGCCGATATAAGGCATAATGCAGGGCTGCTGCCTACCTTAATAAGTGCAGCCACTACCAGTTCTGAACTGAATGGTACTATGGTACCTGCCAGCAGAGCCGATATAAACGCTCCTACATATCCCCAATCAATAAGCAGATCTACCAGATTCTCCATTACTCTTTTGCTGTAAATTGTTTAAGTTCAGAGTAAAGTCTTTGCACCGGAAGTCCTACCACATTGAAATAGGATCCCTTTATCTGTTCTACTCCTATATAGCCTATCCACTCTTGAATACCGTAAGCACCGGCTTTGTCCAAAGGTGAGAAATGGTTTACGTAGTGCTCTATCTCATCTTTAGTGAGATCTGCAAACTTTACCTGTGTGGTAACTGCAAAACTGTGTCGTTTAGCTTTTGTGCAGAGCGCAACTCCTGTAATTACCTGATGCCATTTGCCCGATAATTTGGTAAGCATATCGGTAGCATCCTGGCTGGTAGATGGCTTTCCTAAAACCTCACCGTCAAGATATACAATAGTATCTGCGGTAATAAGAAGTTCATCTTCTGCTAATGTCTCTAAATATGCATCTGCCTTTTTGTTGGCAATGAATAACGAAATATCTTCTCCCTGCAGAAGTGAGGGAGAAGATTCGTCTATATTATCCAATATTCGTACTGAAAAGTCCAGCCCTAAGCCGGTGAGAAGTTCTTTTCTTCTGGGCGATGCTGAAGCCAGTACTATTTTGTATGGAATTTCAACCATTAAAGTATTCTTTCGCCTAATTTCAGTTTGTCGCCAGAATCGTCAACAGTCCAGATTTGTGGTTTACGACCATTGCCTGCATCGTGGTGAACTATGTAAAGAAGTGTGCCGTCAAACTTACGGAACAACATACCGTGACCTGAGTTGTTTGCAAGGAATGCAGTCTCTTCCTGTACCCATGGACCTTTAATGCTACCGCTGGTTGAATAGGCAATACCCTGTGCGTAGCGTGTATCACCCCAGCTTGACCATAGCATACCAAGTACACCTGTCTGTGTGCGGAACATCTGAGGGCCGTCAGTAACCCATCCCGGCATTCTCAAACCGAATGTAGCTTCGCCTATTGAGTTCATCTCCTTAGACCATGCAGCTTCACTTGCGCGGAACATTGTGGTAGGTTCTGCAGTACGATGTGTCAGGTCTTTTGAAAGTGGGAAGTAATCCATTGTACCATCAATAAGCTGTGTCCATTCGTGTACGAATACCATATATACTGTATCGTTCTCTTCGTACAGAGTACCATCGATGATATCCCAGTCAACCGGACCAAGGCAGAAGGTTGAATCCTTAACCAATGGCAGATATGGACCATCCACTTTGTCAGAAACCAATAACTGTGTCTGGTTCAGAGGTACATTGTATCTGCGAGGAACCTGTTCTATACATACACCATGGTTGTTCCATGTACCTGCATAGTAGTATTTGTCACCATATTTGTGAATCTCACCAGCTGCAACAAAGTTGCCCTGCATCCATGTGCCTGAAAGATCTATGATGTTGTACGGACCATTCCAGGTTTTAAGGTCTTTACTCTTGTAAAGTGAACCACCTGTACCTGTCAGATAGTAAGTCTGAGTCTCTGCATCTGCGTAGATGAATGGGTCACTCATTGAAATCTCTGTGATGTCCATATCTCTTGGACCGGCCTGCATGGCAGGTCTGGCCATTTGCATAGGAGGTCTTTGAGCTGCCTGTGCATTTGGTCTTGGTCTGTTTGCCTGTGTTGCTCCTGCTGGAAGAATCATGCCGCCAAAGTTGTTCTGACCCGGATTTGCTCTTGGAGCCTGTTCGCCTCTTGGTACAGAGATTATCTCCTGGTGGAGAAACTTGTTGTCTTCCTGTGCGCTACTCTTGCTGCAGTATCCTGCAAACATAATAGCCAACGATGTAGTTAGTAATGCTAAATTTTTCATATTACATTAATTATTTAGAAATGTTGTTGTATTCAATTAAAGCCTCCTCAAGTAGCTTAAGTGCCTTTTTAAGGTCCTGATTGTTTAATACGTATGCCAGACGTACCTGATTCTTGCCCAGTGAAGCATCGGAATAGAAACCTGTTCCTGGTGCCATCATTATGGTTTCTCCATTACGTCTGAAATCTGTCAAACACCACTGACAGAACTTGTCGCAGTCATCAATAGGTAACTGGACCATGGTGTAGAATGCTCCCATTGGAATAGGAGAATATACTCCGGGTATCTTGTTCAGTCCATCTATCAGACACTTTCTGCGGTTTATGAACTCGTCGTATGTGGCTGTCATATAGTCGCGTGGAGCTGATATTGATGCTTCTGCAACTATCTGTCCGATAAGTGGTGGACTCAGTCTTGCCTGGCAAAATTTCATCACAGCCTTTCTTACTGTTTCGTTCTTGGTAGCTATTGCACCTATTCTTATGCCGCACTCAGAATATCTTTTTGATACAGAGTCAATAAGGATAACGTTCTCTTCTATTCCCTCCAAATGGCATGCTGAAATGTATGGAGAACCAGTATAGATAAATTCGCGGTAAACCTCATCAGAGAAGAGATACAGATCATATTTCTTTACCAGATCACGCAACTGAAGCATCTCTTTCATTGTGTAGAGATAACCTGTCGGGTTGTTAGGGTTACATATCAGGATACCTTTTGTACGCTCTGTGATAAGCTTTTCAAACTCCTCTACAGGTGGAAGTGCAAAACCGTCGTCAATGGTTGAAACTATTGGTTTGATAACTGCTCCGGCTGAAACTGCAAATGCCATATAGTTTGCGTATGCAGGTTCCGGTACTATAATCTCATCGCCCGGATTCAAACAGGTCATAAATGCAAACAATACTGCTTCAGAACCACCGCAAGTTACAATTATATCGTCCGGTTGAAACTTAATTTGATACTGTTCGTAGTAGTCGCGCAATTTTTTTCGCAAACTTAAGAAACCCTGGCTTGGAGAATACTCCAGTACGTTACGGTCTATGTTCTTTAAAGCATCCAGACCTATCTGTGGTGTAGGCAAGTCTGGCTGACCAATATTCAAATGGTAAATCTTTACGCCTTCTGATTCAACCTGTTGAGCTATCTTTGACAGCTTGCGTATAGGCGAACTTGGCATAATCTCTGCTCTATTAGATATTTTCATTGCAATGTAATTTTGCACAAAGTTAAATAATTGAACTAAATAATTGAAAAAATCAGCCTGTAATGTTTGATGAAAGAAAAAAGGTTGTACTTTTGCACCTGATAGTAACAGTATTTATGACTATGAACAGCAGATTCTGGTGGCAAAATGAGTGGCGTACTGCACGATGGCGTGGGGTGGCATAATTCGTTTGTCTTATCCGGAACCACTGATAAGATAATAGAAGCCCGAAACCACGCGTGGAGACGGGCTCTTTTTGTATAAATTGAATATGAATAGGTAAAAACTATATTAAAAATGGAACAGAAAAGATTCTTTTTGAGTGAAAACGAAATACCAACACAATGGTATAATATACAGGCTGATATGCCTAATAAACCTATGCCACTGAAAAATCCGGTGACAAAAGAGGATATGAAACCAGAAGATTTATATCCTATATTTTGTGAAGAGTGCAGCAGACAGGAACTTAACCAGACAGATTCCTGGATAGATATTCCAGAAAAAGTTCGCCAGATGTACACCTACTACAGAAGTACTCCTCTGGTACGTGCATACGGACTGGAAAAGGCTTTAGGTACTCCTGCACACATATATTTCAAGAATGAAAGTGTAAGCCCTGTAGGTTCTCATAAGCTGAATTCTGCACTGGCACAGGCATATTATTGCAAACAGGAGGGTGTGACAAATGTAACAACTGAAACCGGTGCCGGTCAGTGGGGTACAGCCTTATCGTATGCAGCAAAGGTTTTTGGTCTGGAGGCTGCAGTATATCAGGTAAAAATCAGCTACGAACAGAAGCCATACAGAAGAAATATGATGCAGGTTTTTGGTGCGCAGGTAACTGCATCGCCTTCAATGTCAACACGTGCAGGTAAGGATATTCTGACCAAATATCCTAATCATCAGGGTTCGCTGGGTACAGCTATATCAGAAGCGGTAGAACTGGCAAGAATGACACCAAACTGTAAATATACCCTGGGTTCTGTCTTAAGTCATGTGTCATTGCATCAGACTATTATCGGTCTGGAGGCCGAAAAGCAGATGGCTATGGCAGGTGAATATCCTGACGAAATCATAGCGTGTTTTGGTGGTGGATCAAACTTTGCCGGTCTGGCATTCCCATTTATGCGTCATGCAATAAGTAGTGAACACAAAGGTACACGCTTTATTGCTGTAGAACCGGCATCCTGCCCTAAACTTACAAAGGGTAAATTTATGTACGATTATGGTGATGAGGCAGGATATACTCCGTTGATGCCTATGTTCTCGCTTGGACACAATTTTGCTCCTGCAAACATACATGCAGGTGGTCTGCGTTATCATGGTGCAGGTGTAATAGTATCACAGTTGTTGAAGGATGGTCTTATGGAGGCTATGGATGTGGATCAGATTGAGACATTCCAGGCCGGAATGCTGTTTGCACAGAGTGAAGGTATAGTACCAGCTCCGGAATCATGTCACGCAATTGCTGCCACAATACGCAGAGCACTGGAGTGCAAGGAGAGTGGTGAAAGCAAGGTTCTTCTGTTTAACCTGACAGGTCATGGACTGATGGATATGGCAGCGTATAACCAGTATCTGAGCGGCAACCTTACCAATTACGCAATGAGTGACGAAGAGGTTGAAAAGAATCTGGCTAATTTTAGCCTGTAAATAAAATATAAAGGTATGAATGATTACGGTTTTGTAAGAGTTGCTTCGGCAGTTCCCAGGGTAAAGGTAGCACAGCCTAATGCCAATGTTCAGTCAGCTTTGGAGCTGATAAAAGAGGCTTATGCCAAAGATGTACAATTGATTGGCTTCCCCGAATTGGCTGTAACAGGCTATTCCTGTGCCGATTTACTGCTTAATAATCATCTTATAAACCGTGCAGAGCAGGCATTGCAAAAGTTACTGGATGAAACTGCAGGCCTGGATATAATAATCATTCTTGGTATGCCTGTAAGATTGGCATCTTCACTGTTGGACGGTGCAGTGGTTCTGCATAAAGGCAGGATAATAGCATCAACAGCCAAAACATTCCTTTGCGAAGAGTCCGGAGAACGACACTGGTTTGCCGATTCATCAGATATTCAGGATGGAATGGTCGAAATTTGCGGTCAGAGTGTGTTGTTTGCCCATAATCTTATAGTAGGTGATAAAAAAATGGCCTTTTCGGTTGAAATTGGCGAAGATCTGTTTGCAGCAGTTGCGCCCAGCTCAATTCAATCGGTAGGTGGTTCGCTGATAACATTTAATCTCTCTGCATTTAAGAATCATGTAGGGACAGAACAACTGCTTGAAGATACAATCCGCATGCAGTCAGCACGTTGTATTTCGGGATATGTGCTCTCTTCGGCAGGTGAAGGTGAATCTTCAAGCGACCATCTGTATAAAGGTAAATCAGTAATTGCATCGAATGGATCGTTTGTTGAAACTGAAACCATAGTAACAGAGTTCGGTAGTCTGTCGGTTTCTGATATAGATGTCGATGCTTTGAAAATCCAGAGAACAAGAAATTCAATATTCAAGGAGTTAAAAGGAAATGGTGTTCTTTATCAGGCAGAGATACCTGAATGGAGAGCAGACAGATTGATATGCAATATATCCGAATCGCCTTTTGTGAACATATCTGCAGAAGAGTCATGCAAACAGGCATTCGATATTCAGGTCTCCTCTTTGTGTGTAAGAATGCAGAATATAGGAGCGAAAAGAGCTGTGATAGGTGTCTCAGGAGGTTTGGATTCCACACTGGCTCTGTTGGTTATGGTTGCAGCTTTCGACAGACTGGGTATAGATAGAAGCAATATAATTGCGGTTACAATGCCCGGCTTTGGAACTACTGACAGGACCTATCAGAATGCAGTTAATCTGATGACGAAATTGGGAGTGTCCACTAAAGAGATATCAATTAAAGAGGCATGTAAGCAACATTTTGCCGATATAGATCATGATCCTGCAGTTCGTAATGTGGTATATGAAAATAGTCAGGCCAGAGAACGTACACAGATTTTAATGGATCTGGCCAATAAGGAGAATGCTCTTGTTATAGGTACCGGCGATTTGTCTGAACTGGCATTAGGCTGGTGTACATATAACGGCGACCATATGTCCATGTATGCAGTAAATGCTGGTGTGCCAAAGACAATGGTCAGACTGATTGTGCTTTATGCAGCAAACAATATTTTTCCTCAGGATATAAAACCTTATCTTGTGGATGTGGTTGAAACTCCTGTAAGTCCTGAATTGCTCCCTGCAGACAATAAAGGCAATATAGATCAGAAGACAGAAGAGATTGTTGGACCTTATGAACTTCATGATTTCTTCCTTTATCATTTTGTCAAGAGTGGTTTCGAGCCTAAAAAAATAGAGTATCTTGCGGAAAAGGCCTTTGAAGGAAAGTATGACAGAGATACTATAAACAAGTGGCTTAAGATATTCCTGAGAAGATTTTTCGGGCAGCAGTTTAAACGCTCCTGTATGCCTGACGGACCGCAAATATATCAGGTATCCTTGTCGCCAAGAGGTGGATGGCTTTTCCCGAGTGATGTAAATAGTTTAGAGTGGATTGATGAATTGTAATACAGACAGTTATATATGAGTAAGTTAAGATTTGATGTAGTACAGGATGCTTTCAAAAAGAAGGCGGTAGCTATAGATGTTCCTGAAACCAGACCATCTGAATATTTCGGAGAATTGGTTTTCAATCGTGACAAGATGCGCAAGTATCTCGATGTAAGAACATTCAATGCACTTGTAAACTGTGTCGATAATGGTGCTCCTTTGGACAGAGAGACAGCCGATGCTGTTGCAAAGGGAATGAAAACCTGGGCAATGGAACATGGTGTAACTCATATAACACACTGGTTCCAGCCACTTACTGAAGGTACAGCAGAAAAGCATGACTCCTTTATGGAGTACGACCACATGGGAGGCATGATAGAGGCTTTCGACGGACGTTCACTTGCGCAGCAGGAACCGGACGCATCATCATTTCCAAACGGTGGTATTCGTGCAACATTCGAAGCACGTGGTTATACAGCGTGGGATCCTACATCTCCTGTATTTATTCAGGATGATACGCTCTGTATTCCAACTGTCTTTATTTCATATACAGGTGAAGCTCTTGATTATAAAACTCCGCTGAAAAGATCGCTTAAGGCGATAAACGATGCAGCTCTTCCTATATGCAGAATGTTCGATCCTAATGTGAAAAAGGTGATAACATTCCTTGGCTGGGAGCAGGAGTATTTCCTTGTTGATGAGGACCTGTATGCTGCCCGACCTGACCTGATGCTTACAGGCAGAACGCTGTTCGGGCATGAATCTTCCAAGAATCAGCAGCTGGACGATCACTATTTTGGTGCTATTCCAACCAGAGTTGCAGCCTTTATGCGTGATGTGGAGATAGCTGGTTATAAGTTGGGTATTCCTCTTAAAACCCGCCACAACGAGGTTGCACCAAATCAGTTTGAAATGGCTCCTATCTATGGCGAAGCAAACCTTGCCAATGACCAGAATCAGATGATTATGAACGTAATGAATACTCTGGCCCGTAAGCATGGTTTTGTATTGCTGCTTCATGAAAAGCCTTTTAATGGTGTAAATGGTTCAGGTAAACATAATAACTGGTCTTTGGGAACTGATACCGGAGTACAGTTGATGGCTCCAGGTAAGGATGCAAACGGTAATCTGCAGTTTATTACATTCTTTGTCAATGTACTTGCCGCAGTCCAGAAACATAATGCTTTGCTTAAAGCTACCATTGCAACTGCAACAAATGCACACCGTCTGGGTGCAAACGAAGCTCCTCCTGCCATAGTATCTGCATTCCTTGGTAAAACCATGACAGATGTACTCAGAAAACTTCTTGAATTGCCATCTGATACACCTATAGAGATAGCCGGCAAGCGTGGTAAATCCTTAGGTCTTGTTGAGATACCGGAAATATTTGTTGATAATACAGACAGAAACAGAACTTCGCCATTTGCATTTACCGGTAACAGATTTGAATTCCGTGCTGTGGGTTCAAGTGCAAACTGTGCAGGTGCAATAACAACCATAAATTCTGCAGTAGCTGAGCAGCTTTTAGAATTCAAGAAGGCGGTAGATAAAGAACTTGAATCTGGTAAAGCTCAGAATGTTGCAATAATGGATGCGTTGAAACCGATTATAGCATCAATAATAGATGTAATATGCTTTGACGGTAACGGCTATTCAGAAGAGTGGCATCAGGAGGCAAAACGTCGTGGACTTGATGTAGAAACATCGGTACCAGAGATGATTTCAGCCTTCACTACAAAGGAGTCTGTAGAGATGTTCAGCAGAGTAGGGGTTTATACTGAAAAGGAGCTTGAGGCCAGAAACGAGGTAAAATGGGAAACCTACAGCAAGAAGATTCAAATTGAAGCTCGAGTTATAGGCAGAATGGCAATTAATCATATTATACCAACAGCATTGGATTACCAGAAGAAACTGCTGGAGAATATTGCTTTGATGAAACAGGTCTTTCCTGATGCTTATGAACAGCAGGCAGAGACTGAAATTTCTATGGTAAAGCAGATTTCATCATTATGCTCTGACTTAAGAAAGTGTGTAGATAGTATGATTGAGATGCGCAAACAGGCTAATGTGATAACTTCAGAATATGAAAAAGCAAGAGCATATCATCAGATTGCTGAATCTCTGTTTGGAATAAGAAACCTTGTTGATACTCTGGAAGAGATAGTTGACAATGATATGTGGCCATTGCCTAAGTACAGGGAATTGCTGTTTATAAATTAACAAATAGTGTTAAATTTAACATTTAGATATTTTAACAATAAGAAAGGATTTTTATGTTTTACTAATTAAAATAATGACTACCTTTGCAGTCGAAAACAAAGGATAATTCTCATAAGCATTAATTGGTTAGTAATTAGGTTAGTAATTAGTTTTAGAGCCTCAGGGTTTGTGAAAACAGTAGGGTTCACTTCGCAGGAAATGGTCCTGCGGGGGATGTAAAAAATGAGTTCACGTGAGTGAATTCTTTTTTTTATCCCTATATTATCTGCTTGATAGTGCAGTTTCTATTAACTCTCTGCATGTTCTTGAAACCGGTATCGGGTTGATTTTTTTGTTGTTAAGCAGTACATACAGATTGTTGCGGTCATTATTGAAGAGTATAATCTTGTTGATGTTGACAAGATAAGATCTGTGGCATCTGATAATATGGTTTCTTATCAGCTCCTCTTCTATGGATTTTGCTGAGGTTCTTACCATGGCGCTCTTAAGTTCGTTCTCCTGTTCGTAAAAGATTTTAATGTAGTTGTCTTCAGAGACAATGTATAGTATGTTCTCAGACAATAGTGATATCTTGATTTTATCCTTGTGGTCCCTAATATTAATAAGGTGTTTGGCTTCTGTTTCGTTGTCTTTGCTTTGTAATTGCTCCTTGTACCCTTTGGAGAGTCCGTAATAAAAACATATTGTGTAAGGGATGATAAGAATCAGCGAAATACATACCAATGATTTTAAAAATATATTACCCAGGCTGATAAGCTCTGCCTGATTGGTGGGCATTGCTGTAAATAGTGTATAAATTACAGAGAGTATTATTATTTCACAGAAGGAGTATAGCAGTAGTCCGCGAACGGTAATGCTTCTCTTTTTTGATATGTCGTGCAATATAGTTTTGCTCCATAGCAGAAATAGCACTGCCAGGATATAAAACATTATGGTTGTTAAAAGAGTGTTGTCGTCTTTCAGATTGAACCATGCTGTTGTTGAGAATGGAGTATAGATATTCATGAATATAACGGAGAACAGTGTTATAAATGCCACTGTCATGTTCAGGAATCCTTTTCTGAATAGAAAATCGGGTATTTTTCTCATATTTAATCTTGTTGGTTGCGCAAAAATAGTAATAAAATTCAATGTGGGGTGAATTGCCAATAAAAAAATGGCAGTGGCATTTCGCCACATTAATATGTGAAATATACCACAAATGGGAATATTAGCCTAAATTGTCCTCTTATATATAATAAATTTGTGCTGAGATAAGGAACGTATTTTTAAATCATATAAGAAATGGATAGAATTACAAAATTGACCCCGGGATGCGACATGAATGCAACCAGTCTGATTAAAATGTATGAGTACAGTTTTAAGAAATACTGGGAACATCAGGCTTTGTGCGATTTCCGTGGTGGAAAAATGACTTACGGAGAACTTGCTACTCAGGTGGCAAAGATTCACCTTTTGTTAAAGAATTCAGGTTTGAAGAAGGGCGATAAGGTTGCTCTTTGCGGAAAAAACTGTATGGCATGGGGTGCAACATATTTTGGTGTACTCACATACGGAGCTATTCCTGTTCCAATTTTGAATGATTTTAAGCCAGGTAATATCCATACAATAGTTAATCATGCTGAAGCTAAAATGCTTTTTGTAGGCGATGTTGTTTATGCAGGTATGGTTGCTGAAGAGATGCCTGAAATTATGGGTATTGTACTGATGAACGATTTCTCATGCAAATTCAGTCGCTCAGAGGCTCTGAATAACGCATTCGAAAACTGGGAATCAGATTTTAATTCATTGTATCCTAACGGCTATACAGCTAATGATGTTAAGTATGAAGCAGAAGATGATACTAATGCACTTGCAGTATTGAACTATACATCTGGTACTACAAGTGATCCTAAGGGCGTTATGATTCCTTATCGTGCACTTCTGATAAACATGAAGTTTGCATGCGCAAACTTCCCATTGCAGCCTGGTCATACTGTTGTTTCTATTCTGCCTATGGCTCACATGTTTGGCCTGGCATTCCAGCTTATGTTTGAATTGTTGCTTGGTTGCAGCGTTTGCTACCTTGTAAAGATGCCTACTCCAAAATTGCTGTTTGATGCTTTTGCTCAACAGAAGCCAACATTGATTATCACTGTACCTCTTATTATTGAGAAGGCTATAAAGTCAAAGGTTATGCCTGTATTGAACAAGCCTGTAATGAAGGTGCTGATGTCAATCCCTGGTATAAATAATATAATAGGTGGTAAAATTAGAGGAAAACTGCTCACTGCATTTGGTGGCAGGGTAGATTCTGTGGTAATCGGTGGTGCAGCTCTGAATGCAGACGTAGAAAAGGTACTTAGAAAAATCAAGTTCCCTTATACAGTTGGTTACGGTTCTACAGAGTGTGCTCCTCTTATCTCTTATTGCGACTGGGAAAAGTACAGACAGGGTTCATGCGGTATTGCTTTGCCTGATACAATAGTAGATGTGTTTAGTGAAGACAAGAGTAAGGAGGTAGGTGAACTTCTTGTTAAGGGAGACAACGTAATGTTGGGCTACTATAAAAATCCAAATGCTACACGTGATGTTATTGATCCTGAAGGATGGTACCATACAGGCGACATGGGTCTTGTTGATAAAAACGGTAATATCTTTATCAAGGGACGTTGCAAGAATATGATCCTTGGTGCTTCAGGTCAGAATATCTATCCTGAAGAGCTGGAAGATATGATCAACAACCTGCCATACGTAGAAGAATCACTGGTTGTAGATCGCGGACATCGTCTGGTAGCTCTGGTACTTCCATCTTATGAAGCAGGCTGTCAGGATGGTCTGACTGATGAACAGGTTCTGCTGGCTCTGGAAGAGGGTAAGAAACAGGTGAATGCACTGTTGCCTGCATATTCTCAGATTGCAGAGTTTGAAATTAGAACAGAACCATTTGAACGCACTCCTAAAAAGAGTATTCGTAGATTCCTATATAAATAATTGAAAAAAAAAGAATGGGGCAAACATCAAGTTGCCCCATTCTTGTATCTGATATTATTTCCCGGCTTTTAATCCTTTGATTACAGCATTTGTAAATCCTGCCTCTTCCATGGCGTTAAGTCCTTTTATTGTAATACCGCCCGGGGTAGTAACCTTGTCAATCTCTTGCTCAGGGTGTGATTTGTTCTCCATAAGCAGTTCTGCTGCTCCCTTAATGGTCTGAAGCACTATCTCTTGTGCATCTTTTGGGTAGAAGCCCATCTCTACACCACCTTCCACACATGCTCTGATATATCTGAATACGTATGCGATACCGCATGACGACAATGCTGTACCTGCTACCATCTGTTTCTCCTCAACCTGTTTAGCCATTCCCAGTTCAGAGAACATGCTCTGTACTGTAGCAAGCTGTTCTGTAGTAGCATTCTGTGAGGTGTATAGAAAAACACCCTCCATTACCTCTACTGCAATATTTGGAATCAGATATATAATACCCGGTACAGATTCATCCTCCTTTCTGAACATCTCCTGCAACTTGTCAGTACCTATTCCTGCTGCGATTGATATGATGAACTGTCTGTTGTAATCCAGAACCTCCTTTACCTCTTCTATTGCCAATGGCAGAATCCATGGCTTTACTGCGAAGAGTACAATATCGGCATCCTTAACGGCGTCAATATTGTCGGTGGTAGTTGTTATATCCGGACAAACTGCAGAAATGCTTTTCAGAGTGTTTTCTGATCTGTCTGCGCAAACAATGTCTTCAGATTTGAACAGAGAGCCTTTATATAGTCCCTTTGCAATTGCGCCACCCATGTTGCCGGCGCCAATGATGGTAATTTTCATATCCTGTTGCTTTAAATTGTTTTCTTTGGCGAAGATAGTGTTTTATTCCTTATCTCTTTTCTTAATCTTTTATTATTTCTGTTTTTGGCTGTTCTTATGTATGAAATAGTTTTAATTATTCATCTCTTCTAAAATATGTGCGCAATTGTATATTTTTTGCTAAAAATAGGCATAAAGTATGCCTAAATTGAGGTATATTTGTAGTGTTTTTTAAAATGGGGTACTTTGGTCCAACAGGAAAATATAGTAAACAAATAATATGGAAAATTTAATGTTAGGAGTAAAATTGCTGATAGTAGGAATGGTAACAGTATGCCTGATCCTTTATCTGGTAATTTTATTGGGAAAGGGATTGATAGCTTTTGCTAATATGTTCCCTGAAAAGAAGGAAGAACCAAAGCAGAGAGTTTCTGCTCCGGTAGTTAGTGAATCAACAAAGAGTGTGTTAGAAGCGGCTGTAAAGCAGATTACAGGTGGAAAAGGTCGCATTACAAATATTACGAAAGTGTAAATAAATAAAATATGAAAGAGATTAAATTTAGCCTCGTGTTTCGTGACATGTGGCAGTCAGCAGGTAAGTATGTACCACGTGTAGATCAGTTAACAGCAATTGCACCACACATCATTGAGATGGGTTGCTTTGCACGTGTAGAGACTAATGGTGGTGGTTTTGAACAGGTAAACCTTTTGTTTGGTGAGAATCCAAACAAGGCAGTTCGTGAATGGACAAAGCCTTTTAATGAAGCCGGTATTCAGACTCACATGCTTGACAGAGGTTTGAACGGTATCAGAATGAGTCCTGTTCCTGCCGATGTAAGAAAGCTTTTCTATAAGGTCAAGAAGGCTCAGGGTACAGATATTACCAGAACATTCTGCGGTTTGAACGATGTTCGCAATATAGCTCCATCAATTGGTTATGCAAAAGAGGCTGGTATGATTTCACAGTGTTCTCTAAGTATTACCTCATCACCAATCCACACAGTAGATTACTATGTGAATATGGCAAAGGAACTTATTGAACTTGGTGCAGATGAAATCTGTCTGAAGGATATGGCAGGTATCGGTCGTCCGGTATCATTGGGTAAGATTGTAGAAGGAATCAAGAAAATAAAGGATATTCCAATTCAGTATCACAGCCATGCAGGTCCTGGCTTCTCTATGGCATCAATCCTGGAGGTATGTAAGGCAGGTTGCGATTATGTGGATGTTGGTATGGAACCACTTTCATGGGGTACAGGTCATGCTGATGTGTTGAGCGTTCAGGCTATGCTTAAGGATGCTGGTTTCAAAGTTCCTGAAATCAATATGTCTGCCTACATGAAGTGTAGAACAATGATTCAGGAGATGATGGACGATTTCCTTGGTTACTACATTCCAAACAGAAACCGTTACATGAATTCATTACTTATCGCTCCGGGACTGCCAGGTGGTATGATGGGTTCATTGATGACCGATCTTGAAACAAATCTTGAAGGTCTGAATCGTTATAAAGAGAAGAATAATCAGCCAAAAATCACTCAGGATGAACTGCTGATCAAGTTGTTTGATGAAGTTACATATGTATGGCCTAAGGTTGGCTATCCATGTCTTGTAACTCCATTCAGCCAGTATGTTAAGAACCTGGCTCTGATGAATGTTATTCAGATGGAGAAGGGTAAAGAGCGCTGGAG
This sequence comes from Bacteroidaceae bacterium, assembly GCA_045660365.1. Taxonomy (GTDB): domain Bacteria; phylum Bacteroidota; class Bacteroidia; order Bacteroidales; family Bacteroidaceae; genus Colenecus. The sequence continues at coordinate 440,339 of JAZRDQ010000008.1, forward strand.
TATGATTGCAGACGATATCTGGGATATGATTTTGGGTAAATCAGGTCAGTTGCCTGGCGAAGTTGCACCGGAAATCAAGGAACTGGCAAAGGCTCAGGGCAGAGAGTTTGTAACAGAAGATCCACAGGCTAACTATCCAGATGCTCTGGATCTGTATCGTCAGAAGATGAAGGATAACGGTTGGGAAACTGGTCAGGATGACGAAGAACTGTTTGAATACGCTATGCACCCATCACAGTATGAGGCATACAAGAGCGGTAAGGCAAAAGCTGATTTCGAAGCAGATCTTGCAAAACGCAAGGCAGAAAAGAATGCTCCAAAGGGCGCAGCTCAGCCAGAGGTTCTTACATTGACAGTAAACGGTGAAACATACAAAGTAAATGTAGCATACGGTGATGCACCAGCTCCAGCAGCTCAGACAGCTTCTGCAGCACAGGCATCAGCACCTGTATCTGGCGATGCAAAAGAGATACTTTCTCCACTTGAAGGTAAGTTCTTCCTTACTAAGGCTGCCGGTGATCCTGCTATCAAGGTGGGCGATATGATAAACGAAGGCGATGTAATCTGCTACATTGAAGCTATGAAGACTTACAATGCTGTACGCTCAGAGTTTACCGGTAAGGTGCTGGAAATCTGCATGAATCCTGGTGATAATGTATTTGAAGATGACGTTCTGATTAAGATTGGATAACTATGAAAGAGATTCTGTTAGAACTATATGATATGACGGCAATCAGCAATATTGTTGCTGAACCGGGATTCCTGATAATGTATCTTCTTGCTTTTGTACTGCTTTATCTGGGAATCAGAAAACATTATGAACCTCTTTTGCTTATTCCGATAGCATTTGGTGTGTTACTTGCCAATTTCCCTGGCGGCGAAATGGGTGTTATTCAGGCCGATGAAAACGGAATGGTATTGGTAAATGGCGTAATGAAGAATATCTACGATATGCCATTGCACGATATTGCTCATGAACTGGGTCTGATGAACTTCCTCTATTATGGACTTATAAAGACCGGATTCCTACCACCTGTAATCTTTATGGGTGTTGGTGCAATGACCGATTTTGGTCCAATGATTCGTAATCTGCGTCTCTCTATATTTGGTGCAGCAGCTCAGTTGGGTATCTTTGCAGTATTCTTTGGAGCTCTGTTCTTGGGATTTACACCTCAGGAGGCAGGTTCATTAGGTATTATTGGTGGTGCAGATGGTCCTACATCAATCTTTACAACCATTAAACTGGCTCCTCATCTTTTAGGCCCTATTGCTATTGCAGCATATTCATATATGGCTTTGGTTCCTGTTATTGTACCATTTGTAGTTAAACTATTGTGTAGTGAGAAAGAATTGAAGATCAATATGAAGGAACAGGAAAAACTTGGTGGTAAACCAGTTGAGATAAAGAATATGAGACTTCTTAAGATATTGTTCCCGATAGTAGTTACTACAGTAGTGGCTATCCTGGTACCAACAGCTGTCCCACTGGTAGGTATGCTGATGTTCGGTAACCTGATTAAGGAGATTGGTGCAGATACTTCACGTCTGTTTGATGCAGCAAGCAACAGCATTATGAATGCAGCTACTGTATTCTTAGGACTTTGCGTAGGTGCAACAATGACAGTTGATGCATTCCTGAACTGGAGTACAATTGGTATTCTTGCAGGTGGTTTCCTTGCTTTCTGTTTGTCTATTTCAGGTGGTATATGGCTGGTAAAACTGTTCAATATGTTTAGCAAACAGAAAATCAATCCATTGGTTGGTGCAACTGGTTTGAGCGCTGTTCCTATGGCATCGCGTGTGGCAAACGAAATTGCTTTAAAGTATGATAGAAAGAACTTTGTATTGAACTACTGTATGGCAAGTAATATTTCAGGTGTAATAGGTTCTGCTGTTGCAGCTGGTATTTTGATTGCTTTCTTGTCATAAAATAAATAATGTATAGTATGAACAAAAGTATTGAAATGTCACCAAACAAACTGGTTAAATACCTGAAGAAGCCGGCATCTGAATTTACCAGAGCCGACATTATAAAGTATTGCCAGGAGAATGATGTGGAGTTTATCAATCTGCACTATTGTGGTTGGGATGGAAAACTCAAGTCATTGAACTTTGTAATCAACAGCTTAGAGCATCTGGAGAATATTCTTGCTGCCGGCGAACGTGTGGATGGTTCAAGCTTGTTCCCATTTGTTGAGGCAGGAAAGAGCGATTTGTATGTTTTGCCACGTTATAAAACTGCATTTGTAAATCCTTTTACAGATGTTCCTACAGTAGATTTGCTATGCTCTTTCTTTGACAGAGAGGGTAATCCGTTTGAAAGCAGCCCACAGTATATACTGCATAAGGCTCATACTCAGTTCCAGGAAGTTACCGGTTTGACAATGGAAGCTATGGGTGAACTTGAGTACTACATTATAGCAGATGACGAAGCAATGTATGAAACTCCTGATCAGAAGGGTTATCATGAAAGTGCTCCGTTCAACAAATTTGCCGATCTGCGTAATGAGGCAATGCGCCTGATTGCTCAGTGTGGCGGACTTATTAAGTATGGACATTCAGAAGTGGGTAACTTCTCACAGGATGGAAAAATCTACGAACAGAATGAGATTGAATTCCAGCCAACAGATATAGAAGATGCAGCAGACCAGTTGGTAGTAGCTAAATGGGTAATGCGTCAGTTGGCATATCAGTATGGTGTAATTCTTACTTTTGCTCCAAAGATCACTGTAGGAAAGGCTGGTTCAGGAATGCATGTTCACTGTAAGTTCTCAAAGAACGGTCAGTCTATGATGACAAATAATGGTGAACTGACAAATGAATGTAAGAAAGCAATTGCAGGTTACATGATTGCAGGAACATCACTTCCAGCATTCGGTAACCCACATCCACTATCATTTATGCGTCTGGTTCCACATCAGGAGGCTCCAACATCACTCTGCTGGTCATTCTCTAACCGCAGCGCATTGGTAAGAGTACCATTAGGCTGGCTTAAAAAGATGGATATGGCTGCAAAATGTAATCCAAATGAAAAGGCTACTGATAAGGACTTCAGCGATAAGCAGACCTTTGAATGGCGTGCATCAGATGGTTTTGCAGATACATACCTGTTGCTTGCTGCTTTGTGCTGTGCAGCTCGTCATGGATTTGAAATTCCAAACGGACTTGAGGTTGCAGAAAAGACTTATGTAGGTCTGGGTGTAAATATCCACGATGAAAAGAACAAGGCTGTACAGGATGCTTTGGAGCAGCTTCCAGGTTGCTGTGTAGAGGCAGCTCAGGAACTTGCAAAGGATAGAGAGATATATACAAGCCGTGGCGTCTTCTCTGATAATATCGTAGATTATATGATTAAGTATCTGACTGCATTCAATGACGAAACACTACGTCAGCAGTTGAACAATGAATCACTGCTTAAGCTTGTTGAAGAGTGCATTCATTTAGGCTAAACATATAGCTTTAAAATATATGCTTTGTCTGGGGTGGCTACACATAGTCACCCCATTCTTTGGCAGGCTGCTATAATATTAAGTAGTAGTCAGGGAGAATGAGATGAAATAGAAGGTAGGGGAGAAGTGATAGAACAGGGTACAAAAAAAAGAGAGACTTACATCTCTCTTGAATTTTTGTGGGTGAAGATGGATTCGAACCACCGAAGTCGAAAGACAGCAGATTTACAGTCTGCCCCATTTGGCCACTCTGGAATTCACCCGAACTACGCGTTCTTATTTAGAAGAAACGCGTGTTATATACTGCTCAATTGTCTGAGCTTCCTTTGAATTTGGATAATCAAACTTAATGCTGTTGTAAAGCTTCAGAGCCTTTGCAGGATTTTCTAATGATTCATAAACCAAACCAGCCTGGAACAGGTAGTATGGAGAAAGAAGAGCATTGTCAGCTTTTTTTGCAGCCTCTTCGAATGTTGCAGCAGCCTTGCTGAAATCTTCCATTGAAGCATAGCAGTTTGCTAATGCACCGAGAACTGCTGGTGATGCCATTTCGTCTTTGCCATCAAACTTAGCAAGATATTTGGCAGCTTCTTCAAAATTGTCCAGCTGAGCGTAGCACAAACCTGCATAAGCGTTTGCCAGCTTGCCAGCCTTTGTGTTACCGTATGTGTTTGCAATCTCTTCAAAACCGATGTAGTCAACACCGTCTCCTGAAAGTGCTTTTTCGAATTCACCATTTACAAAGTATGTTTCGCCTGGGAACATTGCTTCTGCAGCCTTCACTTCTCTTGGCTCAACTACCTTTGACTTATACAACATTCCACCTACAATGATAACGATGATTGCTATCAATGAAGCGAAGATTATCTTTTTGTTCTTGTTAAAGAACTGTTCTGAACGGTTTAAAGCCTCTTCAATGTTTACTGCAGGTGTCTGTTCTGCAGGTTTTGTCTCTTTCTTTACCATATCAAATATTTATGCTCTAAATTTTAGCAGTGCAAAAATAGCTAATTTTTCTCATAATAAAAGGTTTTGCTTGAAATATTTATTGTTTTTTCGTAGTGGGGCTGAGGGACAAGCTGTTCGGAACTGCTTCGTTTGTAGTAATAGGGCTAAGTTTGCTATGGTTTCGCAGGAACAAGTTCCTGCTCCATCCCTCCTACGCCTTCGGCGCAGGCTCCTCCCATTTACAAAGCCATGGGTGGCTATGCCCGCAAACTTACCCTATTACTACTATGTGTTTTGAGGCAAATTCCACTCCTCACAGATAGTTCCTCAGTTTCCACTACTATCCTTGTGCATTAAAAGTGAACGATAATTGTAAGTCTTCCGTTTTCAATGTTGCTGAAAGTTTGATCTAACTACGTGAGCAACTTCATGTCAACGCAGTTAGATTAAATTGTAAACTCGAAGTAATTTTAAATTATCACACTATCCAAAAAGACAGCACAAATAATTACTGAATTATATTTGAATATTGCTAAATATTGGTAATTTTGCAAAAAAAACTATAAGTAATATGAAAACAACATCAGTAGCATTAGGTGTCTATTTTGACAATTTTATTCGTTCAAAAATAGATGAAGGGCGTTATAATAATGCCAGCGAAGTTATTCGTGCAGGTCTTCGTCTTTTAGAAGAAAAGGAGTATCGTTTACAGGAATTAAAGAATGCAATGGCAGAAGGCCTGGAGAGTGGTATTGCCACAGATTTCAATTCAGAAGATTATCTTAAAACACTTAAAAACAAGAATTAATAATGGCAAACTACCATTTAACACACAAAGCAGTAGAGGACATAACTAATATTTGGGGATACACAGTTAATATTTGGTCGGAACAACAAGCAGAGAAGTATTATAATTTGCTGATAAATTCATTCACAAGAATATTAGAGAATCCATTAATCGGTATAAAATATGAGGAAGTATTATTAGGCCTATTTGGCTATAAAGTAAAAAAACATATAGTGTTTTATCAAGTACTTTCAAATCAAGAAATTCTGATTATTAGAATCTTGCACGAATCTATGGATTACAAACGTCATTTGTTAAAGTCATAAATAAAACAGCAGATCTCTTTACTTTGTTACAGCATCGTCCTGGTAGATTTTTTCCATCATCTGTAATAGCGGATTTCCGAATCAGCTGTTCATAGCTGCTCTGTTTGCCTACAGAACTAAAATGGCGAACTCGGTTGTTGCATATTTTGCAACAACCACTCAATGTGGTACCATTGAAGGGAAATCTCAAATACATTTCTACATAAACCGGAGCATAGCCGGCCAGCAAATCTTACGTTAGGTGAGGGACTCCTTACGGGCAAACAGGAGAGCTAATGCAATGGCGCAGCCTGCGAATGGTAGGAATAGCAATTCTTTGTATGTGACTAAAAAATCTATAACATCTGCTATTTTGCTGTTTCCAAGTATTTCTGTATTGATACATCCTGTATAACCTATGTATATAAACGATGCACCTAAAACCATTCCT
>JAZRDQ010000009.1:0-199649 GCA_045660365.1 Bacteroidaceae bacterium
AAGCACCGTTACAGACGGAAAAATAAAGAAGACACAATACAAATTAAACGAAAGACCAAGAGAAAAACTGAATTTTTCAACACCAAAGGAGTGCTTTTACAAATTTATTTCGTAATGTTGCACTTGCTGGTTGACTCTGCAAACACATCACGCACTCGTTCAAGATATTGCTTATTCTGTGGAATGTTGCAAGCCTTTAATTTGTTCAACTCATCCCAAGTGAGGAAGATTACTTTCTTCGGAGTATTCTTTAATTTGGGTTTGAAAGTGTCGTATGCAATATTCTGATGATAGCCCTTTTTGAAAGCCCAACGGATAAACCATTTGAGAAATCCCAACTGCTTGCCAATGGTGCTGTTTCGCATATCCTTTGTTTTGCGGAGAAAATCAACATAGTTGTTCAAGCCCTCTTCATCAAAATAGACAAAGGTAGGTTCAGCCCTGAACTCCTTGATATGGTTCTTAACGGCTGCAAACTTTTCGTATGTCGAATCAGTCCAATTATTCTGCTTGCCACATTCGGAAACAAACTCATTGAATATCTCCCAAAAACCTTTCTGCTCCTCCTGTGCCTCCTCGGTTGGGTTTACCTTATTGTTAAACGAATCTTTAATTTCTTGCGGAGTAGGCATAATATCCTTTACCTCATACTCCTTGAATACCTCCTGCATTATGGTATAATAGCGAAGCAGGTCGGTGTTGATATCCGAAGCACTCTGCTTGAGTTTATTTGTGCATCCGTTCTTCACTCGTTGTTTGTCTGCATCCCATTTAGCAGCATCAATGCGATAGCCTGTCGTAAACTCGATACGATGACTCGCAAAAATAACTCTCATTCGGATGGGGACGTTCTCAATGACGGGAACACCGTTTTTCTTACGGCTCTCCAAGGCAAAAATGATGTTTCTTTTAATGTTCATTTTAAATCAATGGCTTTAGTCTTCTAAATTCTACAGAGTAATTTGTAGCTGTCGCATTATCAGTAGTCACTAAAACATTTTCATCATTTCTAGCCTCAGCATTTGTTGTCCAGTTATAACTACCAGTTAAAACCTTTTGGTTATCAATAACACAGAACTTGTTATGCATAAATCCACCTCTGGTTCCTCTAATCTCTTTATAATCAAAATCAGTCAAATCGACTCCATGAGCAGCATTTACCCCATCTTTGTAAATAACTAATTCTATTCTTAAACCTTCTTGACGCTTCCTTACTAAAGCTTCCTTTATTTTTTCATTAGTAAACCAAGCCATTGCAACTAAAATTGATACTTTAGCACTATTTATATTATCAATGACCTTCTTTTCATTATCCTTAAATATCGCTTCGTTTTCGATTTTAGGATCTATTTTGATTCCTTCCCAAACAATGGATCCATCGTTAAATGACAACTCAATATTGTCATGTGCAAGAATATTATTGAGTTGTGAAATCGCATTGTGCACATTGGCAGATTCTCCGATGAGCTGTTCAATCAATTGTTTTAGATTTATGTCCGAAATCTTATAAAGACGATCTTTTATATAGTTGGTCTTAGATGTATTAAGATTTGAATTATTTAACTTAGGCAATGCTTCATTATAAACATCATCTCTAAAACCATAGGTTTGAAATAATCTAACGAGGTCATTACCGGTTCTTGCAGCCCATAGCTCATTATTGTCTCCAATTATGAAAGGAACTATGGCCTCTTTTGATGCGTTTGATATTTTCATTTCTATTAATGTTTTAAAAGTTACACCCAAAATTACACCCAATTTTTCATATATCAAAATGCTCCCTATGAGTTTCAATGAATTTAACAATTTTATAAACGCTTAATTTACAACGAATTGAAATTTTATGATTTTCTATGATTCTGTAAGTTCTGGAGCCTCTCTCTCCGCAAGAAAAAAGCAGGTAAAAGACTCAGATTTATTTGAAGGATTTTATCTGCTTTTTTTATTGTAAGGAGTCCAGCTGCAGTGTAGTTTATATAAAAAGAAAAAGCGATGAAAAATATTCATCGCTAAATTTCTTTTAGTAATTTGACTTTCCGTGTTTTTTTAATCAATCATTCTTTAGTACCGTTGTCTATACTATCTGCAACTGCATTCAACTGATTGGCTATATCTCTGAGAGCATTTGCCATCTGTACACACTCTTCATCTTTAAAGAATGCTGGTTTACCATTTACTTTATAACTGTGAATACGTTGCATCATCCACTGTGGAGTGCGACAGAAATACAGGTTACTAAGTGCGGAGAAATTAAGAATTCTACCAATTCCATTATACATCTCCTTGATAGTCTGATTTTTTAATTCTGTTGTCTGTTCCATATCATTACACATAACATATTTCTTCTGCAAATATAAGTTATTTTTTAGAAAATACAGACATACACAGCACAACAAAGTGCTATATTTTGTTAAATTTTTTTGCGCGTTATTATTATTATTATTATTATTATTATTATTATTATTATATACAAGAAAAAAAACCAGCCTGAAGGTAATCCTCAGGCTGACTCTATTTAAATCAGAATAACATTTTTACTTAATATTGATATTGTAAGTTTTTATTACTCCATTGTAAACTGCTTTTACTACAGCTGTACCGTTATTGCTATCAGCCTGAGTAATCTCAATACTTACTGCCTTGCTATTTGCTGAAGCTGTTACTGCAGCACTCTGACCAGAAGCAAGAGTTACATTAGCCTCATACAAACTTGGCTCAACAATACCGTTTCTGTTTGTTGAGCGAACTGGGATTGTAGGAACTTCAATATCCTGTCCACCAACCTGAATTGATACAACAGGAGCTACCGGACGAACCAGTTCTTTCTTACCCTTGCTGAAACCAATACCTTCAAGTTCAAACAGAGTACCATTGCCGCCCTCTGCAATCAGATAGATAGCATGTTTGCCATCAAGATTGTCAACATACTGAGCAACGTCAATAGTATAACGTGTAACATCCTTGGATGCGCCTGCAGGTACCTCTATTACACCAATTTCTTTACCACTCCATACGTTGTTGTTCCAAGGAGCATCAAGCATAACCTTAATCTTGAATGATTCGTCTGTCTTAGGAGCCAGGAACACATTGAACTGAGTCTTATTCTTTGGTGCTGTACCCTTAAATGCCTTGATACCCTTTGTATCTTTAGCCAATCCGCCAAAACCAAAGTATTTGAAACCAATGATATCGCTGTTGTTAACAACCATATCCATGCTGTTATCCCACATATCCCATGTGTCCTGCATTGACTGACCGTTGGTCATAAAGCAAGCATAACCAGCTGAATAGTAATCGTATGGATCCAGGCCAAAGATATGGAAACCTTCTGATGTTACTTCGGCACCTCTGTAAGTATCGCCATTAGCTGCCTCTGCAATCCACTCTTCATTTTCGTCGTATGGGTTATAACCTGTTATTGTTACAATACCACCTTCAGCTACAGGTTTTTCGTCCCATTCAATCTTGATAGGAGCTACCATTGCCTGACGAGCATTACCAAAGCCACGTGGTGGACGATGATAGAATACGTACCACTGGTCATTTATATATTCAATACTTCCGTGTGTATTGTGAGCTGCGTTGGCTGTCATCAGCTTGCTGCCGTCTTCATTAACAACAACACCGCGTGAATCAACCAATACACCACCACTACGCCATGGGCCTAATGGAGAATCACCAAATGCATAACGGAGAGCTGAGTTTGTGCTACCAAGACCATAGTCAGGACCTGAATAACCAGAGAACACCATTACGAACTTGTTACCTACCTGACGAATAGAAGAGGCCTCAAAGAAGTTAAAGTCACCAGGGTTCTGCTCTTTGTATAGAGCTGGATACTGTGTTCCGGCTGGATCGCGAACAACACCATATCTGGAACTTGCAGGTATAAATGGATCTACCGGTTTTGTACCTGGACGAACTGAATACATTGTCTTCTGGTCAAGCTGTGCAGCAGTTGAGTGCTGGAAACCCCAGAATGCGTATGCACGGAAACCAATTTCGTAGTCAGGATCGTTAGGATCTGTTACATATTCAATAAATACTGATGGGTCAAAACCTATAACACTACCTGGTGTGGTTGATCTTCCATCTTCAGTTAGGTTAAGCGGAGTGAAAGGACCATCAGGACGATCGCCAACGCAAACCATAGCTTCACGACGAGGACCACGTGAGTGTGGATACAGATAGTACTTTTTTGAACCGTCTTTCATTCTAACTTCCACCAAATCAGGAGCATACATAACGTCCCACTGATTATCAATGTTATAGGTGAAGATTGGGCCTTCGTCGCGCCATTTAGTCAAATCTTCTACAGGAGCAGACCATGCGCGGATGTCCGGACCGCAATAACTGCCATAGCGAACATCATGGGAACCAATAATATAAGCACGATACTTACCAGGGTTATCTGGATCTTCAAATACTTTAGGTTCACCATCCGGAACATGTTCCCACAATGGTAGATAAGGGTTACCCGCCTGGGTATGAACAAATTTCTCAGATGCAGTAGCATCCTTCTTCTTAGCATTTGCATCCTGACATGTCAGACCTGCAACTGCTGCACACAACATAAATAGCTGCGATTTTTTGATAATGTTTACAATGCTCATTGTTGTTTATAATTATTTGTGATAAGCCAATTAACTTCCAGGTCGTAAAGATAGGTAAAATATTGATGTGTACAAAACTATTGTTACCATATTATAATATGTACCTGTTGATAATATTATTATTTGCAGTATAAAGTAAGATTGTATAATTTTACGAATCCAAATATTAAATTAACTAATCAATTATATTATGAAGAAAGTTTTTTATCTGATATTCTCTGCATTAATTATTGCAGGATGTACATCCAAGCAGAAGGTTGAACCGGTAATTCCGCGTAATGCCGAAATTGAAAAGAGGGTAGAGGCTACATTAAAGAAGATGACTCTTGAAGAGAAAGTTGGCCAGATGACCCAGTTGAACATTACAAACATTGGTCATAACGATTTCAGGACAGGTAAGTTCATCGTTGATGAGGACAAACTGGAAAATATCTTTGGGAAGTATAAAGTTGGTTCAATTCTGAACAATCCATCAAGTATTCCACCAACCAACAGGGAGTGGACTGAAATAGTTACAGCTATTCAGAAAAAATCTATGGAAGTTATGGGCATACCTTGTATAATTGGCCTTGACCAGAATCATGGTACAACATACACCAGTGGTGGTACTATGTTCCCACAGAATATCAATATGGCTGCTACTTTCAATACAGATGCAGCTACCCGTGCAGCAAGCATTACAGCTTACGAAACACGTTCTGCCAATGTTACATGGACATTCTGTCCTACAATGGACCTGAGCCGCGATCAACGCTGGCCTCGTGCATGGGAGAACTTTGGTGAAGATGCTTATCTGAATGCAGCAATGGGTTCTGCAGCAACCATAGGTTTCCAGGGAGATAATCCAAACAATATTGATGATCAGCATATAGCGGTTTCAATCAAGCACTATATGGGTTATGGTGTACCTGTTTCAGGTAAGGACCGTACTCCTGCTGTAATAGCTCCAAACGAACTGCGTGAAAAGCATTTTGCTCCATATCTTGCAGCAATCAAAGCCGGTGCACTTACAGTAATGGTTAACTCAGGTATGATAAACGGCGTAATGACTCATGCCAACCATGAACTGCTTACAGTATGGTTGAAGGAGGAGACAGGTTGGGACGGTATGATTGTAACAGACTGGGCTGATATAGACAATCTCTATAACAGAGATAAGGTGGCAAAAGATAAGAAAGAGGCTATAAAGATGGCAATCAATGCAGGTATTGATATGTCTATGGATCCATATAGTACAAATTTCTGTGATCTGTTGATAGAGCTGGTTAACGAAGGTGAAGTTCCTATGAGCCGTATTGACGACGCAGTAAGACGTGTGTTGCGTTTGAAGTACAGATTGGGTCTGTTTGATAAACTGCTGACCAATCCTGATGATTATCCAAAATTTGCATGCAATGAATTTGCTCAGTTTGCAACCGAAGCTGCAGAAGAGAGTATGGTTCTTCTTAAGAACAACGGCATACTTCCACTTGCTCAGGGCAAGAAGATTCTGCTTACCGGTCCAAATGCCAACAGCATGCGTACATTGAATGGTGGCTGGAGCTATTCATGGCAGGGCGATATGGCAGATGTATGTGCTGCAGATTACAACACCATATATGAATCATTCGTAAACAAATTCGGTAAAGAGAATGTGATTTTGGAGCAGGGTGTAACATATAACAACCGTGGTTCATACTGGCAGGAGAATACACCTGAAATAGAAAAGGCTGTACGTGCAGCTGCAAAGGCTGATATTATTGTAGCCTGTATAGGTGAAAACTCATACTGCGAAACACCTGGTAATCTGTCAGATCTGACACTGTCACGCAATCAGCTTGATCTGGTAAAGGCATTGGCAAAGACAGGCAAACCTATAGTACTTATTCTTAACGAAGGTCGTGCACGTATTATTGCAGAGATTGAACCATTGGCAGATGCAGTTGTAGATATTATGCTTCCGGGTAACTATGGTGGCGATGCACTTGCAAACCTGCTGAATGGCGATGCAAACTTTAGCGGTAAACTTCCGTTTACATATCCAAAGGAGGTTCATTCACTTATCACTTATGACTACAAACCCTGTCAGGAAATGGACAAGATGCAGGGAGCGTATAACTACGATGCTGTTGTTTCAGTTCAATGGGCATTTGGTTATGGAAAGAGTTACACCACATACGAATACAGCAATCTGAAGGTTGATAATGCAGAATTTACTGCCGATGATATGCTTACTTTTACTGTTGATGTAAAGAACACAGGTAGGATGGCAGGCAAGGAGAGTGTACTTCTCTTCAGCAGCGACCTGATTGCAACAATATCACCTGACGTACGTCGTCTGCGTGCATTCGATAAGATTGAATTGCAGCCGGGCGAAACCAAAACAGTTACATTGACAATCCCTGCAAGCGATCTTGCATTTGTAGGTGCCGATGGAAAATGGATACTTGAAGAGGGTGATTTCAGGGTACAGGTAGGCAATCAGCTGGTTAATCTGAGCTGTACAGAAACCTATAAATGGGAAGCACCAAATATTTAAAAGATTGTTTATCTGATAAGATCAATCATAATGGGGTAATCGGTTTCGGTTACTCCATTTTTTTTCAGCAGATGGAAGTCTTTGTCAAATTCAGCTATAAAACTGTCGATACCTATCTGTTCTGCGCATTTGCGATATGACGATACAGCATTTTCAACTTCTCCAATCACCCAGTAAAGATGTCCAGCGTTAAGATAGTCCTGCGCTGATGCTGATGTGGAAATACACAGCCTGTCATAGTACTCTATAGACTTATCCCTATCGCCGGAAAGGAAAGCACACCATGCTATGGCACGCCACGCCTTTATGGATTCCGGATTCAGATATTCTACTTTATGGAAACGTGCCAATGCCTGACTGTAGTTTTCCAGTTCCACATAACACTGGCCAATCTGCATTTGCAGAGTCATATTGTCCGGTTCTGAATTTTCAATGGCAAGAAGCATATCAAGAGCCTCATTTGGTTTACCCATCAATCTGTAGCATTGTGCCAGATGACGCATAGTCCAGAGATTGTCAGGTCTTAGAATATCAGAACGGTTGTATGATTCAACAGCTTCACTGTAGTTATTGCAACGCTGATATGCATATCCCAGTTTCTGATAGAACTGATAATCAATATCAGCAGGTGAATAGGTTCCCTCCAAGGCAGCAAGTATCTCTGCTGCTTCAGCATAATATTTCTTTTTAAGCAGATACTCTGCAATATTTCTTCTTGTAGTATTGCCTCCGATTAATCCTGCCAGAACATCGTAATGCAGGAAAAGTATATCCCTGGCAAACATGTCGGGGAATTCATGACGACGCGAAAAGAGTTTGAAGAATCTGTACAGATCCTGAATATACTGTTTGGCCAATACTTCAAATTTGGCATCACCCTGCAATATCTGTTTTTCGCGTTTCTCTATCTGTTCCAATTCGTTTGCACCCTCTATCTGCCCGACAAGCATTCCCCGTTGAGATTCCGGTATCTGTGAGAATGTAAAGCAGAAAGAGTATTTATCAGAATTACAGAATACATAACTATCTGTAATTGCCCTGCCTATAGTGGATTGGGTCAAAGATTCATCTATTATTCCAGGAATATCTGTTCTGAAGGAACGGAACCAGTTGGCAATATCCCTGAAGAATGGGTAGCTCTTAAGGTTTGAGAAGGTACTCATATAGATATCGGCACCCTCCATCTGGAGTTCAGTCATCTCCATCAGTTTATCCTTTACCCCCGATTCCTCCATCCACTCATTCCAGTCTGGATTTGCATCTTCATCAATCGCAATATCTTCTGTTGAAAGACCACCTAATTTGGGATTTCTCAGCATAGCCGGAATTATCTCTTCACGCATCTTTTTATCTATCTTGTTAGTCTCCTTTGATAGTAAAAGAATGGTCTGAACAGTCTGGATACGCGATTCATTATTGCTGTTTTCTGATAAAAGCGATATCTGTGTAACCAGAGCAGGGAACAGATTTATTATGTCGTTGTAAAGTATTATGGCTAAAAGCATTCCAACAGTGGCACGTACTGAAATTTCTGTATGAATATGGTTTGAAACGGTAATCAGCAGCGACAATTTTTCAGGGTCAAATCTCTGTAAAAGAGCAAGAGTAACAGCGCTGACAGCCAATTCAGCATCATGAATATTCACAAAAGGAGAATCCAGCAGTTCAAGCATTTCGTCCTTATAGACACTGCTCCATAAAACAGATGTCCATATATGGTCAAAGAATTCTGAAAGCAACTGTTCGTAGCCGGGAAGAGAGGTATCTTCCGAATAACTTTCCAGTGCTTTCCTGTAATAGCCAAGATCTCTGTTGTGACGTACGGAATCCAATCGGCAATGCTGGTAGTAAAGAGACATACCGGTCTTGATTGACCGTTGACGCAAAATATCGTCAGTAAGAAGCAGGGCAGTAGATTTCAGTTTGTTGTAAAGCTCTGCTCTGTGTGCATCAGGACGTCCTATAGAGAAATACTGCATCATATATCTGTATGACATATCCAGCTCCTCATAGCGTGAAGTTACAGACCATTCAGTAACACCATCCATCAGGATTCCCATCTTCTCTATAGACTCCTTAAGCCTGTTGTCAAGCAACAGCTGCTTTATTTCATCTGCACTTTTTCTTACCTCTTTCTCCATAAAGCCATTAATCAATAAAGTAGGGACATAGATATAACTCTACATCCCTACATATATAAGTGATAAAATTATCCCTGAACAGCAGCTATACCTGGTAGAACCTTACCTTCGATAGCTTCCAGCAATGCACCACCGCCTGTTGAAACGTATGATACCTGGTCTGCCAGACCGAACTTGTTGATACAAGCTACAGAGTCACCACCACCGATCAGTGAATAAGCACCGTTCTTGGTAGCTTCGCAGATAGCATCAGCAATAGCCTTTGAACCAACAGCAAACTTATCCATTTCAAATACACCGCAAGGACCATTCCAGAGGATAGTCTTAGAGTTTACAATAGCTTCCTTGAACAATTCGATAGTCTTTGGACCTATATCCAGACCTTCCCAACCTTCAGGAATAGCATCTGAAGCAACTACCTGAGTGTTAGCGTTTGGTGAGAAGTCATCAGCAACAACAGAATCGATTGCAAGCAACAGATTTACGTTGTTCTCTTTTGCCTTCTTCATAATATCGAGAGCCAGTTCCAGTTTGTCATCTTCGCAAAGTGACTGACCGATTGTACCACCCATTGCCTTTTTGAAGGTATATGTCATACCACCGCAAAGAATCAGGTTGTCAACCTTTGTCAGAAGGTTTTCGATGATTTCAATCTTTGTAGAAACCTTTGAACCACCCATGATAGCTGTGAATGGATGTACAATGCTGTTCATAACCTTATCTACAGCGTTAACCTCCTTTGACATCAGGTAACCGAACATCTTGTGGTCAGCATCAAAGTAATCAGCCATAACAGCTGTTGTACCATGCTTACGGTGTGCTGTACCAAATGCATCGTTTACATAAACATCAGCATAAGCAGCCAAAGTCTTTGCAAACTCCTTCTGAGCAGCCTTCAACTCTTTCTTAGCTGCATCGTATGCAGGATCATCCTTCTCTATGCCACGTGGTTTGCCCTCTTCTTCAGCATAGAAACGAACGTTTTCAAGCAACAGAGCTTCGCCGTCCTTAAGAGCAGCAACTGCATCCTGAGCCTTCAGACAATCGTCAGCAAACTTAACCTCAACACCAAGTTTCTCTGAAACGTGTGCCAGAATGTACTTCAATGAGTACTTTGGATCCGGGTTCTTTTTTGGACGACCCATGTGTGAAGCAATGATAAGACGACCACCGTCTGCAATGATCTTCTTCAATGTAGGCATTGCTGCACGGATACGTGTATCGTCAGTAATGTTGAAATTCTCATCTAGTGGAACGTTGAAATCCACACGTACAAATGCCTTTTTTCCGGCAAAGTTGAAGTTGTCAATAGTTGTCATAATCGTTATGTTTAGTTGAATATTTAATTTTTATCTCTTATTTCACTCCTTTTGACTGGAAGTATTTTGAATATGGAGGCAGATCTTCTGTCAGCCATACGTTACCACCAACAATTGTATCGTGCCCTATGGTTATTCTACCCAATATCGATGTATTTGAATAGACCACCACATTGTCTTCCAGTATAGGATGACGAGGCAGATTTATAGGATTGCCATTCTCATCAAACTTAAAGCTCTTGGCACCTAATGTCACACCCTGGTACAGCTGAACGTGGTTGCCTATAATACAGGTTTCACCAATAACTACACCTGTTCCGTGGTCAATACAGAAATACTCTCCAATCTGTGCTCCCGGATGAATGTCTATACCGGTAAGCGAATGTGCCAGTTCGGTGATTATACGCGGCAGAATGGGGACTCCCAGTTTATGCAGGGCATGAGCCATTCTGTAGTGTATCATTGCTACTATAGTAGGATAGCACAGAATTACCTCTTCATGGCTTACTGCTGCAGGGTCGCCGTCGAATACCGCCTTGACATCTGTTCCCAGCACTCTTCGCAAATCAGGAATGGCATCAATGAATTTCTGTGCCAGCTGCTGACCGCTACCCGGTAGCTCCATTTCAAATATATTGCCTATAAAATCTATCTGTCTGGATAGTAATGTGTATAATCTGCTTAGAGAAGTGGAAACGTCTGCTGAACCAAAATAGTTGGCAAACACAACTGAACGGAACAGTTTGACAGCCTCCTTGATTTCAGCCCTATCAATAGTCTTTTCACATATTGACGGAATGTTCACATCTACCTTTGAAAGCTGCTCTGTGACGTTTCTTATACTATTAAAAATATCTTTTTGTTCCATTATCTGATAATTCAAGTGCAAAGTAACAATTTATCTGCAATAAAAGCAACCGAATTTCACTATTTTACCCTTATTTGTTGTTAACTTGTTTATAAAAAAAATCTACCTTTACAAAAAAATAGGAAAAGATGAAGAACAATATACTTGAAACAATAGGCGGCACACCACTTGTAAAGTTGGTGAAAAGCAGGACAAAGTACTCATTATATGCAGATATAATTGTAAAGATAGAGGCTTTCAATCCTGGTGGAAGTGCCAAGGACAGAGTAGCTCTGAATATGGTTCTAAAAGCTGAACAACAGGGACTTCTGAAACCTGGTGCTACAATTATAGAACCTACTAGCGGCAACACCGGAGTAGGACTTGCATTGGTTAGTGCAGTACGTGGTTATCAGCTTATATTAACCATGCCTGAAACAATGAGTATGGAACGCAGAAAGCTGGTTGCTGCATACGGAGCGCAGGTGGTTTTAACTCCTGGTGCAGAGGGCATGAAGGGTGCAATAGCCAAATCGGAAGAACTTAACAAATCTATTGATGGTAGTATTATAATGGGGCAGTTTGATAATCCCGATAATACCGATGCGCACTATATGACCACAGGTCCGGAGATTTGGAGAGATGCTAATGGTAAGGTAGATATTTTTATAGCAGGAATAGGTACCGGTGGTACAATAAGCGGCACAGGAAAGTACCTGAAAGAACAGAATCCCGATATAAAGATAATAGGTGTAGAACCTGCCGGATCTCCGTTTCTCACAGAAGGACGTAGCGGAGCGCATGGATTGCAGGGTATAGGAGCCGGTTTTAAACCATCTATACTTAATCTGGATATAGTAGATAAGATAGTAACTGTTACGGAAAGTGATGCTTATAGTGCTGCACGTCAATTAGCTGCTACAGAGGGCATACTTGCAGGTATAACATCAGGAGCAGTTATGCATGTTGCCATGCAGTTGGCTAAACAGCATGAAAATGAGGGTAAAAACATAGTGGTGTTATTGCCAGATACAGGCGAAAGATATCTTTCTACTGAACTCTGGAGTTGAAATATTTGCAGACAGCTGTCAAACCACATTCACCACATTTCGGATTTCTGGCCATACAGGTATAGCGACCATGCAGAATAAGCCAGTGGTGAGCTTTTGACAACAGATCTTCAGGGAAATACTTAACCAGTTCGCGCTCTACACTTAGCGGTGTGGTGCATCGTTTTGGAACAAGACCTATACGGTGGCTTACTCTGAAAACATGAGTATCAACTGGCATTGCCTGACCACCAAAAGCTACAGCCAGCATTACGTTGGCTGTTTTTCTTCCTACACCCGGAAGTGTGGTCAAATCATCAATGGTAGTGGGTACATTACCATCAAATTCAGCCACAATCTTTACCGCCATTTCTGCTAAATGTTTAGCTTTTGCATTTGGGTAAGAGATACTCTTAATGTAAGGAAATATATCTTCTGCTGTAGCTTTAGCCATTTCATTTACAGTGGGGAAGGCTTCAAAAAGGGCAGGGGTGACCATGTTCACCCTCTTGTCAGTGCATTGTGCAGAGAGAATGACTGCCACCAGTAACTGATACGGAGATGAAAAATGCAGTTCCGATTCAGCTACCGGTATGGCTTTGCTGAAATAAGAACTGCATATATTATATAATTCCTGCTTTTTCAAATTAGTAAGCCGATTCAAATTCTTTCAGGAAGCGTACATCGTTTTCTGAGAACATACGCAAGTCTTTAACCTGATATTTCAAGTTTGTAATACGCTCTATACCCATACCCAGTGCATAGCCCGAATATACAGAACTGTCTATGCCGTTCAGTTCAAGAACGTTAGGATCTACCATACCACAGCCAAGAATTTCTACCCAGCCTGTACCTTTACAGAATGGACAGCCTTTACCACCGCAAATATGGCAACTGATATCCATCTCTGCCGATGGTTCTGTAAATGGGAAGTAACTTGGACGCAGACGAATCTTGGTGTCAGCGCCGAACATCTCCTGCGCAAAGTAGAGCAACAACTGCTTTAAATCTGTAAAGCTTACGTTTTTATCTACGTAAAGTGCCTCTACCTGATGGAAGAAACAGTGTGCGCGATAGCTGATAGCTTCATTTCTATATACTCTGCCCGGACAGATAATACGGATAGGTGGCTGTGAAACCTCCATCACACGGCTCTGTACTGATGATGTATGTGTACGCAGAATAATGTCAGGATGTGATTCAATAAAGAATGTGTCCTGCATATCGCGTGCAGGATGATCTTCTGCAAAGTTCATTGATGAGAATACGTGCCAGTCATCTTCCACTTCAGGACCATCTGCAAGCACAAAGCCCAGACGTGAAAATATCTCTATAATCTCCTTCTTTACAATTGTGAGCGGATGACGTGTACCAAGTTCCACAGGGTAGGCGGTACGTGTCAGATCAGGACGATCCAAAACTGCAGCCTTCTGTTCAAAAGATGCCTTCAGTTCGTTAATCTTATCCTGAGCCAAAGTCTTAAGCTGGTTCAATTTCTGTCCAACCTCTCTTTTCTGTTCTGCCGGCACGTTACGGAAATCGGCCATCAGGTCATTGATTATACCTTTTTTGCTGAGGTATTTCAGGCGCAAAGCCTCAAGTTCCTCTGCACTGTTCGCTACCAATCCTTCAATCTCTTTAACGAGATTATCAATCTTTTGTATCATTTTTTGCAAAAACTCTTTATTTGAAATGCAAAATTAGCAAAAAAAGATATGCCAAGGCCAAGAACTTTATAGTAATTTTGCAGAAGTATGAAGATTATTGATAATTGTCCGCTAAAAGAGAGGCATACATTCGGTATGGATGTCAAGGCTGACCGACTGATAGAGTTCGCTAACGAAGATGAACTTAAGAGTGCATTGACCGATGCTGTCAAGCCACTGTTGTTTATGGGTGGTGGCAGCAACCTGCTTTTCCTTGATGACTACAGGGGAACCATACTGCATTCAACTATTGACAGCATAGAGGTTACAGCAGAAGATAGCACTTCCGTTACAGTTCGTGCAGGTTCTGGTGTGGTATGGGACGATTTTGTTGCCTGCTGTGTTGAGCAGGGCTGGTGGGGAGTTGAAAACCTCTCTCTCATACCCGGCGAAGTAGGGGCAAGTGCGGTACAAAATATAGGTGCATACGGAGTAGAGGTTAAAGATGTGTTACAGAGCATTGAGGCCATATCTGTTGATGATTTATCCAGACGCGTATTCACAAATGCAGAGTGCAATTATGCGTATCGCGACAGTATCTTCAAGAACATTCTGAAGGGTAAATATGTAATCACATACGTTACCTATCGTCTTTCAAAAACAGCAACTCCCAACATAGGTTACGGAGCGTTAAAGAGCGTACTTCCTGAAAATCCATCGCTTAAAGAGATAAGAGATGAAATAATAGCTGTCAGGAATTCCAAACTGCCTGATCCAAAGGTGTATGGCAATGCCGGAAGTTTCTTTATGAATCCAGTAATTCCCATGGAACAGTTTGTTGAATTGCAGAGCAGATATCCGGAGATTCCATCTTACCCTGCATCAGAGGGCTATATAAAGGTACCGGCAGGCTGGCTTATAGAGAAGAGCGGCTGGAAAGGAAAATCGGTTGGAAATGCAGCAGTATATGAAAAACAGGCTCTGGTTCTTGTAAACAGAGGCGGAGCTACCGGAATGGAGATTAAACATCTGGCAGATACAGTTATTGAAGATGTCAGAAAGATGTTTGGTATAACATTACATGCAGAAGTAAATTATATAGGATGAAGATAACTTTTTTAGGAACAGGAACATCAATCGGAGTACCGGAAATGCTATGCAGTTGCGCTGTATGCGGATCAGAAAATCCAAAGGACAAGAGATTGCGTACATCTGTACTGATAGAGACCGGTACAGCCAATATACTTATAGATTGTGGCCCTGATTTCCGCGAACAGGTTCTCAGATATAAAGTGGATCAGATAGATGCCGTACTGGTTACCCATGAACATTATGACCATGTAGGCGGAATGGATGATCTGCGCCCGTTCAGTTTTAAAAAGAGTCTGCCTGTGTATGCAGAACAGTTTGTTGTAGAACATCTTATGCAACGTATCCCATACTGTTTTGGCAGTAACAAATATCCCGGAACACCACAACTGGAACTAACCGAAATAGAGGCCGGTAAAGTATTCACAGTAGGTACATCAGAAATTCTGCCTGTTCGTGTAATGCATGGCAAACTGCCAATTTTGGGCTACAGAATAGGAAATATGGCTTTTATTACCGATATGAAGAGCATAGATGATACAGAAGTTGCAAAGCTTGAAGGTCTTGACTTGCTTATTGTAAATGCCCTTCATACCAAGGAACATCCTACGCACCAGAATCTGATGCAGGCAATAAATTTTGCGGAACGTATGGGAGCAAAGGATACCTGGTTTGTTCACATGAGCCACAGGGTAGGGCTGCATAATATTGTTGATGCCCGTTTACCAAAACACATCCACCTTGCTTACGATGGATGTGTTCTGAATATCTGATTTGGTTTATCTTACATTCTCTTTCAGAGTATCGCTTATCACCTTCTTCATCTGCAGAGTACGTTCTTCTGCCAGACCACGTTTTTCAGGCTTGAACATCTTCTTGTACTGACATCTGCCAACCTTGATATGCTTAAGCGGTTTTTCTGCAATGTCATTAAGTGAACCGCCTACATTTACACCTAATCTTATAGGCAGCGGACAGTCTGTCAGTGAAACGTGATAATTGCAGTCCAGATCCTTGTTTATATTGTGACGTCCTGCTATAACTGCCTGATATTTGTCCATATGAATAAGGAATGGATAGAGATCTACCTTGTTACGCAGAACCTGCATCTCTACAGACAGGCTGTCTATCTTGTTTTCAGCCTTTTTACTCATCAGCAGCTTGCGCTTAATGCCGTCAAATACTTCACTGTCCATAATTACCAGATCCTTACCCTCAATAGCCGCTGCACCTATCAGAGTAGGCATTTTTGGCATATAATCCGCTTTCAGGTTTGTTTCAGCAGCCAGATGGAACTGTGCTTCGCCATCGAACGATTTCAACATAGGAACAATGGAATCGATAGAAGGAATAAGGTCTATCAATTCGTCTATCTGAATATCCAGCAGGTGGAAATCCAGACCAACATAAAGGTCGTCACGGGCAGGAGTTTCATATATCGCTGTCAGCTGCATTTCGGCTGAATTTGATGAGAAGCCAAGCTCCTGCAGTACTATTACACCATCGCGGATGGTGACGTCGCCACCCACATTGTTAAATGTATGGTCGTTGAAATTAATCTCTGAAAGATTGGTGAACAGTGTAAGATCCACACCTTCAGGAACCATGAACGGATCTGCTATGGTAATAGTATCTGTACCGGCAGATTCTGCTATTGTTACACTGTTGATGGTATCTGTCAGTTCAGATGTAGCTGTAAAGCTGTTTACAAGTGACAGCAGTTGAGTAACATCGGCATAATCTGATTCCAGGAAGAGTTCACCGGTCAGCATGCCGGTCTTCTCTATGAATGCACCTATGTTATAGACATTACCCCAAAGCATAATGTCTGAATTACCTATCTCCAGACGGCTGTCGTTAATGTTGAACTGTCCAAGTGAGAAGTCAAGTTCAAGCAGTGGCATCCTGACAGGTTCGTCCAGCATATCCAGTTCTGCATCCTCCATGCTTAGCTGCAAAACAGGATTCCACTGCAACAATAGATCCTCTTTGGTATCATCATATACAGCTATGGCAAGCAGTGAAGTGATTCCTGTCTGTGCAGACAGCATACTGCCCATACCTGCATTCAGCTTATCGTAATCCAGATTTACCATCAGCATGGTCTTGTCATTGTTTGGCTGAACTGTTGCATCCAGTTCTGCATTTTCAGCATATACTGACATTGTATCCATTGCAGCTTTCAGAATACCTACGCTTATATCAGCCTTGGCAGAAATAGCAGTTATGGTATCCATAAAGTTTGCAATTGCAATATCGGCCACCACATTATTCATGTAAGCGCTGATATTTGTTGAATCTATCATATTTGCAGTGAGGTCTGAAACGGTCAGTAACATATCTGCCGATTCACTGCTGCCTGAATTTCTCTTTCCGGGATATTCTATCTTAGTGTGGATTGAACCAGAAGAGGCAAATATGGAATCGTTGTATGCTGCATCAAAGTTGGTTAGCTGCAGAATGGCATTGGCGCTATTCAACAGCATCTCTCCGTTTGCAAGCAGACCACCATCAACATCAATGAACATATCTGCCAGTCCCTCAACTTTTACACCCTCTACAAGATACTGCAGTGACTCCGGAATCATCTCCATAAGTGACTTCAGATCTGTGCTATGTATCTCTATGTTTGCAGTACCTTTAACATCGCCATTGCTGTTCAGATTGGCATCAGCACTGAAGTTCAGACATTTATCTATGGCTTTTACGTATGCTCTGTTTATAGCAATATTGGAGAACGATGTATCTGCTACCACAGGGAGTGAAAGTACCATTGGCCAATTGTCAACGTAGGTGTCGCCATCCAGTGCAAAATAGAGCGATGATGTCTCTATATGTGGATTTGCAGCAATACTCTCTTCACCAAGTGTCAAATCGGTAGTGAATGAGATATCGTTCAGTTTAGCATTCATCGGGGTTGTTCCACCCATATCAAAGCTTATACCTTCACCACTGGCAGCAATAGTACCACTGACATTACTCATATCCTGATTTGCTGCGGCCAGCATATCCATGCTAAGTGCATCAACAGCTGCATTCATGTTGCCATTTACGGAATCCTGTATCTGCACATCAAGGTTCTTCAGAGCAAGCTTCATATTATTTGCTTCAATAGCCTTGCTGTCTATGCTTATCTCAGCAAGATTCATAAGGAATGCTCCTAATGATGCTGTAATGCCATCTGCAGAAAAATCAACTGTTTCGCCATTTAAGTTTACAGCAGTATTTATCCTGCCTGTTTCCGGCTGATAAACGGCATTTATAATGTCCAGTCCGGTGTTTTTCAGTGATGCAGTTATATCGTCCATAGCTGCATTGATGAGTGAAGCATTCATATTTCCAGCAAAAGTGATGTCCCTGGAATCCATCTGAACCTTACCGTCAAACTTTATACCATCCAAAGATGCTTCCAGATTGGTTGAATCGGCTATCTGAGCCACAATATTCTTTGCAGCAGCCTTTATAGATGCATTAATGTCACTGCCATCCATCAAACCGTTTATATCTATTCCAAGATTGTTGATAGCTGCATCTATATTTGACTGATTATCAATATAAGTAGCATTAATATCTTTAAGTGATATCTCCTGTAAATCCACATATAGTTCAAAACCTGATGTAGTTTCCGGTTCGGTAACCACTTCAGCAGTTTCTGCAGGGATGAAGATATCCAGATTGGTAGCTCCTGTTTCCGAAATAAAGAGATTTGCATCAAGACTTTCTGCAATGATATGCTCTACTATAATCTTATTCTCCTTAAGCAGTGATTTTATATCCACTACTGTTGAAAAGTGTTTGCAATATAATAAGGTGTCTGATGCAGATTCCTCCATATCATCAAAAACCACCAGTCCGTTAAGCTGGAAAGCCAGGAAAGGGTAGGTCTTGACCAGTGTCAGATTTGCCCTTTCTATATCTGCATTGCATGGCAGATAATCGTCTATCACTTTATTGGCTGTTTTGGTCAGTCTGGCAGGCGACAGAATGGTCCAGCATGCCAACAGAACGGCTATAAGAATCACACCTATAACAGATGCAATTGTTATTCCGCTTATCTTAAGAGTTTTCTTCAGCATCTTGTTCATAATCACTTGGTGTAAGTGTATTTTGTTCTGGAAGGATCATTCTGGTCATACCAAACAAGTTTGCTGGCAGAGAGTGATTCTATAACGTATGTCTCTATGGCAGCTACGTTTATTCCTGAACCCTTTGCAGTTATGTCCAGATACTGATCTGACAGTGTCCAGGTAAACGTTTTACCTGCACCCTCTTTGTCCTTGTAGTTTCCAGTGTAGTCGGGATTAAAGGTGTAATAGAAGCCACCCTCATATTCTGCACAATACCATGTTCCATACAACAGTTCTTCTTCCAGATCTGTCTTGGTACATCCTGCAAAAAGTGTGATTGCCAACGCAAGGAGAGATAACAACTTTATTGAATTCAGTCTTTTTCTGTTCATTTTATTCGAATTTTATAGTTTTACCTAATTTTCTGCGAAGATACTGTTTTTATTCCATTATTCAGTATATATCAACATCAGATATTAGACTTAGAACTTCTACAAAATAAATTAACTACAATCTCTCTCTTCGGTTATTGTTGGCTGAAATTCTGTCCTGTAGCTGTCCGGAGTATTATATTTATTCTTTTCAAAACTCTCTTTCATGGCTTTTTCCCCTTTAAAACCACATTCCAGGGCAATTACCTGAAATGATAAATTACTGTTCTGCAACATATCCACAGCACTCTCAACTCTTACACGTTCAATTAGCTGGGCCGGAGTAAAATTTGTATATAGTTTAAGTTTCTTATACATAACAGAGCGTTCTAAATTCAAGTCGTAGGCAAGCTTAGTTACATTGTAGTTCTCATCAGCAATATTTTCTTTTATTGTGTTCACACAACGCTCAAAAAAAGCATTGTGATGTAGTTTGCAGTAGGTAACATCAGTTTCATCTGTCAATACTTCCTCTTCTTTTTTATCATCTTCAAACTGGTATGCCACAGGTGTTGTATCCTGAAATTCATCTTCATTTGAATGCTTTAAAGACTCAGCACAATCATATAAGCATAACATGAATAATCTAAACATTGAATATGCAATAAGTATGAAAACAACGATCAATAAAATCTTCAGAAATATGTCAGATATTAAGCATAAAGTCCAAGGTACCATAGAATGTTTCTTAATAAAGTTGATAAATTAATTAGTGTTAGATTAGTTATATTGCAAAGCTAACAAAAAATACGCTTCACCATACTCTCAAGGTTATTTATTTTACTTTAAAATCATTTAAAATACGAATTTGCCGAAGATACTTGAGCTAACTGTGAAAAATGTTCAAGTAAACTTAACATTTCTCGCTCGCTTATTCGTATCTTTGAGATAAATCTCCAAGATACTTGCGCTCGTTTTGAAAAATATTCAAGCAAGCTTGATATTTCTCACTCGCTTATTCGTATCTTTGACACGAATATAATGTAAAATAGAATGAAAACTGTACTTCTTGTTTTTGGAACCCGTCCTGAAGCTATAAAGATGTGTCCGTTGGTTAAAGAATTCCAGAAATATCCGGAATCATTCAAAACTGTTGTATGTGTTACAGGTCAGCACAGAGAGATGCTGGATCAGGTACTTACCATTTTCAACGTGCTACCGGATTATGACCTTAACATTATGAAACAGGGTCAGGATCTTTATGATATTACAGCACGAGTTCTCACTGGAATGCGGGATATATTAAAAGAGGTGCAACCGGATGTTGTACTTGTACATGGCGACACAACTACATCCACAGCATCAGCACTGGCTGCATTCTACCAGCAGATTCCTGTAGGACACGTAGAAGCAGGTCTGCGTACACACAATATATATAGTCCGTGGCCTGAAGAGATGAATCGTCAAATTACCGGCAGAATTGCTACATACAATTTTTCACCAACACCATTATCTGAGCAGAATCTTATTGAAGAGAAAGCTGCAGGCAAAATCTTTATTACAGGAAATACAGTTATTGATGCTCTGCACATGGTTGTTAACAAACTGAATAACAACGAACAATTAAGGGCTGAACAGGAGGATATTCTCCAAAAGGCCGGCTACGATGTAAATCGCCTTAAAGAGGGGAGAAAATTGGTTTTGATTACCGGCCACAGAAGAGAAAATTTTGGTGATGGATTTATCAACATGTGTAATGCCATAAAGGATTTAACACTAAAATACATTGATGTAGATTTTGTATATCCAATGCATCTGAATCCAAATGTTCGCAAACCTATACACCAGGTCTTTGGAGATGATCTGAGTAATTTGAACAATATGTTCTTTATAGAGCCTTTACAATATCTTGAATTTGTTTATCTGATGGAAAAATCAACCATAGTACTAACAGATTCAGGAGGAATTCAGGAAGAGGCTCCTGGATTGGGCAAACCTGTTCTTGTTATGCGCGACACTACAGAACGCCCGGAAGCATTGTCTTCAGGCACTGTACATCTTGTTGGTACAGACTACAATAAAATTGTAAATGAGGTAAGTACATTACTGGATAATCAGGATGCTTATAACAAAATGAGTCAGGCTGTAAATCCTTATGGAGATGGATTAGCCTGCAAAAGAATTGTTGAAATTCTATTGGCTGAATAGTCTAATAAGCAAGCACCTTGTCAAAACAATTTTTTTCAATAACTTTGCAAATTGTAATAAACAACAAATAAAAATGTTCAGAACTAAAACTTGTGGTGAACTCAGAATTACAGACTGTGGCAGCAATGTAGTGCTGTCCGGTTGGGTTCAGAAGGTAAGAAAAATGGGTGGTATGGTCTTTGTGGATATACGTGACCG
Source organism: Bacteroidaceae bacterium (assembly GCA_045660365.1). Classification (GTDB taxonomy): domain Bacteria; phylum Bacteroidota; class Bacteroidia; order Bacteroidales; family Bacteroidaceae; genus Colenecus. The sequence continues at coordinate 22,067 of JAZRDQ010000009.1, forward strand.
TTACGGAATTACCCAGTTGGTGTTCAATGAGAGTACAAATGCTGAATTGTGTGAACGTGCCAACAAACTTGGCCGTGAATATGTAATTCAGGTAGAAGGTGTTGTAAACGAACGCTCAAGCAAGAACTCAAAGATACCTACAGGCGATATAGAGATTATAGTTAACAGTTTGAATCTGATTAACGCAGCAGAAACTCCTCCATTTACAATAGAAGACGATACAGATGGTGGCGATGATCTTCGCATGAAATATCGTTATCTTGACCTGCGCAGAGGTGCAGTTCGCAGAAACCTGGAACTTCGTCATAAGATGGTTATGGAGATTCGTAATTTCCTGGACAGCCTGAACTTTATGGAGGTTGAAACACCAATTCTTATCAATTCAACTCCTGAAGGTGCCAGAGACTTTGTTGTTCCATCAAGAATGAATCCAGGACAATTCTATGCATTACCACAGAGTCCGCAGATTCTGAAACAGTTGCTTATGGTTTCCGGTTTTGACCGTTATTTCCAGATAGCAAAATGTTTCCGCGATGAAGATTTACGTGCTGACCGTCAGCCTGAATTTACACAGATAGACTGTGAAATGTCATTCGTTGAACAGGAAGATATTATCCAGATTTTCGAAGCAATGACAAAACGCCTCTTCAAATCTATCCTTAATATAGATATGAATGAACCATTCCTGCGTATGAGCTGGCATGATGCAATGAAATATTATGGCAGCGACAAGCCGGATCTGCGTTTCGAAATGAAGTTTGTAGAACTTATGGATATAATGAAAGGCTACGGTTTCCCTGTATTTGACAGTGCAGAATATATAGGTGGTATCTGTGCAAAGGGTGCTGCTACATATACCCGCAAGCAACTTGATCAGCTTACAGAGTTTGTAAAGCGTCAGCAGATTGGTGCAAAAGGTTTGGTTTATGCTCGAGTAGAGGCAGACGGTAATGTAAAATCAAGCGTAGATAAGTTCTACACACAGGATGTACTGCAGCAACTTAAGGCAGCCTTCAACGCTGAACCGGGCGACCTGATTCTTATACTTTCCGGCGAAGATGCTATGAAAACCCGCAAACAACTATGCGAATTGCGCTTAGAGATGGGTAATCAGTTAGGTCTTCGCAATAAAAATGACTTCTCATGCCTGTGGGTAATAGATTTCCCAATGTATGAATGGAGTGAAGAAGAGGGTAGGCTCATGGCTATGCATCATCCATTTACCAGTCCAAAGCCTGAAGATGTGGAATTGCTGAAAACAGATCCTGCAAGTGTTCGTGCTAATGCTTACGATATGGTTATCAATGGTAACGAAGTAGGTGGAGGATCTATCAGAATACATGACAGCGAATTGCAGGCTACAATATTCAACATACTTGGCTTTACACCGGAACAGGCACAAGAAAAGTTTGGTTTCTTGATGAACGCCTTTAAGTATGGTGCACCTCCTCATGGTGGTCTGGCATTTGGCCTTGACCGTCTGGTTAGTATATTTGCCGGTCTGGACAACATTCGTGACTGTATAGCATTCCCAAAGAATAATTCAGGAAGAGATGTTATGCTTGATGCTCCTGGCCCTATTGACCAAAGCCAGTTTGATGAGCTTCATCTAAAGGTTGAATTACCGGAATAATAACAAAGGACTATGTACGAACAATATCGGGCATAGTCCTTAAATTTATCTTATTATAATGAAAAGGTTAATTTACTTATTAGTTACATTGTTTGCAGCAGTTTCAGTTGTGTCTGCACAAAACACAACCACCGAGATAGCAGGACGAGTTATTGATGAAAATGGCGAAGCTCTTACAGGAGTTACCATACAGGCTGTCCATACATCTTATGGTAGCAATTATGGAACATCATCAAACCGTCAGGGTGTATATTCACTTTCGGGATTGCGTCCGGGAAGTTATAAAATCACTTTTAGTTTTATAGGATATAAGGATTATAATCAGGAAGTTACACTATCATTAGGAGAGCAATATGTACTTGATGTTCAACTTAACGAGAGTGTACAGAACCTATCGGCAGTAAATATCACAGCAGAAAGAACGCAATTTATAGAGACCAAAACAGGTCAGACAATGCGTATTAGCAATAAAACAATAGAACAGTTACCTTCCATAAACAGAACCTTGCTTGATTATACCAGACTATCACAATACAGTGGTAACGATAATTCAATGGCAGGACGTGATGGTCGTCTTACCACATTAAATATAGATGGTGCCAGCCTAAACAACAGTTTTGGAACCACATCTGCACTGCCTGCAGCCGGAAATCCAATATCTATTGATGCTATTGACGAAGTTCAGGTGGTTATAGCACCATACGATGTACGCCAAAGCAACTTTACCGGAGGCGGAATAAATGCAATAACAAAATCGGGTAGCAATATTCTTACAGGAAGTGCGTATATCTATCACAGAAATCAGGATATGCGTGGAAATAAGGTAGATGGCTATTCACTGGGTAACAGAGAAAAAGAGTCAAAAACCACATACGGATTTACAGTAGGAGGACCCATTGTAAAGAACAAACTTTTCTTCTTTGCTAATTTGGAATTTGAAGATCAGCCTCAACCTATATCTAAGTGGAGACTCTCAACCGATGGTGTAGGCGATGCAGACGCTATGATAAGTCGTGTAACTCAGGCCGATATGGATCGTTTTGCAACTGCTCTAAGTAAATATGGATACAAAGCCGGAAGCACCAATCTTAACAATGGAAATGTACAGAATCGCAAGATATTGGCCAGACTGGATTGGAACATTTCAGATAAACACAATCTGATGCTTCGTTACAATCTCACCAACAACAGTTCATGGGCTACCCCAAACAACAATTCAACAGTTGGAACTTCTGCTCCATCATATCGTATTTCCGATAAAGGCTATGTATTCCGTAACAGTTGCTACACAATAAATGACGATGCATGGTCTGCTGTGGCAGAACTGAACAGTCGTTTCTCTAATAGCTTGTCAAACAAATTATTGGCAACAATTTCGGAGGTCAGCAACCTGCGTGGATCTGAATCGCCTTTATTCCCATACATAGATATCTGGGATGGCAACGGTGATATCTTTATGGGTGCAGGTTATGAGCCATTCTCATACAATACCGGTAATGCCACAAATACATTCAACATTAAGGACGAGATAAGATGGACAGCAGGAAATAATATTCTTACTGCCGGTCTTAGCATGGAGCGCCAGAAGGCAAAGACTGGTTACACAATGTATGGAACAGGCTATTATAAATATGCTTCATTGGAAGATTTTGAGCAGGGCAGAGCTCCCATAGCATTAGGTTTTACCTATCCTTACGATAATGTATCTGACCCAATGTCGAAAGTCTCTTTTGGTCAGTATTCTCTATATCTGCAAAACGAAACCAGACCACTTAAAAACCTTATTCTTACTTACGGATTCAGGGCCGATTTGCTTGATTATCTGCAACCTATAGAGACAAACATTCCTTTTAAATCACTTGATTGGACCGCACATTACTATACAGAAGGAACTGCTCCGGAAGGATTTAATTCACCTGTTTTCGATACCGGCAGATGGCCGGACACCAATGTTCAATTATCGCCAAGAGTAGGTTTCAACTGGACCAACAACAGTAATACACTTGTAGTACGTGGTGGAGCAGGCCTCTTTACCGGACGCACTCCATTGGTATTCTTTACAAATATTCCGAACTATAGCAATATGATTCAGAATACAGTAATGATTAAGGACGATTCCAATGGTCTGTTATCGGGACTTGCAAACAATTTCCTTACTACAAATCAGGCACTTAAAGATTATTTGGCAGATAATGGTTATTCTACTGTCTTTAATCAGGAATCTCCTGTAAAGAGTGCTACTTTATGTGCTGTAAGTGAAGATTTTAAGCTACCTCAGGTATTCAAAACCTCATTGGCTGTAGATTGGACTCTGCCTGTTGATTTTCCGGCTACTGTTACAGCAGAAGGTATCTACAATAAAGATATAAATGCTGTAATGACAGAAAATCTGAATCTATATACAGACAACAGCTATGACCGATTCAGTGGTGCAGATCACCGTATCAACTATAAGAGCAACAGCAAAGGCACAAACATACATAATAGTGTAACAGGCGGAGCTTCAATGCTTACAAATACAAATCGTGGTTATAGCTACAGTGTTAGTCTGTCATTTAATGCAGAACCTGTTGAGAATTTGAACTTGAACATTGCATACATACATTCAGAATCAAAGAGCGTATCAGATATGACAGGTTCATCATTATATTCAACCTGGAAGAATACACTTAGCGTTAACAGTTCAAATGACGAACAGGTAAAACGTACATCGTATGTAATTCCAGATAAGATAAGCGCATATGCCACATATACACTCAATACAGGTAGATATAGTTCTACAATGTTCGGACTCTACTATGTTGGAATGAATTCCGGTATATATAGCTACTCATATACAAACGATATGAATGGCGATGGATCTTCTGCCGACCTTATCTATATACCTGCATCAAAAGATGAAGTAAAGTTTGTAGATAATGGTAATTACACAGCAACAGAACAGCAGGATGCTTTCTGGAACTTTGTGTGCAATGATCCATATCTGAGCAAACACAAAGGAGAGTATGCAGAAGCCAATATGGCACGTATGCCATGGTTCAACCGCTTCGATTTGAGAGTGGTGGAGAACATCGGTTTCAAGGTTGGAAAAGATATTCACAAAGTTCAATTATCACTTGACCTCATGAATGCTACCAACTTAATATCCAATAAATTAGGAGTTCGTAAGACTGCGTCAGCCTGCAATAATGGCAAGATACTTACATATAAAGATGTTGATGCAGAAGGTAATCCACTTTACACACTTTATTCAAATAATGAGGGATTACTTGCAAAGCAGTTTGATACTCTGAAAAGCAGTGAAAACTGCTGGTTCCTGCAATTTGGTGTTAAGTATATCTTCTAAATACTACAGAAAGAATATTGCAATAGCAGCAATAATAAAACCAATCAGCTGGTGGGGTTTCATCTTTTCATGATAGAAACCCCATCCTGCTATAGCGCCTAAAACAACCACTCCAACATTATGTACCGGGAAGAGGAATTCAGTATTCAAACTCTTCATGGAGACCATAAGCAGATAGGTACAGAAAAAATTGCTTGCACCCAATGTGATACCGCCAATAATGTTTTTAGGCTCCAGCAGCATCTTGATACTTGAATTCCTATCAATTGCCAGAAGCACTATTCCGGCAACCATTGCACCAGCAAATATGGTAAAACTCACCATCGAAAGCTGTTGATTAATTGCCATATCTGTCAGACTGGATTTTGATGAAATGCTGTATTGAACAAGTTTTAGAAATGAACTGCTCAATCCATAAAGCAGAAATACCGAAAGTGGTGCCAATATATCAATAATACCTGCTATGGCACCTTTTCCCTTACTGGTTTCTCCCTTATTGATAATCATAAACATAGCGACAATCATTATGCTTATTGTTATCCATTCCGGTTTTTTGCTTCCGGGTATAAGGAGATAATTCAGAAGGATAGGAATTATCATAGAGGCCCTGCTTGCTACTGATGATATTACAACACCTGTTCGTATAGTGCAAAATGACATGGCTATCATACCTCCAATAAATATCAGACCTGTACCAAGGGCGGGTAAGAACCACTCCATAGCAACAGGGTTTACTATTCCATTACTGGTGTCAATTGAAAGTATCAGGCCTAAAATCATTGCAGTCAAATAGTTATACACAATGGCAGGGTTTGAATCAACACCCCTCTGTTTGAATATCTTAAATAGAATGGATATCAGCGCTGCGCATATTGTTGACAGGATTAGTGCTATCATATTTACCTTTTTGCTACATAATTACCGAAATGGAGGGCAAAAATACTCTTTTAACTCAATAAATGTGACATAGGAATGAAGATTTTGCTATTTTTGCAATCTATTTATAAATAATTATGAAGATGAAAATAAGAAATTTCTTTTTGTTGGTTATGGCAGTTGCAACCATAACATTTGCATCATGTGTTAATAATCAGAGTACAAACAACAATTCCGATTCTACTATGAATACAAGAAAGATTTTGGTAACAGTAGATTTACAGAAAGATTTTATCAATGGTACACTTCCTGCTAAGGATGCTGAGCAGATAATCCCTGCCATTAATGCCATTAAGGGTAGTTTTGACAAGCTGTACTTTACATTAGACTGGCATCCGGCAAACCACTGCTCATTTACTAAAGAGGGTGGTATATGGCCTGTACACTGCGTTCATTATACAGAAGGTGCATCTATTCCTGATTGTATCCTGGCCGATGTTGAAGATTCAAAACTGCTGTTCTATACCAAGGGTATGATTCCCGGTAAAGAGGAGTATGGCGCTTTTACAGATATCAGTATAAATGATCAGTCTATGTTCAAGCCAGGTGACGATGTCGTTGTATGTGGCATTGCATCAGAATATTGTGTACTTGAAACATTAAAGGAGCTTGTTCGTCTTAGTAAGGGCATAGGTTTTAATCTGAGCGTCTTTATGGATGGTGTAGCTTGCATAGAGAGCCACGACGTACTGCTGGAGTATATGAAAGCAGAAGGTATTAAAGAGTATAAATAATTAGAATATGCAGAAAGATACCGCTATTATCAGTATGATAGAGAACGATTTGTATAAGTTCTCAATGTCATACTACTATCAGAGAACCACTCCGGAAGGAATTGGTACTTTCAGTTTTACAGACAGAAACGGTCTGAAATTTACACCCGAATTTGTGGAGATGCTGAAAGAGGAGTTTAAAAAGTTGGAATCATTGGCTCTTACAGACGATGAATTTAACTGGTGTCTTTCAAATATCTACTTTATACCGCGCTGTTACTTTGAATGGTTACGCGGATTCAGATTTGATTCATCAATCATCCAGATATCTCTTGACGAAGAGAATCATCTGCATATAGAAGCTACTGACAATATATATAAAGTAACTCTGTATGAAATCCCAATACTCTCCACAGTATCAGAGGTTTATTACAGATACATGAATCTTGGAGAACCAGACTGGAACTACATAGAATCCCAGCTGGAACGCAAGGTGGCAATGTCTAACGAACATCAGATTCGTTTTGCAAACTTTGGTATGCGCCGTCGCTATTCACATTATGTGGAAGATCGCGTTACCGAATATCTGGCTAAGAATGCAAAGTATTTCATAGGTTCATCTACTGTATATTTCGCTATGAAATATCAGTCAATCAAGAAAGATCTTAAGCCAATTGGAACAATGGCACATGAACTTATGATGGCCACAGCTGCATTTATGGGACCTAAGGAGGCAAACTACTATGTAATGCGTAAATGGGCTGAAATTTATGGTGGAGCTATGGGTACCATGCTTCCGGACTGCTTTACATCAGAAGTCTTCTTCAGAAACTTCAGCCTGGATATGGCAAAACTGTATGATGGTGTACGTCATGACAGTGGCGATCCTATAGCTTTCGGCGATAAGATGATAGCCAAATATGAATCATATCACATTGATCCACGAACCAAATCCATTGTATTCAGTGATTCCCTTGACTTTGACAAAGCACTTGAAATACATAACTATTTTAAGGACAGGATAGGGGTATCCTTTGGTATTGGTACAAACCTTACAAACGATGTTGGTACTGCCAAGCCTCTGAATATAGTTATGAAACTGAAAACTTTCCAGGTAAATCCACGTCAGCACATATATCGTTGTGTAAAACTGTCGGATGTACCGGGTAAAGAGATAGGCGATCCCGACGAAGTTCACAGTTACAAAGTAATTCTTGGCCTTATCTGATTGATAATTTGAGAATTTGTTGTACTTTTGTACAGAAATCATTTTAACGGGTGATGAAAATAGGGAAAATTATTGATGCCCTTGAAGGATTCGCGCCTCTGCCACTGCAAGATGATTTTGATAATTCAGGCTTGCAGGTAGGAGTTACAGAGACGGAAGCTACAGGGGCTTTATTGTGTCTGGACGTGACCGAAGCAGTGGTAGATGAAGCCATTTCAAGCGGTTGCAACCTTATTATATCACATCATCCATTACTATTTACTCCATTAAAGTGTGTAACTGATTCAGATTATATAGGTCGTTGTGTAATAAAGGCTATAAGAAATGGAATTACCATTTATGCAGCACATACAAACCTGGATAATGCTGCTCAGGGAGTAAACAGACAGATTGCCGATATGCTGGGCCTGACAGATTTGGCACCACTTCAGGACAAAGGCGATGGAAATGGGGCAGGAATAATCGGTAACCTTCCTGAACCTGTAACGGAAGTTCAGTTTCTGGAAAAGGTGAAAGAGCTGTTCAGACTATCTGTAGTAAAACATAATGGTGAATTGGGACGTTCCGTTTCAAAAGTTGCACTATGCGGAGGCTCAGGAGCCTTTCTTATGAAAAGTGCTGCAGCACAGGGAGCAGATCTTTTTATAACAGGCGAAATAGGTTTTCACAGAATGTTCGGTTTTGATGGTATAATGAAACTGGTAGAGATAGGTCATTATGAGAGTGAACAATTTACCATTGACCTGCTTTACAACAAACTTGGAGAATTGTGCAGTGGTCTGAAACTGGTTAAAACCAACGTTAAGACCAACCCTGTAAATTACTGTATATAAACGAAAAATTAAATATTTAGATTATGGCAAAAGAAAAGAAAGATCCAGCTGATTATTCAGTAGAAGAGAAACTGAAATCACTTTATCAGTTACAGACAATGTTGTCTGAAATTGACAAGATCAAGACATTGCGTGGTGAATTACCACTTGAGGTTCAGGATCTTGAAGACGAGATTGTAGGTCTAAGCACTCGTATTGAAAAGAACAAGACTGAGATTGCTGAACTGACAAAAGGTGTAAGTGAAAACAAAATCAGCATGGAGGCATCAAAGGCTGCCATTGCAAAATATAAGGAACAGCAGGACAACGTACGCAACAACCGCGAATACGATTCTCTGAACAAAGAGATTGAATTCAAATCTTTGGAGATTGAGCTTAACGAAAAGCACATTCGTGAATATTCAAACTCAATTGCTGCAAAGAGCGAAGAGATGGAACGCAATCTTGCTATGATTGCTGAAAAGAGACAGGAACTTGAAATCAAGAAGACTGAACTTGACGAAATTATCAGCGAAACTCGCCTGGAAGAGGAGAAGCTGCGCGAAAAGTCAAAGAATCTGGAAATCACAATAGATCCAAGACTCCTGCTTTCATTCAAACGTATCAGAAAGAATACCCGCAATGGTCTGGGTATTGTTTACGTAGAACGTGGCGCATGTGGCGGTTGTTTCAACAAGATTCCACCACAGAGACAGCTTGATATTCGTCTTCGTAAAAAAATTATCGTTTGTGAATACTGCGGACGTATTATAATAGACCCACAGCTGGCTGGTGTAGAAGAAGTACAGGTTGCAGCACCAGCACCAAAGAAGCGCGCAAGCAAAAAGAGCGCAGCTTCATCTGCGGAATGATAAATAGTTTATACTATTGTACAAGAATAACCCTTGGATTTAATATCTAAAATCCAAGGGTTTATTTTATCTCTATATTGAATTGTAATCCGGAATATCAGGCAAAAACGTACATCTACCTGTATTATAATCAACTTTCAGGCAGTAGTGATTCATACCATTGCTGACAATAAGATAATCTACCTTTAATGAAATGTTGTATCTGGATATCTGAGCAAACACCTTATTATCTATCTTAACAGATGGGGCCTTGTATTCCAGTATGATTTTTGGCTTTCCGCATTTGTCATACACAACAGAATCACATCTTTTATTAACATTACCTACAGTAATTGCAGTTTCATTGGCAATATGCGACAAAGGATAAGATTTGCAGGTAACTAAGTAGTTTACAAAGTGTTGACGTACAAATTCTTCTGGAGTAGCAGCAACCCACTTTTTGCGAATAGGATCAAATATGCATGGTTTGCCATTCTGTTCGCAAAATTTCAGTTCAAAATCAGGTAAATTCAACTTATCCATCTTATCTTTGTAGTATATTTAAAGTAAAGGTAACAATAATAATTAAGAATGGCAACATCCGGCGTAGCATATAGATCAATAATGAATGAGTTAAAACAGGGAAAATATCATCCTGTTTATTATTTGATGGGAGAAGAATCATTCTTTATAGACTCTATAGCAGATTATATAAGAGAAAATGCACTGAGCGAAGAGGAGAGAGACTTCAATCAAATAGTTATCTATGGAGCCGATACAACAATGAGCGAAGTGGTGCAGAGGGCCAAGGCGTATCCAATGGGAGCTGAAAGACAGGTTATAATTGTAAAAGAGGCTCAGGCGCTTGTAAAGGAGCATGCCGGTGGAGTGGATCCACTTGAAATTCTTGCATCATACCTGCAGAATGTTCAGCCAACCACAATACTTGTTTTCTGTCATAAAAATGGAAAACTGGACAGCAGAAAGAAGGTTGTGGGAACCATTAAACAGAATGGAATGGTATTTGAATCGGCAAAAGTAAAGGAGAACGAACTACCTCTATACATCAACGAATATGTTCGTGAAAAGCAGCAATCAATATCGGATAGAGCAACATCCATGATTATAGAAGCTGTAGGTACCGATATATCCAGACTAATAACCGAATTGGATAAACTATATGTAGCATCCGGAGGTAATGGAAAGGAAATTACTCCAGATCTGGTTGAACAAAATGTAGGAATAAGCAAGGAGTATAATGTATTTGAATTTCAGCGTGCACTTATCAGCAAAGATATTCTGAAAGCAAATAAAATAGCTGCATACTATGAAAACAATTCAAAAAACTACCCAATACAGATGATTACGGCAACCATATTTAGCTACTATTCCAACTTAATGCTGGCATTTTATTCTCCAAACAAGACAGAGCAGGGGGTTGCAGAATTTTTGGGACTTAAAAGTAGCTGGGGAGTGAAAGATTATATGACCGGAATGAAAAACTACACAGCCAGACAAGTTCTGGAAATTATTGGTTATATCAGAGAATACGACGCAAAATCAAAAGGCGTGGAGAATACAGGCAATACAACTGATGGTTTGCTACGTGAACTGTTATTTAAAATTTTGCACTGATATACAAGTTTGATTGCAAATATTAAAATCTCAGCCATCAATAAATTTACTACAAATATAGTAGTATTGAACAGATTATTTATTAATATTTCTTAACATAATGAGGTAGTTACAAACATAACTACCTCGTTTGTTTTTATTAATAATATACATATAAAAACATTTGTTTTATCAAAATACAACAAATACACTCCTGACTCCACCAATATAATTTGTAGTTCTATACATTTTATTATACATTTCTTTAACGTAACATAACACTCTGTTTTTCAGTAGAATTATACCATTTAAACAACATTATTTTCTAACTTTTTGACACAATTATGCAAAATAGAGACATCAATATTGTTTTTCACTATAATACATGCCATAAATATATATAAATCAACTATTTAAATCAAGCATCAGAAGTTAATTATACCATATAAATTCTATCAATAGACTAATCTCTAAAATCCACAAAAAACATTGCGTTACTTTTGTTTGTTCAACAAATGTTATACAACAATTGTTTTAATTATAAAATTATTCTGTTACAAATATTTTGTTTACATTTGTAACAGAAACATAAAATATCAACAAAATATCCTATGAATGAGCGTATAATTGAGTTAATGAACAGACTGGGAATGACTCCAACACAGTTTTCTACTGTTATAGGAGCCAGTAGAACCACTATACAACACATTATAAATGGTAGAAACGAACCAAGTCTAAAATTGATAAAGTCTATATTGGAGAAATTTCCAAGTGTAGATATGAAATGGTTGCTTAACGGAGAAGGATCTGCTTTTACCAATCAGTCACAAATAACCGATTATCCCCTGTTTGAAAACAACGAGAATCTAATTTTTCAGCAGAATATACAGGAAGAACAGAAAAATCAAAACCTCGAGAGGCAAAACATAACAAAACAAACAAGACAAAAGACTGATAATAAGAAACCTACATTAGATTTTTCACACAAAACAAATGGTAAGGTAATCAAAGAAATAGTTATTTTCTTTGAAGATGGTACTTTTGAAAAATTTTCATCAAATACAAAATAAATTGTAAATAACTATTGTGTATTGCAAAAAAACATTATTTTTGCGATATGCATAATGGTACTAATAATCCATTGATGCTAAAACTGGAGTACAAACATTTAAATATTGTGTTTATGAAAAAGTCAATTTTGTTATTAGTTTCTGTTTTATTAATCCTGACCGGATGCAAAACAACCAAAGTGACCAAAACTAAAGCCAATCCAAGTGAAGTATGGCAGACCATGATGGTAAAACAGATTTCATCTGATATAAATGACAGCATTATATCAGCGTCATACAGCAATGGCACAACCTTATATTATAGGATATTGGATAATTTTGGTAATGTTGCTCTAACTTGGGACAGAAGCAATGGTAGAGATAGTCATACAGCTCCAAGCAACTACAAGGGAGATATTGAAATTCCATCATTCGTTACTGTTGGTGAAAACGACGAGTTCGTATTCAGAGTAATGGAAATAGATCAGCATGCGTTCTGCCATAGCACTAAGCTAAAGAGCATTACCATCCCATATTCAGTACTCAGAATCAACTTTGATGCATTTAGCGAATGTATTGAATTGGAACGTATTACAGTTAGTCCAAACAACCAGACCTATAAAGATATAGAAGGTGTACTTTACAGTAAGGATTCAAGAATGCTTATTAACTATCCAGCAAAGAAAAAGGATAAAGAGTATTATTTGCCAGAAGAAGTTGCATTTATCTGTACAGAAGCATTCAAAGACAATCAGAGTCTGGAAATTGTTAAGATTGGCGACAACGTAACTGCTTTGAGTGACTATGCATTTAAGAATTGCACAAATCTGACAACTGTTGCATTGGGTAGCAATGTTAGAATCATTGGTAAGGAAGCATTTGCAAACTGCAAAAACCTGAAGGAGATTTTCTCTGCAAATATGTTCCCTCCACATAACAGTCCTATAGTATTTGATTCATCTATCTATGGTAGCTGCTATGTATACGTTCCTACAGGTAGCTCAAGACGTTATAGCCAGACATTGGAATGGCAGGACTTCAAGAATGTAGAAGAACGTGAACACAGATTGTTCAGAGTGATGTTCGGTGAATAATAAACAAACTTTATTAATAAGAATTGGCTGGCAATGTTTTGTCAGCCAATTTTATTATCTTTACACATTATTAAATATATAGCAATGAAAAAGTATCAATTAGATCTAAAAGTGGTAGATAATGTAATGGTTGGAAAGAGCGCCACACTGCTTACTCTTACCCATTCAGAGCCATTACCACCTATGCTGGCTGGACAATTTGCAGAACTAATGGTAGATAAGGCAAAAGTTTTGTTAAGACGTCCTATTTCCATACACAATGTAAACAGAAAAAATAACACTGTAGAGTTTCTCATCCAGATAGTTGGAGAAGGAACAAGGGAACTGGCACAACTGAAAATAGGCGATATAATAAACGTACTTCTGCCATTAGGAAATGGATTTGGATATTCTGAAGGTGCTACAAAATCTCCATTGTTAATAGGTGGAGGTGTAGGAGTTGCACCACTACTATATTTAGGAGAGGAATTATTGTCACAGGGCATTAAACCAACATTCCTGTTTGGTGGACGCTCAAAAGAGTATCTGCTTAGACTGGAAGCATTCCAGGTAATAGGTAAAGTTTATGTTACAACAGAAGACGAATCGCTGGGTGAAAAAGGCTTTGTTACAAATCATTCATTGCTTTTGGATGGAGATAGTTTCGATAAGATATTTGCATGCGGACCAACACCTATGTTAAAAGCAGTTGCAGTATGGGCTAAAGAACACGAAACTGCTTGTGAAGTATCTTTGGAGCATAAAATGGCTTGTGGTATAGGTGCATGTCTATGCTGTGTGGAAGATACAAAAGATGGACATGTATGTGTATGTAAAGAGGGACCGGTATTTTCAATAGATAAGTTATTATGGAAGCTTTAAAAACCAATATAGGAGATTTACAACTGAAAAACCCGGTAATGACAGCATCGGGTACATTCGGATATGGAACAGAATACTCTGATTTTTTCGATATATCCAAATTAGGTGGTATTTTAGTAAAAGGTACAACATTGCACAGAAGAGAAGGAAACCCATATCCACGTATGGCTGAAACTCCTTCTGGTATGTTGAATGCAGTAGGATTACAGAATAAAGGCGTTGACTACTTCGTAGAAAATATTTATCCTGAAATAAAAGATATAGATACAAATATAATTGTCAATGTATCTGGTTCCTGCATTGAAGATTATGTGCAGACTGCAGAAATCATAAATCATCTGGATAAAGTACCTGCAATAGAGCTTAATATATCCTGTCCTAATGTAAAACAGGGAGGTATGGCTTTTGGAGTTACAGCAAACGGAGCTGCAGAAGTTGTAAAGGCAGTCAGAAGAGTTTATGACAAGACTCTTATTGTTAAATTGTCACCAAACGTAACAGATATTACAGAAATTGCTAAAGCAGTTGAAGCACAAGGTGCTGATAGTGTATCACTTATCAACACATTGCTTGGTATGGCCATAGACAGCGAAAGACGCAAACCGGTTCTTTCTACCATTACAGGCGGATTGAGCGGTCCTGCAGTAAAACCTATTGCCTTACGTATGGTATGGCAGACATACAAAGCTGTAAAAATTCCAATAGTTGGTATTGGTGGTATTATGACAGCTGCAGATGCTATTGAATTCCTGCTTGCCGGTGCCACAGCAATAGAGGTTGGTACTGCAAACTTTATAGACCCGGCAGTATGCAGTAAGATTGTAGATGGTATTGCCGATTATCTGAACAGACACAACATACCGTCAGTAAAAGATCTGATTGGTGCATTAGAAGTATAATCAATTATCTAACAATAGTATAGCTTATGACAATTAGAGATTTAACCCCCACCAATGTATGGGAGATATTTTATCAGCTGACCAGAGTACCACGTCCTTCAAAACACGAAGAGAAGGTTAGAGCCTTTTTGCTGGATTGGGCAAAAGAACGTAATATAGAGGCATTCCAAGACAAGACAGGCAACGTAATAATGCGTGTTCCTGCTACTCCGGGTTATGAAAACAAAAAAGGAATTGTATTCCAGGGACATATGGATATGGTTCCTCAGAAAAATGCCGACAAAGTTCATGATTTTGAAAATGATCCTATTGAAACATGGGTTGATGGTGACTGGCTGAAGGCAAAAGGTACAACCCTTGGTGCCGACAATGGACTGGGCCTTGCATTGGGTATGGCCATACTGGAATCTAAGGATATAGAGCACGGACCTGTTGAGTTACTGGCTACATACGATGAAGAGACCGGTATGAGCGGAGCAATGGCATTAGAACCAGGAATTCTGAATGGAGAGATACTCATAAACCTGGATTCAGAAGAGGAGGGTGAACTCTGCATAGGCTGTGCAGGCGGTTTGGATGCAACAGCAACAGATAAATATGAACGTAAACCACATCCTGAAAATCATCATTGCTATTCTTTTGCAGTAAAAGGATTTACAGGTGGCCATTCTGGTCTGGAAATCAACAAATGCAGGGCAAATGCCAATAAAGTAGCAGCAAGAATCCTGTATAGTCTGTTAACAGAAGCAGATGTAAAATTAATTGATATGGAGGGTGGCACACTGCGCAATGCTATTCCACGTGAATGTTTCGCTACAGTATATGTTCCAGAACAGAATATAGATTTGGCAACAACTATTGTTGAACGCGAATTCACAAATATAAAGACAGAATATATGGTTACAGATCCAAACTGCAACTACATATTTGAACTATATCAATGCAATGAAAATGAGCCATGCAATCCAGACGATTGTCTGTATGTAGAAGAGGCCACAGCTATAAAATATATGCAGGCTATTATTGCATGTCCTGATGGAGTAGAGCGTATGAGCGACCAGATGCCGGGAATGGTAGAGACATCCAACAATATGGCTATAGTTTCCATATATGGAGGTGAGTTTGCAGTTAAATGCCTGATGAGAAGCTCTGTAGATAGCGCGAAGGATGTGCTTGCATTAAATATTAAGAGTCTGTTCGCATTAGCAAACATTAAAACTGAATTCGAAGGAGGTTATTCAGGATGGGCACCTAATGCAGATTCATCAATATTGAGCACTATGAAGCAGGTATATAATGAGATGTTCGGAAAAGAGCCTCATGTTATGGCTGTTCATGCAGGTTTGGAGTGTGGCATTCTTAGTGGTGCATATCCACACTGGGATATGATATCATGTGGCCCAACACTAATGAGCCCGCATTCACCAGATGAACGTTGTTATATTCCATCAGTTCAAAAAGTCTGGGATTATCTGCTAGAGGTAATGAAGAGAGTTTAACAAACATAAAAACTGCCGGTAGTTAAAACAATACCGGCAGTTTTATTTTATGTAAAGAGAAATACTTAATACCTGAATTCTCCAAATTCGCTCTTTATAATAAGCTCTGTCTTGTCACACTCCTCTACGCGTCCTACTATCTGAGCATCAATACCAAAGCTCTTGCTGATAGCAATAACATCTTCAGCATATTCAGCAGGCAGATAAATTTCAAAGCGGTGTCCACAGTTAAATACCTTGTACATCTCTGACCAATCAGTCTTGCTCTGTTCCTGTATAGTTCTGAACAGCGGTGGAATAGGGAACAGATTATCCTTTACAACACGCACATTTTCAACAAAATGCAGCACTTTTGTTTGAGCACCACCTGAACAGTGAATCATACCATCTATATGAGAACGATGTGCATCCAGAATCTTCTTGATAACCGGAGCGTATGTTCTTGTTGGAGAGAGTACCAGTTCACCTGCATTAATTGGAGAACCATCTACACTGTCTGTCAATGAAAGACCACCTGAATATACCAGATCTTCCGGAACAGAATGATCGTATGTTTCAGGATACTTTTCTGCTATACTCTTGTTGAATACATCATGACGTGCACTGGTAAGACCATTACTACCCATACCGCCATTGTATTTATCTTCGTATGTAGCCTGACCAGAAGATGCCAGACCTACTATAACATCACCCGGCTTAATATTGGCATTATCAATAACATCGCTGCGCTTCATTCTGCAGGTAACAGTGCTGTCAACAATAATGGTACGAACCAAATCACCAACATCGGCTGTTTCGCCTCCGGTAGCATAAACACCTACACCCATTGAACGAAGTTCTGCCAGCAGTTCATCTGTGCCATTGATAATTGCACTGATTACAGATCCGGGAACAAGGTTCTTGTTACGGCCAATAGTAGAGCTTACCAGAATATTATCTACTGCACCAACACAAAGCAGATCATCGATATTCATTATAAGAGCATCCTGAGCAATTCCTTTCCATACTGACAGGTCGCCTGTTTCACGCCAGTAAGCGTATGCCAGAGACGATTTTGTACCAGCACCATCAGCATGCATTATATTACAATATTCAGGATCGCCTCCCAAAATATCAGGGATTATCTTACAAAAAGCCTTTGGATAAAGCCCTTTATCAATATTCTTGATGGCATTATGCACATCCTCTTTTGTGGCAGATACGCCACGCATCATATATCTGTTATTATTCATATCTATAAATCATTCGTTCCAAATACGCCATGTAGCATCGGCTTGTCTTTGCCACATTTCATAACCATTCTTAACTACAGCACCCTGTTGAGCTCCTTTCTGCATGAACAGCGTCTCTTCCGGTTTGTATATAACGTCATATAACAAATGGTCACTTGTTATGTACGCATAAGGAATATCCGGACATTTATCACTGTTAGGCCACATTCCAACCGGTGTACAATTTACAATTATCTGATACTCTTCCATTACAGATGGAGAAAGTTCATAGTATCCAAGAATATCAAATGTAGAGTTTCTCGATACAAATTTACTCTCTATTCCCAACTGTTGCAGAGCATACTGGATAGCCTTTGAAGCACCACCGGTACCAAGAATAAGTGCCTTTTTTCTACCTCCAATCAGTGGTGCTATAGATTCCATAAAGCCTATAGCATCAGTATTGAAGCCAACCAGTTCAGTCTTATCACTGTTACGTACAACCTTGATCACATTTACTGCGCCAACACGGGCTGCACTGTCATCAAGTCTGTCCATCATTGGTATAACATCCTGCTTATAAGGTATTGTTACGTTTAAACCACACAGATTAGGATTTGCCTCAACTATATCTTTCAGTTCTTCTGCACTCTCTATTTCAAAATTCATGTAATCTGCACTGATATGCTCTGTTCGGAACTTCTTCTTGAAATACACTTTTGATATTGAGTGTTCCAGCGGTTTACCAATTATACCAAAAAGTCTTTCAACATCTCTGGCAGGAGTCTTACTGAAATCCGGTTTTACTGTAGTAACTACAGGTTCTGCTTCCTGCTGAGTAGTAACTGTCTCTATATTTTCCGTATCAGAAGAGGCAGAGTTATCCACTTCACTCTCTTCCTGTTCCTCTTCGATAGGCTGGAATGGTGGCAATTTATCTTCCGAAAAATCCACATTCTTTCTGACATACTTTAAAACAAGTACGGCCACAACAATCAACAGAAATATCAAATCACTACTCACGGCCTTATATCTTATTGGTTATCAAGCCAGTTTTCTACATTCTTGCGAATACGCTCCTCGATATTTTCCGATTCAGCCTTTACAAAAGATTCACCGGTAATATGTTCGTAGAGTTCAATATATCTTTCTGATACGCTATCTACGTACTCTTCAGTCATTTCAGGAACGGTCTGACCCTCTTTGCCCATGAAATCATGCTCAATAAGCCACTGACGTACAAACTCTTTTGAAAGCTGTTTCTGAGGTTCACCTTTTTCAAACTTCTCCTGATATCCATCAGCATAGAAGTAACGTGATGAATCCGGAGTGTGGATTTCATCTATCAGATAAATCTTACCATCACGCTTACCAAATTCGTACTTTGTATCAACAAGTATCAAACCTTTTGATGCAGCAATCTCAGTACCTCTCTGGAACAGAGCGCGTGTATATTTCTCCATCAGTTCATAATCTTCCTTGCTTACCAGTCCCTGAGCTATAATCTCCTCTTTTGAGATATTTTCATCATGACCTTCATCAGCCTTTGTAGTAGGGGTTACAAGAGGTTCTGCAAAACGCTCATTTTCACGCATTCCCTCTGGAAGGATATTACCACAAAGATTACGGCAACCATCTTTATAATCGCGCCATGCTGAACCGGTAAGATAACCACGGATAATCATCTCAACGCGGAAACCTTCACACTTCAGACCAACTGTTACCATTGGATCTGGAGTAGCTAACTTCCAGTTTGGAACAATATCGGCAGTAGCATCCAAGAAACTGGCTGCAATCTGGTTCAAAACCTGTCCTTTAAAAGGAATACCTTTTGGTAGAATAACATCAAAAGCTGATATACGGTCTGTTGCAACCATAACCAACTTGTCATCTACATCATAAACATCACGTACCTTACCGTGATATACACTCTTCTGTCCTTTGAACTGATAATCAGTTCTTGTTAATGCCTTGCTCATCTTTTATCTCTTTAATTTTTTTATTCTTCTGATCAAATTGTTCGTATGCCTCTACAACTCTTGTAACCAGCTTATGACGTACAATATCTCTCTTTGTCATTCTGATAATACTCAAACCCTCGATATTCTTTAGTACATCCAGAGCTTGTACCAAACCCGATGTCTGACTTGGCGGCAAATCTATCTGAGTCAAATCGCCGGTCACTATCATCTTGGTATTCCAGCCCATTCTGGTTAAAAACATCTTGATCTGCTGTGGTGTTGTATTCTGGGCTTCGTCCAGAATTACTACAGCATCGTTCAGCGTTCTGCCACGCATAAATGCCAATGGAGCTATCTGAATGATGTTTAAATCCATATATTCCTTCAGTTTACCAGTAGGAATCATGTCCTGCAGAGCATCATACAAAGGCTGCAGAAACGGATCTATCTTTTCTCGCATGTCACCAGGCAGGAAACCCAGCTTTTCGCCAGCTTCTACAGCAGGTCTGCACAAAACTATACGCTTAACCTCCTTGTTCTTTAATGCTCTCACTGCAAGTGCTATAGCCGTATAGGTTTTACCCGAACCGGCAGGACCTATAGCAAAAATCATATCGTTACTGGAGTAGTCATCTACTATCTTCTTCTGATTTTCAGTTCTGGGCATAATAGGGCGACCGGTTACTCCAAAAAGAATAATATTGGAATTCTTTTCACCCGACGGCTCATGACCACTCACGATATCTACAATATTTTCCTCTTTAAGTGAATTGTATTCAGTACAATATCTTTCTAATTTATGCAGAGTAGTTTCAAATCGTGAAAGCTCTGCATCATCACCTATAACCCTCATAACACTATCACGTGCTACAATGCGTAATTTTGGGAAAAGAGCCTTAATTAGTTGCATATTGGAATTGCCGGCACCATAAAACAGCGCAGGATCCACATCTTCCAAAACAAAGTGCTTTTCTATCATACTGCAAAGTTACTCAATAACTCACATCCAACTACACTTATAATGTATCAACTTATCAACAGTCATCAGTTTTATCCTACCAGGTGTCCGATATTTGCAGCAAAAAGCTTAACTGCAATAGCCAGAAGAATAATTCCAAAGAACTTTCTGAAGATATATATCAAACCTTTACCCAATTTCTTCTCTAACCAGTTTATCTGTTTCAGAACCACATAGATAAACAGAACGTTGAGGGCAAGTGCTATCATAATATT
Organism: Bacteroidaceae bacterium; assembly: GCA_045660365.1. Taxonomy (GTDB): domain Bacteria; phylum Bacteroidota; class Bacteroidia; order Bacteroidales; family Bacteroidaceae; genus Colenecus. The sequence goes on from JAZRDQ010000009.1 coordinate 43,007, forward strand.
GATTGTAGTATATTCCGCTTTTAGTGACAGCAGGGTTGTGAAGGAACCTGCGCCCACAATCAACGGGAATACCAATGGTACAATAGATGATACTCCTTCCGGGCTATCGTCATACTTAAAAATATGTATATCGAATATCATTTCAAATCCAATTGCCAGAATCACTATGGAACCTGCTACAGCAAATGATTGAATATCAACACCAAACAGAGCCAGTACACCATCACCCATAAAGTAAAACAGTACCAGAAGGAACCATGAAATGAGAGAAATTTTTTTGGACTGAATAGGTCCTGTCTTGTTCTTTATATCAATAATTACAGGAATTGAACCAATAATATCCAAAATAGCAAACAGAACGACGAACGCTCCAACTATCTCCTTTAAATCTATACCTAACATAACTCTTTAAATTAAACATTCAAAGATAGCTCAAACTGATGAAATTTTAAACAAACTGACCTGTTTTTTTACCGGTCATCATAAAAAATTATTTGTTTCTCACACTAAGTTGAATTACTTTTGTAGCTGTTATGGAAAAGAGAACTTACGATTTTGAAAATATCCCATGCCGTTTTGGTACAAACTCCCTTAAATGGGATGGCCTGGAGAGTCGTTACGGCCATAGTGATTTGCTTTCCATGTGGATTGCAGACATGGATTTTTGCACTCCGCAGTTTGTTATAGACGCATTGCACAACCGCCTGAACCATGCAGTTCTGGGCTATTCCATGCCTGGTAATGAATGGAGCACAGCAATAATTAACTGGCTGGAGAATCGCCACAACTGGAAGATAGAAAATGACTGGCTGGGATTTATTCCGGGAATTGTAAGAGGTATCGCATTCGTAATAAAGACATTCACAACTGCACATGACAAGGTGATGGTTATGTCACCCGTATATCATCCATTCTTCCATGTAGCAGAAGATAACGGACGCCAGCCTGAATACTGTCCGTTGATAATCAGAGACGAACAGTACTACATAGATTTTGATCTGTTTGAAGAGAGAGTGAAGAACTGCAAGGTCTTTATTCTGAGCAATCCACATAATCCGGGTGGTCGTGTATGGACTAAAGAGGAACTCCAGCAGATGGCATCTATCTGCCACAAACACAATGTGATAGTTATTTCTGATGAAATACACGCAGACCTTACATTAAAGCCATACAAACACCATCCTTTTGCCACAGTCAGCAAAGAGGCAGCAGAATGCAGTATAACATTCATGTCGCCAAGCAAGGCTTTTAATACACCCGGCATAATTTCATCATACAGTATAGTACCCAATGACGAATTACGTGAAAAGTTCTACAACTACATGACTGCCAGCGAATATAACCAGGGAAACCTGTTTGCATATATAGTACCGGCAACAGCATATTCAGAACTTGGTACAGACTGGCTGGAACAGGTTTGCAGTTATATATCTGGCAATATCGATTTCGTTGAAAATTTTCTTACAAACGAATTACCACAGCTGAATATGATTCGTCCGCAGGCATCATTTCTTATTTTCCTTGACTGCAGAAAATTAGGATTATCACAGCCTGAACTTGAAAAGCTATTCATAGAAAAAGCCGGACTAGCACTTAATACAGGAACTATGTTTGGTCCGGAAGGAGAAGGCTTTATGCGTATGAATATAGCAACATCCAGAACAACCATTAAAGAGGCTCTGGAGAGAATCAAAAAAGCTATAGAGTAGGATATCAATCACTTAGCAAATCAGGTCGCAATCTTTTGGTTCTTTCTATAGATTGCTGTAATTCCCATTCGCTAATCTTGGCCTGGTTTCCGGATAACAATATTTCCGGAACCTTCCAACCATTGTAATCTGCAGGTCGGGTATATACCGGTGGAGCCAGCAGATTATCCTGAAAACTATCTGACAAAGCAGACTGTTCATCGCTTAATACACCTGGAATTAATCTTACAACACTGTCAGCTATTACTGCAGCTGCCAGTTCACCACCTGTAAGCACATAATCACCTATACTTATTTCTCTTGTTATAAGATGTTCTCTGATTCTGTAATCTATCCCTTTATAGTGTCCGCACAGAATAATGATATTCTGCATCATCGACATCTCATTGGAGAGCTGCTGATTCAGAGTCTGACCATCCGGTGATGTATAGATAACCTCATCATAATCGCGCTCAGCCTTCAATGCAGAAATCAACCTGTCTATTGGTTCAATTTTCATTACTAAACCTGCGCAACCGCCAAACGGATAATCGTCAGTCTTCCTGTGTTTATCTGTTGTGTAATCTCTAATGTCGTGTAACTGAATATCTGCCAGACCAGCTTTCTGAGCCCTGGCCAGCATTGAACAATTAAAGAATCCTTCCAGCATATTCGGGAAGACAGTCAGTATATCTATACGCATATTATACAATATTTATGTTTTCTGCCGCGAAGTTACTGCAAAGCTGTGGTAAATTAAAGCAGCTTAACCTAAAAATAGGGTATATTTATTAAAAAAAGAGTAACTTTGCATGATAGATTCAATAGTATATAATGGATAACAGGGAAAGAATATTAGAACTGCGTAAAAGTTTGCACAGGCACAACTATCTTTACTATGTAAAGAATGCACCTGTTATTTCCGATTTTGAATTCGATGCTCTTATGCACGAACTGCAGGATCTTGAAATGTTCTATCCCGATATGTATGACAAGAACTCTCCTACACAACGTGTTGGAAGTGATATTTCGGAAAAAGGAGGTTTTGCACAGGCTGAACATAAATATCCTATGCTTTCTTTGGATAACACCTATTCAGAAGCAGAAGTACAGGACTTCTTTAATCGTGTATCTGAACTATTGAATGAACCTTTTGAAATATGTTGTGAACTTAAATATGATGGTCTTTCCATATCTCTGACATATCAGGATGGTCAGCTTACACAGGCTGTAACCAGAGGAGACGGAGTTCGTGGAGATATTGTAACAAACAATGTGAAGACAATCCGGACCATTCCTCTTATAATTGAAGAAGGGGAATATCCATCAGAATTTGAGGTACGTGGTGAAATTCTTATGCCCTGGGCTTCATTTGAAACATTAAACCAAGAACGTGCAAAAGAGGACGAACCACTATTTGCAAACCCCAGAAATGCGGCTTCAGGTACTCTGAAACTACAAAATTCAGCAGAAGTTGGCAGAAGAAAACTAGATGCATATCTCTACTATTTGCTGGGTGAAAACCTTCCATATGACGGACATTATGAGAATATGATGTACCTGTCAAAGCTGGGATTCAAAACAACAGAACATATTAAAAAGTGCTCTTCGCTTGAAGAGGTTATGGAGTTTATAACCTACTGGGATACAGAAAGAAAGAATCTGCCTGTTGCAACAGATGGAGTTGTACTAAAGGTAAACTCACTGCGTCAGCAGCGCAATTTAGGTTACAAAGCCAAATCACCACGTTGGGCCATTGCATATAAGTTCCAGGCAGAAAAGGCTCTTACCAGACTGAATGGTGTGTCATATCAGGTAGGCAGAACCGGAGCAATAACACCGGTTGCAAATCTTGATCCGGTACAGCTATCAGGTACAACGGTAAAACGCGCTTCACTGCACAACGCAGACATTATAGAGAATCTGGATCTGCATATAGGCGATATGGTATATGTGGAAAAGGGGGGAGAGATTATCCCTAAAATAACAGGGGTAGATTTTGATTCCCGTACATTTATGATGGGCGATAAAGTTGAGTTTATAAAATACTGCCCAGAATGTAAAACAAAACTAATAAGATATGAAGGAGAGGCTGCTCATTACTGCCCCAATATAAATGGATGTGCTACTCAGATAAAGGGAAGAATAGAACATTTTGTAAGCAGAAAGGCAATGAATATTGATGGCATGGGGCCAGAAACAATAGACAGTTTCTTTAATGTAGGGCTTATAAATGACATTTCAGACCTGTACAGACTTAAGGTTAAGGACATTTGTCGTTTAGAACGCATGGGAATTAAATCTGCTGAAAATCTGACACATAGCGTTGAGAAGTCCACACAAATACCATTCGAAAGAGTACTATTCGCACTTGGAATTCGCTTTGTAGGCGAAGTGGCTGCCAAAAAGTTGGCAAGAGCCTTTAAGAATATAGACAATCTGATGTCGGCTACTATGGATCAGCTTATCGAGGTGAATGAAATAGGCAATAAAATAGCTCAGAGTGTGATAGACTTCTTTGCAGAAGAGAAGAACAGGGTGCTGGTTGAAAAGTTAAGAGAAGTCGGATTGCAGTTTGCAACAGAAGAGACAGATTCAGAGACTTCAAACAACAAGTTGGAGGGAAAAATCATAGTAATAAGCGGAGTATTTGAAAAACACTCCCGTGATGAATATAAGGCTATAATAGAAAACTGTGGTGGCAAAAATTCCGGCAGCATATCGTCCAAAACCAGCTTTATTCTGGCAGGAGAGAATATGGGACCATCCAAAAGAGAGAAGGCTGAATCGCTCGGAGTACCATTGATAAGCGAAGATGAGTTTTTGAAAATGATTGAATAACAATAAAATAGTATAGATATAATGAACAATGACAACCCTTTTATGGGATTAGGTGTAGCATTAGTCACACCATTTACAACAGATGGTCAGATTGACTGGAATAAGCTGGCCGAACTTATTGAGTTTCAGATTTCAAATGGAACAGATTATCTCTGTATCCTGGGTACAACTGCAGAAACTCCTACATTGACAGACGATGAAAAACTTCAGGTTGTAAAAACTGCCATAAAGCAGATAAATGGCAGGATACCTATTATGGTAGGTTGCAGTTCCAACAATACAGCAACTGTCCTGTCCCAAATAAAACAGTTTGAAATTGAAGGTGTAGATGGCATACTAACAGCTGTACCTTACTATAATAAGCCATCACAAGAAGGTATATATCAACATTTTAAAGCAATTGCTGAAAGTTGTACAAAACCAATAATACTGTATAATGTACCTGGCAGAACAGGTGTTAATATGACAGCAGCCACTACTCTGAGAATTGCCAACGAATTTAAGCATGTAATTGCTGTTAAAGAGGCATCAGGCAATCTTGAACAGTTCAAAGAGATAGTAGCAGGAAGCCCAGAGCATTTTAAAGTTATTTCAGGCGATGACGGATTGGCATTCGATGCTATGCAGAGTGGTGTAATTGGAGTTATCTCAGTTATAGGTAACGTTATACCTAAAACATTCAGCAGCATGATTCACTATCTGCAAAATGGCGAAACAGAAAAAGCTGCAACCATACATGAACAACTTAAACCATTGTATTCACTTCTATTTACAGAAGGAAACCCTCCGGGAGTAAAAGACCTGATGGCTTCAAGAGCTATGATAAACAATGTATTAAGATTGCCGTTGGTCCCTGTTAGCGAACAGACACACAATCAGACTGCAAAAGCCTTTGAAAACATAGAAATATGATTAACAAAAAGCTGATATACACAGTATTAAGCATCATCCTTTTGTCTTTCACTTCATGTTTTAACAAAGGTCAACAGCAGGCGAAGAGTAAATTGACTGACACGCTGCAAACAGTAGAGCCCAACATTAAATGGGGTATAAATATAGATGACTATCAGGTTATAGACAGTGTTATTGGCAAAAACGAACTGCTATCCACCATTTTATACAGACATGGAGTGGGAGGTGCTACCATTAACGAGGTAGAGAAGAAGTCATTGGAAACATACAGCGTCAGGAAGTTAAGAGCCGGGAAGCCTTATCATATTCTAAAGACAAAGAACGATTCAATACCAGTGGCTGAATACTTCGTATATAATATAAACGCCATAGAATATGCAGTTTATAAGCTGACTGATTCTATATATACCTATTTAGGTGAAATACCAACAGATACTGTTACAAACACAATATCAGGTAGTATAGAGTCTTCATTATGGAATGCCATGATAGGCAGTGGAGCCGACCCTGAACTGGCCGGCAAATTGTCTGATATCTATTCATGGACAATAGACTTCTTTGGAATACAACAGAAAGATTCATTCTATGTCTATTATCAGGAGATCTATGCAGACACCAGCAGAGTAGGCATTGCAAACGTACTGGCATCAAATTTTATAACAGGCGGTAAAGATCACTATGCATTCTACTATACACACAGAGATGAACGTGGTGAATATTTTGATGAAAACGGTGTAAGCCTGCGCAGAGCATTCCTAAAAGCTCCGCTTCAATACAGCAGAATAAGTTCCAAGTTTTCAAATGCAAGAAAACATCCTATAACAAAGGTTGTAAGACCACACCACGGTGTAGATTACGCAGCACCATCTGGTACACCTGTTCATTCTGTAGGCGATGGCACTGTTATAGGTAAAGGCTGGGATTCAAAAGGTGGAGGAAACTATGTCCGCATTAAACACAATGCAACATATACCACTCTTTACATGCATCTGAAAGGTTTTGCAGATGGAATTAAACAAGGTGCAAGAGTCAAACAGGGGCAGACCATTGGTTACGTAGGTTCTACCGGTTCCTCAACAGGCCCACACCTGGACTATCGTGTATATAAAAACGGCACAGCAATTAATCCTTTAAGCATGGATTTACCAGCTGTTGATCCAATTGCAAAAGAGGATATGCCGACATATTTGAATAGTGTAAAGGAGAACATGAAGAAGATTGGACTAGAAGTTCCTGATGTTTTTGTTACAAACGACACAATTGCATCAAAAAATTGATCTTTTTTTTAAAAAAAAGCGCGTCAGGACTTGTCAAATCAAAAAAAAGCACTACCTTTGCATCGCTTTTGAGGGGTTCCGTAGCTCAACTGAATAGAGCATCTGACTACGGATCAGAAGGTTACAGGTTTGAATCCTGTCGGAATCACTAAAAAACCTTGCTACAGAATATGTAGCAAGGTTTTTCCTTTTATACAAATCCGTTGAATTTAATCGAAGAATCGCTCGTTAAACATCAGTAATCCTATAGTAACACCAAAGATACTTGAATGATTGTCTGATGAGCAGAAATTATAGAATACATTGCAATTAATCTTACCATATTGAGCCACCAGTGAAACTTCTCCCATTAACTGCATTTGAGTAAAAGGATCTCCAATATACGCCTTTCCGTTATCATTCATAATAGGATATATAGGCAAGAAAGCATACATCTCACTTCTTAGATGAAGAACATTATTAATAATATAAATTGGCTTTACACCAGCAGAAACATACGCATTCGATCTGAATGCCGGATCAAACATCAGCTTGCTGTTCACGGTTGGTTCAAAACGTCCTGCCTGCATAATACTTGCCATATAATTGGACGATAAATTTCTTGTTGAATAATAAGCACTTAAATAGTGACCCAATACAACATCTGAAGACAGGTTGTTATATCCGTCAATTACACCTGAAAACTGCAACCATGATTGTGGAACCGCTTCCAATTCATCGCTGATCCTGTTTTGAGGCATAAACAATTCACTCTCTGTATATATCTGAGCCAGTAACAATTCAGAATGTCCTGACGTTGGATATTGTAAAGAATTGAATGTATTACCTGTAAACTTTAAAGATGCACCGAATACATTACGTCTTGTTGCATCATATTTAAAGCTACCAAGGTCAATATTATTATCCTGAGTATAGTAATCCTTATGATGAACCGCTCCTACAGATAGCACCATCTTATGGGAATTTCTGAAAGGTCTTGAAGTCTTGAATTTTACAAAGAATTCACTCTCCTTATTCAAAGCAGGATTCAGATCACCCTTAAAGATATAATTAGAACGGAAATAGTTAATGTTATTATAAGCAAACTGGAACTGGAACGATACAGGAACCTTAATTGGCAGTTCAATCTGTGTAGTTAGCTGAGCATTGTTATATACCTTTCCTATCTGTCCTTCCAATAAATACTTTACAGACTGCAAACCCAGTTGTTTATAGGAGAGAGAAGCATACAGCTGACTGGTATAACTTGTAGATAATGCACCACCTACGCTAACAGTAGGATTATCATTAAGAGTAACATCGAGATTAAGCGTATATGTAGAATCACTCTTATTAAACTCCGTCTTTGGAATTACCTCCTTTATAATATCGTCAGAGAGCAGATAAAAATATCCACGTTTTAGTTGTTCATAATCAAAAACATTCTCCTGATCCATACGGATACCTCTCTTTATATACTCATTCTGATCTTTATTTCTTGTTCCATACACATTAATCTCATTAAAACGAGCAGGAGGCATAAGTCCCTTAAACTCAGCACGTTTATCCTGTAATTGCAAAGTATCCCTTCTGGCTGTAATTCGTCCTTTAATAGAATCCATCATTCCGATGGTTGTAGTATAAGCCAAATCATAGATTTCATCATATTTGTGAAAATCAAGCAAAGCAATATGATCCAGCTTCAGTTCAATCTTTATTCCAGCTTCTTCAGGCAGATCATAATTACTTTTTTGCATTATCATGCTACGTAACTGACCAAGCATGTCATAGTCGGCAGGTATAGGTTCATTACCGGAAACATTACATCCAATCACAAAATCCGGATTAAATTCATCTCTCATAACATCGTATGGAAAGTTATCATAGATACCACCGTCAAAAGCAAGTAATGAATCAATCTTAATAGGTTTAAATACCAAAGGAAATGACATTGATGCCCTGACTGCATCACCCAGATCGCCTTTACCCAAAACAATGCTTTTCTTGTTATAAACATCCGACGCTACTGCCCTGAAAGGTACAAACAGACTATCAAAATCATTGTCACATGCAGCTGTACCTGCAGAATAAATATCCACAAACGCCAAATTCATCTGTGTTGGGTTAACCAGACTATTTGCAGCAGTTCTTGCCACAACCATAGAGTCCAGTGTAACCAGTTCCACATGAGCCAGCGCAGGATTAGGTTCTGCCTGCTTGTAATAGAACTGATATCCAGCCTCTAATTTACCTGTGTACCAGCGATTGAATGCATCAGACTGGATAAGTTCTTCCATCTCTTCCGGCGAATAGCCCATTGCATAGAGAGATCCAATTACTGCACCTATTGAAGTTCCTGTTATATAATCAATAGGTATGTTATTCTCTTCCAGCGCTTTAATAACACCAATATGCGCAATACCCTTAGCACCGCCACCACTAAGCACCAGTCCAACTTTTTCGCCAAAACAGAACTGAATTGACAAAAACATTACGCACAAATATGTCATTAACCTTTTCACGTCTATAAAAGTAGTGCAAAAAAAAGCACCATACAACTATATGGCGCTTTTTTCAATATTTTTATCGTGAATTAAATCAGCTCAACACTTCTCTTAATGAATGAATTAAGTGCTTCACCTTTAAGCATACCATTCTGAAGAAGAGCTAAATCTATCAATTCATGAACCACCTTATTACCTGTTGCATAATCGGTATAGATTGCTTTTATTGCATCCTCCTTATCGGCAATCTGCTTTTCTACATCTGTCAGTTCATTCTTTTCAGTTTCAGGAATATCTTCCTCTTTTTTACCCTCTTTAGCTTTCTTAAGTTCTGCTGCACGCGCCTGCAAAGCATCCAGATCATCTGACAATGGCTTAACCTTGTCATTGCATGCAGCACCGGCTTCATCCATAACTCGTTTTACCAGTTTATGATCTTGATTAACTATAACAGACATCATATCAGGCAGTTCACCATAGAATCCCATACCAGATTGTATGGTTGCCATCTCTTTCATTCTGCGCATATACTCGCTACGGGCAATCATTATAGGCAAAGCATTTTCACCCATTGGCTGTACATTAACATTGAAATCCACCTTTTCCAATTTTGGCATCTGGCTGTTAAATACGGTTGTAACCATATTCTCCAATGAATATTCCAATGCAACTGCAGCACTATCTTCTTTAACAATCAGTTTATCTACAGAATCGCTGTCAACGCGCATAAAACGAATATTGTTTCCCAGCTTCTGCTCCAGCATACCAACTACAGCTACATCCAGGTTATTATCCATCAGAAGTACGTTATAACCCTTTGATACAGCGCTCTCTATATATCCAAACTGTTCGTCCTTGTCATTGGCATACAGATAGATAATATTGCCATTCTTATCGGTCTGATTTGTCTCTATAAGTTTCTTGTACTCTTCGAATGTAAAATATTTGCCATCAGTATCTTTAAAGAGTGCAATCTTCTCTATCTTACCATAGAAATCCTCTTCTGTCAGCATTCCATAGTTAATGAACAGCTTAACGTCATCCCATTTTTCTTCAAATTCAGAACGATTGTTCTTAAAGATTGATGTCAGTCTGTCTGCAACCTTCTTGGTTATGTAACCTGAAATCTTCTTTACGTTTGAATCGCTCTGCAAATAAGAACGGGATACATTCAGAGGAATATCCGGTGAATCAATCACACCATGAAGCAGAGTCATAAAATCGGGAACAATACCCTCTACAGAATCTGTTACATATACCTGATTACAGAAAAGCTGAATTTTATTCTTCTGCAGATCCAGGTTGCTCTTTATCTTAGGGAAATAGAGAATACCTGTCAGATTAAACGGATAATCCACATTCAGATGTATCCAGAAGAGTGGTTCATCCGACATTGGATATAGTTCTCTGTAGAAATTCTTATAGTCTTCGTCCTTCAGTTCAGATGGAGTCTTTGTCCAGAGTGGTTCCACATTGTTGATGATGTTATCCTGATCTGTTTCCACATTCTTACCATCTTTCCACTCTTTTTTCTTGCCGCAAGCTATTGGTACAGGCAGGAAACGACAATATTTCTTAAGCAATCCCTCTATCTTGTTTTCATCAAGGAACTCCTTACAATCATCGTCAATATACATTATTATATCTGTACCACGCTGTTCCTTTTCAACCTCCTTGATTGTAAATTCAGGTGAACCGTCACAACTCCATTTAATAGCCTGAGATCCCTCCTTATATGATTTTGTTATGATTTCCACCTTGCTTGATACCATAAATGCAGAATAGAAACCTAGACCAAAATGGCCTATAATGGTATTTGCATCGTCCTTGTATTTTTCCAGAAAGTCGTTAGCACCGGAGAAGGCTATCTGATTGATATACTTATCAATCTCTTCAGATGTCATACCAATACCATTGTCGCTTACTGTAATTGTTTTCTTATCAACCTTTACACGTACTGTAGCATCGCCAATTTCACCTTTAAATTCACCTTTGGATGCCAAAGTTTTAAGTTTCTGGGTAGCATCAACTGCATTAGATACTATTTCACGAAGAAAAATTTCGTGATCACTGTAAAGAAACTTTTTGATAACCGGAAAAATATTTTCTGTTGTTACTCCAATTGTACCTTTCTGTTTCATATCTCTTTGTTTATCAATTTATAATCTTTTCTCAATTTTTATATTCACATCCTTACCATCATTGCATGAAACAATTATGGTATCGCCCAGACTGCACTCTTCCTCAATCAGCATCTCTGACAATTTGTCTTCCAGATATGTCTGTATGGCACGTTTTAACGGACGAGCACCATACTCTGTACTATAACCCTTATCAGAGAGGAATGAATAAACCTGAGGATCCAGTTGCAGTACATATCCCAAATCTGTAACCCTGTTTTTAAGTTTGTCAACTTCCAGTGTAACAATCTCAGAAATAGCCTCTTTGCTCAACTGATGGAATGTAATTATCTCGTCTATTCTGTTTATAAACTCAGGCGCAAACGATTTGTTCAATGCCTTTCTTATAAGCTCCTGAGCCAGTTCTTCCTGAGCAGCATCTGTTGTACTGAAGCCAACGCCTCTGCCAAAATCCTTAACCTGACGTGAACCTATATTGGAGGTCATTATTATAATGGTGTTACGGAAATCAACAGTTCTGCCATCGCTGTCTGTCAATCTGCCTTCATCCATTACCTGGAGCAACAGATTGAATACGTCCTGATGTGCCTTCTCAATTTCATCCAGAAGGACAATAGAGTAGGGCTTTCTGCGAACCTTTTCGGTTAACTGACCACCATTTTCATATCCCACATATCCCGGAGGCGCACCCACCAGACGCGATACTGTAAATTTTTCCATAAACTCACTCATATCAATACGTATCAAGGCATCCGCACTACCAAACATCTGTTCCGCAAGCTCTTTTGCCAGCAGAGTCTTACCAACTCCGGTAGGGCCAAGGAACAGGAATGTACCTATTGGTTTGTTAGGATTTTTCAAACCAACTCTGCTTCTGCGAATAGCTTTGGCTACCATATCCACAGCCTGCTGCTGAGCTATAACCTTTTTGTTAAGCACTGTGGCCAGTCCCTTGATTCTTACGCCCTCTTCCTGAGCCATTTTTTGTACAGGTACACCACTTATCATGGATACAACATTCGCTATATTTTCTGCTGTAACCACCTCTCTCTGCTCTTTAAGCGTCTCTTCCCAGCCCTTCTTAAGCTGTTCAAGCTGTACCTCCAGATTCTTTTCTGAATCTCTGTATTTTGCTGCCAGTTCAAAATCCTGACGCATTACCGCATCGTTCTTTCCCTTACGAGCTTCGTCAATCAGCTTTTCCTGATCTTCAATCTCCTTAGGTACAGACATATTAAACAGATGTGTACGTGCACCAGCTTCATCCATCACATCGATAGCCTTATCCGGAAAACTTCTGTCTGAAATATATCTGTCAGATAGTTTTACACAGGCAATTATGGCATCATCTGAATATGTAACATTATGATGATCTTCATAATAGCTCTTGATATTTTGCAGGATAGCGATAGTCTCTTCTGTTGATGTAGGTTCAACCAGAACCTTCTGGAATCTGCGTTCAAGAGCACCATCTTTCTCTATGGTTTTGCGATATTCGTCAACAGTGGTTGCACCTATACACTGAAATTCACCGCGCGACAGGGCAGGTTTCAACATATTTGCAGCATCCATTGAACCTGGAGCAGATCCTGCACCAATAATAGTATGAACCTCATCAATGAAAATTATAATGTCAGGATTTTTCTTTAATTCCTGCATTATGGAGCGCAATCTCTCTTCAAACTGTCCACGATATTTTGTACCGGCTACAACAGCTGCCATATCAAGCGAAAGCAGACGCTTTCCATACAATATTCTGGAAACCTTCCTTTGAACAATACGTTGTGCCAGCCCCTCTACAATAGCCGATTTACCTACGCCGGGTTCACCTATCAGTATAGGATTATTCTTCTTTCTGCGGCTCAGAATCTGCGCCAATCGCTCTATCTCCTTATCCCTGCCAATAACAGGATCCAGTTTACCTTCTTCTGCTGCCTGAGTCAGATCTGAAGTAAATGAATCAAGAACTGGTGTATTTGTACCGGAAGCATTCTTTGTCTTCTTTGTTTTCTGTGATTCCTGCTGTTTGTTTGAACCGCCGGAAAGCGACATCAGGCCATCGTCTTCTTCATCATCAAGCATATCATTTCCGTCATTGATATCCAAACCATCACTAACTGTATTACTTGGTAAAAGTTCACTAACAACTCGCTTATAATCAATATCATACTGTTGCAACAAAGAAGCAACACCATTGGAATTTTCCCTTGTTATTGCCAGTAGCAGATGTTCCGGACCAACCTCTTCCTGTTTGTGAAGTCTGGCCTCCAACATACTTATTCTGATAATTCTGTTTACTGCCGATGAGAGCAACATATCGTCTATAGTAACATTTGAATTCTCTATATTCAGTGATTCCAGTTGCTGTTTCAAGATACTCAGATCCACATTCATACCGGCCAGTAGTTCAACTGCCTTATTGTTTCCATCGCGAAGGATAGCAAGCATCAGATCCTCCGGCATCACCATAGAGTGATGCAAACGCTCTGCTTCTTCCTTACATAGCACCATAATAGCATTTGTACGCAACGAAAATTTTCTATCCATAATCTCTATATTATATAAATCAAAGTGAATATCTGCAAAAGTTGTGCCACAAAATCTAGGTGACATAAAGTCGCAAATTGATTATATAATTTTAACTCTTCACCTTATCAAAAAATACGCGCGCGCGAGTTGTTTATTTAAATAAAATAGAGTACCTTTGTGTGCTATTTGTATAACAAAATACACGGACAGCAGTATTCTAACAAAACATTTAAAAAATTGGAACAGGATAGAATTATTAAGGTGAACATTGAGGAGGAGATGAAATCCTCTTATATAGACTATTCAATGTCAGTAATTGTAGCTCGTGCCTTGCCTGATGCAAGAGACGGCTTAAAACCGGTACACAGAAGAATACTTTACAGTATGATGCGCGACGGTAACACATCCGATAAAGCATATCGTAAATCTGCACGTACCGTAGGTGATGTTTTAGGTCATTTCCATCCTCATGGTGACTCATCAGTATATGGAGCATTGGTTCGTCTGGCACAGGACTGGGTAATGAGATATCCACTGGTTGACGGACAGGGTAACTTTGGTTCTATTGACGGTGATAGTCCTGCGGCTATGCGTTACACTGAGGTAAGACTCAGAAAGATTGGCGAAGATATGATGCAGGACATCTACAAGCACACAGTAGATTTTGTACCTAACTATGACAACAAAGAAGAAGAGCCAACCATTCTGCCTACCTGTCTTCCAAATCTGCTGATCAATGGTTCATCAGGTATTGCAGTAGGTATGGCTACAAATATGCCTCCACATAATATTTCTGAGGTTCTGGATGGTTGTATTGCAATGGTTGACAACCCAGACATCACTGTTGATGAACTGATGCAGTATGTAAAAGCTCCTGATTTCCCTACAGGTGGATTTATCTACGGAATGAGCGGAGTACGCGAAGCCTACGAAACGGGTAGGGGACGTGTTATTATGCGTGCACGTACAGAAATTGAGACAGGCCCTCAACATGACAAGATTGTAGTTACAGAAATACCATATAATGTCAATAAGGCTGAACTGATTAAGTTTATTGCAGATCTTGTAGCTGATAAGCGTATAGAAGGCATCAGCAACGTAAACGATGAATCGGACCGCGAAGGTATGCGTATAGTCATCGACATAAAGAAGGATGCCAATGCCAATGTGGTATTGAACAAACTCTTTAAGATGACACAGTTACAGTCTTCATTCGGCGTAAACAACATTGCTCTGGTAAAGGGCAGACCAAAGTGTCTGAATCTGCGCGAATTGATCAAGTGCTTTGTGGATCATCGTCATGACGTTGTAATACGCAGAACAAAACACGATCTGGAAGAGGCAAAAAAACGTGCTCACATACTTGAAGGTCTGATCATTGCTTCAGATAACATAGACGAAGTAATCAGAATCATCAAGACAGCTAAATCTCCGGCAGATGCTATACAGGGCCTGATGGACAGATTCACACTTGATGAAATCCAGGCTAAAGCTATTGTAGAAATGAGACTCCGTCAGCTCACAGCACTTATGCAGGATCAGTTGCATAATGAATACAACGAACTGATGGCTAAGATTGATTACCTGCAGAGCATTCTTGACGATCCTGAAAAGTGTAAGGAGGTTATCAAGGACGAATTACAGACCGTCAAGGATAAATATGGTGACGAAAGAAAAACAGAGATAGTACTGGCATCAGAAGAGTTCAATCCGGAAGACTTCTACGCAGATGAGCCTATGATTATAACCATGTCACATCTTGGTTATATCAAACGTACACCTCTGACAGAATACAGATTACAGAGTAGGGGTGGTGTAGGCTCCAAGGGTAGCAGCAAACGTGAAGAAGACTTCATAGAGCACATCTTCACAGCGTCAATGCACAACTACATACTCTTCTTTACTGAGAAGGGACGTTGCTACTGGCTGAAGGTTTATGATATACCGGAAGGTGCCAAGAGTTCAAAGGGACGTGCTATCCAAAATATTCTGAATATTGAATCAGATAACAGAATAACAGCATCAATCACTATTAAGTCTTTGAATGACAAAGAGTTTACTCAGTCACACAGCTTGATTTTCTGTACAGAAAGGGGTACTATCAAGAAGACATCATTAGAAGACTATTCAAGACCACGTCAGAATGGTATCAACGCTATCAATCTGGCAGAAGGCGACAGAGTAGTGGCAGTAAGATTGACAAATGGCGAGAACGAAATTCTGGTAGCAAACAGCAATGGCCGCGCTATCCGATTCAACGAAAGCACAGTACGTAACATGGGTAGAAATGCTACAGGTGTACGCGCTATTACTTTGGATGACGATGGTCAGGATCATGTAGTTGGTATGATTGCTATTGAAAATCCGGAAGAGGAGACTGTAATGATTGTTTCTGAATATGGTTACGGAAAACGTTCAGACATAGAGGATTACAGAATAACCAACCGTGGTGGTAAGGGTGTCAAGACCATACAGATTACAGAAAAAACAGGTAAGCTGATCTCCATACAGTCTGTTACTGACGATAACGATTTGATGATTATCAATAAGAGTGGTATAACACTGCGTCTTGATGTATCTACAATACGTGTAATGGGTCGTGCTACTCAGGGTGTAAGATTGATCAATCTTGAGAAACGCGGTGATCAGATAGCATCAATATGTAAGGTTAACAGCGAAGAACCTGAAGAAGTAATTGAAGCAGAAAACAGTGAGAATCAGCAGGTAACAACTGAAAATAACGAGGCTTAAAATAGAATAATTAATAACTTAAATACAAATTAAGATGAAAAAGATTTTATTTATGTTTGTTGCAGCACTGAGCATGGTTGCAACAGTAAATGCCCAGGGATTATCTGAAAAAGAGATAAAGAAGGCAACTAAAGCTGCTCAGGCAGAGGTTAAAAACGCCAAAGATCAGCTGGCTGACAATGGCAATCTGAGAATGGCTCGCAACATTATTGACAAGAGCATGCAGAATGAGTACGTAAAAGACTGGGCAGAAACATGGAGTGTAGCTGCAAGCGTATATTTCCAGCTTTACACAAACGAAAACATCAAATCATACCAGAACACTCCTTATGACACAGTAGCAATGTATGACTACCTGACAAAGTGGTATGAATATGCTATCATTTGTGACTCATTGCAGCAGATACCTAATGCAAAGGGTAAGACAAGCACTGCATGTCGCGATGCTCACGGTTATGAAATGTACAGAAGCCATACCAACTTCATCAATGGTGGTATCTTCTACTTTAACAACCGTAAGGATTATGCAAAGGCATACGAAATGTTTGACAATTACTACCAGATTGCAGAAACAGACATCATGAAGAAATATCTTGCTGATGACGAGAACTTTGCAAACTACACAGTAGAATTCGCATACTTCCCAACACTGGCTGCAAACAACATGCAGGACTACCAGAAAGTTCTGAAGTATGTTGACAAGGCAATTGAGGATCCAGAATATGGTCCAGCTTGTCAGAGAATCAAGGCTGAAGCATACGAAAACATGAAGGATACTGTTAACTGGATTTCAAACCTGATGACAGGTATTGTAAAATTCCCAAAAGACGAGTACTTCTACACAAAGATTATCATGTACTACAACGATACAGAGAAGTGGGAAGAACTTGAAAAGTTTGTAACAGATATGATTGCACAGGATCCTGACAAGGCATATAACTACTTTGTAGTAGGTGTATTGAAACAGCAGCAGAAACAATATGAAGTTGCAGCCGAACAGTACAAGATGGCTATTGAAAAAGATCCTGAACTATCTGATGCATACATCAATCTGGGACTTTGCTATATGTTTATTGCAACTGAATATGTTGATGCTAATTCAAATCTGAACTACAGATCGGCAGCATACCAGAAGGTAATTGAACAGGAAAAAGAGTATTACAGACAGGCACTTCCAATGTTTGAAAAAGTTCGTGAACTTCTGCCTAACGACGTTAGCAAATGGGGACAGCAGCTTTATTCAATCTACTATAAGCTCAATATGAGCAAGGAAGTAAGCAAGATGGAGACAATCCTGAAAGCTGAGGGAATGCTTTAATTAGTACACCTTATATAATATAGTGAGTCCGACAGTTATTCTGCCGGACTCATATTTTTATATCTATATATATAAAGGAGAGGGCCCATCTCTGAGCCCTCAATACCCTATTTAACATAATAGTTATTATGTGAAAAATATAGCTTACTTATTTTTCTCTTCTTCAAGTATCTGTAAAGCTCTGTCTAACACTGTTGTATCGTCTAAAACTACAGCACCTCCGTTTGGACCAGCCTCAATATGGAAACCTACTGAAGAACCACTATTATAATCTGTACCACCAAAGAAATTTCTTACAGTTTCTACATCCAGACCAAGTTCATCTGCAATTCTGTGCATGCTACCTTCTGGTAAAGAAGCCTTAATCTGGCGTAATTCATTAAAAGTGATTAATTTGCTCATAATCGTATAATTTTAAATGTTAGTAATATTATATCATATAATTAAAATCTCTCATCACATTGGTTTAATACCCTGCATTATCAGGGCAATAAAAAGAATAAGCAGATATGTACTGTATAAAACAACCATGAATGCTGCAATATCCTTTCTCAGATAACCTGAACTTGTATATAGCTCAGATTCTCTGTGACTATATCTGTATCCTCTCTTTGTTATAGTCTTATATAATCCAAAAACCATAAAAGCTATCAAAACTCCAACCAGGGTTCCTGTAAGTACATCTCCTACATAATGTACACCTAAATAGGTTCTGGTCAATATGTTAAGTGTAGCCCATATCAACAAGGATATAGTCAGATGTTTATTCCTTACAAGCAAAGCCACAAAAGTAGCTATACCGAATGAATTGGCTGCATGACCTGAAAAAAAGCCATATTTACCTCCTCTATAACCATTTACGGTATCCATCAGGTGCATAACATCAAAGTCTCTTGTTGGTCTGAATCTTTCAAACAATGGTTTGAATACAGACGATGAGAGCTGATCACACAACAAAATTGTCAGTCCTATCATAAGTAGAACCAACAATAACTGTTCACGTCTGGTATTCCTGATAACAAGAAAAAGAAGTGCTAATGCTGTAGGTATCCAGATATAAATTGTGGTATAAAGATGAACGGCTCCATCCCAGAATAGAGAGTCACTGCCGTTTAACGACAGTGTCGCTGAAAGGTCTGTCTCATTTAGAGCCGAATTTATATCCATTACATAATACCTGTTTAAATTATCTCCATTACTTCTGTTTGTACCCAGCCTTTGTTACCATCTTCAAGTTCTATCTCAACCCACTCTTTCATTGAGTTATCCAGAACCTTTACCTTTCGTCCTTCATGAATGATAAAAAGATCGGTACCACTCGCACTCGGAGTACTTTTAACAGTAACACTTGGCTGCATTATTATTGCATGGTCACGGTTTTCCAGTTCACTCTTCTGTGTAGTAGCGAAGATAAAAGTAAAAATGGAAAAAACAAAACAAACGACGCCAAAATAGAAAGAAATTTTTCTAATTGTCATCTTTTTGCTCAAAATATAGGCAATAAAGGCTGCCATAGCCAAAACAAAGAGAAAAATAGTCAGAATACTCCAGCCCTGAATATCCATAACAGATACCAGACGTTTCATCCATGTAACTATAAAGAGTTCATTCACTATAGAAACCTTATCAACAATCTTTGTCCTGGCCAGTTCCAGGTTAAATTTCACATCAGCATCAGATGGATCAATCAGAAATGCTCTCTCATAGCACAAAATAGCCTTTGCAATTTCGTCCACTTTCATATAGGCATTACCCAGATTCATATACAAAGTGGCAGAAACTCCCTCAGTCTCCACTACTTTTGAATATATTTCGATAGCTGACATATAATCTGCATCAATATAAGCGCTGTCAGCTTTTGCCAACAATGCAGAGACAGATTCATTCTGAGCAGAAACTGAAACTGCAAAAACCGAACTCAACAATAAAAATATAGCAAATATCTTTTTCATAACTCTGATACCTTATTTAATAGTGTTCTCCATCTGACCAATTACATTCGCAGCCTCTTCATAGATTCGGTCCATACGTCCTGTATCATCTCCCGGAGCATATTTCGCAAACTCACAATCATCAAGAAGTCTGGTAGTCTGCCCTATCAGTTCATCGGTTACTCCCCTGCCCTTCAAGGCATTGCCTACATTATCTTTGGAAAGATTTGCAACCGGAATTACCAGTTTATCGCCCAAATAACCCCACAGGGCACGTAACACTTCGTCGTAGAACTGATCCTTATCATTATTGGCCATCAGTTTCTTGGCAACCTTCAATCGTCTTACAGCTGTAGAATTTGCCTTTTTTCTCTTTGTCTTTGCCACGTTTGCATTGTCGGCAATACTCTTTCTCGCAATGAAGATAACTGCAACCAGAGCCAGGAAAGGAATAATCAGACAAAGATAAAAACCAAACGATCCGAAGAACACCGCACTGGTATTTATAAGTTTCGGCGATGTTGTTCTGAACCTTACATCCTGACCAACAAAACGTAACTCCTCCTTGCTGACATATCCACCGACACCCACCTGAGAAGAGGCATCACTACCTGAACCTTTAGCCACATTCAGAACGTACTCATTGGTAGTCAAGGTCTTATAGCTACCTGATGATGGATCAAAATACTGATACTCCAGAGCAGGAATCTTATATTCGCCGGCATATCTTGGAATTACCAGATATTCATAAACCTTGTTTCCTGTCTGTCTTCCATTCTTGATGGTATATTTATTATCCACCTTAGGATCATAAATATCAAAATCCTGAGGGAACTTTATTTCAGGGGTCTTTACCAGTTTAAGGTTACCTGTACCTGAAAGAACCACTTTAATAGTAACAGCCTCATTTGCAGTAAGTTCAGTAGTGCTAATTTCAGAACTTAATGAGAAATCACCTACACCACCGTAGAAATTGCTGCTCTTGCCTGCAGGAAGAGCTTCAACCTGAATAGTCTGCCTGTTGCTGACCAGTTCCTTCTTAATGTCAATGTATCTGCCGGCATTGAAAATGGCATCAAACATATCTGTTGCCTGTACCGGAATAGAAATTATACCCTCAAAGGTTGTTGCAGGTATCTCCAGTTCGCCAGACTGCTGTGGAAACAGCACATACTGGCTCCACAAAAGAGTCTTATAGTTTCTGCCATTATAGTGTTCCAACTGAAACTCTTTCTGACGTGGAAGTTCCACCTCCTGAACATGAAAGTTCTTCAGATCCGGCATATTAGTAGTCAGGTTTGTCAGATTCAGGGATGTACTTACATAAACTTTATATGTAAGAAGCAAAGCCTCCTGTTCATAAACCTTCTTTTTATCTACAGTAGCCAGCATAAACAGATCGTCGGCTCCTATTGAAGACGGACTTGAACTCTGTGCTGAACCATATCCACTACTCTGTTGTGACTGCTGCTGTCCGCTTGAAGTGTTCTTGTCAGATGGCAACACATTAATAGTTTTGCTTACAGACTGAACTGTCTTGTTATCTACCACTACACTGGCAGGTTTAATTGTAAATTCTCCCTCCTCTTCTGCTATCAAAACGTATGTATAGGTAATTGATGAAGAAGATGTTCGCTGTCCGTTAATTATCTGCGTGCTACTTGATGTAGATGTACTTGGACCGCTCAGTTCTGTCAAACCTTCAAATTCCGGAGAGCGGAAGTTCTTGGCCTTATTGGTATTTACTGTAAACGAAACTCTGAATCTTTCGCCCTTAACAACTGCATTAGGTGCCTGAACTGTAAGAGTCGCCTCCTGAGAATATACACTCACTGCCATAAAAAGCAGCAATGAAAAAACAAATACCTTATTGTAATAACCTTTCAATCTATTCATATATCAATTACCAATCTTTATCTAATTCACCGCGAGGCTGTACCTGCATCTGTTTCATTACACGCTCCTGCAACTCTTTTTCATCCTGCATTGCAGCATCCAGCAACTGTTCTGCATTCTCTCTGGACATCTGCTCTTCATTTTGTTGCTGCTGTTGCTGTTGTTGTTGCTCCTGCTGCTGTTGTTCCTGTTCCTGTTCTTGTTGCTGTTCCTGCTGCTCCTGCTCCTGTTCATCCTGATTTTCCTGATTCTGCTGTTGCTCCTGCTGTTGTTTTAGCTGTTCAAGAGCATGAATCAGGTTATATCTGGTCTCATGATCGGCAGGATTATTGCGCAAAGCCTCCTTATAGGCAGCAATAGCATTCTCATAATCTCTGTTACTATGAAACAGAACACCTGCATTATGGTAGGTTTCAGCCAGTTTCGTTTTGCACTCCTGCAACTCCTTATCGGTAGTTTTACTATCCTGCATCAAGCGCTCCTTCTCTACTTCAAACAGTGTAGCAGCCTGCTGAAATTGCTTTAAAGCTTCCTGCCCCTTTTGCTGTTCTATATATGTGTTACCCAGGTTGAACATAGCCTCAGCCGATGAAGAATTCTTATCTATCGCCTTCAGATAATTTTCTTCAGCCTTAATAAAAAGACTATCTTCGTACAGGTTATTTCCCTTACGAATATACTCTCTGTCAGTACGTTGTGCAAACAACGATACCGACAACCAAAGCATAGATATCAAAAGAACATATCGTTTCATTTCTCGTTTTCTGTATTGAACAATTTTACATTCTTCCATTTGGCATTCTTACTCTCTGAAATAAACAATTCCAATAAGAGCAATACCAAAGCCATCCAGGCTACTATCTGGAACTGTTCATCATAATCAGTGTAGATAGTTGTCTCTACATCGCTTTTTGCCAGTTTATCCAGTTCCTGCTTGAGTGCTTTTTCAGCAGCATTAGTGTTATCTACATAAAAATAGGCTCCATTACCTGCTGCGGCCAGTTCCCTGCACATCTCCTCATTAAGTTTGGTAACAACCACATTGCCATTCTTGTCTTTTCTGAACTCACCTTTTTTGTCGCCGGGAATAGGAGAACCTGACGGTGAACCAACACCTAATACATATACCATATAACCCTTATCGGCAGCAGCCTTTACAGCTTCCACTGCACCATCTTCATGGTTCTCACCATCAGTAATAAGAATAATAGCCTTACCTACCCCGTCATTTGGTGTAAAACTTCTTGTGGCCAAATCTACAGCATCTTTAATATTTGTACCCTGACGTGCTATCAATGAAGGAGTTATACTATTCAGGAATACCTTTGCCGATATATAATCATTGGTTATTGGCAGCTGTACGTATGCATCACCTGCAAAAAGAATCAGACCCACCTTATCGTCCTTGAACTGATCAACCAGATTAGATACAATACGCTTTGATTTCTCCAGTCTGCTTGGCTGAACATCATCGGCCAACATAGAATTGGAAATATCCATTGCTATTATAGTCTCTATACCAGTTCTGGTTACAGTCTCCTGCTTTGATCCAAACTGAGGTCTGGCAATAACAAAACATGCAAGAGCATATACACAGAACAGAAGCCAGAACTTCAGATTCTGTCTTAATAAAGAGCTCTCCGGCATTAAGAGTTCTACCAGTTCTTTGCTGCCATAGCTCTTAATACGCCTGTTCCTGATAACTCCGGACACAATATGCAGTGCTACCAATAACGGCAACACCAACAACAAATATAGATATTCAGGATGTGCAAATCTAAACATAACCCATTAAATTTTACATTAAGGAATAGTCCTTAAAATAGTCTGTTTCAATACTATAGAGATAAGCAAAGCTATAAGTAACACCCATGCAAAAGGTTCAAAAGCTTCATTGTTTCTGCTAAACTCCTTAACCTGTAATTTTGTCTTCTCCAGCTTGTCAATCTCCTGGTAAATCTCCAGCAACTGACTATTGTTTTCAGCTCTGTAGTACAAACCATTTGTATTGATGGCAATCTCTCTCAACATCTCTTCGTCAATCTCAACCGGCACATTAACATACTGCACAGAACCACCGTATGTCTGCATAGGATAAGGCGCTGTACCATTAGTTCCCACACCTATGGTATAAACCCTTATGCCAAAAGTCTTTGCCATCTCTGCAGCAGTCAAAGGCGATATCTCACCACTGTTATTTGAACCATCAGTCAAAAGAATAACAACCCTCGATTTAGCATTACTATCCTTCAATCTGCTTATGGCATTTGCCAGACCCATACCAATTGCAGTACCATCTTCTACTGCACCTGAAAGCACAATATCACTGCTGACACTATTAAACAGATTCAAAAGCATAGCATGGTCTATTGTCATAGGACATTGGGTATAAGCCTCACCGGCAAACACAGTCAAACCTACATTATCGTTAGGACGACCATTTATGAATTCGGCAGCAACACTCTTTGCAGCCTCAAGTCTGTTTGGTTTCAAATCTTCTGCCAGCATACTGGTAGAAATATCGACACACATCATAATGTCAATACCCTCTATCTCTGAGTTCTCCCATTTATCGGTAGTCTGAGGACGCGCCAGAATAAGCACAAGCATCACATATGATACCATCTTCAGTATAAAAGGTAGATGTACCAGATAATACTTGTAGCTTTTTGGAACACCCTTATAGATATCAGTAGTAGGTACACTAAGCAAAGGAGTATTCTTTCTACCCTTTAGAATATACCACAAAACAAAAGGTATAACTAACAGTAAAAGAAGAAGATATATATTATTTGCGAAAGTCATAATTTAAAAGAATAAATAATACAACTGACGAATTACAATAAACAGAGCTGCCAAAGAGAGCAAACTGCTGACTATAATAACAGACAGCAATGCCATTCTGGCACCCTTACTACGTTTCTCCTCCACAACAACCTTCTGTTCAGTAGGCTGTTTATCCTGTTCCGATGGTTCAACCATAGTATCATTTACAAAGTCAATCGCACTAAGCAGATTCCTGTCATTCTCATTCAGCATAGGTTTAAACTTTGCAAACTTCACCAGATCGGCCATCTGCAGCAAATCCAGCAGATCCTTAAGCGATTCTTTGTCCTGATGCTTCAATAGTTCATTATAGATCTCTGTTGATGTCATCTCTGTTGCATAGAATCCAAAACGCTCATTGATATATTCACGGATAATATCTGTCAGATTTGTATAATAACCTTTTGCATCATCACTATATGATAACCTGTCACCTTTCAGTTTTTCTATATCATTAAGAGCCTTAACATGGGCAGGCACCTTTGGTTCAACCTTAATTATACGTATAATTGGCTTATTATCCTTATATCTGGCTGTCAGGAACAGAACCAGCAGCAACAATAGTATAAAAGCCACACCACCATACACAGAAACCTTCACATCCTGCCACTCCAAAGGCATCTTCATAATATCCTTTGGACCAATAAAGGCATCAGGTTCGCTGCTCTCCAGATCAAACATAAAGAAAGCCAGCGCCAGGCCATCAGAATTATATGGTACAGAATCCACGTAAACCTTAAAAGGAGGAATAAAATAGAAAGCAGAATCGAAAGAAGTAACAGTATAATGACGGGTTATAGTCATACGTTTCTTCTTATTCACGTACTGAGTATCAGTAACCACTGGTTGCAACAGCTCAATACCGGTAATGATAGTATCAGAAAAGATTGGAAAATCCACCTGCTGATCAGCATCGCAGGTTACCTCCAGATGAATCCTTGTCTGATCTCCAACAAGCAGATTTATTGAATCAGACTTTACATTAACCAGCACATTTGCCATTCCGGAAAGTGTCTGAACAGCAAAAAACAGTGTCAATATGAATAATTTCAGATATCTCATATCAATTTCTTATAGCAAATAAGCCCATAAGTGATTTTACATAGTCTTTATCGGTTCTTATAGATACAGAATCTACCTTACTCTTTGTAAAACAATCAGTTAAATACTTTTGATTATCTTTCCAGTATTTAGCATGCGCATTGCGAATAGCCTTAGACGATGTGTCTATATACACATCTTCGCCACTTTCAAGGTCTTTAATCCTCATTAAACCCACATTCGGGAGCTCTTCGCTTCGCTTGTCGTACACCTGAATAGCCACCACATCATGTTTTCTGTTTGCAATAGTCAGGGCATTCTGATAACTGCCTCCACCAACAAAATCACTAAGCAGAAAAGCAGTACAGCGTTTCTTGACTGCACTAATCAGAAACTCCAATGGAACGGCAATATTTGTTCCACCACTCTGCGGAACAAAGTCAAGAAGTTCACGTATCAGGTATAAGATATGCTTCTTTCCTTTCTGAGGAGGGATAAACTTCTCTATCCTGTCCGAAAAGAATACCAGTCCTACTTTGTCATTATTCTGTATAGCTGCAAAAGCCAGAGTAGCGGCAATCTCAGTAACCATATCACGTTTCTGGGTTACAGATGTACCATACAGAAGACTACCGGAAACGTCAACCATAAGCATTACCGTCAGTTCTCTCTCCTCTTCATAAACCTTAACGTAAGGCTTATTCATACGGGCAGTAACATTCCATTCAATATCTCTTGCGTCGTCTCCGTACTGGTATTCTCTAACCTCCGAAAAGGCCATACCACGTCCTTTGAACGCAGAATGATACTGTCCCGCAAAGATATTATTCGATAATCCCTTGGTTTTTATCTCAATCTTACGGACCTTCTTTATCAGATCAGCAGTTTCCATCTTCAATTATCAAGGTACCTCAACCTTATTAAGAATTCTGCTTATCAGTTCGTCAGATGTAACATTAGTTGCTTCAGCTTCGTATGACAATCCAATACGATGACGCAAAACATCATGTGCTATAGCTCTTACATCTTCAGGAACCACATAGCCTCTGCGCTTGATGAAAGCGTATGCACGGGCTGCCAAAGCAAGATTTATTGATGCACGAGGTGAACCACCAAATGAAATCAACTCCTTAATCTCCTTCAGACCATACTTTTCCGGATATCTGGTAGCAAACACAATATCGGCAATATACTGTTCAATCTTTTCGTCAAGATAAACCATATCCACCACTCTGCGTGCATCCAGAATCTCCTGTGTAGTCATTACAGGCTTTATAGAGCCTATTTCATGATGTATATTCTGATGTATAATCTTCTTCTCTTCTTCTATTGTAGGATAACCAATTACTGCCTTAAGCATAAAACGGTCCACCTGAGCTTCAGGAAGCGGATATGTACCCTCCTGTTCAATTGGGTTTTGTGTTGCCATAACCAGGAAAGGCTTTGGCAATGCAAAAGTTTCACCACCTAATGTTACCTGACGCTCCTGCATAGCCTCCAGAAGTGCGCTCTGCACTTTGGCAGGTGCACGGTTAATTTCGTCGGCAAGTATAAAGTTTGCAAAAACAGGACCCTGCTTTGCTACAAAGGTCTCATCTTTCTGATTGTAAATCATTGTACCTACCACATCGGCAGGAAGCAAGTCCGGAGTAAACTGAATACGGTTGAAACTTGCATCAATTAAAGACGATAAAGTCTTGATTGCCATAGTCTTTGCCAAGCCAGGTACACCTTCCAGAAGAATATGACCATCAGACAAAAGACCAATCAATAGTGATTCTACCAGATGTTTCTGACCAACAATGGCCTGTTCCATGCCGGTCATCAGATTTGTAACGAATGCGCTCTGTTGCTCTATGCGTTCATTCAATTCTCTAATATCAATATTTATTCCCATAATATTTAATTTCGTTTCTGTCTCAAAATTACTCCTTTCTGCTCAGAATAAAGATACAAATTATATTAAAAAACCTTATACCTTATATAATTTAAGAAATCTTAAAAGGATTGTCAAAATCACTTATTTTTCAGTTTTGGAATAAGCACTTTAGTTCCCGGATGTAACTTATTGAAATCCTTAAAGTTATTATACTTTGCTATATATGGCCACAGCTTCTTTGTTCCATAATACTTTTCAGACAGAACAGTCAAAATCTCATTCTTCTTTAAAGTATGTTCAACCATTGTACCTGTAATCTCATAATTCACTGTATCACTTATTGTAAAGTCAGCCAGATCCTTACGCGCATCTTCATAAACAAGCTCAAAAGGTTTTAAGTAATATCCAACTCCGGTTACATCTGTTGCAGAAACAAATGGTATAATTAAAGCATCATCAGTCTGTTCATTAACATCCTCTGTAACAGATTCAGCAATATTATCCTGCACTTTTTCAACAACAATTTCAGTATTGTCATCACTCTTCAAAGAGTTATACTGCCACTTCATATACTGCTGAATAATCACAGGATAGAGCATATATAATGCCAGTAATACAACCAACACCAAAGAGAAAATCCATACAAGCACTCTTAAAGCATTACGTTTGGACTTACTTATAACATTCTTATTATCAATGAGTTCAGAGCTAATAGTTGTAGTAGATACTGGTTCCTCTATAGGTTCAGGTTCGCCAGCAGACTCCTGCTCTTCTGCAATTTTTACAGATTCCTGTTCAGAAATAGTTTCTTCAGCTACCTCAACAACATCTTCAGTACCAGACAGTTGTTCTTCAGTTTCAGTTTCAGTCTCAATCACCACCTCAGAATCTACAGAAGATTCTATCATTGCAGCCTGAAAATCAGAAATCACCATAGGCTCAAATGCAGCGAATGGTTTGTTTATCAACTCCTTAAGATCAGAATCCGGAGTAAACGAAATCTTGGTATAGCTTTCTATCTTTATTCGTTCACCCGTATTTACATTCACACTTTCGCGTTCATCAACAATAATAGTCTTGAAAACACCAAGACCCTTTATCTTTACCTGTTCACCTTTAAGCAACTGCTCTTCTACCACTCCGAAAAAAGCATCAATAAAAGCCTCGGCTTCACGCTTTTTCAAACCGGCATTGCTACAAAGCAAATCAACCAACTGCTTCTGATTCAACTTTGCATTCATAGATCCTTACTATTAAGTTTATCCTTAAGCATAACACTTGGCTTAAACGAAAGAACCAGTTTTGGCGGAATAAGCACACGTTTTTTGGTGCCCGGATTCACAGAAATTCTCTCATTCTTTTTTTTCACTTCAAACAGTCCAAAACCGGTTATAGAGACAGAATCTCCCTCTTGCCACTGTTTTTGCATAACCTCAAGCAGGGACTGCAACATAGACTGGGCTGTGTCCATGTTTATGTCACATCTCTTTGATAATTCTTTCAAAAACAACTTATTGTTCATATATCTATGAATATTTTTCTACCACACCATACAGATCAAAATCTACCGCATCTGTCACACGCACATTGTAGAAATTGCCAATAGAGAGATCAGCATCTGCCTTTATAAGCATCTCAGGATCCACATCCGGAGAATCAAACTCCGTTCTGCCTATATAATAATCGCCCTCTATACGGTCTATCACAGTCTTAAACTGCTTTCCAATCTTTTCCTGATTAATATCTGCAGATATATTCTGCTGAATACGCATCAATCTGGAAAGTCTGGCCTGCTTAGTTTCATCATCAATATCATCCTCATAGTGACGGGCAGAATATGTACCCTCCACCTCACAATAAGCAAAAGCGCCCATACGTTCAAAACGCATATCCTTCACAAAATCAACCAGTTGAGCATAATCATCTTCAGTCTCTCCCGGGAAGCCGACCATCAAAGTGGTACGCAGATGAATACCCGGTACCTCCTGACGAATCCTTGCAATAAGATCACGTGTCTGTTCCGCTGTAATATTCCTGTTCATACGCTCCAGAACAGGGTTGCTGATATGCTGAAGAGCCAGATCCATATAGTTACATACATTGTCGCGTTCGCGAATCACCTGCAACAGATCCATAGGGAAATCATTCGGATAACCATAGTGCAGACGAATCCACTCCAGACCATCCAGATCTGAAAGTCTTTTGGTAAGATCTGCAATTACAGATTTACCGTACCTGTCAATGCCATAATAGGTTAAATCCTGTGCTATAAGCTGAATTTCCTTAACTCCGCGGCTAATAAGATATTTAGCTTCATCAATTATATCTTCCTGATTACGTGAACGATATCCACCAGTCATTAAAGGGATGGCGCAATACGAACAACGTCTGTCGCATCCCTCAGCAATCTTAAGATAAGCATAATGTGAAGGCGTTGTAATGAAACGTCTGTTCTCAAGATCAGAATGCCATTTACCGTTCAGATCCTGCAATAGATTGGTCCAGTTGAACTTACCATAGAAACCATCCACTTCGGGAATCTCCTTCTGAAGCTCCTTACCAAACTTCTGGGATAAACATCCCATAACATAGAGAGCCTTGATAACACCCTGTTTTTTCAGTTCGCAACACTCCAGAATCATCTCTATGGATTCTTCCTGAGCATCACCTATAAAACCACAGGTATTTATCACCACAATATCAGCATCAATCGCATCAGGATCGTGGCGAACAGCATAACCTTCAGCCTCAAACTGCTTCAACAGTTTTTCAGAATCCACCAGATTCTTGGAACACCCTAAGGTTATAACATCAACTCTCATAGTTACTTATAATCAATTGTTAAATAGAGAATCAACAAATTCGCGCTTTGAGAAAACCTGCAAATCGTCCATACCCTCTCCCAAACCAACATATTTTACAGGTATCTGGAACTGGTCTGAAATACCAATCACTACACCACCCTTTGCAGTACCATCCAATTTGGTGATAGCCAGCTGTGTAACTTCGGTAGCTTTGGTAAACTGTTTTGCCTGTTCAAAAGCATTCTGTCCTGTAGAACCATCCAGTACCAGCAGAACATCATCGGGAGCACCATCAACCACCTTCTTCATCACATTCTTAATCTTGGTAAGTTCGTTCATCAAACCCACCTTGTTGTGCAATCTTCCTGCAGTATCAATAATAACCACATCGGCATTATTTGTAACAGCAGACTGCAAAGTATCGTATGCTACAGATGCAGGATCGGAGCCCATAGCCTGATGTATAACAGGAACATCCACTCTGCGTCCCCACTCCATCAGCTGTTCAATAGCTGCCGCTCTGAAAGTATCGGCTGCGCCCAGATAAACCTTCAGTCCGCTCTTTTTAAACTGATATGCAAGTTTTCCTATAGTTGTAGTCTTACCAACTCCATTCACACCAACAACCAGAATAACATACGGTTTTCTGCCTTCGGGAATATCCAGCTGGGTAGAATCATCATTTCCGCTCTCTACCAGCAATTCAGAAATCTCATTACGCAATATACCATTCAGTTCTTCGGTATTCAGATACTTATCTTTAGCAACGCGTTCTTCAATACGCTTAATAATCTTCAGAGTAGTCTCAACACCAACATCAGATGTAATCAACACCTCCTCCAGATTATCCAGCACCTCATCATCCACAACGCTTTTACCCATAATGGCACGCTGTATCTTTGAAAACACGCTGGTCTTTGTCTTCTCAAGTCCCTTATCCAGAACCTCTTTCTTATTCTTTGAAAAAAACGAAAATAGTCCCATCTCTATCTGCTAACTGTATAATACACAAACTCCTACAAAGTTAATAAAAAACGTATAAACTAAAAAACCAACTTTGTCAAATAATAAATAAAAAGGGTGATAGATTTCACTATCACCCTCATATATTGCATTTTAGCCTATAATCGCTATAAATTACTTCAAAGCTTCTTTCAACTGTTCATCAGTTACAATCTGCTCTGTAAATGTATAAGCTCCGGTTTTTGGTGATTTAACCATCTTGATGAGCTTAGCCATTGAAACCTTACCCTGACGAAGGGTAGCAACTACTTTCTTTGCCATCGCTAATACGTATTACTTAATTTCTCTGTGAAGAGTAACCTTCTTGAGAATTGGATTATACTTTTTCAACTCAAGTCTCTCAGGAGTGTTCTTCCTGTTCTTTGTAGTGATATAACGAGAAGTACCCGGCATACCGCTCTCTTTGTGCTCAGTGCATTCAAGGATAACCTGAACTCTATTACCTTTAACTTTCTTTGCCATAATTCTTTACTCCTTACTTAAGTGTTACGCGATTATTCTGATATCTTTCCAATCGCAATAGCCTTTAGCCACAGCTTCTCTAAGAGCTGCATCAAGTCCCTTCTTGTTAATAATTCTCAGGCCTGCAGCGCTGAGACGAAGGCTGATCCAACAATTTTCCTCTACATAGAAGAATTTCTTTGTAAACAGGTTAACGTCGAATGTTCTCTTTGTTCTCTTCTTTGAGTGAGAAACATTGTTGCCAACCATTGCCTTCTTACCTGTAATCTGACAAATTCTTGACATTTTTATATAATTTTTATTCGTTTTCTACTACTATTCTCAAAACAGGGTGCAAAATAACCACTTTTTTTCGATATTTCCAAATAAAGCACCTATATTTTTAATTTACAATGTGAAAAATCAACAAATTCCCACATAATCAGCACCTAAAGCCTGCTATTTGAATAAATAGGCACATCAATACCACAAAAATCGCCTGCCAGATATTTATAGTGTCCTGCAACTGCAATCATAGCGGCATTATCGGTTGTATATGAAAAACGCGGTATATAGACCTTCCATCCAAAACGCCTGGAATAGTCCATAAAAGCATTTCTCAGGCCTGTATTTGCAGAAACACCACCTGCCACAGCCACCTGCTTTATACCGGTATCCTTTGCCGCCTGTTTTAGTTTTTTCATCAGGATTTCCACAATGGTACGTTCCAGAGATGCACATAAATCCTCTTTGTTTTTCTCTATAAAATCCGGATCATCCTTTACCCAATCTCGCAGATTGTACAGGAACGATGTTTTCAGACCGCTGAAACTGTAATCATAGCCGGGTATATTCGGTTTGCTGAATGTAAAACGATTAGCATCACCCAAACGTGCATATTTATCAATAATCGGACCACCCGGATAAGCGAATCCCATTACCTTTGAACACTTATCCATAGCTTCGCCTGCAGCATCGTCAATAGTCTGGCCTATTATCTCCATTTTTGAGAACGAATCCACCCTTACAATCTGTGAATTTCCACCAGAAACCAACAGGCACAAAAACGGGAATTGAGGTGCATCCAGTTCTTCACCAGGCTGCTTGATAAAATGCGCCAGAATATGCCCCTGAAGATGATTTACCTCTATCATTGGCAAATCAAGAGAACGTGCAAATCCCTTGGCAAACGATACACCCACAAGCAATGACCCCATCAGTCCGGGACCACGGGTAAAGGCCACCGCACTCAGTTCCGAACGTTCCACTCCTGCCCTTTTTAACGCAGTATCCACCACAGGCACAATGTTCTGCTGATGCGCACGCGATGCCAGCTCCGGCACCACACCACCATACTCTTCATGTACCGCCTGTCCGGCTACCACATTGGAGAGCAATTCGCCATTTCTGATAACCGCAGCCGATGTATCATCACAAGAAGACTCAATACCCAATATTACGACATCTTCCATCTTTATTCACATATTAAAAATATCTTTTGCAAAGTTACATAAAAATAACGAATAAAACACGTATCAATATACTCTACGTGAGAAAATTGGCTAAAATCCACACATTTTTTTATACAATTTTATACATAAAAAATGATTTTCACTATCTTCGCATTGGTTAAGAACAGGAATAATCGAAATAGAACAAAAAGGATTACAATAATGATTTGGAACAGCAAAATTGAATGTATGTCGCGTGAAGAGATGCGCGCATTACAGGGAGAAAAATTGAAGAAGATTGTAGCTCACGCTTACCAAAACTCACCTTTCTATAAAGCTCGTTTTGATGAACACGGGGTAAAGCCTGAAGATATACAAACTATAGACGATATTGTTAAACTACCATTTACCACAAAACAGGATTTAAGAGACAACTATCCATTCAATATGATGGCAGTCCCAATGTCAGACATAGTTCGTCTGCATGCATCATCCGGCACCACCGGCAAGCCTATCGTAGTAGGATACACAGAAACCGATATTGAAAACTGGACAGAAGGTATTGCCCGCTGCTTTTCCGCATACGGACTGGATAAGAACGATATGATACAGGTATCATACGGTTACGGACTCTTCACCGGCGGTCTGGGAGCACACTACGGAGTACAGAAAATAGGTGCTACAGTAATACCAACCGGAAGTGGCAACACCGAAAAGCAGTTACAGCTGATGCAGGATTTTGGTTCTACCGCAATAGCCTGTACCCCATCCTACGCACTATACATGACAGAAGAGATACGCAAACGCAACATCGATATGAACAACATCAAACTTAAGGTTGGCATATTCGGTGCAGAGCCATGGACTGACAATATGCGCAAGGAACTGGAAGAAAAACTACAGATTAACGCATACGATATCTACGGCCTGACAGAGATTAGCGGCCCTGGTGTAGGTGGTGAATGTGAATGCCAGTGCGGAACTCACCTGTGGGAAGACCTCTTCTATCCGGAAATAGTAGATCCTGAAACACTTCAGCCTGTAGCTCCCGGCGAAAAGGGCGAATTGGTATTCACTACACTGGATAAATGGGGAATGCCGATGATCCGCTATCGCACACGCGATTTAACCTGTCTAAACTACGAAAAATGTGCATGCGGACGCACTGCAGTACGTATGTCAAAGATTATGGGACGCAGTGACGATATGATGATTATTCGTGGCGTAAATGTATTCCCCTCACAGGTAGAATCCATACTGCTTGAATTCCCTGAATATGAACCATACTTCTTTATAGAGGTGGACAGAGTAAACAACACAGACACCTTTGTAATACAGGTAGAGGTAAAACCTGAATACTATACAGACCAGATAAACCAGCTGGTAAAACTGCGCCAGCGTTTAGCTTCAAGAATTCAGAGTGTAATTGGCATACAGCCAGACATCAAGATAGTAGAGCCAAACACCATAGAACGCTCTACAGGTAAGGCAAAACGTGCTATCGACCACAGAAAATTTGAATAATAACCCTAAAACAGAAATGCTATGTTAATCAGACAAATATCAGTATTCTTAGAGAACAGACAGGGCAAGTTTGCAGAGATAGCAAGACTGCTGGGTAACAACGGTATCAATATGAAGGCTTTTACCGTATCAGAAAGTGCAGATTTCGGTATAGCTCGCATTATTGTAGAAAGAGAGAAGATAGATTCAGCCTACAACCTGCTTAAAAGCCATTCATACGCAGTTAGCATACATCAGGTAAACTATCTTAACAGCCCCAACCAACCAGGCGTTATGGCTATAGCTATGGAAGAATTAAGCAAGGCAGGTGTATCCATAGAATACATGTACGCTTTTGCCGATGACGATAGCCACAACTGCCATTTGGTAATACGTACCAACAATGACGAACTGGCAAATCAGATCTTGTCAGAGTTATAAAATAGCACGGCGCAAAGAGACTACCATTAAAAAAAAGAATTACCTTTGCACCGCTTTTGGAAAGATGCCAGAGTGATCGAATGGACCGGACTCGAAATCCGGCGTACGGGTCTCCCGTACCGTGGGTTTGAATCCCACTCTTTCCGCAAACAAAAAAACGCTTAGAAAAATGTCAAACTCGTTTGAACATTTTGAAAAGCGTTTTTTTTGTTTGCATGGATGCCGGCGGCAGCCATGGGATGGATTAGCGAACACAGTGAGCGTAATCAATCCAAAGGAAAGAGTGTGATTCATGGATGAACTAGCGAACGAAGTGAGCGAAGTTAATCCCGGAAAGAGTTGTCTTCCCAATTTTTTCACTATCTTCGCAGAAATTAAGCAAGATTATGCAGACAATAAGAAAATATTTCAGCAATCTGACAGAGCAACAATACAAGCAGTTGGAAAGCCTGTACGAACTCTACACCGATTGGAACAGCAAGATAAACGTCATATCCAGAAAAGATATAGAGAACCTGTATCTGCACCACGTACTACACTCCATGGCAATAGCAAAAGCCACAAACTTTGCCCCTGGAACAAAAATAGCCGACATAGGCACAGGCGGAGGATTTCCCGGCATACCATTGGCAATACTCTTCCCTGAAAGCCACTTCACACTGATAGATAGCATAGGCAAGAAAGTACGCGTAGCAGAGAGCGTAGCAGAAAGTATAGGTCTGAAAAACGTAATCTGCCGACACGAACGCGCAGAAGAAGAGAAAAACAAATTCCACTTTGTGGTAAGCCGTGGAGTAATGCCCCTGCCAGACCTTTGCAGAATATGCAACAAGCTGATAAACAGACAGGAACAGTTCAACGCCTACCCTAACGGCCTTATCTGTTTGAAAGGAGGCGATCTGTCCGGCGAAGTTCAGAGCTACCGCAACGCCGCAGAAATAGTAAATATCAGTAGCTATTTTAACGAAGAGTTCTTCAATGACAAAAAGATAGTTTACGTACAGATATGATAGTAAAACAATTCACTTTCAATATGATAGGTGTAAACACCTATGTAGCATACGATGAAACAACATCAGATGCAGTAATCATTGATCCCGGATGTTACTATCCTGAAGAAGAACAGGCTCTGAAGCAATTTGTAGAAGAGAACAAATTAAACATCAGACATATACTAAACACTCATCTGCATTTTGACCACATATTTGGCAACAATTTTGCAGAAGAGACCTTTAGAGTAGCTCCCAAAGCCAACGATGCCGATATGCCATGGCTACAACAGATAGGACGCAGACTGGCATCATTCGGAATAAGATACGATAAAACCGTAAACCCTATAAAGCCGGAAAACGTATTGCATGAAGGCGATACAGTAACCTTTGGCAGATACACCTTCCAGATACTGCATATACCGGGACATTCACCAGGCAGTCTGGTCTATTACTGCCAGCAGGAGAATATCCTGTTCAGTGGCGATGTACTCTTTCAGGGCAGCTTAGGCCGATACGATTTCCCCGATAGCGATGGACAAGCACTGGTAACAGGCATACGTCAGAAACTATTCACACTGCCGCCTGAAACCAGAGTATATAGCGGACATGGTACATCCACAACTATAGCAGCAGAATTAACAAATAACATAATACACTCACTATGAACAGAATAATATCAACCATAACAGCATTTATCATCTGCATAGCAGCAACAGCACAAACAAACAAATCACCAATACAGTTCCACAGTTACGAACATAACTTTGGAACCATTGAAGAGAAAGACGGTATAGTTCAGCACACCTATCTCTTTATGAATATAACAGACAAACCTGTAACCATCAGCACCATATTAACCAGCTGCGGTTGTACAACAGCATCCTATTCCACCGAGCCATTGGAACCGGGCGAAATAGGCGAACTGACAGTCAATTTCAACCCGGCAGGTACCGAGGGCGAAGTAATACGTGAATTAGAGGTCTTTACCAACCAGGGAAAAAGCATAGACAGACTACTGCTTATGGCAAACGTAATCCCCACTCCATTAGGCCTGGAAGAACAGTACCCACGTACACTGGCAGAAGGCATACGCGTAGCCACCCTGCGTTGCAACTTTGGATTTCTGGAACAGGGCAACACACAGAGCAACACCATTATCCTGGCCAACATAGGAACAGAAACCAGAAAGATAAGAATAGAGAACAGCAACAAAGAGAGTTACCTTACCATAGAGCCACCAACAGCCATCAAACAGCAGACAGTAGAGAGTGTCAATGTAACCTACTCCATACCATCCGGCAAGAACATCTATGGCACATTGCGCGATACACTATGGGTATATGCTGACGATGTAAAAAGCAAGGAACCACTCATTGTAACCGCTATAATTACCGATCATTTTGACGATACAGACAGCGAAGAACCAAAGCCATCAATCAGGATTGAGCCTTCGCTGGTAGATTTAGGTATAAAGCCTGCAAACAGATTAGCAAGAGGTACATTCTTGGTAGAAAATACAGGTAAAGCCGATCTGATTATAAGAGATGTTGAAACTCTGGAAAGATGCACCAATAACCTTAACAACGGCACAGTGCTGAAGCCAGGAGAAAGCCGTACCGTATCTGTATCATTACCAGTACCTGAAGAGACAGGCAAAACCGTTATGGCATCAATCAACATCACATCTAACGATCCAGTACGTCCCTTCCGCGAAATCCGCGTCCAGGTAAAATCCAAATAAACAAGGTTTAATATAAAAGGTATATATTAGTCCTGTCATAAACAATTAATTGGCGCGAATGCGCTCACGCGGAGCGTGACAAAATAAATAAGGAAATGGATAACAAAAGAGTGATTGAAAAATCGCTCTTTTGCTTTATCCGAAGGACGCATCCGGAGGATGCCAATATAAATAAGGTCTATTAGTCCTTATGTCATAAACAATTAATTGGCCCGAAGGGCGGTTGCGGAGCAACCCATAATTAAAAAGGTATTATATTAGTCCTGTTATGTTAATAAAAAATGGATGCGCTGTAAAGCACATCCATTTTCACATAACAGGACTAATATGTTATTCCCAATCCCACGGGAATCGCTCTATATCATCTTCTTCCAGAAGCGTACCTATCTGAACCTCAATAATCTGCAGTTGCGAAACAGCCTTTACAGCATGCAACTGTCCGCTCTTAATGCGAACCACATCACCACGTTTCACCTCTACAACCTTACCATCCAAAGCAAGCAAACCTTCACCATCCACAAAAGTCCACATCTCCTCGCGCAGACCATGCTTCTGGTAACTAATGCTGCATCCGGGTCTCAAAATAAGCTCTTTGGTCAATGACCTGTAACCATCATCATACATCTTGGTACCCATAACCTTATAGGAACCCCATCTGCGCTCCTCATACATGGGTCGGACAGCCAGCTTAGAGACTTTGTCTTTAATGCCTTCTGAATACTCCTTGCTACAAACCAGAATACCGTCAGGGCTACAAGCCACAACCATATCATTCAGTCCGTCACAGAATACCGGCAATCCCAACTCATTTATAACAATGGAATTACTATTATGTTCGCCACAGGTAACATTACCCATATAATCTTCAGCAACCTCTTCCGACAGAGTATTCCATGTACCCAGATCCTTCCACTGGCCACTAAACGGAATCACAGCTATAGACGGAGCCTTTTCCACCACCTCGTAGTCAAAACTAATCTTTGGGAACAAGCCGTACTGTGCAACAACATCGTCATAATTGTCGGCCTTAATATACTTGCTTACAATGTTGCGCAGATAGCCCAACCTGAAAGCAAATACACCACTGTTCCACATAGCTCCCTCTTTTAAAAGCTGTTCTGCCTTCTCTCTATCCGGTTTCTCTGCAAAGCAACTAACCATTTTAACGTCATCGTCGCCACCCTTCTGAGGAACTATATAGCCGTATTTTGATGATGGATATTTTGGTTGAATACCCATCAGCACCAAATCAGCCTTATTCTGTTCCACAGCCTTTACCATACTTGCAATAGTACGGAAAAAGTTGTTTTCGGTATATGGATCGCAAGGCATAATCACCACCACTTCGCTGTCAGGACAACCCTTCTTCAGCGACAGATAGGAAACCGCCAACGCAATAGCAGGAAAAGTATCCCTTCTCTCTGGCTCAGCCACCACATCTACATTTTCACCCAGCTGATTGATAATCATATCACGCTGAGTCTTACTTGTAGCTATAGTAACACTATCTGCCAAATTGGTCTCCTTAACCTGTCTTACCACACGCTGGAGCATTGACTCCTTTTCACCATTTTCAGCCTTCAGCAACGGAAGGAACTGCTTGGAACGTGTATTATTGGATAGCGGCCAAAGCCTTAATCCCGAACCACCGGATAAAAGAACTATTTGCATTCTCAATTATATTTAAATAATATCCAAGACATTTTGATACTCCAAATCCAGAGCCTTTGCTACATTTTCGTTGGTACATTTACCGCAATATACGTTGACACCTTTAGCCAGACCGCTATCGCGTTTGATAGCCTCTTCCAGTCCAAGGTCTGCCATCATCATACCGTATCTGAAGGTAGCATTTGCCAGAGCTACTGTCGATGTATAGGGAACAGCACCCGGCATATTGCCAACACAGTAATGAACTATGCCCTCTTCAATGAAAACAGGATCGTCATGAGTAGTAACACGCGATGATTCACAGCAACCGCCCTGATCAATTGCAATATCCACAATCACAGCACCCTTCTTCATCTCCTTCAGATGTTCGCGGCGTACCAGCTTCGGAGTTCTTCCGCCTGGGATCAGTACAGAACCAATCACAAGGTCGGCTTCCTTCAAAGACTTTCTTATATTCGCTTCGGTGCTGTACAGAGTAGTAACACTTGCACCAAAAATATCTTCAAGATAGGCCAGACGGTTCAGGTCAATATCCAGCAGAGTAACCTCTGCATCAATACCCACAGCTGCCTTAGCTGCGTATGTACCTGCAATACCGCCACCTACAATAACAATCTTACCACGCTCTACGCCAGGCACGCCACCCAACAGGATACCACGGCCTCCGTAGCTCTTCTCAATGTACTTTGCACCCTCCTGAATACTCAGTCTGCCGGCAATCTGACTCATAGGACGCAGACAAGGCAGGTTACCAGCCTTATCAACAATAGTTTCAAAAGCTACGCCCTTAACCTTTTTGTCCATCAGCGCCTTTGTCAAACCAGGGTTTGGTGCAAGATGAAGATATGTGAACAGAATCTGATTCTCACGCAGGAACTTATATTCGCATGGTTCCGGTTCCTTAACTTTCCAGATCATATCCGATTTCTCAAACACCTCGGCCGGTGAACCTAAAATCTGTGCACCTGCAGCCACATAATCATCATCACTAAAACCTGCGCCCTCACCTGCACGTGTCTCTACATAAACAGTATGACCTTTAGCTGTGAAAGCCGATACGTTATCCGGAGTCAAACCAACACGGTACTCATGGTTCTTCAGTTCTCTGGTTGTTCCTATCTTCATAATTGTACCTTTAAGACTATTATTTGTTTAACAATACGCGAAGATAATGTAAATCTTTGAAAGAAGCACCTTATAATGTGTTTTTATTACATAAGAGATTACTCTTTTTCCAGCAGATAATCAGCAACAGCCTGATATGCCGGAAGCGAATACGGATCGTTCGCAGCATTCGACGCAACCGGCATGGAAGCCAGTCTTACTAGCACCATTTCTGCTGCCATGTCAATGTAGATGGTCTGACCATACACACCACGGGCACAGAAAGCCTTGTCTTCATTATTGGTTACCCACCACATGTTACGATAGCCCCACCCTTTCAGATTCGGATAAGACTCCTTGTCGAACCTGGCATTATCTGCATTCTTAAGAATGTCATCAACCACCTGTTCGGGCATAATCTGCTTTCCGTTAAACCAGCCACGACGGCGCATCATTTCGCCAAACATTGCCAGATCACGCAGATTCGCATTGAAGCCACCTCCGGCAAAAGCTATACCGCGGGGATCTACCTGATAGTAACCGTCATAATTGGCACCCATAGGAACCCAGATCTTTTCTGATAGTAATTCAGGAATACTCTTACCGGTAGCCTTTGAAATAACCCAGCCCAATGCGTCAGTATTAACAGTCTTGTAAGCAAATTTCAAACCATGTTCACCACTTTTCTTAATCTTTTCAAGATACTGATAATAGTACATTGCTCCTTTGTAACCTTCAGGTTTCTGCAGGTTTCCCGATGCAGAGTATTCCCAGATATCAGAATTTGGGTCTGAATAGTCTTCACTATATTTAAGTGCAGTAGTCATATCCAGAAGCTGACGTACAGTAGCATCGCCAAAAGCTGAATTGGCCAGTTCCGGAACATACTCTCTTACCAGCTTGTTTTCGTCCAGCACACCTTCGGCCACCAGAATTGCGCCCAATGTACCTGTAAAGGTCTTGCTGACAGACATAACCGCATGGGTTCCATCAGGTTTTAAAGCCCCTTGATATTTTTCATAAATGATTCTGCCTTTGTGAAGAATAATTACACCATCCACATAGTTTTTATCCAGAAAAGCCTGCCATTTTACCGGCGCTGTTTCAAACATCGGAACAAATTCAATCTTCTCTATTTCCGGGTCTATTGCCTCTCTGAAATGGTACCTGTCCGTAGTAGCACATTTTACCACTTTGGTAGGTACAAACTGTCTCATATTACACACTGTGTAACGTAAAGCCGGAAAGTTAAAGAAAGAACCATCGGCCGCCTCAACCACCATATCATCCATAGGTGGGAACCCCTGCATCCAACCCATCTTCACGGGGTTGGAATCTTCTTGTGACAACTGTTGTGCAGATGTT
Organism: Bacteroidaceae bacterium; assembly: GCA_045660365.1. GTDB lineage: Bacteria > Bacteroidota > Bacteroidia > Bacteroidales > Bacteroidaceae > Colenecus. The sequence continues at coordinate 85,056 of JAZRDQ010000009.1, forward strand.
GTCACCACGCACATCACTGATGCACCGCAAACAAGAAATAATCTTTTCATAATAGTCTTCATAACTCTATTCAATTTCTTTTGAATTGTGGCGTAAAAGTATGGAGTTGGAGAATACGTTATTCTCTGAAAGGCAACTTTTTTCAGGGCTATAAATTTATTTAACCACAGTGCATTTTTCTTTACAAAACGGCCTCTAAACATTAATTTTTCATAACCGAAAGACTTTTTAAATAGTGGAACTGAGTAGATTTTATTGTAATAGGACATAAATTCAATAGTTTACAACGAAAACCAAGTCCCCCCAACGCCTTCGGCGTCGGTCCCCCCCGTTCATAGGCCACGGGCGGCCAAGTTTTCTTTTGCAAACTATTGAAAATCACATTATCACTCCATTAACCGAAACAAATAGCACCCTATTACAACAACTGCAATAAAAAAAAATAAAGGCCTGCAATGTAAAGTATTGCAAGCCCTTAATGCAAAAAAACGGCAGAACTATTTGCGTTTGGCGTTGTATTTAATCTGCGAATAGACAAAAATTGAAAAAAGTATCAGTGCAGCACCGCCACCAACCAAATAAGGATTGGCATTAACCAAATGCAGTCCTTCTGGTGCAATTACAATGTAAGATACACTTACTGCTGTCATAAACATGGCAGGAACAAGCGATATCAGATAAACCATTCCCTTACGTTCTCTTGCAAGAAATACTGTTATTGCCCATAGGGTAAATACAGCAAGTGTCTGATTGGTCCATGCAAAATATCTCCATATAATCTTAAATCCATCGGCATTGGTTAAACTGAAAACCAGAAAACCCATTGAACATAAAGCTATAGGCACAGTAATAAGCAAGCGTCTGGAAGCCGTTTTCTGCTCTATTTTTAAGAGGTCGGCAATTATAAGACGACATGAACGCAAAGCAGTATCGCCTGTAGAGATAGGTGCAGCCACAATACCCAGAATAGCTAAAATACCACCAACAGGACCTAACCATTCATGAGATAGTCTTGTAGCTACCATAGCACCAGTAAAAGGTTTTCCGCTTAATGAATCTATTATACCGTTTTCCTGAAAGAACACAGTAGCAGCTGCAGCCCACACCAGTGCAACAATACCTTCGGTAACCATTGCACCATAGAATATAGGACGACACAGATGTTCACTCTTCATACATCTTGCCATCAAAGGCGACTGTGTTGCATGGAAACCGCTGATAGCACCACACGCTATGGAGACAAACATCATCGGAAAGATAGGACTATTGTCATATCTGGTACCCCATCCTTCCCATATTTCGGGCAGATCAGGCCACTTTACAAACAGACATATCATTATACCTATCGCCATAAATATCAAGGCAAAAGCAAATAGAGGATATATCTTACCAATAATCTTATCTATAGGCAGAAGTGTGGCTATTATGTAGTAAGCAAAAATCACTATCATCCAGAAATAGGCATTCATCCAGTCCGGAGTAAGTGTAGCTATTATCTCTGCAGGTCCCGATGTAAAGACTGCTGTTACAAGCAGCATCAGCAGGACGGTCAGAAATATCATCACCCAATTAACCTTACTGCCCAAATACCTGCGAATAGTCTCTGTCAGACTCTCACCACCATTGCGAATGGATATAGTACCGGCAAAGAAATCGTGTACAGCACCTGCAAAAATAGTACCGAAAACAATCCACAGAAAACTGGCAGTACCAAACTGAGCACCCATAATAGCACCGAATATAGGACCTAATCCGGCTATATTCAGAAACTGAATCATAAATACCTTCCATGACGGCATCACTATGTAATCCACCCCATCCTCTTTCGTAATGGCAGGAGTCTCTCTGTTATCCGGCCCAAAAATCCTGTTTACAAAGCGGCCATAAATCATATAGCCACCTATCAACAGAGCCAATGCAATAATAAACGTAATCATAATTCAGACTATTAAATATTATTACCAATAAAAAATTTTTTTCTATACTTTAACATACGAATTTATCAAATCTACTACAACCGCAACTTCCTCCATAGTAATAGAAGGTCCAATAGGCAAACTCAACTCTTCGTCAGCAAGTCTTTCAGTGATAGGTAAGTTCAACTGAGGTGTATTCCAAGCCTCATTGGAATAACATTCCTGTTGATGTGGAGCAATTGGATAATGACAAACAGTACCCACACCATTCTCTTCCAGATAATCATGCAGACGATCACGATTCTCCTTGCCTTTTACAATAATTGGGAAAAGGTGATAAGCATTCTGTTCATCAGGGAGAAGGTCAGGAAGTGTAATCAAAGGATTGTTGATATGCTCATAGTAGTAGTGAGCCACCTCTTTTCTATGCTGATTATCTTCTGTTATGTACTTCAACTTTACATCCAAAACTGCTGCCTGGATTTCGTCCAGACGAGAGTTTCTTCCGGCATATTTGAATACATACTTCTTCTGACTACCATAATTGGCAAGCGCACGCACGCAAGCTGCTAAATCCGGATCATTAGTTGTAACTGCACCACCATCACCAAGAGCACCAAGGTTCTTACCTGGATAGAATGAGTGGCCTGCTGCATCGCCAATATTTCCAGTTACACGGCCATCAGTATGTTTACATCCATGGCTCTGAGCACAGTCTTCAACTAACTTCAGGTTATATTTCTTGCAAATTTCTCCGATTTTATCTGTGTAAGCCAAACGACCATAGAGATGAACTAATGCAATAGCCTTTGTCTTAGGTGTAATAGCAGCCTCTATTAAATCATCATCTATCTGAAGAGTGTTAGGCTTAGGCTCTACAAGTATAGGAACAAGATTATTATCTGTAATAGCAAGAATAGTTGCTATATAAGTATTTGCAGGAACAATCACCTCATCACCAGGTTTCATTACACCCATCTCAATGTATGCACGGAATATCCAGATAAGAGCATCCAATCCGTTTGCACAACCAATGGTATAACTACAACCAATAAACTTGGAATAGTTATCTTCAAAGCGTTCGTTCTCCTTACCCTGAAGATACCAACCATTGTTTACTACTCGAGTTACTGCTTCGTTAATTTCTGCTCCGTGAAGAGCTGTTACGTCACGAAGTGAAAGAAATGGGATATTCATAAGTGCAATAAGTTGCTATTTACTATCATCAACAATAGCATTAATCTCTTCCATACAAATCTCTTGTATAAACCTTAGCTGCCACGTCGTCCAGACAGGCATCATAACGGTTTGCAATAATGGCATCGCACTGCTCCTTGAAAGCATCCAGGTTATTAACCACACGGCTGCCAAAGAAAGTAGAGCCATCCTCCAAAGTAGGTTCGTAAATAACCACAGTGGCACCCTTCGCCTTGATACGCTTCATAACGCCCTGAATAGCACTCTGGCGGAAATTATCGCTGTTAGCCTTCATGGTAAGACGATAAACACCCACCACTACATCCTTTTCGTCGGAACTGTCAAACTGACTGTTTGCAGAATAGTAACCTGCCTTGCTAAGCACCTGATCGGCAATGAAATCCTTACGGGTACGGTTACTCTCAACAATGGCTGTCATCATATTCTGAGGCACATCATTATAGTTTGCAAGAAGCTGCTTGGTATCTTTTGGAAGACAGTATCCGCCGTAACCAAATGATGGATTGTTATAATGTGTACCAATTCTTGGATCCAGACCTATACCGTTGATAATTGCCTGGGTGTCAAGACCTTTTATTTCGGCGTAGGTATCCAGTTCGTTAAAGTAGCTGACACGTAATGCCAGATATGTATTTGCAAACAGTTTAACCGCTTCGGCCTCTTTCATTCCCATGAACAGAGTATCTATATCCTCTTTCAATGCACCCTGCTGTAAAAGAGCGGCAAAAGTCTTTGCATATTCCACTGCATTTGGATTACCTATAGCCTGAATGGCTGCATTCTCTTCTGAAAACTCTGCACTGTCTATTATCTTTGGATAACCCACTATAATACGGCTGGGGTAAAGATTATCATAAAGGGCCTTGCTTTCGCGCAGGAATTCAGGCGAGAAAAGCAGATTGAACTTCTTACCCTTCAGTTCCGGCTTATACAGGAACTGCAGAGCATATTTCACATATAGACTGCGGGTATAGCCCACAGGAATGGTACTCTTTATCACCATCACAGCATCAGGATTAACAGAGAGAACCAAATCTATCACATCCTCTATATGGTGAGTATCGAAGAAGTTCTTCTGCGGATCGTAGTTGGTGGGAGCTGCTATAATCACAAAATCGGCATCACGGTAAGCCGATGCGCTATCAAGAGTAGCCACCAAATCAAGCTCTTTCTCTGCAAAATACTTCTCTATATAATCATCCTGAATAGGACTGATACGGTTATTTATCTTTTCAACCTTTTCGGGAATAACATCCACAGCCACCACACTATTGTGCTGTGCCAGCAATGTAGCCATTGAAAGACCTACATATCCTGTTCCTGCTACTGCAATCTTCATATCTAAACAAATTATTTATAATACTCTTTATACCATTCTGCAAAAGCACGCAAACCCTGGCGTAACGATGTACTTGGCTTAAAGCCGAAATCGCGCTCCAAAGCAGTTGTATCGGCGTATGTTACAGGAACATCGCCCGGCTGCATAGGGACCAGTTCCTTGTGCGCTTCAAAATCGTAATCCTGCGGAAGAACGCCGGCACGGAGCAACTCTTCTTGCAGTATGGTAACAAAATCAAGCAGATTTTCAGGCTGATTATTACCTATATTATATACTGCATACGGAGGAACAGGCAGACCATCTTCACCCACCTGTTTGGCCGGAGCCTTCTGCATAACACGAATCACACCCTCCACTATATCGTCCACGTAAGTAAAATCGCGCTTACAGTTTCCAAAATTGAAAATCTGAATCTTTTCGCCCTTTACCAGTTTGTTGGTAAAACCAAAATAGGCCATATCAGGACGACCTGCAGGACCATAAACAGTAAAGAAACGGAGTCCGGTAGATGGAATATTGTAGAGCTTGCTATATGCATGAGCCATCAGTTCGTTGCTCTTTTTGGTAGCAGCATACAGTGAAACAGGATTATCCACCTTATCGTCTGTACTATAAGGAATCTTCTTGTTTGAACCGTAAACCGATGAAGACGATGCATAAACCAGATGCTCCACTCCGCCCTCGTACTGAGAATATGAATGACGGCAAGCCTCTAAGATATTATAGAAACCTATCAGATTAGCCTCTATATAAGCACCCGGATTGGTAATACTGTAACGAACACCTGCCTGTGCAGCCAGGTTCACTACCACCTGAGGTTTGAAATCGGCAAAAATATTATCAATCAGAGCCTTATCGGCTATATTTCCACGAACAAGATTAAAATTTGGATACTGTTCCAGCTCTTTCAGGCGCTCCTCTTTCAGGCGAACATCATAATAATCGTTCATATTATCTATGCCCACCACTTCCGGATTATCATATCTCTTGTAAACAGCCTTAACCAAATTACTGCCTATAAAGCCAGCTGCACCTGTAATCAATATTCTCATATACCTTATTTATATGTAAAACCAAATTTATGCAAAGTTAAGTATTATCTACAACATATCAACCAAAAAAAACTTCACTTTTCTGTATTACATGTTCATCCACTACCCCACAAATTACAAAAAGGTCAAAATCAGAAGGTCAAACAAAACTATTATCAAACAACAAAACCATATTCCAATATTGTTTTTTGCCAAAAATTACGGTTACTTCACTTTAAGCACCCTCTACCCCACTCCATTCTGCAAAACTACCATAGCAATACATTCATTCGCCAAGAATCCTTAATCTGACCCATTAAGGATTATTTAAGGATTCATTTTTAAAGGTAGAAAAACTAATACAATAGCTTGCAAGTTAGGAACTTGAATACTATCTTTGCAGAGAAATATTAAACTAAAGAGTAAGTTACAATGAATAACAAGAAACAGAACACATCGGTTGTTATCAGCAGCTCGTCTAAAAAGTTGCTGAACTTTGTTGATGGGTTAAGAAAGCACAAACTTGCTCAGCAAGAAAAATTATCTAAAATGACAGAATGCACTTTTACCGTTAATCTGTAATGGAAATCACATTTTCAATCAAATATCATGAGAAAAACGAACTAAGAGTATCCCTTTCTACATTTTCAAAGGAATCTTTAGGAGCAGAATTGTCAAATCAACTGGGCAATGTTGAATTAGTAGATGTTACCTTATTCAGACAAAGTGGCGATTTACGTGCAAATTGGAATACATTAAACCGTGTAGTGCTTCAAATTGGAAGAATTCTACACGAGAATCCGGACTGCATATTTTATTACTATTGTGATGAAATTAATCCCATCCCAAAGATGAGAGATTCTCATGATTTAACACCGGCTGAATATAGGAATAGATTGTTTAGCATCCTTTTCAAGAAAGGAGCCTCTTTATTTCCAAAAGATTGTTTGATAGACGATCTTATAACAATTGAAACAGAACAAGGAGTAGCATATATTCACCTAATCTACCATTCTAACCTTACAGATAAAGCATCTATTATAAAAGAAGAACTTAACAAGTTAGCACAAAAATAAATATTGTAAATAGTAAACAGCAATACAAATACTAAGGTCAAAAATTTTGACCTTAACTAACCGCAGCGAACCAAACCACCCGTTTGATTCCCATTGTTAGTATCCATACAATAGATAGTTTAAGACGTTATGGAAGTAATCAAAACCGCAATAGAAGGCCTTGTAATCATTGAACCAAAAGTATTTGGTGATGAACGTGGCTACTTCTTTGAAAGCTTCTCACAGCGTGAATTCGAAGAAAAAGTACGTCCTGTAAACTTTGTACAGGATAACGAATCCATGTCAAGCTACGGTGTAATGAGAGGTCTGCATTTCCAGGCACCACCATTCACACAAAGCAAACTAGTACGTTGTGTAAAAGGTAAAGTATTAGACGTAGCAGTAGATATCCGCAAAGGTTCCCCCACCTACGGACAGCACGTAGTAGTAGAACTTAGCGAAGAGAATCACAGACAGTTCTTTGTACCACGTGGCTTTGCACACGGTTTTGCAGTTCTATCAGAAACTGCAATCTTCCAGTACAAATGCGATAACTTCTACGCACCACAAGCCGATGGTGGCATAAGCATTAAAGACGACAGTTTAGGTATAGATTGGCAAATCCCAATGGATAAAGCCATCCTTTCAGAAAAAGACCTGAAACATCTTTGCCTAAAAGACTTTGACAGTCCTTTCTCAATAGATATGAATCTTTATCCTGAATTTTAGTGCAAACCGAGTGCAGAGTCAAACTTGTTTGAACTATGCAGAGGTGCAGCCTAAAATCAACGAAGTTAGTTTGAATAATGCAGATACTAGTTACCGGTGCCAACGGACAGTTGGGCAATGAAATGCGTATTCTAGCAAAAGAGAGCCAAGACACATATATCTTCACAGACGTAAATCAGGTAGAAGGATTTGAAACCACATACCTTGATATTACAAATCTTGAAGCAATAAGAGCCATAGTTAAAGAGCATAACATAAATGCAATAGTAAATTGTGCTGCCTGGACAAACGTAGATGGAGCAGAAGATCCTGATAAATACGAACTGGTTGAAGCACTCAACGCTACTGCTCCTGAAAACCTTGCAAAGGCAATGAAAGAGGTAGATGGTCTTCTAGTCCACATATCTACAGATTACGTTTTCGGAGCAGAACCATACAACACTCCTTGTAAAGAAGACCAAACAGGAACTCCAACAGGAGTCTATGGCCTAACCAAGCTACACGGCGAACAGAAAATACAAGCTACCAACTGCAAACACGTAATAATACGTACAGCTTGGTTATATAGTGAGTTTGGAAAGAACTTCTGCAAAACAATGATGAATTTAACCGCTACCAAACCACAACTTAAGGTTGTGTTTGATCAAGTAGGAACACCCACCTACGCACTTGATTTGGCAAAGGCTATAACAATTGTTCTTGCAAAGTTTGATGGCAGTCAAACAGGCATCTACCACTACAGCAATGAAGGCGTATGCAGTTGGTATGATTTTACAAAGATGATAGCCCTATACAACGGCACCACCGCTTGCGATATTCAACCCTGTCACAGTAATGAATTTCCAAGCCCTGTAAAGAGACCATCATATTCTGTACTCGACAAAACCAAAATCAAAGAGACTTTTGGAATAACCGTACCGTATTGGACAGAGAGTCTAAAATCGTGTATAAATATAATGATGATATGAAAAAAATAATGCTAGTCTTCGGCACAAGACCAGAAGCAATTAAGATGTGCCCGCTTGTGAAGGAGTTTCAGAAACGAGCAGATGAATTTGAAACAATCGTGTGTGTAACAGGTCAGCATAGAGAAATGTTAGATCAAGTACTCAAAATATTTGAAGTTACACCTGACATAGATCTAAATATAATGAAGCAAGGTCAAGACTTGACAGATGTAACAGTACGTATTCTTACTGGTATGCGTGATGTGTTCAAGGAGTGCCGTCCAGATGTGGTGCTTGTGCATGGTGACACTACCACTTCTACTGCAGCAGCTCTTGCAGCATTCTATGCACAGATTCCAGTAGGACACGTAGAGGCGGGTCTTCGCACTCACAATATATATAGTCCATGGCCAGAGGAAATGAACCGTCAGGTTACAGGTCGTATTGCTACCTACAATTTCTCACCAACACCTCTCTCCGAGAAGAACCTCATTGAGGAGAAAGCAATGGGAAAGATTTACGTAACAGGTAATACAGTTATTGATGCTCTTCACTATGTAGTAAACAAACTAAAGAATGATGAGGCAATTGCTAAGGAGCAGGATGCTGTTCTTCTCAATGCCGGTTATGATGTAACTCGTTTGGCAGACGGAAAGAGGTTAGTTCTTATCACTGGTCACAGACGTGAGAACTTTGGTGACGGTTTCATCCGTATGGTGACTGCAATGAAGGATCTTTCTGAGAAATACCCAGAAGTTGACTTCGTTTATCCGATGCATTTGAATCCTAACGTGCGTAAACCTATTCACGAAGTGTTTGGTGCGGATCTTATTCGTCCTAACTTCTTCTTCATTGAACCACTCCAGTACCTTGAGTTCGTACACTTGATGTCAAAGGCTACTATAGTTCTAACAGACTCAGGCGGAATTCAGGAAGAGGCTCCAGGTCTTGGTAAGCCGGTTCTCGTGATGCGTGATACTACAGAGCGTCCTGAGGCTTTGGATAGCGGTACTGTACACCTTGTGGGTACTGATTATGATAAGATTGTGAATGAGGTGAGCACTCTCCTTGAGGATGCTGAGGCTTATGCTAAGATGTCTCAGGCAGTTAATCCTTATGGTGATGGTTTGGCTTGTCCTCGAATTGCGGATTCGTTGAAGTAAGAATAATTGATTGTTCTATGAAAAGAAATGTTGTTGAAAAATTAGTGTACCTACAACAAAATAGATTGCTCTATCCAATTGCTCATATGATATTAGCTTTTCTGTCAGTGGAAATTCCTAAGGAAGTTGTAATTGGTAAAAATGTTAGATTTGTTCATCGTGCACCAGGAACAGTTATTCATCCAAAAGTTACGATTGAAGATAATGTTCAGATATATCAGAATGTAACAATAGGTTTATCTAAGCCTTGGCTACCTGCAAGGGGGGGGTATTAATTAAAGAAGATGCTATTCTAGGTGCTGGATGTAAAGTCTTGTTTAAAGAAGATTTAGTTGTTGGTCGAGGCTCTATAATAGGGGCAAACTCAGTTCTCCTGTGTTCAACAGGAGATAATGAAATATGGGCAGGAATTCCAGCGAGATGCATTGGAAAAAATCGATAATAATTACGTGGTTCAGACATATTTTACGGATAATAATAGATGGCGGTAGTTATAATAGTTATATATGTTCTTTTATTCATGCTATTACAAAGAAGTCGCATGAATAAAATAGCATGTCGTTCAGGGATATTAATACTATCTTTTTGGTCGCTCTGTTTGCTTGTTTCTACCTTCAATCCATATGGGCTTTTTCCAGTATCACCGTATGTTTATGTTTTACTAATTTTAAATATTGTAAGTTTTACAATAGGATTTCTGTCAAAACGTAATAAGTATAAATCTTTATATGCTGTAAATTTCGATTTTGGAATAGATAAGTTCTTGTCATCTAAGATATATATAATTGCAATGATTTGCATTATTGTAATTACTTGGTTTCTGACCTATCAACAGCGATCTTTTGTGCTGATGTATAATCTTGGCTATTTGAGACAGAACTTTTATACAGCGATGTTCGAAGGGAAGCCAATTCTTGCATTTATTTATGTAAATCTTTTACAGCCTGCTTATGAATTATCTTTATTCTTATTTTGTTATCTTCTAGTATATAAAAGAAATCTAAAACACATAGTATTTCTATCTCTATTCATAATACCTTTTATGTTTATATCAGGAGGTAGAACAAGAGCAATGATGTTGGTATTTTATTTTGCTTTTATAGTTATAGGAAATACTCTCTTTAATAAAGCTAAAGACACCTCTACTGCATTAAATTTTAAGTTTAAGCATCTTTTGGGTGTAGCTATTGGTTTTATAAGTTTATTCTTATTGTTTTCATATACGTCGGTTTTGAGACTCGGAGCAGATGAATTAGATAAAGAATCAATGTCAGCTGGTATCGAAAAATCTGTAACCCAAATTTGCACTTATTGTACTGGTTCTTTTCGTGCTTTTGAATATGCTTTAGATCATGATTATGTAGAGAATATAGATGGTTTCAAGTTTGGTAGAGCAACATTCGGTGGATTAGAGAGTTTTATGGAGCGAATTCTTAGGCATCTTACTGGTTTACAATTACCGAATATAACGGAAAAGACAGTTATGATGTTACAGAATAATGAAATCACAGTTGGAAATGGTGTGCAATCTGAATTTAATTATGCGTACACTAATGCTTTGTATCATTATTTTGATTTTGGTGTGTTTGGTGTTGTTTTGTTTCCATTCTTGTTTGGTCGTTTTTTTAAGAGGTATCTTGACTTTGCCTGGGCAAACCCTTCTGTATATTCTTTAGCTTTAGTCGCATATTTATTTGAGATAGGTATATACTCCGTTTTTTCTCTACTTACTGCTACAGATCCGGCATCAATACCATATATCCTTTTATTGATTTATTTAGCCAAACAGAATAAAAAGAGTTTATATAGAGTTTCTAAGGTATAAATGAAAAGTCATAATAGAATAATAATAAATACTATAGCGCAATATGTTAGGTCTATAGCTAATATGTTGTTTAGTCTTATCGCTACTAGATTTATATTAAAGAATCTTGGGGTTGATGATTATGGTATATATACTTTGATTGCAGGTGTCGTTTCAATGATTTCTTTCATGTCAAATGCGTTAGTTGTAACAACTCAAAGGTATTTGTCTGTATCTCAGGGAATAAAAGATAATTGGCGAATGTCCGAGGTATTTAATACTAGTTTTTTTATACATCTCATAATAGCAATAGCTATTTTTGTTATATTAGAAGTAATTTTCCCCTTTTTGTTTAATGGTTTTTTAATCATTCCAGAGGAACGTTTAGGGGCCGCAAAATATTTATATCAGACGACAGTTGCAGTTCTAGTTGTTTCATTTATTTCATCTCCCTATAGGGCTTCTATAATTTCACATGAGAATATTGTATATACCTCTATTATTGAGATTGTAGACGGCTTACTCAAGCTAGTTATTGCTATAGGTCTATCTTATATAGCTTATGATAAACTAAAGTTTTACGGAACAACGTTAGTTTGTATATATCTATTTAATCTTCTGGCTTGGATTATTTATGCAAAAAACAGATATTTAGAATGTAAGAATATAAATATCAAAAAAGTGAGTCTACCACTAGTCAAGGAGATTATGGGGTTTGCAACATGGACTATATATACAATAGGCTGTGTTACTGGACGATCTCAGGGGATCGCCATCATTATCAATAAATTTATGGGAGCTGCAGTGAATGCGGCTTATGGCCTTGCTCTTCAAGTATCTGGTGCTGTGATTACTCTATCCCAGTCTCTTTTAAATGCGATTAATCCGCAGTTAATGAAAGCTGAGGGGGCTGGAGATAGAAATAAGATGCTGCGTTTTTCGGAGATAGAAAGTAAGTTTGCATTCTTCATGTTAACCGCAATGGTCATTCCATCTGTTTTTGAGATGCCTCAGCTTTTAGAGTTATGGCTAGGTACCGTCCCAGAATATTCTGTTATGTTTTGTCGTATGGCATTATTAGCTACTTGCATGGATATGTTGACGATAGGACTAAATTCAGCTAATCAGGCTATTGGGGATATAAAGCGCTATTCTGTAGTGATTTATACGGTAAAATTTTCCACTTTACTATTTGTCCTCTTTTCATTTTTGAGTGGAAATAACGTGATGTTATCATGTATAATATATGTTGTCGTGGAATTTGTATCTTCTATATTGAGAATACCGTTTTTATTTAAGACAGCAGGCTTAGATGTTAAGGGCTTTGTTTCGAGAGTTTTTATGTATGAAATTTTCCCTATTATAGTTTTAATAGTAACGTGCTATTTAATAACGTATTTATTAGATTGTCACTATCGGTTTTTATTAACTTTTGTTATTTCTGTTCCATTATATTCGATATCAATTTATGCTTGGGGACTTGCGCCAGATGAGAGAAATATTGTTAATAAGATTCTATATCAAATTAAAAACAAACTGATAAAAAGTAGATGAGAATAGTTTTTTTAATAACAGTTACAGCCCTTGAAGGATCTACTTATTCTTTATTTCAGTTGATTAGAGGATTAAAACATGAAGGAGTAGAGTGTAAGGTAATTGCAACTAGAAAGGGTTACTATTGTGATGTAATGGATAAAGAAGGAATTCCATATGAGATTATTCGGTATCGAAACTCGAATTATCCTTCTTTCCACACATGTAGAGATATGTTATATTATGTACCATTACTTGCTCTGCTTGCGGAAAATTACATTAATTATTCCAAAGTTAAGAAGGCAATTAAAGAATTTAGACCTGATATTATACATACTAATGTCTCGCCAATTACTATCGGTTATCGGGCTGCTAAGGAATTAAATATACCACATGTTTGGCATGTACGTGAATACGTAGATAAAGATTTCAATATTAAACCATTCCCTTCTTTTTCAAGTTTAAGGAAGAAGTTACAAGATTCGTATACAATCACAATAACCAAAGATGTAAAAAAACACTTTAATTTAGGAAATAAATGTAGGGCTATTTATGATGGAGTATATTATGAAAATGAATATAGGTTTGTTGCATCTAAAAAAACTTATTTCCTTTTTGTCGGTTTTCTGATGGAGTGCAAAGGTGTTTTTGATTTACTCGCATCCTATGTTGAATATTGTAAACTTGTTGATGCTCCTTTTGAATTATATCTTGTTGGAGGTTATACTTCAGAAACGTATGACCGTATGATCTCTATCCTTTTGGGTAGTAAAGCGCAATCGTTAGTTAAAATTATTGGAAAGCAGGATATTGAAACTGTAAAGAATTATATGCAAGAAGCTACCTGTATGTTTGTCCCTTCTCATTTTGAAGGTTTTGGTCGTATTACAGCAGAGGCTATGTTCAATGGATGCTTAGTCGCAGGACGTGATACAGGAGGAACAAAGGAACAGTTTGATAATGGCCTCAATGAAACAGGAAAAGAAATTGCCTTAAGGTTTACTGATAATGAACAGATGACTCGAGTAATGTATAATTTAACACTTCAAAATATTGAGCAGTACTATCCGATGATAGAACGGGCTCAAAATGTTGTCAGAAAGTTATATTCTATTGAATCGAATGTTCATTCAGTTTTGAGATTTTATAGTGAGATAAATGAAAATTACAAGTAAGCTAATAGCTCTTATGCAGAGTGGTATCCCTTTGGGATATTTGATTTTACATTACTTTAAACTTAAAGTAATATATAAAGTATTCGGTTTCTGCAAAACAGGTAAATTTTATTCTATACATCCTTCTAGTTGTGTAAAGTGTCTATCAAAACTACATGCTGGTAAAGGGTTTGTAATTTATCGAAATGCATACGTCGATGCGTTATCACGAGACGGAGTTGTATTTGGAGATGGCTGTTCCGTCGGGATGAATACAGTAATTCAGTGTACAAGTTTATTGAATAAGCTAGGTAAAGGTTTAATTGTTGGACACAACACTGGATTAGGAACTCATAGTTTTTATGGTTGTGCGGGGGGAGTAACTTTGGGTGATAACGTAATGGTAGGCAATTATGTTTCATTTCATTCTGAGAATCACATTTTTGCAGATAAAAATAAAACAATAAGAGAGCAGGGTGTTACTCATGAAGGTATTGTTGTTGGAAATGACTGTTGGATTGGGGCTAAAGCGACAATATTGGATGGAACTATAATTGAGGATGGTTGTGTGGTTGCAGCTGGGGCGGTTTGTCGTGGATACTATCCTTCGAATTCAATAATTGCAGGCGTTCCTGCTAAGGTGATAAAAGTTAGAGAATGAAGACAATAGACGTTTCTATTATTATTGTTAATTATAATACATTATCCTTGACAAGGGAGTGTATAGATAGTATTTTCTCTTTTACGAAGAGGATAGCTTTTGAAGTTATATTGGTAGATAATAATTCCAATGATGGTAGTAAGGAGTTTTTTCAACAAGATAAACGAATTACTTATATTTACGAGAATGAAAACCATGGTTTTGGTATCGCTAATAATATTGGTGCAAAGGTTGCGCTAGGAAAGTATCTGTTCTTTCTGAACTCTGATACAATATTGTTTGAAGATTCTATTTATCATTTATTTAGTTTCCTAGAGGATACAAAGGATGCCGTAATATGTGGGGGAAATTTAGTGTCAAAAGAAAAATTACCTACATCTTCTTTTGAAAGGTTCTTTCCTTCAATATCTTATGCAATTAATGAGTTGTTGGTAAAGATTCCTGGAAAAATTTTGTACGGGAAAAATACAACCTTCAATTATTCAAAGAAACCTTTAAAGGTTGCATATGTATCTGGAGCTGATTTGATGATAAAGAAGGCTGACTTTGAAATGCTGAACGGATTTGATGAAAAATTCTTCATGTATTTTGAGGAAACAGATTTGTGTAAAAGAGCTTCAAAGTTCGGTTCGATATATTCGGTACCTTCTGCATCAATTATTCATCTAGGAGGTCAAAGTTCTAAGGATTCTCCTAAATTGCCAAGCGAAAATAAACTTCGGATACAAAGTCAGAGTGCAAAATATTTTTTCAGTAAGCACTATGGAAAAGTATATGTAAAAATATATAATTTTATAAAGAGGCTAAGTGCTTATACCCGCGTATTAGAGTTTTCTGTTATAGGTGATAAGGATAAGGCTGATATGTGGAGAAGTGTTATTCGATTAAATAGGTAAAGAATATGAAGATTTTAGTTTTATGTGGAGGCTATCCAGATTTAAATGGTAGTATAACACTAAATTATGTGCACACAAGGAATGTGTCATATTTAAATAATTGGGATATTGATGTTACGGTACTTAACTTTAAGACACAACATGGATATATTAAGGATGGGATTAAAGTAATATCGCTGAATGAATTTAAGGAAGATAAGACAGTGTCATACGATATTTTAGTGTGCCATGCAGCTAATTTGAAGAATCATTACCTGTTCCTTAAAAAATACGATAAATTGTTTTCTAAAATCGTATTTTTCTATCATGGCCATGAGGTTATGAAAATAACAGAAGAATATCCCAAAGAATATGACTACAAGAAGAAAAGTCTTTTAAAGGACTCAATAATCCCGGTATATGACTTTATTAAATTAAAACTGTGGAAGAAATATATATTGGCTAATATTAGTAAGTTACAGCTTGTCTTTGTCAGTGAGTGGATGTACGATGTCTTTATTAAAAATGTAGGGATAGATCCTAAACTATTGGCAGGACGTACTTCTATTATTTATAACTCAGTTTCAAAAAACTACGAGACCATGAGGTATAACGTAGAGGGACTTAAAAAGTATGATTATATCACGATAAGAAATGGGCTTGATACATCGAAATTTGCTATAGACTTAGTTAATAAATTTGCATTTGCCAACCCAGATAAGAAATTTTTGCTTGTAGGTAAAGGAGAGTTCTTTAACCATTATAAGAAAGCAGATAATATTGAACGTATAGAGAGGTATCTAAATCAGCATGAAATTGTAGAACTTCTTAATACTGCAAAATGCGCACTAATGCCAACCCGTTGTGATGCCCAAGGTGTTATGGCATGTGAAATGGCAACATTTGGTATTCCTGTGATTTCTTCCGACATTTCAGTGTGTAGAGCTGTATTAAAGGATTTTAAGAATGTAGCCTTGATAAGTAACGAATCGGACGGATCTGATTTAGCGACCCTGACAGCTAGCTTGACCCCATGTGTGGAAAATGTGAATGATAGGTTCTTTGAAGCACAAACTGTGGGTAAGGAAGTTGAACTATATAAGAAAATGTTACAATAACTTTACAGAAAGATATAATGAAAGTAGTTCTTTTAGCCGGAGGCTTTGGCTCCCGTATATCTGAAGAATCTCAGTTCAAACCTAAGCCAATGATTGAGATTGGTGGTATGCCTATCTTGTGGCATATTATGAAAGAGTATGCCTACTATGGCCATACTGAGTTTATAATCTGTGCAGGTTACAAGCAGGAGTATATCAAGGAGTGGTTTGCGAACTACTTTTTGCATAACTCTGATGTTACTTTCGACTACCGCAATGGTAAGAATGAAATGACTGTACACCAAACCAACATGGAACCATGGAAGGTAACCATTGTGGATACTGGCTATAATACTATGACAGGCGGTCGTATCAAGCGTATTCAGAAGTATGTTGGAAACGAGCCGTTCTTGATGACTTATGGTGATGGTGTTTGTGATGTGGAAATCGATAAGCTCATAGAGTTCCATAAGTCTCACGGTAAGTTGGCTACTCTTACTGCTGTAAAGATGGCACAGGATAAGGGTGTGCTTGATATAACCAAAGATCAGGCTGTACGTGCGTTCCGTGAAAAGAATGCATCGGACGGTGCTCCTATTAATGCCGGTTATATGGTTCTTCAGCCTGAGGTATTTGATTTGCTGGATGGAGATGCTTGTGTGTTTGAGCGTACTCCACTTGAAAATCTTGCAAAACGAGGAGAGTTGATGTCCTATATTCACGAGGGCTTTTGGCAATGTATGGATAACATTCGAGAAAAAAATATGTTAGAAAAATTATTGGCAAATAATAGTGCTCCATGGAAACGTTGGGATAGAGAGATTCCAAGTCTTGAGTATCGTAAACAAAGTAATATTTAATATGATAGATATATTCAATAATTTCTATAAAGGCAAACGCGTTCTTGTGACTGGTCATACCGGTTTCAAGGGCAGTTGGCTTTCTATTTGGCTTCATGAGTTGGGAGCTGAGGTAGTGGGTATTGGTCTTGATCCTTATTCGGAGAAGGACAACTTTGTTCTCTCTGGTATTGGAAGCAAGATAAAGGCAGATATCCGTGCTGACATCCGCGATGGTCAGAAGATGAAGGAAGTCTTTGCAGAATACCAACCTGAGATTGTATTTCATCTTGCAGCTCAACCTTTGGTTCGTCTCTCTTACGATATTCCTGTAGAGACTTATGAGGCCAATGTGATGGGAACCATTCACATTATGGAAGCTATTCGTGCTACCAAAAGTGTGAAGGTGGGCGTGATGATTACTACCGACAAGTGTTACGATAATTGCGAGACCTTGGAGGGATATGTTGAGACAGATCCGTTTGGCGGATATGATCCATATTCTTCTTCAAAGGGAGCTTGTGAAGTTGCCATCCAGTCTTGGAGACGTTCTTTCTTCAATCCAGAGGATTATGGAAAGAAGCATACCGTTTCACTTGCTAGTGTTCGTGCTGGTAATGTGATTGGTGGTGGTGATTGGGCAAAAGACCGTATCATTCCTGACTGCATCCGTGCTTTGGAAGCTGGTAAGGTGATTGATATTCGTTCTCCTAAGGCTGTCCGTCCATGGGAACATGTGCTTGAACCTCTTTCTGGATACATGCTTCTTGCACAATTGATGTGGGATAACCCTACAGAGTATTGTGAGGGTTGGAACTTTGGTCCTGAGGCAGAGGGCGTTTCTACTGTTTGGGAGGTTGCTTCTGAGGTAATCAAGAACTATGGTTCAGGAGAATTGAAAGATTCTTCAGATCCTAATGCTGTTCATGAAGCAAACTTGCTTATGCTTAATATCAACAAGGCCAAGAGTCGTCTTGGATGGTATCCTCGTATGAATATGCAACAGTGTATGGAACTAGTTGTGGATTGGTACAAGAGATATCAGACTGAGGATGTTTATGGGCTTTGTGTGGAGGAAATTAATAAGTTTATAGAGAAGTAATTATGAAGAAAGTAATCGTAACCGGAGCCAATGGATTTGTTGGATACTGGTTAATTCGAGAATTGCAAAAAAATGGAATACATGTTACAGCAATTATAAAGGATGAGAATGAAAATATCTCCATGCTTAATGAATTTGATAACTTATCCATTATTTACTGTGATTTATCAAGTCTGTCTTCTTTGTCAGAGAAGGTAGAAGGTCGAGACTACGATACTTTCTACCATCTTGCATGGATTGCTGCAGGAGGGGCTGGTAGAGCAGATTATGCCACACAGCTTAATAATGTTAAGTATGCATGTGATGCGGTTGCAGTAGCATCATCTTTGGGGTGCAAAAAGATTTTGTTCGCTGGTACAGTTACAGAGAAGATTGCTGAAAACATTCTAAACCTTTCTGCAAAGGCTCAAAATAATATATATGGCATTTGTAAGCATCTTACCCATTGTCTGGTTGATATTGAGTGCAAGAAGCAAAATATAGATTATGTATGGATGCAATTCTCTAACTTATACGGTCCTTATAGTATTAATGGGAATATTGTTGGATACACTATAAAAGAACTTCTTACAGGTAACGAAGCATTGTTTGGCCCTGCACAGCAGATTTATGACTTGCTCTATATAGAAGACTTGGTTTATGCCGCTTATCTTTTAGGAGAAAAGGAAACAAGAAAGAATTCATATTACTTGGGTAGTGGCCAACCTAGAATCCTAGCTGATTTTTTGAATGTAATTGGTGATATTTGCGGAATGCCAGAAAAAGTGAAAATAGGTGCCAGACCAGATGATGGAACAAGATATGAGGAGGAGTGGTTTGATATAACGTCACTTGTTGAAGATACTGGTTATTCTCCTCGTGTGACGTATAGAGAGGGAATTCTTCAGACAATCAATTGGATGAAAACAATAATTTAGTATAATTATGGCAATAACTATAGAAAGGACCCCGATTGAAGGGTTGACACTGATCCATCCCCATGTTTTTGAGGATGAACGTGGGTATTTTATAAAGGATTTTGAGGCACATTTGTACGAAGAAAATAATCTTCCTGTGAAATTCTTTGAGTTTAACGAGTCCAAGTCTAAGAAAGGAACAATTAGAGGGTTACACTTCCAGCAGAAATTTTCGCAAGGTAAACTTATCAGAGTAATCAAAGGTGCTGTTTTTGATGTTGCTGTGGACCTTCGTTTTGGTAGCCCTACTTTTGGAAAATGGATGGGATTTGAACTTTCAGAATACAATCACGATGTGTTATATATACCTAAAGGATTTGCCCATGGTTTTTTAGCATTGGAGGATGATACTATATTCTCATATAAATGTACTAATAAATATGCTCCAGAATTTGACTCTGGTATACGTTATAACGATCCAGATATTAATGTAGAGTGGCCAGTAGAACTTATTGGAGGTTGGGAGAATGTAATTACTTCTGAAAAGGACTCTAAACTTCAGAGTTTAGAAGAATTTATTAAGAGAGGTTTGATGATTGAGTGATTATGAAAACTCTGATTAAAACGTTTCTCACTTACGTACTAAACCCTATCAGTATGATAAAAATAGCAAATATTGGACGCCATATATACATCTGCAAAGGGTTACATGTTGATAATGGGGGGGGTATTTCTTTACAGGACTCAGTGAGGATAGGACGGAATTGCCGCTTATCTTGTTACCAAGTTAAGCAAAGACTTGGCAGGATTACTATCGGAGAGAACTGTTATATTTGTGATCACTTTTCCGCTTTGGCTGGAGGGGATATTCAAATAGGTAAAGGTACTCTTATAGCTAGTTACGTTAGTATATTGGCTGAAAATCATGGTATGAATCCTGAGGAAGGTGTCCGATATGGTTTACAAGAGTTGACAGGCAAGTCAACTGTAATTGGAAACAATTGTTGGCTTGGCGAGAAATGTATTATACTGCCTGGAGTTTCTGTAGGTGAATGGTGCATTGTTGGAGCTGGGGCTGTTGTAACAAAAGATATTCCTCCGTATTCAATTGCTGTGGGTAATCCTGCAAAAGTTATCAAAACATATTCTTTTGATAAACATTGTTGGGTTTAGAAAACAGTATGACTAAAAACAGTATTATTCAATTTATAAAAGTATTATATTCTTACTTCTTTAATGGGCTAAAATTATTTCGCTTTAAGAAAGTTGGGAAAAATGTTTTTGTTAGAAGACATTTAATGGTCAATGAGCCAAAGTCAATCACAATAGGAAACAACTCAAGGTTAGGTAGATTTTGTCGATTGGAGTGCTATAATGATGAGAATGGAAGATTGGGGCAAATTTCTTTAGGTAACTATACTTCAATGGGAAATTATTGCACCATTCTATGTGGATCAGATGTCAACATAGGAGACTTTTCCAGATTTGCCTCATTCGTTACTATTATGTCAGAAAGCCATGGTATTAATCCGGAAAAGGGAATATATCATAAACAGGAACTTGTCTGTAAAGAAGTAAATATTGGTGAATATTGTTGGGTTGGAGAAAAAGTAATAATAATGCCGGGGGTTACTATAGGATCTTGGAGTATTATTGGTGCAGGAGCATTAGTCACTCGTGATATTCCACCTTATTCGATCGCTGTAGGTAATCCTGCGAAAGTAATCAAACGTTATAATTTTAAAACCCATTCTTGGGAAAAAGTGTAATCGAAATGAAAAATAATCTTACTATTCTGGTCGTCTCATACGATGGATATAGAGATATGTGGAATGACTTCTTTAATTGTAAGAAGTTGAATTGGCCTGATTGTCCTTATGAAACAGTATTAGCAAATAATATTGATGACTTCCAGTATGAAGGCGTACGAGTTATTAATTGTGGTAAAGATGCTCAATGGAGTACGCGTACTAGAAAAGCATTAGAAGCAATTAATACTAAATATGTTTGTTTTATGTTGGAGGACTTTTTTATTTCTAAAAAAGTTGAGACCTCAGTTATAGAAGATGTCTTGAAAACAATGGAGACAAATGAGATTAAGTATTATAAGCTTTTGTCATTGTCAAAATTTACGACTCCATATTTTAATAAGAGTAAAGGGGAAAGAATAATACCGGCAAACCTTAGATATGGTGTGAGTCTAATGGCTGCAATATGGAATAAAGATTATTTCATGAATGTTGTAGGACAAGAAGACTATAATCCATGGAAGTTCGAAGTTGACAGGAATGTAGAAATCCAGACAGCAAAATCATCGGATCCGATATGTGGTATTTATAATGAGCGGAACATTCTTCAGATTTGTCACATGGTCGTACAAGGAAAGTATTTACCTAATGTGGTAAAAAGAATGAAACGACTTGGATATAAAGTAAATGTTGGAGAAAGAGGCTGTCAATCGTTTGGCTTTATGCTCTTATATAGACTGAAACAAATTTTATATCCGCTATACGTAAAGAGTACGATTTTGAAGAGAATTGTAGAGTTGTTGGGGATAGAAACTGTATCAAATAAAAATAGTTAATTATGAGTCTAAAGGAGGCTATGAATCCAAGAAGACTAATATGGGCGGATGCTCTAAGAGGGTTGCTTATAATGTTGGTTGTATTAGGCCATTCTCTACAACGTGGTGATTTTGAAGATCGTCTGTTATGGAATATCATATATTCCTTCCACATGGCAGCATTTTTTGTGGTTTCTGGTTATGTGGGGTATAAAGAGGATTATATGACATCTTCGCTAATAGGGAAGGCCAGACAGTTGTTACTTCCTTTTATATCATGGACCTTAATAGAAACGTTAATAAACGGAGACGGACTCTCACGATTAGGTAGTGTTCTCTTACACCCTGATACTAGCTATTGGTTCGTGTGGGTTTTATTTGTGATTCTATCCATTTTTACCACAATAGTATCAATTAGTAAGAGAATGGGCCTAAATGCTAGCTATTTATTACTGGGGGGGGTAATTTCTTTAGTTTTAGTAATGGTCGTAACGGAATTTAGATTGCTCGGTTTCCAATTTATCTCTCTTTACTTTGGATTCTATGTATTAGGTTATTGGTTACGAAAATATAATGTGCAGTTTTTACCGGCTTATGTTATCTCGTTGGGTATAATTTGGCTTTTCTTAGCCTTGTTCTGGAGGATGCATGCAGTACCGGCTCCTTTTCAATGGGCGTCCAGTTACATCCCTTCTTCCTTGATAACTTATGGATATAGATATATATCAGCTTTAATAGGATCTGTTTTTTTTGTAGCGTTGGCCATGAATTGTATGAATAAAGATAATAAGTTTTGTAGATGGTTGTCTTATTTTGGAACCATATCCTTAGGAATATACATCGTACATATATTCATAGGTAAGTATATAGCACCGATTTACACACCACTTTTTGCATCGGATACAAGCGCGTTTTTTGCAATTTTCGACTTTACAATTAAACTGGTCATTAGTTGTGTGATTGTGTACTTTATTAAAAAAGTTCCAATTGCCTCATTGCTATTGTTGGGTCAAAAATAGTTGCCTTTACAGCATCAAGTCAGATTTTAGATACTCTGAACAGCTCACTCTGATTTTGCTATGAAGCAACATTACATCCCCAGATGTTATCTTAGAAGATTCTCTAATAATGATAAGAGCATACATGCATACGATAAGTTGTGTTGTAAAAGTTATAGAGCTTCACTAATGTCTGTATGTTGCAAAGAGGATATGTACACTCTTTCCGATGAGTATGTGAATAGAACAAAAACGGAAACAGGTAGTGATATCAATAACCTATCAATAGAGAAAGATCTGTTTGCAAAAGATATAGAACCATTATATAGTCAACTTCTGTCTCAAATTGATGAGATAAAGGAGGAGTGGATAATCGGAAAGGATCATTATAAGTTGAATTATGATGAAAAGAAAGAATTGGCTTTACATATTGCTACTCAATATCTGAGACACCCTGTAGTTGGAGATGCTGAGGTGGATAACTATATGAGGTTCGAACAGGCAAATTTGGATATGCTCAAGCATATGTTGACTGTTTTAGAAGAAAACGACGACTATAAGAATCTGGAAGTAAAGGCCGTTTGCGAAAAACCTGCTCTGCACGCTACTTTGACGTATATGAACTATGAAGAGTTAGTGAAGTGTGCAAGCATTATGGCAAATAATATCTTTGTGTTTTGGGTAAGCACAAAGACTGATTTTTACACATCGGATTTTCCAATAACGGTTGTTCCTCATGTTAAAAATTCAAAGAGCCTATATTGTGGTTTGGTGCAATATGGAGGAGAGGTGATAATGCCATTGTCTCCGAGCCTTTCAGTCTCGATATATGACTGTAATTATTTTGAGAATAAGAAAGAACAGGATGGATGCTTCATAGAGGCAAGGCCAAAGGAGGTAAGACGACAAAATCTAATCAGGTATTTCTATGCCTCACGTCACGTGTTCAGTTTGAATAATGATTTTAACCTTATTGGAGCTTACTATCATTTTAATGGTAATAATCATATGTTCATGAAGCCTAACTTGAAAGCAGAGGTGGTGAGTGGACTTGGCAGATATTGAATGAGTAATAAATAAATTGCCATGAGTGTGTTTGAAAGAGCTAAATTTTATTCAGTCAATGACCTTGGGAATACGTTGCATTTGACTCGCGCAAAGGACGTGTTGGATGCCCATGTCGTAGGAAAAGTATATAGCGATGTTAATGATATACTTGAACTGTATAACGTAAAATTGCTCATTGTTGATAATGCTTTAAGGCTGAAGGGTTGGACTGATGATGACTATGAGGCTTTTTGTACAAAGGCCAAATTATTTCCAAGGCAAATAGTGGAGTTCTTCAGGAACCTATCGACTGACATAAATTATACAGAACTTTTTCAATCAGTTAACTCTACTTATCGACAGAATTTCTGGGATGTGTTTGAATCTTTTGGCTTGTTAGAACTTTTGACAGAGGAAAGATTGAAAAAGATCTTGGAAGATAATCCTGATCAATTAGAGAATTTGCTTCAGTGTAAAAGGATTGTCGAAAAGTTCGATGTGTTTCTTTCAAGAGAAATGCAGAACAATGCTAATGCACCTTCTCTTCTTATTCATGCTTATTGGGTTAAAGAAGAAGAACCTCATCATAGACCTTTATTCATGCCAAAATCTCTCAATTTGGAGCAGAAAGAAAATATAATTGCAAGGTTCTTGGAGCAAGATAGTCCTTCATTGGGTTTGGTTAGAATAATAATGCAGTCGAAAGATGTGGATGGTTTGAAAGTAAGTCCGGAAATTCGGTTAAAAGCCAAGAAAATAGAACCCGTATTGGCGGAAAATGAATATAAGAAGGCTGCAATAGTTTCACAATGTCAAGTCGGGTTTACGCTTACTTTTTCAAAGGAGAAAAATATACTACCTGTACAATATTCAATAGATGGTTTAATAATGAATATTGTATATAGCGAAGAATGTTTAGACAAACTAGACACTACTAAGTTGTTTAATGCCTTTGTGTCTTTCTTTGGGTATCTTAATGAAAATGACTTATTGACGCTGTGTTATAATCCAAGAGAGGATGATTTCCTGGAAAGAATTAATACAGAACATGTCTCTGGTATGTATCGTATCAATGATAGTTTTCGTCATAAGAACTCTTTAGCCGTATATCAGTTGAGAATGTTTGATGATTATTTACGAAAAAGAGGTTTGACTATAGAAGAGCTGATAAAAACATATTATGAGGCGCATTTTAGGGAAGATTACGGTTACCCGTCGGCAACTTTGAATTTACCACGTGAAGATGATCCGTTTATCAATAAATGCAAAATTATAGCTCCTGAAATGGAAGGTGTGATAAAGTCATTTGACTTATATGTAGATAAAGGAGAAATAGATCCAGAACTTCTACAATTGAGGATGCCCCTTCCTATAACATTGGCTAAAAGTCTGATACATGGGAAGCATAAGTATGCTGTGATTGTAGACGGTAAAAATGAGATATTTACGCCAATGTATCTTCTTTTTTCAGATCAATCACTTCTGAGTTTCGTTAATCCATTCAAGAACTCAAGGTATCACACGTTATACAATCTGTTGGTTCATGAGAATACGGTTCCATACTCTAATTACGAGGAACATCAAAAACCAAGAATAGATTATCTGATAGAGAATGGTTATCTCAAAGTTTCGGAGGATGGTTACTTACGAATACAGAATGTCGCAAAAGTTAGCGTTTTAGGAAAACTATATAAGCAGATGGAAGTCTCTTATTTTCATTGCAATCTAGAGGAACGTAAAGAGATAGACGCATATGTTGCAAACGGTTGGCTCAAGTATGACGAGTATTTATTGAGCCCGAACGAGCGTCATTTCATTAATTTCTATTTAAATAACGCAGAATATTCAAATGGCCTTCAACTCCGTAATAAGTATGCTCATGGTGTGACTTCTTGCAGTCAGTCAGATCAGAAAGAACATGAATCTGCTTATTATTATTTCTTAATGATTTTTGTAATTCTTCTATTGAAGATGGATGGAGACTTGCGATTGGCTAGTGCCATAAGCTGATGATAGATAAACGTTAATTCCATGGTTTTAACAAGGGATGATATCTGGTATTCCAATTTTGAAGCCCTCAAAGCCCATGTAGCCGAAACAGGTCATTTCCCCAATAAGCATACTAAACTGAATAATTGGTGTCGTTATCAGCGGAAGCGGATAAAGTATGGAAATATGCCTGATGAGCAACGGATTTTGTTTGAAGAACTGGCTGCAAAACGTTGGGGAGGTCATACGGGAGGACGGAAGAAAGTTATTTAAGGTGTGAGGGGGAGTATCTCAAATGTGATGGTGAGATGTAAGAATCAAAAGACTTGTAAGAAAATTAATATATATGAACAATAACGGATTAGTATCCATCATAACCCCTTCATGGAACTGCGGTAAGTTCCTGGAGGAGACTATCAAGAGTATTCAGGCTCAGACGTACACGAACTGGGAAATTCTGTTTCAAGATGATTGCTCTACGGATAATACCAAGGAGCGAGTGATGCGTTTAGCTGATGATGATACTCGCATCAAGTATGAATGCAATCCTCGGAATAGCGGAGCTGCAATTACACGCAATAATGCTCTGAAAAGAGCTACTGGTAAGTGGATTGCGTTTCTAGATAGTGATGATTTATGGGAACCAACTAAATTAGAGAAGCAAATTAATTTTATGCTGTCTAATGGTTATCACTTTTCTTATACTAGTTATTGTGAAATTAATGAGCAGTCTGATAATACAGGAAGGTTGATTTTCGGACCAAATCATGTTTCTAAAGCAGGGATGTATGCTTTTTGTTGGCCGGGTTGTTTAACTGTAATGTATGATAGCGAATATGTTGGACTGATACAGATAGAAGATATCAAAAAGAATAATGATTATGCTATGTGGTTAAAAGTATGCCATAAAGCAGATTGTTATCTACTTAACGAATGTCTGGCAAAATATCGTAGAGGACGTTCCGGTTCAATTAGTACACATGGTTACAAAACTCTGATAAAATGGCACTACAAGCTATTCAGAGATGCAGAGAAAATGAATCCAATTTGCGCTGCATTCTTGACGTGTATTAATTTGGTTTGTGGTGTATATAAAAAGGTTAAATTTGTTAAGCAAACGTAATAATGCTCTTAAAATTTTTGTTTGACCGAATAGTGGCATTTATCGGTCTATGTTTTTTGTGGCCGGTTATATTGATTACAGCCATCTTAGTTAAGGTGAAAATGCCGGGCGGTCCGGCATTCTTTGTGCAGAAGCGTGTGGGTAAAGATGGTAAACTGTTTAAATGTCATAAGTTCCGTTCTATGAATGTGACACATAATGGTTCTACAGTGTCAGTGGCGGGCGATAGTCGTATCACTCCGTTCGGTGCTAAGCTCCGACATTACAAACTGGATGAACTGCCGGGACTGTGGGATGTGCTGATTGGTAACATGAGTTTTGTGGGGCCTCGTCCCGACGTTCCCGGTTATGCCGACAAGCTGACTGGTGCAGACAGAGATGTGCTAAAACTCCGACCGGGAATTACGGGGCCGGCTACTTTAAAGTATCGCGTAGAGGATGAAATGATAGCGGAATTTGTGGCGCAAATCAAGGCCGGAAAAAATGAACAGGTGGCTAATTTTGCCGATGCTCCTAATTTCTCTGCTATGACTGACCAAGAGATTGCGGTTTGGTACAACGACAATATTATCTACCCCGACAAGGTTCGTCTGAACTGCTACTACTATCGCAACTACAGTTTTATCAAAGACATCCAGATGATTTTTGCCACCGTCCTGGGCAAGCATATCCACTACGCCGGCGAAATAATTTAAGGGGTATTAGCTTGTCCGGCTTGCGCGTTTGACTGGCAGTCAAAGGTGATGAGTTCAGCTTACACACATACTCACAAAGTGTTAAAGTTTTCTGCGAATCATTATAATAAGGAAAACTTAAAAGAAGAATTTATCAAATTGACTCAAATCAACTTCTATAATTGACAATCTATTTCCTGTAGATGTTTTTAGATACAAATCGGTCCTGCTGTTGTGGGGCTGATGTTTTGGTGTAATATTTATCGAACTTAAAATCAATAATATATATTATGGCTGAAGAGAGAAAGACTATATACCTTTGTCTGGCTCACATGAGTGACGAAGGTGTGGAACAGAAATATGTGAAGGAGGCATTCGACACTAATTGGGTGGTGCCAATGGGCCCGAATGTGAATGCGTTTGAGCAGAATCTTGCTGATTTTTCAAATGCGATGAGTGATGGTTTTAAGCTGGACCGTAAGGTGGTTTGCCTTTCGGCTGGTACTGCTGCTGTGCACTTGGCTTTGATTGCTTGTGGTGTTCAGGCTGGTGATGAGGTGTGTGTTCAGAGCTTTACTTTCTGTGCGTCTTCGCATCCTATTACTTATCTGGGTGCGACTCCTGTTTTTATCGACAGTGAGCGTGATACTTGGAATATGGACCCAGAGCTTTTGGAAAAGGCTATTCTTGACCGTAAGGAGAAGACTGGTAAGTATCCTAAGGCGATTATCCCGGTGGCATTGTATGGTATGCCTTATCAAATTGATAAGATTATGGAGATTGCGGACAAGTATGGTATTCCTGTAATAGAGGATGCTGCTGAAGGTATGGGATCACGTTTCAATGGTCAGATGCTTGGCACTTTCGGTCGTTTTGGTGTGCTTTCGTTCAATGGTAACAAGATGATTACTACTTCTGGAGGTGGTGCGCTTATCTGCCGTTCTGTTGAGGATGCTAATCAGATTATGTGGTATGCTACTCAGGCTCGTGATGCTTATCCTTATTATGAGCATACTGCTATTGGCTATAATTATCGTATGAGTAATGTTTGTGCTGGTATTGGTCGTGGTCAGATGACAGTTCTGGATGACCATATTGCTCATCATAAGCATGTGCAGCAGTTGTATCGTGAGTTGCTTAAGGATATTCCTGGTATTACTTTACATGATCAGCCTGATGACGGTCGATATGATTCTAACTTCTGGCTGTGTACTGCTACTATTGATCCGTCAGTGAAGATTGTGGGTCAGGAGAATGCTTATAAGGAGGTGATTACTTCGGCAGTAGGTGGTGCAGCAGGTGTGATCAAGGCTGTTGATAGTGCTACAACAGACTGTCAGCCAAATGATAATGTTGAGGCTCTTCGCGTGTTCATGCTTTCTAAGAAGGTTGAAGCGCGTCCTGTCTGGAAACCTATGCACAAGCAGCCTGTCTATGCTTCTGCTCCGGCATATCTTAATGGTGTCTCAGAGGCGATTTTTAAGGTGGGTATTTGTTTGCCAGCTGGTCCTTGTGTGACTGACGATGATGTGCACTATATTGTGGATTGCATTAAGGAGGCGATAGTACAATAGTTCGAAGTTATGTCTGTAAAAGGTTTTTTCAGAGGCATTTGGCAGTTCTGCTCCTACCTCTTCTGGCCCCAGTGGGGCAAAGGGAAATAACCAAAGCAAAAATATTCAAGCGTCAGGTAGATTACTACTTGGCGCTTGTTTGTTTATACAATATAGGCTACACTTTATCGGAGGCTTACCTTCAAACATTAGTGATTCGGTTGGGATTCCCTCCCAAATCCCTATACAAAACCAGCCATTGGCCCGCGTTGAGCTGATGGCTGGTTTGTTTTTGAGGGAGGGTGTGGGGGAAGTTAGAGCTGGAGGGAGCGGAACATCTGGTCTATGCATCGCTGTTTTTGCTCCATGTTGGGATGCACGTAGAGGTTCAGCGTGGTGCTTACGTTGGAATGCCCCAACAGCACGCTTACGGTCTTGTAGTCACAGTTGCTCTCAATGCATCGGGTGGCAAAGCTGTGTCGTAAACCATGGAACTTCAGTTTGGGAATGTTCAGCATCTGAATCATCTTGTTGTAGTAGTTTCTGTAGATGCGAGGCTCCATCGGCTTACAGGAATTGGTCAGCACATATCCGCTCTGGTCAATATGTTTGTTCAACTTTTTTATCGTCCTTATCAGATCTGCCGGAATGGGTACCTGCCTTATGGAATTCTTTGATTTGGGAGTGTCTATCACCAGTTCAGTATGTCCTTTGTTGGTGTCGGTTATGTATATCCTCTGTATGGTTTTGTAAATGAAGATGACACCGCGTGTGCAGTCTATGTCGGTCCATTTCAGGGCGCACACTTCGCCTATACGCAGGCCGGTGCAGAGGCTGATGTAGATGCCCAGGTTCATGAATGAGAAGTTCTCTTTAACGTAATGCATTATCTTTTTCTGGTTGTCTATGCTCAGCACCTCCAGCTCTACGCGTTCTCGTTCGGTGGGGAATTTTATCTCCATCTCCCTGTGCGCTATCCACCCTTTTCTTTCGCCGAACTTTAGTATCATCTTCAGTACCACAAGCATATCTTTCACATATTTCTGGCTGTGTCCCTGACTTAGTTTGCAGAGTACGAATTCCTGTACCGTCTGTTCTGTCAGCTCTGATATGCCTTTGAATGCGGGTATCAGATGATTGGTGGTCATTAATGAATAGATTGAATAGGTTGATAACTTTACGTAATGTTTCTTGTCGGCCATCCACAGATGGATTACTTCTTCAATGTTTTTTCTTTCCATTTTCGATAATTTTAAAATACGCGCCAAATTAATGCCTATTCCGGGATAATGTGCAACTTTCCTGAGAGCGGAGTGTATGATCCATCCATTTCAGGATGGCAACGGTCATGTTGGAAGACTCATCATGTTCAAAGAGTGTCTTGCAGGCAGCATCGTACCATTCATCCTTCAGCTTTGAATACGATTGCAGTTCTGGCAGACGCTCTAATGAACAATGCTACGAAAAAGCAAAGTGAGGTTTTGTTCTATAAACTATTATCAGTTAAAGAGGAAAATATTGCCGAGAAATTAGGAATCTCACAACCCGGAGTAAACAGCCATTCTTCTTCTGCAAAATTGTACTGTATTGAAGAAGCTCTAAACTATTTTGAACAGATAAAATTTGAAAATTATGAATAACACATTGTTTTTGAGCTTAGTAATGGCTCATATCATCCTCTATACCGCTTTTAATTTTGGCAATTCTCTTGTGTATAAAACCTGCCAATATCCTCATAAAGTTAATCTTAGAGAAGTATCAAGTTGGTGAATCGGAATCTTGTGATAACATAAAGAATGCTGGAGCGTTGATAGGCAATTTGGAGCGAATACTAACCATCGTATTTGTTTTGCTTGGGCAGTTCGAAGCAATAGGCTTTATAGTTGCTGCTAAATCAATTTTGCGATTCAAAGACACAGATACAGCAAAGACAGAGTATGTATTGGCAGGGACATTCCTAAGCTTCGGTATCGCGATACTCTGCGGATTGATGTCGAGAATATAACATGACATTTCTGGAAGGAGTTGCAGTTTACCGTTTGCCCAATTATTATGATTCCTATAAAATATTCCTTCCATATTTCTTTTCCTATATTGAAAAAACACTTTCTCTCATTAGGTAGCCTATATACGATTTCTTGATTTTTCAACTTCAATAAATGTAAGTACCTCTACATCAAGAATTGTAAGACCTTCAGATTCCAAAATCTCATATTCTTCCGCAGTAATAATATTTGCTCTGTATATATTTAAAAATTCTTCTTCTGTAATAAGATTATTTTTCATCAGTTGAAAACCTGAATTAATTTTATCAGACTTATTACCTATTTTACTAATTCTATCTCTATTCGATAATGTTAATGAGCATGAAGAGAATAGTAAATATTGGTCTAATGCATCACTGAATTTGGCCTTAAAGAAAAAAGATACCACTAACTGGTATAACCAATGAAGAAAAAATCCTATTACTATTCCTAGTAAATAGAACAGAAAGATTTCTACGCCCATATCTAAATCTACTATAAAAGTAAGTGACGTTAATCCTACACCACTTATGAATACACTAGCTATCGTTTTTAATGCTTCATGAGAATGTTCTTTCAAATGTCGCATAAAATAAACTACTATCCAACCTATAACGGCGCCAAATAACATCGGTGACCAAATAAATAATTTATCCATATTTTAAATCAATCAAATGTTTATTTAGAGCAAACGTATATAATGTATGTCGGTTGTGCAATAGATTTACAAAGAAAAGTTTTCAACAAAACAGCAAAGCCACCGTCCCGATTAAGGGTTGGTGGCTTTGGTATGTTGTGTGGAATCATGACTATGTTAGGGGATGCGGAGGATGTCACCGCCGTCAAAGGAGCGAGGGTCCGGGTCTTTCGTGTATTTGGTTTCTTTTGGGGTGGATGACTCCAATGGTGTAGATGGTGTTTCTGAAGGTTCTTTTGGGGAGAGGTGGAGGATGTCGGTGGAAGTGGCGGGGTGTAGAGATGGTGGATTGGGAAGAAAATCCTCTGTAGTTTGCGGATTGTATTTGCCGTTCTTGAATTCTAAAATCACGGAACCGGATTCTAAAGACACACAAGTATGGAACTCTCCTGTAGGAACCTTGCACGCCAAACATCCAACTGATGGACCTAAACGATAACGAGAAATTTCTGTGCCATTAGAATCATAAATAATTTCTTCTACAACCCCTCTTAAACATATAACCTCTTCTGAAGTATCGTTATGTCTATGGATAGGAATAACCGTTCCTGGTTCCAGAGCATTCAACATACGCATAGAACTATCTTCTACAGAATCTCTAAGATCGTAATGCATACGTAATCTAGGAGACGCTTTCGCTTTTTCTGTCAGTTCATCATACAAATGGTCATCAAATAGCATACCACATTTATGCTTTTACTAATTTCACCACCTTAGGCGCACCTAAATAGCCCTCTTCAATAACCTCTAAATTCTTCTCCAGTTTCTCTTCAAAAAGAATAGAATATACACGTAGTTTTTCCGCACCACTATTATTAATAATATCCTCAACAGATACCGTACCACCATTATTAGCTATATAATCCATAATGGTCTTACGATCAAGTTCCTTATAATTTATATCCATTCTATTTTAATTGTTTAATCTTTAAAGTATTCAAGTCTTGAGCCAATGCAACAATTTTTGGCGCACCCCATTCATTCTCTCTTAATACTACAATAGTGCCATTCATATTTTCCTCAAATAGAATAGTATAAACACGCAGTTTTTCTGCTCCACTATTATCCATAATATCTTGAACCATCACTTCTGCACGACCTTTCATAAAATCCAGAATCTTTTTTCGGTCAATCTCTTTAAAATTTTCCGGATCCATATTCTGAAAACGTGCATCAATAGACTCATAATTACTTTCCTCAAATAAATTTATAGCACTGTAATCTCCAGGAGCATCAAGTTTGGCAGATAGTTTTTTCCACCATTCCTTTCTTCCTAAATGAGTCCTTACGCTAAATTCAGTAAGACGATGTAAAAAATCTGTATGTCTTTCTGCATGATATTTTAGCAATATATATGTACCCCACACCAAAAACATAGCCGATACTATAACAATATAAAGCTGCATTTCATATCCTAAACCTAATACAACACTTAAGAACCAGATACCTACAATCACAACACCAATCAGAATCTCACTCATAGCTGTAATAAAATGACTGACACCCACATTTATAAAGATGTGATGTAGATGTGTTTTATCCGGATTGAAAGGACTCTTCTTATTTGCCATTCTCATACCCATAACACGAAGAGTATCAAAAATAGGAACACTAAGAATAGCCAGAGATAACGCAATAGCATTAACGTTTGATGCAGTATGGAATATTGATGTCACATGATTTTTACTTAGCGAACACATAACAAACCAGGTAAGTAAAATACCCATAACCATAGTACCTGCATCACCTATGAACATCCTTGATTTATCGCCAAAAACATTGTGTATAAAGAAAGGTGTTAATGAACCCACAGTAGCAAAAGCAAGAACAGCATTAGGCGTATCATTACTTTTTAAAAAAACTATACCAAAAAAGGTAGAGCAAACAATACACAATCCACTTGATAGACCATTTACGCCATCAATCATATTAACTGCATTTATTATACCAACACCGGTAATTACGGTAAGAGGAACTGCAATGTACCAGTTTATTTCATAAACGCCCCACATTCCACGAAATGTGTCTATACAAACACCTGTTGAATAAATTAAGCCAACCATTGTGAAAATTTCAATCACAAGACGACTTGTTGGAGTCAGACCAATAATATCATCCACAGTACCTACATAAAGCATTATTGAAGTTGCACAAAGCACAGATATTAATCTTGTAGTAGAAGAATCTTGTACTATGGCATGAAGCATCGCACCTAACAAAATTCCTGCCAAGATTCCGAAATAGACAGCCAATCCACCCATTACAGGAACCGGAGTCTTTTGTAACTTTCTTGCATCAGGATTGTCAACAATATTCTTATCAAATGCTATTTTCAAAATCTTGAAATATAACCAATTGACACACAGAAAAGCTACCACAGCCGACACTGTGACAGGCACATAAATGTAATTATCCATAAAATGAATATTGAAGAGGTTTTATATAAGAAATAGTTATTTGAAGAAACTATTGTAAATATCTAAATGTACTTTTATGACATCGTTAATGCTGAATTTATTTTCGGCAAAAATACGTGCAGCTTTACCCATTTTTTGGCGAATATCTTTATTTAGTATTAGTTTTTTTAATGCCGTAGCAAGAGCATTTGCATCCTTAGTAGGAACAATAAAACCATTGACTCCATCTATAACTGTATCTCTACACCCTACAGAATCTGTGGTTACAATAGGCCTACCTATGGCTTCTGCTTCAATTACAGATTTAGGAAGCCCCTCACGATACCAAGATGGGAAAGCCATTATATGTGATTTCCTTAATAGTTCTAAAATATCACTTCTATGACCAAGCCATTGTATATATTCACCGTCACACAGTTCCTCTAACATTTCTTTTGTTATACCATTGGGGTTTGTATCTAATCCGCCACACAATAAAAATTGGACTTCGTTTTTAAATTCCTTTTCCAATAATTTTGCTGCTTCAATCAAAACGAGTGTGCCTTTATCTTCTACCATTCTGGCAGTAAAAATTATTTTTATAGGTTCTTCTGCAGGTTCAGGCGTATACGAATACTTAGAAAGATCTATACCTGATCCATTGGTAAAAGCACATTGCTCTTCTTTAATTATTTTGTTATTGATAAATAGGGCTTTATCATCATTATTTTGAAAAATTACATGTATATTTTCACCTCTATGAATTAATCTAAAAACCTTTAAAATTGATTTAGACATAAGAGAGTTTGAGTTTTTTTCGTTAAATAAAACACCTAAACCACAAACTGCACTTACTACAGATTTTATTCCAGCTATCTTACATGCAAGACCACCCCATAATATTGTCTTTAAACCGACAAGATGCACTATATCAGGTCTTTCTTTTTTGAATAAGCGCAATAAAAATAAGAAGGTTTTAAACTCTTCCTTAAGATTAGTACCTGTTTTGTTAATTGGAAGATTAATTGTTTTCAGCCCAGTCTCTCTAATTTTCTTAGAGGCACCAGTATCTTCACTTACTACTGTCACATCAAAGCCAGCCTCTTTTGCAGCTATACCAATTGGTAAACGATGACTCAAAAAGAACCAATCCTGATTGACTACAATATATAAACTCCTTAGCATGGTCTATTGGGGATTAAATTAAGATTTCATATTCCTTTGTATTTAAGTGAACTATTATTTCATAAACGAAGAACAATCCATCAAGTTTCCAAGAGTAAAGTCAAACACATCTGGAGTAAAATGACCATAGCCACTTGCTGGATAAAATGTAAGTTCTCCAAAATATATTCTATTCACCACAGAATAAAGATCTACTCTTACAAAGGGAAACTCCTTCGACAAGAATCTAGCGACCTCCTTCATTTTTTCAAAGTTAATAGGTTGAGGAGCTACTGATGCAGCAGAACCACATCGCGGATTTAACCCTCGGAAAGGCATATGATTCCACTCCATGTCATAGAAATCAATAGTCTCCTCGGTTGTTCTATCTTGAATCAGCTGACAAAAACGAGGCTCACCATTGAAACAAAAGAATTTATAGTCACTCAAATCCTTTTTCGTATCATCCGTTTCGATCAATTTCTCTATAATAATACGACGTGGAAAATCATTTTCATATGCCCATTCTCGCCCTGCTTGCTTTTTTACTTTTCGGGCAGACATCCAACCCTTCAATCGCTCCTTGAAAACTTCTTCTGAAAGAGTGTGTTTATCTTTGCGGATAAGCACTTGATTTCCACCTCCACCATCCGTTGTTTTTGCGACGAACTTATTTGGCAATTTTGAGTAATCTATCTCTTCAACACTATTGTACACACCAATCAATGGAACCAGATATTCTCCGAATCCTTTCTCTTCAATATACTTTCGTACTTCATATTTATCTGTACAACGAAGCATATCTAGATTACGGTATTTCATTTTATAGAGTTGAAGTTTCTCCGTAAAGCGTTTTGGATTCTTTAGGTTAAGCCTTCGACCTGTTTGTAACCAGTATTGCAAACGGAGCATAATACTATCGGGAATCCAACTTAAAAAAGAAAGTAATTTCACTCGTAGGTCACGAGATTTTATGATGCACCTATAGTTCATTTTTCTTTAGCAAATTTCTTATCACGTCAAAGTGAGATTCACACATTATATAGTTTTTAACAAACAAATAACTTCGTCCCCTTAATAGTGAAGGTAGTAATGATTTTCTATTTAGATATTTTAAATAAATAGAGGGGTAAGGCTCC
This sequence comes from Bacteroidaceae bacterium, assembly GCA_045660365.1. Taxonomy (GTDB): domain Bacteria; phylum Bacteroidota; class Bacteroidia; order Bacteroidales; family Bacteroidaceae; genus Colenecus. The sequence continues at coordinate 121,782 of JAZRDQ010000009.1, forward strand.
AAAACAGACATATACAATCTTCTTTTTGCTTGACAGAACTTATCAAAATGAAATTCTAATGATTTTCTATTTTGTATTATCTTGTTTAATTTATTAATATTCTCACGGAATAGCGTCGTCTGTTCTTTCTTCATTAACTCTATCGATGGTTTATCATTACATTGGATATATGGAATTAAAGACAAACTTATTGTCTCATTAAATTCCAAACATAATAGATATCCTTCATTCCACATATCATTCCTCTTTTTAGGATGATCGAAATAAAAATTACCTAAGCCATAAACAATAGGTTTCCCTTTATAATATTCATATCCGCTGTAACAGTGCTGGTGGTGATTAACTACTGAATCCGCACCAGCATCAATAAAAAAACGATACATATCTTGCATTCTAGGACTCGGAAGGTTATAATGTTCATGTCCGCCATGAATAATCACCACTACATAATCCGCTTTCTCTTTTACCTCCTTGATATCATTATAAATTCTTATTGGATCTAACGGATTAGAACCAGAGGTAGTCCCTGTAGCAATAGAGAATTCATATTCACAAGTATTTATAAAAGCAATCGTTTTATCATTAATAGTTTTATAGAGTATGTTTCGTGCATTTTCTATATTTTCACCTCCTCCGACAAAATCAATATTATACCTTTTACAGATGTTAATTGTGCTTATAACGCCGTCCTCCCCATAATCATAAAAATGATTATTGGCAAGCGTAACTCCATCAAAACCACAATATTTAATAAAATCTATAACCTTTAATGGTGCTTTCAGATTTGGTCCCTGCTTCTTAATGGGTTTTCCACCTTCTATAATTGGACATTCTAAATTTACTAAAGCATAATTTGATTCTTTAATAATTTTTTGAACATCATTGATGCTATCACTATACTCACTACTATGTACTACTCCAAAACATCTATATCTAGGACAGAGATCGCCCGCAATTGTTATTCTAATCATATTTATGTTTTATTTATAAAAATACCTATATAAGATTTTGCAAACACCTTTAGCAAAGTCATAGCCAAAGATTATGGCAAAAATAACAAGTATTGATTTTAAAGAAATAAATCGATTTTTTATAATGTCGCTTATTGATATAATATGAGAGACCTCTGTCTTAAAGTAACTAGAACTCATATCTGAAGTCCGAATTGCAATAAACCCAAGAGCAACAATATTTCTTATTCTGACTAGTTTATATTTGTCTGAATTAAAAGTATTGTTTTTCCAAAGTGTTACATATTTAGTTTGCTCAAAAGACTTTATCGTTATGTTATTTGTATATGAATTACTATTTATGTTTCTATAATAATGGTAAAAAGGTTTATTTAAGGTAGAAATTTTCAATGGGTGTAGAAGTAATTTATATAAGAATAACACATCTTCGCCTAAATTTACCCCTTTTTCATAATTAATATCATACTTTCTAATTGTTGAGATCTTAAATAACTTGTTCCATGTATTAACGGATGTTTTATGATACATCAAATCCAATATATATGTATCTTGATCTATATACTTATATGTCGGGCTCTTAACTTGTTTCCCATTTGGATAATTTATGTAATGATTGCTAAGAACGATATCATAATCATCTTTTATCGCTTTATTATACAATTCTTCATACATATTAGGTTCAACCCAATCATCTGCATCGCATACTGTATAGTATTGGGCACGACTATTTTCTAACCCTAACTGCCGAGCAGCCCCTGAGCCACCATTGCTTTTATGAAAAACTCTTATTCTTGAATCCTTAAGAGCATACTCATCACATATATGCCCACTGGAATCTGTACTTCCATCATTTACTAGTATGATTTCAATATCTTGTAGAGTTTGTTTAATTAGGCTATTAATACAACGAGGCAATTCTTTTTCGGCGTTAAAAATAGGAACTGTAATAGAGACCTTTATCTGTGACATTATCGTATATATTTTAGAAATAAATTTACTCCAACAATTACACTGATTAAAACAAACATTAATGTTTTTTTATTCTGAATAACAATACTCGCATTTTGTGTACTATTCAAAATAGGATATAGAAGCAGAAAAGGTATAAAAACCCAAGATAGATATGCTATGCGGTCATTCGATGGCATTTTGGAAAAGATTAACCAACACGCATTACAAAAAAGATATGTATTGTATATATGTATATAATATTCATCTTTATAATTCCGTTTAAAAATATAATATACACCAACTATAATAGGGAATAATGAATATGTGATAAAATCTAATCGTAAGCCGGTATTATAATCGCGGTCATTACCCGATAGATACCGATTAAAACGCTCGTCTTCCATTGATGAGAATAATTCTACATATTGAGCAAAAGAATCAAAAATGCCGACTAGAAGGGCTACAAGCATGATGCTCCAAAACAGATATAGGAACTTTGTTTTCTTAAAAATATGAGTTACTAAATATCCTGTAATAACTAGCAAACCAGAACTATGAAAACTTACAGCCAAAATTGAAAATATTACACTCTTAATTATGCTCTGTTCCTTACTTAGTGCAATTAGTAAAAATGAAATACATAGTCCAGAGCGAAGAACATTGTAATAATGGTTTGTAAATCCCAAAGATAAGAAACATAGTAGAACTATTAGCACATATCTATCTGGGTTACTTTTCCGAAGAAAGTAAAAATTGGCAAATACATATATACAAGCAGAAATTACAAATCCACCTGTTGCGCTATCGGTGAGTATATCACATAACTTTAAATAATAAGTAAACCCCACATCCCTAAATCCATATTTTAAGTATTCATCAGCATGTGAGAACATATAAGCATAAGTAGGTCTATCTGTACCTACCGATTCTATTGCAGGAGCAAATCCCAGAAAGATTACCGCAAGAATCCCAATAACAATAGGTACAGCTGTAGGTATTTTGGGAATCTTGTTATATGGCATAACTAGAAATAATAAACCATACAACAAAAAAGTCATAATTCCATCAAACCATTCGGGGAAATACATAAAAATTACTTTATTAAAGACTTATAAAGAAATTTCTTGGATTCAGCACGCAATGTTTCTAATCGAGCATCTACAGCATTCCAATCAATAGTATCTGATGATTTTTCATTTTCCATTTCGCCTACATCTACTAATCTATGGGTTAAATTTAACAATGAGAGAAGTGATGTCATCCTATCATTTCCACGCTTCTTATTTGCAATTGTTATAAAATCTTTCTTGAAAATAATGGAAAACACAGTTCCATGAAATGAATCTGTAATTATATATTTGGAATCACGAAAATATGAAAGCCATAATTCGACACTATCATTCTTAGTTAAATACTGTCCTGCACTTATAATGATAGGAATAAGCTTCTTTGCTTTTGCTATAGACTCTACATAATTTACTTTATTTTCACTAATGTCCAATAGATATGCAAATAAGAATTTATCTTTATTAATTGGAATATTGTTAGTCAAACATTTATAATTATCGGCATTCAACAACAAAGTAGGATCTAATACTTGAATAGCATCTACACCTAAAAAGAGTTTACACAAATCAACAGCAGAATCCTCCCTAACGGAGATAGCACTAAAATCCTTTATTAAGGACTTATATAATACTGTTTTATCCTTTGAGTATTCCCACTCATGCGTTCCAAAGGATGCTGCATATGAAACTTTTTTTATATTTTTATCCTTTACAAATTGTAAGAACATATCACATGTATGTGGATAGTATTTGGCTCTCCAAACTTGATCGCTACCAACAATCACTGCGTCTATGCTATATTTTTTTAGAGTTGCTATAGTAGGACGCTTTCCCCTTGGGCACAAAAGTTTTACATGATTTTCAACAAAAATCCTCAAAGGCTTTTCTTTATTCATATAATCTTTAGGAGATAGTATAAATTGACATGGACGCCCTAGAATTGTTTTCACAATTGATTTTATGTTAAAAATCAAACAATCAATCCAAGTAAATTGTCCTAAATCAAAAGTGAATGGTGTGTGCCCCATATCCGTTAGTACTTGCTGCAAAGCATAATTTTGAAGAACACCACCGTAATTTGTAGATAACGGCAATGTCAATATAGCAACTTTCATTTTGTAATTATTGTTTTAATCTTTCTTAATATCCGTATTATCAAAGGAGCCTTAAGTTTGTCAGAGGCAACTTGTATCGCTGCAATTTTCCGAATCTTATATAGTGACCAAAAGTCATTACGCAAATGAGGTTCTTTTACGCTATTCTCTAAACATGAGTTGTACTTGACCGCTTTGGCATATGATGAAACACAATTTGTCATACACGGATAGAGATCTTCATATACGTTATCTCCCTTTCGCGTATATATTAAAATCAAGCCTACACCTTTATTGTCATCAAACTCTGAATGAATCTTATTAATACCCCAGTAGTCCGCAATAGAGATATCTGCGCCACTTTTACCCTGCCTAGCGACACAATGATAACACGATGGACGGAGGTAGATGTTCTTCAAGAAGCCTTTCATGAAGAGGTCTTCATTGAAAGGAGTTATTTCGCAATTAGTTGTATTAGCAGATTTTGAAACCGAATTTTCGGCCGCCTTAGAGGCGGCATAGCAGATTTTGAAACCGAATTTTTTCCAACCATGTGTTTTATCTCTAAACGAGATACCCGTTATCACGGGCAACTCATTTAGAGATGAAGAAACCGTATTTTTTCCAGCGGCGCGCTTCGCGCGCTTATAATCGAGATAATCGCGCCAAACCATAGGGCTTGGAACTCCATGGCAAACCACCTCCACGGTCAAAAGATTTTCGTATTCCTTACGCAAGAACTTCTTTAATCCTGCTATCTGGCAAGGTGTTCCCGAGAACAATACCTTGCGACCATCTGTAAGGAATTGCTTTGCTTTGATGAAGTTGTCACCTATTACGCTCTGCACATACTTACTACCTCTAAAAGGCTCTAATCCCTCTATGACTTCTGTGTAATCGTGAACAACTTCCCAATTCTCATTGAATCTCGCACCAAAGACAACACCACCCTCCGAGATAATCTGTTCTGCAAGAAGGGTAAATATGCCGCCAGAAGAACTTTTTATGCGTATATCTTCGTTATTGTTCTTTGCGGCGTATACTGCCAATGGTTCTCTCGGTTCATTTTGATTGATGACAGGGCATACTTTCTCGCACAAGCCACAATATATGCATATTGTGCTATCTACCTGGGGATATAAAAATCCCTCTCCGTCCGCAGACACACTGATACATTGCATGGGACATACCTGTACACAGGCACCACATCCACAGCAATTATGTTTTTCTTTTATTTCTATCATTATTTAAGTTTCTTTCGTGATATAATATTTGCAGCGGAGCTTTAATCAAATTGCGCTCATATTTATTCAAACTGAATACCCAGAAAAGAGGAATATATACGATACAGAAGATCAAAATAGCTAAAGCCAACTCTCCCCAACTATTAATATCGTAACTTCTTACAATAAATAATGATGCGATGGTTAGCGCAATAGGAACTATTGACATCTTTAGAATCTCGCTCCAAAATTTACCAATGTTAATTCCCTGCTTCTTTGAATAGTAGATATTCATTATTAGACCTTGACCCAGCAATAGAGCTCCTGCTACTGCAATCGCACATCCGATTCCTCCATATTGCTTAGCAAGGACAATTTGAAGTACTAATGCTACTAGTGCAATGACAATATATAATAGGCTTCTAAATTTCATTTGATTTCTCGCCTGAAGAATAGTAATTCCTAAATTCTGAATCAATGGTATCAAAAGAGAGGCAAAGAATAGAACACATATTATGTACGCATCTTCATAACCGGGGCCAGCCCACAAATTGATGAATTGACGACCGAAGACAATAAAGCCAGATAATATCAAAGCCATAATGATATACTGAATGCGACCTGTGCGGACAAATAAGTTGGATATAGCAGTTCTATCATTACTGGTTGTTACCATACTTGTGACTTTAGGCAGGAACACACTTGATACTGCAGTCGAAAACTGCATATATAGATGTTGTAGCTGAATTGCCACAGCAAATACAGCTACAGCGGCAGTACCAACCATTGCACCCAAAACAAATTGTCCCGTACTCCAGTATATGCGATCCATGATTACATTCAAGAAAATCCAAAATGAATAAACCGCGACTTCTTTAAGGAAGCTCCAATTGAATTTTCTGAAGTGCATCTTTATTTTTAGTTCTTTGAGACAATAGATGTAATTAAGTATTAGGGTTAGAACATTAAAGACTGTTTGTACAACTACCATGGCAATAGCTTTGTATCCCAAATGTAGCAAGCAAATCATTACTACGGTATTAAGAGTTATGCGAATAATATTCACCACTCTCGGAAATACGAACCTTTCGTATGCTGTGATAATTGAGCCAAATATGCTCATTGGGAATGTAAACGCAAGATTAAAGACCAACAACATCATCATTATTCGAGCTTTGTCTAGCTCCAATGCGGTCATTGTATCTCCAAACATTGCATCTACATTGAAATACAGAGCAGAGCCAGCAATTAGAGCAATAACACCAATTATGATGTACAGAATGAAAAACATTCCAAACATCTCATATTGCTCTGTTTGTTTTCCTTCTGCTCTATATTTTGCAGTATATCTTACAACTGCATTCCCTAACCCAAGATCTAGAATAGTAAGGTATGATATTACGGACGCTACAAGCGAATATAAACCGTATTCACTTTGCCCCATCATACGCAACATATATGGAGTATATAGTAACCCTACTAGAGTATTAAGTAGAATTACAACATAATTAAGAACTGCACCTACTTTTAGCTGATTCATTTAAATCTTATTCGTATGCGTCCAAAAATGACGTGTCTATTGAAATGGGTGCATTGAAGTACCTTATTTCATAGTTTTAATCATTTGTTAGGCGATTATTTATTGTTTGTTAGCTTGGCAATCACTTTGAAGTGATTGGCGGTGTTTTTGATGTTGTTGAATATTTTTTTTGTACTGAACCGGTGGAAATTTTCCACTAGTTGATTACGTAGGGTTACTACCATTGGGAACCAAACGGGTGGTTCGGTTCGCCAGGTTGTTTTGTAATACTTTGCTGTTTGCTAGTTTATTCTTGCATTGCTGTAGCTCTAATGGCTACGATATACAGTGTGTTTTTTGTAAATCTGTATACAATCCTATATGACGGATGTGATAAAAAGCTATAATATGTTCTATTATCGGACGTTTTATATATAGTACCAATAGTAGGCATTGAAGCTATCGTGTCTATTGTAGAATATATGCCTTTATAGAATTTATTAGCAAAATCATTACCACGTTCTTGTTTGTACCAGATTAATATTTGAAGAAATCGTTTCTGAGCTTGCTTGCTCCAAACTATCTTGTGAAGCCCCATTGTGCAAAGAATGTTTGTGTTTGTTCATTGGTAATGTATCCGCTGGCTTCTGCCAATTCTATCTCTTTATCAAATTCTTCGTCTGTAAAGACACAAGGTTGTGTAGCATTACCGCACTGTATGTTTGGTAATGGTTCTGTGCTGTAAGCTATTGAAGTTTCTGCTACAGCTTTTGGTTCTTCATTTTGTTTGTACTTTTTCATGTTGTCTTTATTTATTTTGCTATGCAAATATACTATCTATGTGTTTAATTTGCAACTTAATGTGTTGGTTTTTTGTGGGTCAAATTTTATCCTTAATTAATCCTTAATGGGTCAGATTAAGGATTTAAATCATCAAAAAAAGTTGCTGATGGATTAGCGGTTGGCGTACATTTTGTCGTAATAGGCCTGATAGTCGCCCGATGTGACGTTGTCCAGCCATTCCTGGTTGTCCAAGTACCAGCGAACGGTCTTCTCTATGCCCTCTTCAAACTGAAGGCTTGGCTCCCACCCTAACTCTTTCTGTAGTTTGGTGGAGTCTATGGCGTAACGGGCATCGTGACCCAGACGGTCTGTTACGTAGGTGATAAGATCCAGATCTTCTCCCTCTTTGCGTCCTAACAGTCTATCTACGGTGTTGATGACCACCTTTATTATATCTATGTTCTTCCATTCGTTGAAACCGCCTATGTTATAGGTCTCTGCTATCTTACCTTCATGGAAGATTACGTCTATGGCACGAGCGTGGTCTTCTACAAAGAGCCAATCGCGTACGTTTTCACCCTTTCCATATACAGGCAGTGGTTTGCGGTTGCGTATGTTGTTGATGAAGAGCGGTATAAGCTTTTCAGGGAACTGATACGGTCCGTAGTTGTTACTGCAGTTGGTTACTATGGTTGGCATGCCGTAAGTGTCGTGGTATGCACGTACAAAATGGTCGCTACCTGCCTTGCTGGCTGAATATGGACTGTGTGGGTTATACTTGGTGGTTTCGTAGAAGAAATCGTCCCCGTATGCCAGATGGTGTTCACTGGAAGAAGCTGTGGTGGTGAACGGTGGCTCTATGCCCTCCGGATGGTTCATCTGCAGTGCACCATACACTTCGTCGGGAGAGATATGGTAGAAACCGTTGCCGTCATACTTTTCAGGAGGCGATTCCCAATATAGTTTGGCTGCCTGTAGCAGTGCAAGTGTGCCCATGACGTTTGTTTTGGCAAAGGTAAACGGGTCTTTGATGCTTCTATCTACATGGCTTTCTGCTGCCAGGTGAATGATACCGTCTATCTGTTCGTCCTGCATCAGCTGGTAGAAGGCATCGAAATCACAGATGTCCATCTTTACAAACTTGTAGTTGGGACGGTCTTCTATATCCTTCAGGTTTGCCAGATTTCCTGCGTATGTCAACTTATCAAGGTTGATAATGTTGTACTCAGGATATTTGTTCACAAACAGGCGTACTACGTGACTGCCTATAAAGCCGGCACCGCCGGTGATAACTATATTGCGTTTGCTCATATTCTATTGTTTTGTAAGAACGTAGATGTTATTCTTCAGCTTGAGCTGTTTCTTCATTCTGGCCGGTAAGGGACTCTTTTAATTTAGCCCAGTACTCTTCACCAAACAGTACCCATGCCGCTGCACAACATCCTGCAAGGAAGGTAAAGATTACAAGCATCTTTGCCTTGCTTGGAGCTGTCTTTCTATAAGGTACTTCTGCCGGTTTGATAACTGTTACCACAGGTTTTGCCTGCTGTTCTGCTATACGGGCAGCCTCCAACTGTGTTGCTACCTGTGAATATACCTGATATGCCAGATTCATCTCCTGCTGCAGACGTTCACGCTCTGCCTGGGCACTCTGAAGTATCACGTTTTTGTTGGCATCCATATATGCTGCATATGCTTGCTGAGCAGTATAATATTCAGCCTTACGCTGTTCACAGATATCCAGCAGGTTCTCTGCATCCTGACGAGCCTTTGATGTACGGTAATCCGATACATACTTTGTAAGATTATCCACTACAGCATTAACCACATCGGTTACTACCAACGGATCCTGCATTTCAAGTGATACATTGGTCTTTAAGGTCTTTTTATCTACAGTTACCATTATGGCTTCTGACAGTGCCTTAACTATTTTACGTTCTTTTTCCGGAAGGTTATATGGGTTAAGAGTACCCTCTCCACTACCCTCTTCTTCTTTTGGTTGCAGCAGTGACAGACACCAACCTAATGCCTTCATAGGAGCATTCACAATAGGTGTCCACCATGGTGAACGTTGATACTCTTTCATATAGTCCAACAGTGTGGTGTTTATTACACTGTCTTTACGAGTAAACTGTACAGGCAAATTGAACAGTTCGTATATAAAAGGTGTAGATGCTACAATTTCCGGATACATCTCTGCTGTGATAGCATCTACACTATTGGCACTATTAAGATTGATGCCCGCCATAGATGCTAATGAAGATAGGCTGGAACTGGATTTACCCTGTACTTCCGGAGCAAGTGTTACAGATGCCGAATAGGTTTTTGGGATGCTGAATCCCGCTATCAGACCTATAATGGCACCTGCAATACACCAAATAATTATCATCTTACGCTTTTTCCAGAGTTTGGAAATAAGCTCCATTATATCTATTTCATTCTCTTCCTCGTCGTATGGAAGAAAATCAGGATTTCTATAGTTGTTTTCTGTCATAGCGTCTCTTATTTAACAATATTGCCTATGGTTGCTATCATTGTGGCTATTGATGCCAATGTGGTTGATACTGCAAGTATATCCTGCAGGTTGTTTTCCTGACGTTTCTGCGGAACTATAATTTCACAACCGGGTTGTATTGACTTCCTGTTCAGTTTCTTGGCTTTACCTACTGTGCCATTCATATATATCACGTATGACCTGCTTCTCTTTGATTTATTACCATAACCACCAGCCATACGAACATAATCCCTGAGACTCATTTTGCTGTCATAGGTTACTGTATTTGCATACAGCACATTACCGCTGATCTTCACAGTATTTCTGTATTCCGGAATGAAGATAATATCGCCCTCTTCCAGCACTATATCTGCATCACTGCCAGGATTTTCCAGTGCCTTTGCAAGGTTGATACCAATATTGTATCTTTCACTGAAGTCAAGGGATGAAACCTTTATGCTGTCCTGTGCAGAGTCAATCATCTTCTTTGTGACATCCATACGAACTCGGTCTTCTGCTGAAACAATACGGCTCAGGCTGGCTCCCTGCACGTATGCTGCATCCAATACACCACCTGCCTTGGTTATAATATCAGATATACGTTCGTTGTTGCTTGAAAGTACATATTCTCCTTCAAAAAGAACCTTACCCTGTACTGTTACAAGCTTCTGTTCCTGATAACCCGGACTGCGACGTACATATACCTGGTCGTATGGTTCAAGTATAAAGTTCGGATCGCCGTCTATAATAAAGCCATCTTTCAGGCTGAATGTAAACAGATAGCTTAAAGTATCTGTTTCTGAAGTACTTGAAGGATCTTTTACACGGCGGCTTACATCAATTCTTGCTGTTGATGCAGATTCAAGCAGACCACCTGCCTGCATAATGATATCCTCAAGTGATGTATTGTCAGCGTAAATGTAAGTACCTGGTTTTGCCACATGACCGCTTACATAGATACTACCAATATCCTGAAGATCATGTATGCTGGCAATATAGAGAACATCGTTCTTCTGAAGAGCAACATCAGGAGCAGTACCATTAAGAATTGCTGCAATATCCAGAGCCTGTGTCTCCAGTGTCAGATCTTCACGTTCGCGCTGCAACAGAGCACGGTTTGTAAAAGCATCGCCCTTAAGACCTTCAGCTTTCTGGATAAACTGTTTTACTGTTGACATCTCATCGCTCAAAGCATATATTCCCGGACGATATACTGCACCTTTAATCTCAATGCGGTTTTCAAAACGGTTCAGCATAGCACCAACTGTCAGTTCATCGCCGTCATTAAGTGTAAATGATTCATATTCAGGCTGATTGACTGTAAACACTTTGTATTCTCTGCCATTCTGACGGATAAGACGAAGATTGTCTGTATACGCATCTCCTGAAAAACCACCTGCGTACTCTATCAGATCCTGAACGGTTTCTCCCTCTTTCAGTTCGTAGAACATAGGACGTTTAACATTACCTACCACATTTACCAAGGTTTTGTATGTAGGTACTATTACGATATCGCCCTCCTGCAATGTAATGTCGTCAAAAGATTTGCCGTTCATTATGAAATCATAAATATCCAGAGTGGCTATCTTCTTGCCTTTGCGCATCAGGTGAATTTCACGCAGTGAACCTAAGTTGCTTACACCGCCTGCGCGGTAGAGTGCATGGTAGATATTTGAGAATGATGATACGTAATATGTGCCAGGCACAGCTACTTCGCCCATCATATTTACCTGTATGGTACGGATGTTACCCAGTGTGAGTTTGATTTCTGATGCAGCATTTTCACCATCTACTGAATAGATACGTCCCAACATTTTACGCATATAGGCATCGGCCTCTTTTACGGTCATTCCATTTAGGTTTACCAAACCTATGTCCTGTATATTGATGGTTCCTTCTGCCGATATGGTGCTGCGAATGGTTGCCTGGTTGGTTCCCCATATTTCAATTATCACCTCATCGCCAGGACCAAGTTTGTAGTTGGTCGGGGTTGGAATATTCATGCTTGGAGTAAATGTCAGATTGCGGTTGGTGAATATGTTTCGTCCGAATACCACCTTTGCAGCCTCTTCAGCAGGCAGTTTTTCAGGCTGTGCAATCTCTGATGTTACTAAATCCATACTTGCATCATCTGCAAGATTGATACCGTTTAATCTGCGTTCGTTTTCCTGAACTCCTGCAACACGTACTGCTTCGTTTTTATTTGCCTGCTGCTCTTCCATACGTGATTTCAATCTTTCAGCCTGTTCCATCGTTACACCACGGGCTGCCAGTTCTCTGGCAATGTCCTGCTGTGATTTACCTGCAGCCAGACCGCTTTTAGCGTATGAAATAACTGCATCGTCTGTCATCTGCGCATATACCGGCAATGAAACAAGAGCCATTGCCACTGCACAAACCAATGTTGAAAAATGTTTTTTCATTATATGCTATCGTTTTGTTTATTTTTCTGTTATAATCTCAGGCTAAGGCCGGCAAAAATGGTGTCAGGGTGGAAATTGAATACGGAATTCATTTCGCCTGCCATGCAGAAACCGCACTGGTCACAAACTCCCTGTGTGGCACCTATGCAGGTTGGGGTTTTGGTGCCGTCTGAAAAGATGAAGTTGGTTACCCAGCACTGGGTTTTGAAATCCATCTTCTTCATTTTTTTCAGTCCGGAACGTGAATTCATTATCTTGTAACCTTTCTTTTTGTATTCAAGTATAAGGTCTATAATAGGTGCGCGTTCTTCCATACTGAGTGCCAGATATTCTGTGCCTTCAAACGGGGTATGGAAATTGAGCGATATGCTCTTTATGGCAGGGTTCTTTTCTGCATATTCAATGGTGGCTGCCACTGCATCTTTGTTCAGCGTGTTGATAGCCATATTGAACGATACTGCAGGATGTCCGCATGCTGCCACATTCTTTTCCAGACGTTCAAAAACACCATTGCCACGTACTGCATTGTGGTATTCCCCCACTCCATCCAGACTTACCCAGATGCTGTCTGCATGTGAATTGCTAAAGTCTTTCTGAGCATTGGTGGTGATGGTGCATGAAAAGAATCCTATGCTCTTTGCATAGTCTATAAGGTCGTTTACAGTCTTATCTCCATCACGCCAAATGCAGGGTTCACCGCCTTCAAAATCTATGAAACGGGAACCTATGCTATAGCAGTAACGTATATCTTCACAAACCTGTTCGTAGCTCTTGATGTTGGGGTTTACCAACTGATATACAGAACAGTGTTTACACTGCAGATTACATTTATCTGATATAAAGATAACACTCTGGAGTGGTGCCTTGCGACCAAAGAAGCGGGCACGTAAAAACCAGAATGCCAGATATGACATTTGTTTAATTTTTCCAAACATATTCAGAATAGCGATATTACTTTTAGTACTATTGTTACCACTGCTGCCACTCCGCAGAATTGTGATACAAGGTTTCTGCAGGTTAGCCATCGTATCATAAACCAGTCTAATCCTGCCTGACAGGTTGCTTCCCAGTTAGGGAATTTGCCCAGGAATTTTGGAGGACAAGTGGTGTCTATATCTTTGCCTTTTGCAAATTTAAAAAGCGAATTTACCAGCCACAATGCTCTGGGCAGTGCTATCAGTATAGAGAGGTATGCCCAATGGAACCATCCTGCCACTACTCCGTAGATGATAATTACAAATGGTGCAATGTTTAGTACTATGGATGTTACAAGATTTGCGGCATCTGTTTTCAGGAGTCTTGCTAATGTCATCTTGCCGGCCTCTTTATCGGCCTCTTTATCCAGAAAGCTATGGGTAAAGAGTATGTTTGTAACCAACATTCCTACCGGTACTGATATCATTGCAATGGTGCCGTCTATGTGTCCGCAACCTGCCAGACTGATACCTGTCATAAGCAGTGGTCCAAAGATGATACCTATAATGAGTTCACCTAATCCGCGATAGCTTAATTTCAACGGAGGTGCAGAATAGAAGATGCCAAGAACAAGTGTGATGGCTACTACCCACAACAACTCTGTGCTGAAATTAAAGAGTGTTACAGCTCCCCCACAAAGTGCTGCAATGAGCAGGAATATTATCATTGCATTGCGCAACTGTTTTACTGTAGCAGAACCGTCTTTAAGGTATGGACATTTTGATGTACGGGCACGGATTCCCATGCGCACCAATTTGTCTCGTGATTCCTGCGGTACCTGTATGTAGTCAAAATAGTCGTCAGCCAGATTCATTCCCAAATGAGCAAACATTACACCTACTATGGCTATTATGGCTGCTATATAGTTAAAATCCTCTATTTCCAAAGACAATACTAATGCTGTGATGGCGGGCATCATGCTTTGTGCCAAAGAGATAGGGCGTGCGTTTTGAAACCATTGTTTGAACAAGTTCATTTCTTAGTTATATATTAATAATGGTTATTGAATTTTAATTTTGAAAATCTCTGGTTGCGCTTTGTTTAAAACCCTTCTTTTGTCGGTTTCTTTTTTGAAACTTTTTTGTTTAGAGTTCCATCTCTTTCAGTTCGTCAATAACTTTCAGCAGATATTGTCCGTACTGGTTTTTAATCATTGGCTGTGCCAGCTGACGCATTGTAACTTCGTCTATCCAATGATTTCTGTATGCTATGCCTTCCAGGCAGGCTATTTTAAGTCCCTGACGTTTTTCAAGTACTTCTACAAAGGTAGATGCTTCCGACAAAGAATCGTGTGTACCGGTGTCTAACCAGGCAAAGCCACGACCTAATGTCTGTACTTTCAGTTCGCCATCTTCCAGGAATTTCTGGTTCACTGTGGTGATTTCCAATTCGCCGCGTGCTGATGGTTTGATGTTTTTAGCTACCTCTACCACTTTGTTCGGATAGAAATAGAGGCCTACCACTGCATAGTTTGATTTAGGCTGCGCAGGTTTCTCTTCTATTGAAAGGCAGTTGCCGTCCTTATCGAATTCTGCCACACCGTAACGTTCGGGATCGTTTACGCGATAGCCGAATACGGTTGCTTTCTGTTCCTGTTCAGCAGTGCGCACAGCTTCGCGCAACATCTTGCTAAGTCCTGTGCCGTGGAAGATGTTGTCACCAAGTACCAGACAAGCTGAATCGTTGCCTATAAACTTTTCTCCTATGATGAAGGCTTGTGCCAGACCATCGGGCGATGGCTGTTCTGCGTACTCAAAGTTCACTCCGTAGTCGCTTCCGTCACCCAGCAGTCGTTTGAATGCCGGGAGGTCCTGCGGTGTGGATATTATCAGGATATCTCTGATACCTGCCAGCATGAGGACAGATATTGGGTAATATACCATTGGTTTGTCATAAACCGGAAGTAACTGTTTGCTCACACCTTTGGTGATTGGGTACAATCTGGTACCTGAACCACCTGCCAGAACTATTCCTTTCATGCTAAAACTTCGTTTTATCATAGATTATTGTCGCGACTCGGGATAGCTTAAGCAAGCTTAGCTCTCCGCTCGCTGCTCCAATAATTCATATTAAAATTAACGATAAAATTCTATAAAAATCGAAGCGTTTGGGCGCGCTTCGCGGCTGGCTGTCACAGAGTTACGACTGCCAGGCTACGCATTAAGAATGGTTGCCGACATAAAAAAACGCCCTTTGCAACACTCCACGACTATGCGTATTGTTGCAAAGGTACGTTAAAAAATCCTTATTGTCAACGTATTTCACCTAATAAAATAGGATTTATTAATACAAAGTTTTCAATAAGTAAAATTAAATTACTTACTCGCCTTTATTATACATTACAATTTTTATGCCGTTTTTACCCTTCAAAACAGATGCTACAGCTTTACGAACATCTTCTGTTGTAATACTCTCTAAAGTCTCTTCGTAACCATCTATAACGTTCAGATCTGTTGCAAGATACTCTGACATTGCAGAATTGAAATATCCATTCAGCTGCAAGTTCTCCTTATGGTTCTTAATCATAAAGTCTTTTACCTTGCGAACATCCTCTTCAGATGGTCCTTCCACAGCAAAGTTTTGTAAGATTTTTTCAATCTTCTCATTCAGACCTTCATAACGTGATGGATCTGTCTGGTAAACTATCTGCAAAAGGGCACGTTTTTCCGGATTTACACGTATTGCACCACTGGTTGAAACACCGTATGTGCCACCATCTTTTTCACGAATTTCTTCTGTATAGACAATATCCAGAACCTGCATTGCAATGCTGTAAATAAGATCTTGTTTCAGGCTATATTTAGTCTTATTGTTCTCCATATATGCTACTGTTGCCATAGGCTGCTGCATTTCGCGTTCAAAGACTGAAACGGCTGGTTTATCGTTAAGTTTCAGTACCTTACCCTGTTTTTCCTTACCCTTCTGTGCAGGCAGTGAAGCTATATATTGCTCTACTTTTGGAAGCAGTGAATCTGCACTTATATTACCTGTAAATACAAAGCTGAAATCGGCAGCGTTGGCATAACGTTCGCGTGCAATCTCCATTACACGTGCGTAATCTACCTTCTCTACATCTTCTAACTTAAGCTGTGTAGCCAATGGATTATTACCGTAAAGTTTAGCCACAAGTGTATCGTTAAAGGCTGTCATTGGGTCTGTTGCAGCATTCTTAAGGAGTGCCGACGTCTTGTTCTGCCAAGATTTGAAGGCGTCTTCGTCCGAACGCAATGATGTGAATGACAAGTAGATAAGCTGCATCAGTGTTTCAAAATCTTTTGGAGTGGCTCTACCGCTGAGCGATTCGCTGAAGGTGTTTACTGCCATGCTTACAGAGACTTTTTTACCGGCAAGAACCTTTGTGAGATCTGTGCTGCTAAAGTTACCCAGACCGCCTACGTTCATCACTTCTGATGTAACCTTAAGGTTCAGTGCTTCAACTTCGTCATAGAGTGAAAGACCGCCCTTGCTGTATGCTGTAAAGAGTATCTGATCTGCATTAAAATCGGTCTCTTTATGATACACTTTCGCACCGTTTGACAGGGTATATTCTGTATATCCCAGAATTGACTCTTTGCTCTTCACTACGCTGCCTTTTTGTGGCATTTCGCTCATCAGAGGTTCGTTAGACACCTTATCTACGTATGGTTCTATAGTCTCTTCTTCTACCTTTTTAAGCAGTGCCTCCAATTCCTTTTCTGTTGGGTACTGTACGCCTTCTACATCGGGTAACATACAGGCTACCACCAAATTACTATCGGTCTGTCCCAATGACATTACGTATTGGTTGACTACATCTACTGTGATGGCAGGAGCCAGCTGCTGTGATAGTGCATACTCTGTTTCTATGCCCGGAATTGGTTCGTTATCAATAAAGTGACGTACGTATTCGCTACAGTATGATGCGCTGGTGGTCTTTGCACGCTGATTGTAGGCCGATTCTACTGTTGCCAGATATTCTGCCTTTGCGCGTTCATATTCTGATGCTGTAAATCCGTGACGCAAGATTCTAAGCATTTCACGATAAAGTGTGGTGATAGCTGTATTGAAACCTGCTTCGTTGCTTATCATTATTCCGGTAAATGCGCCTTTGGTTTTGGAGATAAAGTAATCATCGTCCATAATTGCTGCATCAATAAACGGCGGTTCAGGCAGTTCTGCAAGTTCAGCCAGACGCTGTGCCGCCATTCTGCGTGATACCTGTTTTGCATACAGTGTGATGTAGTAGTTCAGCGTATTCTTCATTTCATCCGGTATATCATCGTGCTTCATAAAGATGTATGACTGCACGTACTGCTGTTCCTTGTCTTTAGCCATTGCTATGATAGGCTCTTTATTATCAGGAACTTGCACATAGAATCGTTCTGCCGGATTAACAGGCTTTGCTATGGTTGAGAAGATGCTGACGATTTTCTTTTCCATTTCATCTACATCAAAATCGCCTACCACTACTATGCCCTGCTGATCAGGACGATACCACTTTTCATAGTAATCGCGAAGTGCCTGATACGGGAAGTTCTGAATGGTCTCTATAAGGCCGATAGGAAGACGATTGCTATATGGGTTACCATCAGGATAAACTTTTGGCAAAAGCTGCTCATACATACGCTGTGAAGCATCGCGACGGCTGCGCCACTCCTCTGTAATTACTCCACGTTCTTTGTCTATCTCTTCAGGAAGGAGCAACAATCCGTCAGCCCAGTCGTGAAGTATCCAGAGACATGAATCTACAGCTCCTTCTACTGACAGAGGCACGTTGTCTATGTTATAGACTGTTTCGTCCAGACTGGTGTATGCATTCAAATCGCCACCAAACTGTACGCCAATAGATTCGCAATATTTTACAATGCGATTTCCGGGGAATTTTTCTGTTCCGTTAAAACACATGTGTTCCAGGAAGTGAGCCAAACCCTCTTGTCCTTCTGCTTCGATAATAGAGCCAACTTTCTGGGCAATGTAGAAGTTTGCCTGTCCTTTTGGTTCTTCATTGTGACGGATGTAATAAGTGAGTCCGTTCTCAAGTTTTCCAACTCGTACCTGTGGGTCGATTGGAATGTTTGGTACCTGCTGTTCCTGTGCAGATACTGTGTTTGCTGTCAGCATAAATGCTGCAACAATCAGTTTTGTGATTTTTTTCATTTTTGTTTTTATCGTTTAGTTGGTTACTATCTTTTTTTATCTACATCTGCCCCAAATGTCAATAGTTTACATAAGAAAACTTGGCCGCCCTGCCTACCTTTACACACATTTGGATTTAGGACAGAAGACACAAGGCGGCATTGGCTCCCGAAAAGGGAGGGGACCCACGTAGGTGGGGAGGACCGCCGGTGGATTGCTGTCTAAATCCAAAACAAAATTCACCTTATTCTTAAAACCCTCTCCAGCAAATGCATCGTCTCTTCAACAATCTGCTCACTCTTACCAACAATGCTGATAACCGCAAGAACACCCTTTTTAGGCTCTATACAGAGTACACGAATAGACGATTCATCCTCCAGATATGCATCAAAACCATATGCTTTTCGGTTATTGAAGGTCCACTGTTCAATTGGAGAATAATCTTCAGGATCGTCATCATCGAATCCCACCATATCTATAAAGTTGATGAGTGCCTGCTCCGGAGCGGCCGAATCTTCCGGCATATCGCCCACAGTTATTTCAAACTGAGCGGTTCCATCTATCTTTTCTGCCTCAACATAGTTATCGGAAATCTGCGATTTCCACCCTTCCGGCATCTTTATCTCAATCTTTGCCATCTCTCTTTATTTTTAACTTACAAAATTACTGCTTTTTTTTGAAATCCTCCCATGTTGCCACCAATTAGAAAATCCCCACCCTCATAAACAGTAGTAATAGGGTAAGTTTGTTGACATAGCCACCCTGCCCCAAATGTCAATAGTTTACATGAGAAAACTTGGCCGCCCGTGGCCTATGAACGGGGGGAACCGACGCCGAAGGCGTTGGGGGGACTTGGTTTTCGATGTAAACTATTGAAACAAAAAAAAGGGTTGGCAAACACCAACCCTTCTGCTTTATGAAGCTATTGAAATTACTTCTTCTTGAAAAGCAACTGTGCCATGTGATACAAGCTTCTTCTCCATGTCTGGAATTCGTGAGCTGTACCTTCTGAAACGAATGACACTGCATTGTGACCAGCAGCCTTAAGATCTGCAGCAGCCTTGTTAACTGCATCAGGATTCTCCTTGCTACCTGCGCTCATAAAGATAAGATCTACCTGATCCTTGCTCTTGATATCTGATGGAGCGTATGTACCGCCACTCATCAAACCGTATGAACCGAATACTTCAGGACGTGCAAGAGTGATGTTCTTTGTCTCCATACCACCCATTGAAAGACCTGCCATAGCGCGGTGTTTCTTATCGGCGATAGTGTTAAAGTTAGCATCGATGTAAGGAACCAATTCGTCAACAAGAACCTTTTCGAAATCGTTGAAGTTGAATGATGCCAAACCACCAAAGCGAGTACCGTTAGTCATACCGTAAGTCATTACGATGATGAATGGTTCAATCTTACCCTCTGCAATCAGGTTATCCATAATGAGGTTAGCGTGACCCTGTGTTGACCATGCTGTTTCATCTTCACCCCAACCGTGCTGCAGGTAAAGTACAGGATACTTCTTGTTATCCTTACCGTACATAGGAGGAGTATAAACGAATGCTCTGCGAACCTGCTCTGTGCTCTCAGACCAGAAGAGAACCTGCTGAACGAATCCGTGAGGAACGTTCTTCATAGCGTAAAAGTCCTGATCGTGAGCAGGAATTTCAATACCGCTCTCCCAACGTGTTGAACCGTAGTAGTTATTTGTACCTGGATCGTTGAAAGTACCGCCATCGATTGTAAGATGATAGTAGTGGAAACCTTCGTCCATTGGACCTGCTGTAGTACCTTCCCAAACGCCTTCTGCGTTCTTTTCAAGTTTAGTACCGCCCTGGCCACCAAGACCTAAGCTAACGCTTACAGACTGTGCCTGTGGAGCATTGATACGGAAACGAGCATAACCCTGTGAGTTAACCATAGGATACTGCTGACCCGGCTGATTGAGAACTGAAGGAACAAAATCTTCTTTTATTTCCTGTGCTGTTGAGATAGTTGTAGCCAAAAGAGCTGCACCTACCAATGATAAAAATTTCTTCATAATGGTATATTTAAATTATTTGAAAATCAACTGTGCGAATTCAAACAAGCTTCTGCGCCATGTATGCCATTCGTGAGCTGTACCTTCTGAAATATAACCTTTTGCGTTATATCCAATCTTCTTCAGATTTTCTGCAGCTTCCATTACACCCATGTTTTCCTTGCTACCGCAGCTCATAAAGAGAACCTTGTTAGTTTTCTTGAAATCTGTTGCATTTTCAAGATCCTGAACGCTGAATGAACCACCGCTGAACATACCAACGTATGCGAATACTGTTGGGTTAGCAAGAGTGATTGAACGTGTCTGCATACCACCCATTGAAAGACCTGCCATAGCGCGATGTTCTGTATCGTTGTAAACGCGGAAGTTCTTTTCTACGAATGGAATGATGTCCTTAAGCAATACATCCTGGAAAGCTCCACCCATGTTGAAGCCACCGAAGCCACCAAAGCCACCCTGTGGACGCTGGCCCTGTGGACGCTGACCCTGAGGAGCACCCTGTGGACGCTGGCCCTGAGGCATCTGACCCATCTGAGGAGCACCCTGTGGACGCTGACCGCCACCGAAGCCACCCATCTGAGGAGCTGCTGCAGCTGCCTGACCTGCAGGACGAGCGTTCAAACCGTTATCCATAACGATAACGAAAGGAACTGCCTTACCTTCTGCAATCAGGTTATCCATTATGTGAGCTGTGTGACCCTGCTGTGACCAACCGAACTCGTTTTCACCCATACCGTGCTGTAGGTAAAGAACCGGGAACTTCTTAGTTGGGTTTGAATAGTATTCAGCTGGGAAGTAGATGAAGCAACGACGCATCTCTTCTGTTACTGATGAATAGTAGTAGAACTCGTTAACTGAACCTTGTGGAACATTCTTAACAGCGAAGATATCTTCGTCTGGTGAAGGGATTTCAATACCGCTACCCCAACGGCTTGCGCCATAGTAGTAAAGGCTATTTGGATCTGGAACTGATGCTCCGTCAATGTTCAGCTGATAGTAGTGGAAACCAACATCCTGTGGTTCTGATTCACCAGTCCAAACACCGTTTTCATCTTTCTTCATTTCATACTTTACGCCACCGATATCAAGCTTAACGCTGTTAGCTTCAGGAGCTGAAATCTGTGCACGTACTCTACCCTCTGAGTTTACCATTGGGTACTGTTTTCCTTCCTGGTTTGTAGAAGCTGGCTTGTAGTCTTCTACGCCCTGTGCATTAACTGACAGGCTGATAGCTGCCAATGCAACTAATGACAATAAATTCTTTTTCATATTAAATTATTAAAAGTTAGAATCTTTTAAGTACTAAAATACAAAATTAGAAAGAATTATTTAAAAATCAAGATTTTTCATTCATTTATGCATATTATAAACAAAAACCTTCGGAAGATTAGTTCTCCCGAAGGTTTTATTATAGTTTATCAACTACTGATTCTTACTTTTTCTTGTTCTTCTTGAAGTCTCTAACTACATAGTAAACGTTCTTTACTTCATAGTTTTCGTCCCACAACAGAGGATAGTTACGAGCACCTAACCAAGAATCACGGTCACCTAAGTTCCAGAATGTTACGTTCTTGATAACCTTCTTGTACTTACGCATGATTTCGAACATTTCAGCATATCTGTCTTCCTGCATCTTGATGATTTCGTCTGTCAGAGCAGCGCCTTCACGACTGAACTGCAACTGACCACCTGCTTCGTGGTTGATACGCATATCAAGCTCTGTGATATGGATGTTGTCAACAAGCTCTGAATACTTCTGGATAGCAGCTTCAAAGTTCTCCCATTTTGGGTTGTCGTAGATGTTGTAGTGACCCTGCATACCGATACCTGTGATAGGCACACCCTGCTCCTGCATCTTCTTAACCATGTTGTAGATGTACTCAGTCTTGTGAGGGTTAGCTGCGTTATAGTCATTGTAGAACAAAAGTGCCTTTGGATCTGCTTCGTGAGCAAATTCAAATGCCTTTGCTATAAATTCATCACCGCAAAGCTGATAAAGTCTTGAGTTACGGAAAGAACCTTCATAATCTGCACCTGGAGTATCGCTCATAGCTTCGTTTACAACGTCCCAGCAGTAGATGATATCCTTATAACGGTTTACAACTGTAAAGATGTGATCCTTCAGACGTTCGTAGAATACCTCCTTAGATACTGCCTGACCGTTTTCGTCAGTAAACATCCAGTTAGCAAACTGGCTGTGCCATACCAAGCAGTGACCACGTAATTTGATACCATTCTCACGGCAGAAGTTAGCTACTGCGTCAGCCTGCTCAAAGTTCCATACACCTTCTCTTGGATGCATTTCACCTGGTTTCATTACGTTCTCAGCTGTGATGCTGTTGAAGTTAGCCTTGATAATCTCAATATGTTCCGGAGTTGAGATGTTTCGTGGGTTAACAGCCACACCAATTGTAAAATACTTCTTGTAAGCGTCTTTCAAACCCTGTGCTGAAACAGTGTTTGCGCTTAAAGCGATAACAGCTACAAAGAGAGCTGCTTTAAACAATCTTTTCATTTCAGTTTATTTTTAAGTGAATATTTTGTTAATAATTTCTCTCGTAAACCTTTTACTCAGAGTGCGAAATTAATGCTTTTTTTGATAATTACAAACTTTTTTTCATCAAATAGGGTTTATATGATTACAAGTTTAACCATTATTCAAATTTTACACTCCTATAGTATAAGATGTCTGTTTTTACTTTACAAGTAGTTTTGTTGTACGACCATTTCTCTATATACATAGTTGGTGGTAAATTCTGGATTCTCAATTTTGGCCAGACGTTCCATATCATCAAATGAATAGATGGTACGTTCCAGGTAGTCTGCTTCCATTCTCTCTTTTACTATTTCTATTAATTATTTTATTGAAATCAGTTTCCGGATGCGAAAACGAAATTGTGGATTTCGCAAACAGAAACTTCAGGAGTTGCCGATGATACCGCAAAGAAGAGCGCATGTTTGCCCTGCAACTTTTTAATTTTGCGAACAGATGCCTTAACCTCTGTCATCTCCTGTTTCATATTCTTCTTTATTCTGATGGTTCCAACCTTTTTACCACCCTTTTCTGGATTGCCGGCATATATGGTAATCTTACCCTTAATGCCCTGTGGAACTACATTCATAAACAGTTTCAACCCTTTCTTTCCGTATGTGTGGTCAAAGTTGAAATACTTGTAACCTATTAAAGAGCCATTGGTATTATTCACTACAGGATTGTGGCTTACCTGCAAATCGTAAGGATTGCCGTTATATGACAAACCATCTGCACGGGTTGCCTCTACGTATGAACCTGAATAGACTCTTTTAGGATATTCTGCATATGAAGGTGCCGGACCTGTAAAGTAACAGGCTATACCAGCTGAATATCTGGTGTAAGGATTCAAACCATCAGTTTCAAAGCCCATAGATGTATATTCTGCTTCACTGATAATTACCTTGCCATCCTTTACCTCTACGTCAATAGGTTCTACCATAGCCTGACGTGAATATTCATCAATACCATTCTGTCTGTGGTAGAAGACATACCACTGACCGTTTATCTCCACTATACCACCATGGGTATTTCCGTTTGGAATGGCTGTATGGATGGTGTTTCCATTGTTATCTGTATCGCGGCCACGTGCATCTATTATGGTTCCGCCGTATGTGAACGGACCCAACGGATTCTTTGAATATGCGTATGCAAGTGTGTAGTTGGTTTCCGGAAGACCGAATTCACCATTTCCTGCCCAACGGCTGTAAACAAACACATACATACCGTCTATTTTACGAATGGAAGATGCTTCGAAGAAACGGAAGATTCCCTCCTGATTTCTGTTGGAAACCATATCTTTTACGGCCTGTGTACCTTTCTTAACAGTAGCCATAGTCTCAGGATCCAGTTCTGCACCCCATGATTCTTCAAAGCCCCAGTAGCCATACACTTTGCCGTCATCATCTACAAAGACAGCCGGATCGAATCCTAAAACGCCATCAGTTACCTTTGGATTTGTTTTGCTCCAGTTGCAGACTACAAACGGACCATCCGGTCTGTCGGACTTTGCAATCATACCGTTTCTGCCGCCTGCCTGGTTGTTAGGGTAGAGATAGTATGTCTTCTTGCCATTCTCATCGGTAGTGAAAGTAACATCGGGAGCATACAGAATATCGCCTCTGCCATCGCGATTCAACAGATTGCCGTTGGCATCAGTCTTCGATTCAAATATAATACCATCATAACGCCAGTTGTTCAAATCATCTACAGAGGCAGACCAAACCACTTGCTCACGTCCACAATATTGTGTAATTTCAGAATCGTGAGAACCATACACATATACTCTGTATTTGCCCGGATTATCAGGGTCTTCAAACACGTATGGTTCACCATCGGGAATATATTCCCAAAGTGGCAGGAACGGATTGGCAGCATTAAGCCCCAGCACCGCCACACTTATCAGCATAAAGTTGAAAATACGGTTTAGTCTAGCCATTGTCTTACATATAAAAGGTTAGTATTTTTACTCTATTTCAATGTAGTATGGCATACGAGCCTGAACAGAAGGTTCATCGCTGATATACTCTACACCTATAGTCTGCTTAAGCTGTTCAATAGGTGTTGCAGGCTGTGAAGCCATCTCGGTAAAGGTTGCCAGATACTCTTCAAATACATTCTTCTTTTTAGGATATGTTGCCACCACTGCATCTTCTGTACCGGCCAGTTCCTTTGCCTTTGCAATAGCATCGTCAATACCGCCCAGGGCATCTACAAGACCTATTTCCACAGCATCTTCGCCGGTCCATACGCGGCCTTCAGCTATAGCCTTGATTGCATCTGTTGACATTCCGCGACCATCTGCACAACGCTTTACAAAGAGTTCATAACCGTCATTGATAGTACGCTGCATAATAGCTTTGGCATCGTTATTCATAGGCTTTATAAAGTTATCCATTCCACCTAATTTATGGGTGCTTACTGTCTCCATTGAAACACCTAGGCGCTTTGCAAGTTTCTCAAATTCAGGTATCATACCAAAGATACCTATTGAGCCTGTCAGTGTGGCAGGCTGTGCCACTATGTAGTTAGCTGCACATGAGATATAGTAACCGCCGGAAGCTGCATAATCGCCCATGGATACCACAACAGGTTTTACAGCTTTGAGCTGCTCTATTTCATACCACATCTGCTCTGAACCGAATGCGCTGCCGCCGCCTGAGTTAACACGAAGTACCACAGCCTTTACATTATCGTCTTCACGCAATTTGCGCAGATCCTTTGCCACAGTACCCGATACTATACCCTTCTTGCCTTCATCCACAATATCGCCTTCTGCATAGTAAACTGCAATCTTATCAGCAGCCAGAGCTGTTAACTCATCATTTGAAACTTCCAGCATCTTGCTGTGTGACAGTTTTGCAGGTTTCTTGCCCTCTTCCAGCTGCATCATGGATGCTAGTACCTGCTCCATATCGTTCTTATAAAGCACGCTGTCAACCATGCCGGATTTAACACATTCATCGGTATCAACCAGCAATAGTCCGTTGTCAGCGTAAGCAAGCAACTGCTCTTTACTTATGTTGCGTGCGCCTGAAATATCGTCAAGGATATTGTTCCAGATGGAATTGATATAACACATTGTCTGTTCGCGGTTGGCATCCGACATCTCCATTGCTGTGAATGGTTCTACAGCCGATTTATATGTACCTACCTTGAAAATCTGCATTCTTACGCCAAGTTTGTCCAGCAGATCCTTGAAGAAGACTGCCTGACCGCTCATTCCACGCCAGTCTATCACACCCTGGGTATTCATATATATCTTATCTGCCACTGATGCCAGATAGTAAAGTCCTGTTGTGTAATTATCAGCGTACGCAACTACAAACTTACCGGATTCCCTGAACTCATTGAGTGCATTACGTATCTCCTGTATTGTTGCATAAGATGTCTCTATAGCGTTTATATCCAGATAGATACCTTTGATATTTTCATTCTTTTCCGCTTTCTCAATTGATGCCAGAATATCTTCCAGTCCAAGTCCTGCACCCATCTCTTCCGACAGCATTGCCAAAGGGTTCTCTGCAACCCTGTCAGTAATGGTTCCCTTCAGTTCCAGATGATAAACGGAATTTGGTTTAACTTCGGTCTTAGCACTTCCAATGGCTGCAAAGCCAATTAACGCAAACATACTGAGCACGGTAGTAATGATTGTGAATACAACCAGTCCTACTACTGTAGCCCACATAATCTTCATAAAATCTTTCATTTCTACAATTATTTACTGAGTCATTTAATAGTTTATCAGTGCAAAAGTACGGCTTTAAAAATTCATTCATTAAACATAGAGGCACTTTTTTCAGTAATGTTCACAATTATTTGTTAAAAGATTTCATATTTGCCACCGCTTTATATATATTCGCAGAACTTATCAGAGAATAGAAATTACTAAACATAAAAAACCAATTATTATGAAACAGAAGTTTAAAAAAAGAACAATGCTTAATGCAGGCAGACCTATTGTTTGCACAATGGCTTTGGCAGCATTTATGTATGGTTCAGATGCCAGGGCTCAACTCTCTTCTAACCCTGACAAATTTTTGGGAAATATCACCACAAGAGGTCAGGTGGATTATGGTAACGAAAAGTACCACACTTTATGGAACCAGATTACCCCGGAGAATGAATCAAAATGGTCATCAATTGAGGGAAGTCGTGACAATTTCAACTGGCAGAGTGATGCATCCTACAATTATGCAAAAAAGTACAAAATCCCATTTAAGTTTCATACATTGATCTGGGGTTCACAGTACCCTTCATGGATGGATAATCTGAGTACTAAAGACCAGTATGATGAAATTGTAGAATGGATGGATGCAATTAAGCAAAGATATCCGGATCTTGAGATGATTGACGTTGTTAACGAAGCTGTTCCGGGACATGCACCTGCTCCATACAAGGAGGCTTTGGGTGGCGATGGTGTTACCGGATATGACTGGATTATCAAAGCATTCGAAATGGCGCACGAACGCTGGCCGGACGCTATCCTTATTTATAATGACTATAACACATTCCAGTGGCAGAAAACTGAGTTCATCCATCTGGTAAAGACTCTGCGCGATGCCGGTGCTCCTATTGATGCTTACGGTTGCCAGTCACACGATGTTACTGATATGAGTCTCAGCAGTTTCAAGGCTGCCATGGATGAAATCCAGAAAGAACTCAAAATGCCTATGTACAGCAGCGAATACGATATAGGTACAACTGATGATGATAAACAGCTTCAGCGTTATAAAGAGCAGATTCCATATATGTGGGAAGCAGATTACTGCGCAGGTATCACTTTGTGGGGTTATATCTATGGTGCTACATGGACTACAGATGGTAATTCAGGTATCATTAAGGATGGCAAGGATCGTCCTGCAATGAAGTGGTTGCGCGAATATATGCAGACCGATGCTGCAAAGAATGCAAAGAGTCCATTCCCGGGTATGGTTAAAGAGGCATCTGTTTACATTAAGCCTGCTACTACCAAAGCAACCATCAATGAGACTTTGGCAATAAACGTGAATGCTTCTCTTAAGACAAAGGAGATTGACCATATTGATTTCTACGTTAAGAATAAGTTGTACACTACACTAACAGAAGCACCATACGTTGTTGAATACATCCCTGCAACTACTGGCCGTTATGATCTGAAAGCTGTTGTTGTAGCAACTGACGGAACTGAATATGAACGTCTGGGTGGTTTCAATGCATACAAGCAACGTGCTCCATATGATAATAAAGTTATTACGTTACCTGGAATTGTACAGGCTGAAAACTTTGACAGCGGTGCTGATGGAATCACATACCACGATTCTGATACAAAAGATGAAGGCGGTGCAGGATATCGCTCCGATAATGAAGGCGTTGATATTGTAGGATGTAGCACAGGAAAGGCTATTGGTTACACCAATGCAGGTGAATGGCTGGAATACACAGTAAATGTAGCAGAAGCCGGAACATACACCTATGCAGTAAGAGCATCTTCTGGAGTAACCACTTCTTCCATAAAATTGTCATTGAACACTGCAGATGGTCTGGTAGATTTAACCAAGAACATAACCATACCAAGTGCAGGTGAAAACGATTGGGATACATATAGTACCACTAAGGGGGATTTACTTATTCCATTGGAAGCAGGGAAACAGATTATCCGTCTGAATATTACCGGCTACGGTTGTAACGTAGATAAGGTTACATTTGAGAAGGTGGCAGTGGATAAGGATATTAAGTTAGATATATCAGTATCACCTGTACCTAGCATGGTTAACAAAAATACAACTGTAAAAATAAATGTTACTCCTGGTCAAAATACGATTACCAGCGTAAAACTTTATAACAATAACTCATTAGTTAAATCTTTCACCAGTGCACCTTATGAATATACATATAAGCCTGAAACAAAAGGAATACAGACCTTAAAAGTGCTGGCTTTTGATTCAGAAGGACAGGAATCTGAGATGCAGGAGGTTACATTTGAAGTTATTCCATATCGTTCTTCATACTTCCTGCTTGCAACAAACGTACCGGGCATTATTCAGGCTGAAAACTTTGACAAAGGAGAGGAAGGATATGCTTACCACGATTCCGACAACAAAAATGAAGGCTTGGCTGAATACCGCACAGACAACGTTGGTGGAGTTGATATTATAAAGGATAATGGTGGATATGCTATCGGATATACAAAAACAGGCGAATGGCTTGAATACAGTATTAATGTCAAGACACCAGGTGAATATTCATACGCAGCGACAATGTCTGCAGACAATATCAATTCCGGTTTTACAATTAATTTAGTGGATGGAGAGAATATAACAGAACTTGCAAATGTATCTATTCCTGAAGATTCAGATTATGAACTGAATAAATACATCACTGTTGAAGGTAAACTAAAGCAGAATCTCAATGCAGGCAAACAAATTATTCGTATAGCTATCACTGAAGGAGGTTGTAACATCGACAAAATTGAACTTAAAAACATTACAGGAACAGGTATAGAACTGATACCTGAAGAAGGATCAAAATCATCAGATACCTATAACCTGTATGGTATAAAGGTTGACAGCAACTACAAAGGCATTGTTGTAAAAGATGGAGAGAAGATTCTGAACAGATAAGATTCAAACCTGAACAAGAAATGGCGTGTAACTACTGAGCTACACGCCATTTTCTATTATCTGTAATTTATCTTTTCTCTCTTACTTCACCTCTTCAAAGTCGGCGTCCTGAACGGTTTCATCGTTGTTTGATGAAGAGCCTGCGCCCTGCTGAGCACCTGCACCTGGCTGAGCCTGTGAAGCACCGCTCTGTGCATACATCTCTGCACTTGCAGCCTGGAATGCTGTATTCAGTTCGTTCATTGCAGCATCAATAGCAGCCAGATCCTGAGCCTTGTGAGCATCCTTCAGCTTGCCAAGAGCAGCTTCAATAGGAGCCTTTTTATCAGCTGGAAGTTTATCGCCAAGCTCGCTCAACTGCTGTTCAGTCTGGAAGATCATAGCATCAGCCTGATTCAGCTTGTCAATCTTTTCACGCTCCTTCTTGTCTGCATCAGCATTAGCTTCAGCTTCAGCCTTCATGCGCTCAATCTCCTCCTTGCTGAGACCGCTTGAAGCCTCAATACGGATAGCCTGCTCTTTACCGGTTGCCTTATCTTTTGCAGATACCTTCAGAATACCGTTTGCATCGATATCGAATGTTACTTCAATCTGAGGAACACCACGACGTGCAGGAGCAATACCTTCCAGATTGAACTGACCGATTGACTTGTTCTGGTTTGCCATTGGACGTTCACCCTGAAGAACGTGGATAGTTACTGCAGTCTGATTGTCAGCAGCTGTTGAGAATACTTCACTCTTCTTGCATGGGATAGTGCTGTTCGCTTCGATAAGCTTTGTCATAACACCACCAAGAGTCTCAATACCCATTGTCAGAGGAGTTACGTCAAGTAGTACGATATCGCCTACACCACCCTCCTTGTTCAGGATAGCACCCTGGATTGAAGCACCTACTGCAACAACTTCGTCAGGATTAACACCCTTTGATGGAGTCTTACCGAAGAAGTCTTCTACCACCTTCTGTACGGCTGGGATACGGCTTGAACCACCAACCAGGATTACTTCGTCAATATCTGAATTGCTCAGACCTGCATCGCTCATAGCCTTGCGACATGGTTCCAGACATGCCTGGATAAGTGAATGTGCCAACTGTTCAAACTTTGCACGTGTAAGAGTCTTTACCAAGTGACGTGGGATACCAGCTACCGGCATGATGTATGGCAGGTTAATCTCTGTTGATGTAGAAGATGAAAGCTCAATCTTTGCCTTTTCTGCTGCCTCTTTAAGACGCTGTAATGCCATAGGATCTACTGTCAGATCTGCACCTTCGTCGTTCTTAAACTCTTCTACCAACCAATTGATGATTACCTGGTCAAAGTCGTCACCTCCAAGGTGAGTATCACCATTGGTTGACAAAACTTCGAACACACCGCCACCAAATTCAAGAATTGAGATATCGAATGTACCACCACCAAGGTCGAATACGGCAATCTTCATATCCTTGTTTGCTTTGTCTATACCGTATGCAAGAGCAGCAGCAGTTGGTTCGTTTACAATACGTTTTACTTCAAGACCTGCTATCTGACCTGCCTCTTTAGTAGCCTGACGCTGTGAGTCTGAGAAGTATGCAGGAACAGTGATAACAGCCTCTGTCACCTCCTGTCCAAGATAATCTTCTGCAGTCTTCTTCATCTTCTGAAGTATCATTGCAGAGATTTCCTGAGCTGTATAAAGACGACCGTCAATATCAACACGTGGCATATTATTGTCACCCTTTACTACCTTATAAGGAACGCGAGATACCTCTTTCTGTACCTGATCCCAGTTTTCACCCATGAAACGCTTGATTGAGAAGATAGTGCGTTGTGGATTGGTGATAGCCTGACGCTTTGCAGGATCGCCCACCTTACGTTCACCACCATCAACAAAACCTACTACTGAAGGAGTGGTACGCTTACCTTCTGAGTTTGCAATTACAACAGGTTCGTTACCTTCAAATACGGCAACACAAGAGTTTGTTGTTCCTAAGTCGATACCAATAATCTTTCCCATAATTTTATCTTTTAATTGTTATTACCTTTTTTATTTCACCTTGCGGCGATTGTTTCACACCATAGTTAAAGCAAATGCAGTGCCAAAAGCAAAAGCCATACTGTTTGTGTCAGTTTTATGACTATTTGGCAGAAAACAAAACCGGCTGCAAATAAAATCTGCAACCGGTCCGTATTAATATTAACGACTGTTATTCCTCTTCCTGACTGTTTCCACCAGATATGGCAGCCATAATTTTTGCCTCTATCTCTTCTGCCAGTTCCGGATTGTCCATCATCAGCTGTTTGGTAGCATCGCGTCCCTGAGCCAGTCTGGTATCTTCATAGCTGAACCATGAACCCGATTTCTTGATTATACCATATTCTACGCCCAAATCTACAATTTCGCCACTCCTTGCTATACCTTCGCCGAACATCACATCAAATTCTGCTCTGCGGAATGGAGGTGCCACCTTGTTCTTTACAACCTTTACGCGAACCTGGTTACCGATAACGGCATCACCATCCTTAATCTGGGTTACTCTGCGTATATCCAGACGTACTGATGCATAGAACTTCAGAGCATTACCACCGGTAGTTGTTTCCGGATTACCGAACATCACACCAATCTTTTCACGCAACTGGTTGATAAAGATACAGGTTGTGTTTGTCTTGTTGATGGCTGATGTCAGTTTGCGCAATGCCTGTGACATAAGACGAGCCTGAAGACCCACCTTGTTGTCGCCCATATCGCCCTCAATCTCTGCCTTTGGAGTAAGGGCAGCAACTGAGTCGATTACAATGATATCTATAGCAGATGAACGGATAAGCTGTTCTGCAATCTCCAGTGCCTGTTCACCATTATCAGGCTGTGATATCCACAGGTTGTCGATATCTACACCCAATTTGGCAGCGTAGAAGCGATCGAAAGCGTGTTCTGCATCAATGAATGCAGCAATACCGCCTGTTTTCTGTGCTTCAGCAATGGCATGGATGGCAAGTGTAGTTTTTCCGGACGATTCAGGACCATAGATTTCAATTATTCTACCACGTGGATAACCGCCAACACCAAGTGCAGCGTTCAATCCGATAGAACCCGTAGGTATCACATCGACTGCCTCAATACTCTCTTCGCCAAGTTTCATAATTGAACCTTTGCCAAAGCTCTTCTCAATTTTTTCTGTTGCAGCCTGCAATGCCTTCAGCTTTTCACTAATTGGTGACTGAGCTGAATTCTGTTCACTTTTCAAATCTTTTTTTGCCATAATTGTTATTTAAAATAGATGGTAGTTTTCTACCTGAAAGGCAAAGTTAATCAAATATGATTGCAACCGATAAAATTGATGAAAGAAGTTTTCAACAAATAATGGCAGACAGGACCAAAGTCCTATCTGCCATTATTGTATCTGTTGTTATATTACTGGTTTATAAATTCATTACCAACCTTACGGGCACGGTTTGGATGATCCAGATCCATTCCGGTCTTGATACCTATTTCAACCAACAGATTCCAGCCTGCGCACAGGAAGAGATATGGATTCATATCGCCTGCTGACGGAGTTTTGATTGTTGGGAATGGAGTATCCTTGTCTGATATTGCCACAATGCGTACGCCGGCGCCATCTACAAGATATTCCTGGAACTTTTCATATTCACCTTCTATTGGATCAATCATGAAGATGATATCGTTTTTGTGCATTACCTCTTCAATACCATGAAGCACATATGTACCTTCAAGGAAGTCCGATTTACGACGTGTAATCTCGTTTGTCTTAAGAGTAAGCTCTTCTGCCACACCATCGTTGTAACCTACAAAATATACTGTATTGGCCTCTTCTACCCAGTTTACAATCTCTGAAGGGATCTCAATATTCAGAGTCTGCTCTATCTTTTCAGGAAGATCTGCAAGTGCAGCCTTCATATCTGCACCACGAAGATTCCACAACAATGATTCATAGTACAATGCCTGTTCCACTACACTCTTTGTAGCTGCCACTGCCTGTTCCCAGCCGCAACCTAAAACATGTGTTGAATTACAGAAAGTTGAAAGTACGGTATCGTTGTTAGCTGTCAGACCAAAACGCATATTGTTACCCTCCTCCATCAACTTCTTTGCAAGCAGAGTAACCTCTTTAGTTCTACCTGAATTTGAAGCCAGGAATACAGCATAGTTGCTCAGATCATACTCTCTTGACTGCCATGAGCCATCTGTCTGGATATTGACATTCATTCCCCAACGCTTGAACTTTCTTAGTGAATTCTTGGCTGGGAAAATTCTGCTGGAACCTTCACCGGTAAAATAGATATTACCAACCTTTTTTACCTGTTCTGCAATCTGCTTTGTGCAGTCTGGATCAAACTTTCTGATGGTTTCAATTGTATCCATCATTTCACGTACCAATGCATACTGTGCATAGTTTTGATCTTTCAAATTCATAATTCTCTGCTTTTATGTTGATAATTAATTATTCAATCTCTTCTTTATAGTCTGAATTCTCTCTATTGTCTGACGTGACTCTTCACGCTGCTGTCTGATAAAGCTGTTTTCGTCCAGTTCTCCGTAGGCAGCTATCATTTCATCATCGGAACGGAATGTTGCTCTGCGGAACGGATTTTCATAATCCTTCTTTCTGGTTTCATACACCTGATCTGAGATAAAGTGTACTATATCTATCTCCTTGTCAAGTATATTGTTCCACTCTTCGTCCGATATGGTATCCACACCAAGCACAAACTTGAGTGCCAGATACGCATGACGCAGTTTGTCAAGCGGATAGCTCTTCCATATATCATTATAGCGTTTATGAATCTCCTTCCAGGAATTGAGTATGCCGTCATTGATATCAGAACGAAGCTGCTCTACATCGTTCATCATTACCAGCTGACCACCTAAGTTCATCCATTCGCGCTGACGAACGCTATCCAGTTTCTCTCCCATTGTCTGGAATGTCTCATCCGGATTGTTCTCCAGCCAGCTCAATGCATTCTTAACTGCATAATGGGTTATCATATCGCCGTATGCGTGATAGCTGTTATATACCTTCTGAATACGCACCCTGCGTCTGCTCTTCTCCATGTTTTCACCAAACACTTCAAGGCTGTCTATAACCTTTCTGTCGCCGTTAAGCAGTTTGTTACCCAATGTTCGCAATTCGCGCTCTTCTATGCTGTCATTATATTCACCCTTACTGCGCAGATATGCCTTTGCTGTCCATACCTCAAGCAGTTTTCTGGCCTGAATGGATTCCTCCATGCTATCCGGAGCAAAAGTCTCGAATTCAATATTCTGCACCTTGAAGATTCTCTGGTCACGGTTGGCATATTTCCAGTTGTTACGTGCCATAGCGTACATATTGTACATCCAGGTGAATGCAGGAGTTACCACAAGTTCATCCTTCAGTATATCGTTGCTCAGAAGTGCAAATGGGAATGGGTTGATAAGTTCATACTGATAATCTGCCTTTGCAAGCATGGTGAACGATGCGAACTTACATGAATGCTTTACACTGGTACATAGTCCCGGCCAGAAACCACGACCCGCTTCAATCTCATTGTCATTGGTACGGCTGTTGTGGTTTGAACCAATTGTTGCACCGGCTGCCAGATTTGACTGTCCCATAATGACACTGGCTATCAAGAATGAGTTATTGTGATGCTGTTCGTGAGCTGGGAAGATAAGGTTATTCAATACCTCGCAGCAGGAGATGGTGGAGTTATCGCCCATAAATGAGTCTATAAGACGCGCACCATATTTCAGATTTGAGTGGCTGCCCAGAACGAACTTTACAGCAATACAGGAATAGAAGATTCTGCATCCGTAACCTACAATACCATTCACCATAACCACATTTTCACCTATCTGGGTAGGCTCTTTGTCTGATGAATTGATGGTTACATTCTTAAGTTTGCTGGCACCTTTTATATAACAGCAGTTACCCACCTTTACATCTTTCAGAATCCATGAATTCTTTATGACACAACCACTGCCAATAGTGCCATAGAAGCCTCGGCGGTTATCAAAACTGTTCTGTGTAATACGTGTAAGACGATCCTGTAGCATCTTGTCATCAATAAACTTTGCCCAGAGATACGCATCCGCAGCAAGCATTCCATCGAACGGAAGTATGCTTCTGCAACCGGTCTCATTCATTATCTGGAGTTTTACACGTACACTCTCCTCTTCGCCCTCCTTTATTATACCATTACCAAATTTGGCATGATCTGTACAAGACATCTCCTGGATATTGAAGAGCATGGTCTTATCACCTATTATGTAATGAGAGAGATAGTGAACATTATGAATTGCGCAGTCATCGCCTATATCGCATGAATGTATGGAACTGTTGGTAATACCACAAGGCAGGCGCAGGTCATGATACTGCAGACCTTCTGATGTAACCCTGCCGATACGAACAAAACCCTTAAACTGGTTATTCTTTATCATTGTAGGATCAAATTCATCTGTAACCATTATGTTATCCCAGCTGTTTGCTGTATTGTCATTCTTTACCAGAGCTTCAATTTCATTACTGCTCAAATGGCGCCATCCGTTTTTAGGAGCGCGCACCTGAGTATTTCTCAGATAATATTTATCCTTTCCTTTAGGAACATATTTTTCATCAATGAAACTATTAAAAAGCTGATCTGACGACAATAATGTTACTCTTTCCATACATTTAATATTTTAAATTCCAGAATCCGGCTGCAAAGATATATGTTTTTATAATTTCACGCAACACTACGGCATATATAAATAATATTTATATATAGCATTTTTTGTTAAAAAGAAAAAAATCCGATGGTTTCCCACCGGATTTTATCCTGATTTTTATGATGTTTACTCTGCATTTTCCTCTGCAGGCTGCTCCATCTCTTCCGGATCAGCAAAATCATTTTGTTTGCTTTCAACCAGAATATTATACCATGAGATAATCTTCTTTACATGGCTTGGATATACTCTTTCACGATCAAAATCTGCTACAACACCTGCCATAAACTCCAACAGTTCACTGTTTGATGCCTTTTTAACATCAACAGACAGCAACTGATCCTTACCGTACTTCTCCTCTATCTTCTGGAAGACCACGCGCAAAGGCATCTCCTCTTCGTCAGTAAATATAGAGATATCACCCAAAGATACTACCTTGTCTGTACGGTGAACAGGCAATCTCTTTTTCTCTGCATCCAATGACTCTACTATTAAAGCACCCTTGCCACCTGTCAACAGCAAATACAGACCTGGCTTTCCCGAAATGTTTAAAACTTCATTCAACATAATTCTCTTAATTTATAAATTATTTTTTACATTTTTCTCAATAAAACAGAGCATTTCATCTATCTGTTTATCCAAATCACTTATATCGTCATTAAATATAACAAAATCTGCCTGCAAGCACTTTTCCTGTTGCGACATCTGCGCCGCCATTCTGTCCAGGACCTTTTCGCGGGTAGTGGAATCGCGTTTAATACAACGACTTATACGCAGTTCATCCGGTGCATCAACCACCACAACAAAATCTACCAGCTCCGCAAAACCCGACTCTATCAATATTGCCGATTCAATTACAGACAGCGGAACATTCAGAGTGTCTGCCCAACTGTTATAATCAGCCTTTACCACAGGATGAATAACACTTTCTACCTTACGAGCATTTTCAGCCGAAGCAAACAGGAAGGCAGCAAGTTTTTTCCTGTCCAGAAGACCATTGGAGTAGAGATCTTTAATACCTGTTAGTTCTGTCAGCTGTTCTCTTATTGCAATTGAAGTATCAGACAATCTCTTGGCTTCAGTATCTGAATCATATACAGGCACCCCACGTTTTTCCAGCAGACGCGCCACATAGCTTTTACCACATCCAATACCTCCTGTCAGTCCTATCCTTACCATACGTTGTAAAAATCTTCTACCAAAAATTCAACACTTTGCGGAATTATTCTTACACGCTTTACATCAGCAGGCAGATTATAGATTCTCAGTTCTGCCTTATCTGAAGCAATCTGCATTATATCATTATAATCAACCACAACGGTAAAATCACTCTCTGCAACATTGTCATATTCCGACATTTTCACCCAAAATACAACATTGACACGAGATGGAAATGATTTCAGCATCTTACCCTGAGGAAAGTTCACACCCTGAACCGGGATAGTCAGACTCTTTTCAGTATATTGGGAAGAGCAGACTGACAACTGCACATTATCATTGTCTGCATACACTCCCGATATAGCTTTTAGCTTTGCAGAGACAGTTACTGTATCGGCATCAACATCAATTGAAGCTAAGTCTACATACAGCGCATCAACACTACCAGCACTTTCAGTTACATAGACATCCAGACTATCAGGTGTCACATAATAGCTGTCCATCACATACTGGTTTTTACCCTCCGTTACACCATCGAACCTGACCGGCAACCTTTTAATCTGCTGATTCTCATACAGAAATGAAAGAGTATCTGGTTCTATGGAGCGAATAACTACACCAGATGATATTATATCCTGGATAGAGTCTCTTACAAACTGAGACGACAGCACCGCCCTACCCCTGGACATCTTGTATGCAGAAGTGCTTATTTCAATTACCTTGTCTTTGTTTCTTGAAGATTTCCACAACGCCATACCCTTTCCGCTCAAAGTAGCTATCACCTTATCGGAGGCTGATCCGGAAAGACGAATCTCTTCCGGTACATTAGCTATTTTTACAGGTATCTGCATTGTGTATTCGTAGCTCTTTCCCATCTTCTGAGCAAACCAGAACAAGAAGGTTATCACAAGAAACAACAGAAAAATCGAGAATTCTCCTCCAAATGTTTTCTGAAGAAGAACCCCGATTTTCTTTAGCATATTTGCCATTGTGATAGAGAAGGATCTACGCGCCTTCATATATCATTCAGATTAAGCCTTTTCCTCTTTTTTCTCTTTTTTTGACTTCTTAGGCTGAGCAACCGGCTGCACTGTTGGCACAGGATTTACATAGCGCTTGTCAACCTTAATTTTAATATTCTGAGCTACCTCAATAGTTACAGAGACATCATCAATATCCTTAATCTTACCAAAGATACCTGAACTGGTTACCACCTCCTGTTCTCTCTGAAGTGAATTGCGGAATTTTTCACCCTCCTTATCGCGACGAGGACGCATCATGAACATCATCATCACAAGCAGCAGAATCATCCATATCATCATACCGCCACCAAAACCACCGCTCTGAGCACCACTTTCTACCGGCTCTGAAAGATTTACGTCCTGAGACTGTACAAAAGTCATAATCTCCTGAGATTCCTGAATCTCAATAACACCCGAATATGGGTTCAATGATAAAATTTTTGACATAATATTCTGTTTTTATTATTTTTTCAATTCTCCGCTGTTTATCAGCTCTTTAGATATTGTATCAAGCATTCCATTGACAAAACTTGCGCTGCCCGGAGTACTCAGATACTTTGTCATTTCAACGTATTCGTTTATTGTAACCTTTAAAGGTATTGCAGGGAATACCATCATCTCTGCAAAAGCTGCCTGCAAAATAAGCACATCCATAAAAGCCAGTCTGCTTGGATCCCAGCGATTACAATGGAGAGATACAATAGAACGTACACGCTCTTCCATCTCAATGCTGTTCCTCAGGAGTTCCATTGCAAACTCTCTGCTGTCTTCATCCTTAAAGGCCTGCAGCAGCTGCTGTTCTGCACCATTCTGTTCCTGGAAAGACTTAAGAGTTTTCTGAATAAACGAATCTATAAGATTCTTATCGCCATTCCAGTATATATTAGCCTGCTCAAGAACTTCATCAAGCTGATCGTTATTCTCTATATAGTTCTTGTAAAGTTTTCTGCAAAGATGTCTGTCTGCTTCATAATCGAATACATCTTCCTGATAATACTCTTCCAGTTCTTCACTGTCTATTATCTGTTCATAAAGTCCCTTTACAAAATCTGTAATCCAGGACATATCTTCTGAACCGATATACGCTATGAGCGATTCATTGATTTCCAACTGAGACAAAAGTTTGTTTTCCGCAAAAATCATCTCTTTACGCGGAACTCGAATGTCCATTTTCTGTTTACGGGTAATCTGTTTCTGTGAATAGCGACGCAATGCCACCAGCAGATAAAGCAGGGTATGATAAAGAGAATATGCACTATTAACACTATCGGATAGTTCACGCTCGGCTGAAGCAAGCTTTTTCTCTCCGCCCTGGTAATATGCATACATCACCTGCACTACTTTCAATCTAATGAGAACTCTATTGATCATGACTATATAATCATTCAATCTTACGAAGCGCAAAAGTACAAAGTTTTTTGCATATACAGAGGGAATATAACAGCAAAAATAATCTCCAATATTGATTTTTAGCAATTAATTTGGTTTTCATATTTCTTTTAACTAAGTTCGTGAAAAATTACTTTATATGGACAAAAGCAGCACCTCAAACAACAATAGTTTCGAAAAAGATATTATCTATTCAGAGACCGTAAAGGCCGGAAAGCGAATTTACTATCTGGATGTCAGGAAGACAAGAAAAGACGAATTCTACCTTTCAATAACAGAGAGTAAGAAGATTACTTCAGATGGTGACAGCAACCAGCCAGCCACATTTGAAAAGCATAAGATATTCCTATACAGAGAAGATTTTTCAAATTTCATTGATGGTCTTTCAAAAACAATAAGATTTATTCAGGAAGCCACAACATCAATAATTGAAGAGAGTGTCAAAAGTGATACAGAAGACGATTTCTCCTTTGAATTCTAACACATTCTTTGTTTAATCAATATTTTTTTTTACCTTTGCGACCGCTTTTACATAGTGGCATACCAAAGGTATAGCGAACGTGTGATGGTGAATTGATTATTAACAATTTAGAGTAACACTTATTTTTAAAATGAAAAGTATTAACATTCAGGGTACAGCCCGCACATTGTTTGGCAAGAAGGGTGCTAAGCAGTTGAGAAAAGAGAATTTGATTCCTTGTAACCTTTATGGTGTTGAAAGAGACGAGAAAGGTCTTCCAGTAGCTACAGCATTCAGCGTTACAACTGAAGAAGTTCGCAACCTGGTATATTCTCCAGACATCTACATCATCAACCTGACTATCGATGGTAAGACTGTATTGGCAGTTATGAGAGAAATCCAGTTCCACGTTGTAAAAGATTACATCCAGCACATTGATTTCTATCAGGTAACAGAAGACAAACCAATCGTTATGGATGTTCCATTGAAGCTGAATGGTCTTGCAGTTGGTGTTAAAGCCGGTGGTAAGCTGGAACAGCTGATGCGTCGCGTTAAGGTTAAGGCTCTTTACAACATCATCCCAGAGAAGATTGAAGTTGACGTAACAAATCTTGAAATTGGTAAGGCTATCAAGGTTGGTGAGCTTTCACAGGAAGGTTTGGAATTCACAAACTCAAAAGACGCAGTTCTTTGCACAGTTGCTGCTACACGTTCAGCTGCCAAGAAGAACGACTAATATTTAAACTGAATTAGCACAGACTAATGAAATATTTGATTGTGGGATTGGGTAATCCGGGGGATGAATACCAAGACACCCGCCACAACATAGGTTTTATGGTATTGGATGCCCTCGCAAAGGCATCCAATACTGTTTTTCAGGACAAACGATATGGTTTTGTTGCCGAAATGTCCGTGAAAAACTGTAAGCTCATCCTTTTAAAGCCTACTACATTTATGAACCTGAGTGGCAATGCTGTCAGATACTGGATGAACAAGGAAAACATAGATCCTGAACGCCTGCTTGTTATAACAGACGATCTTGCACTTCCCTTAGGAAAAATAAGAATTAAAGGCCAGGGCAGCAACGGCGGACACAACGGATTAGGAAATATTATCCAAACAATATCTACACAGAAGTTTGCAAGGCTACGTTTTGGTATTGGCAACGATTTCCCAATGGGAGCACAGATAAAATTTGTACTTGACCCATTCTTTCCAGAAGAGAAAAAAGTTCTTGAAGAGAGAATTCCAGTTGCAGCAGATGCAGTAAAGAATTTCTGTCTTTCAGGATTGGCAGACACAATGTGTAAATTCAACAACAAGTAAAATCCGGTGGAAGCAAGAATAGACAAGTGGCTATGGGCAGTCCGAATTTTTAAAACCAGGACAATAGCTGCAGACGCATGCAAAAAGGGACGTATCTCCATAAACGGCGAGAGCGTAAAGCCTTCAAAGATGGTAAAAGATGGCGACACTGTAGATGTAAGAAAGCCACCTATCACCTACTCTTTCAAGGTTCTTCAGGCTATCCAGAACCGAGTTGGCGCAAAATTAGTGCCCGAGATGGTAGAAAACATTACACCTCAGGCACAATATGATATTCTTGAAATGAATAAAATAGGCGGATTTGCCAAACGCGCAGCGGGAACTGGAAGACCTACCAAGAAAGAGCGTCGCGATATGGAAGACTTCCTGCTGGAATTTGATGATATTGAGTGGTTGGACGATTAAATCCTACCACTCTTTTTTTGCACACAGTTCTATTATCTTAACTACAGTCATCATAGCCTTCTGCATGCTCTGAACAGGTACCCATTCATAGCGACCATGGAAATTCATTCCGCCAGCAAACAGGTTTGGACAAGGTAATCCTTTAAATGAGAGCTGAGCTCCGTCTGTACCACCACGAATAGGAACTTTTCTTGGAACAACACCTATCTGCTCCATTGCATCACATGCCAGATCAACCACATATGGTACCGGATCTATCTTCTCTTTCATATTGTAATACTGGTCTGTAACCTCTACAGATACAGTTCCTTCACCATATTTCTCATTCATTCTGACTGCAACTTCCTTTACGAACGCCTTACGTTTCTCAAAGATCTCTCTGTTATGGTCTCTTATTATATATATAAGGTCTGCATGATCTACTTCGGCAGAAACACCTATCAGATGATAGAAGCCCTCGTACCCCTCTGTTGTTTCCGGTGTCTCATTAGAAGGAAACATAGATATCAAATCGGCCATCAACAGCGCAGCATTAACCATTTTACCTTTCGCATAACCCGGATGAACTTCCAGACCCTGAATCTTAAACACAGCTTTTGCTGCATTGAAGTTTTCATATTCCATTTCACCAACTTCGCCACCATCAACAGTATAGCCAAATTCGCAACCAAACAGTTCTACATTAAAATGGGCCGCACCCATACCAATCTCCTCGTCTGGATTAAATGCTATACGAACCTTACCGTGCTCAATTTCAGGATGTGCCTGCAAGTATGCTATAGCAGATACAATTTCTGCAATACCTGCCTTATCGTCGGCACCCAGAAGAGTTGTACCATCAGTAACAATTATATCTTCACCCTTGTGATTAAGCAGTTCAGGAAACAAAGATGGTGATAGTACTATATTCTGCTCTTTATTCAGGCAGATA
The DNA here is from genome assembly GCA_045660365.1 of Bacteroidaceae bacterium. GTDB lineage: Bacteria > Bacteroidota > Bacteroidia > Bacteroidales > Bacteroidaceae > Colenecus. Next base: position 164,936 of record JAZRDQ010000009.1, read on the forward strand.
TCGCCACCATCATAATTTTCAACTATTCTTGGTTTGACATCCTTACCACTCATTGAAGGACTTGTATCCATATGAGCTATAAAACCTATTACAGGCAAACTCTTGTTACAATTGGCAGGAAGGGTTGCATACAGATATCCTAAATCGTCAAGAACAATATCTTCCAGCCCCATGGATTCAAGTTCATCTTTCAAAAGACGAGCCAGATTCTTCTGCTTTTCAGTACTTGGCACACATTGTGAATTCTCATCAGATTGTGTATCTACAGAAACATAAGACAAAAATCTCTCTATAAGTTCCATAATCTATTATCAATAATTTGTTAGACATTCAAAAGCTGTATGGCAAAAGCCATAGTTTTGTAAAATTATAGAAAATAATTTGTAAAAGGGTTCAAAGAGAAAAATATTCTGATTATTAAGATAAAAATAGAACAAATATGCTTACCTTTGCACTTGGGTAAGTCCTATACGGCCAGCTCCCTCCGAATCCTCCAGGGCTTGACGGCAGCAAAGGTAGGCAGGTTGTAGCGGCGCGATGTAGCAAGCTTACCCACCCCATAAAAAAGGATGACAATTATACATTGCCATCCTTTTTTTCTGTTTACATCAGAGATTCAAAATTATGTTCCTGTTTCTTTGTATATCCCTGCGCTGAACAAGTTGCTACATGAACTCCATCCTGATTTTTTACAACTATCTGGGCCGTCGGTATTTTAGGATGATCCTGCATAAAGGTTCCCTCAGCTATTAAAGTATCACCTATTTTTGCTGAAAGATGGTAATATATTGTTGAATTGATAGCAAAAGCCAAATTACCTTTTGAATTCACCAGTGCAGCAAAAACCAAATCGGCTAATGTAAACAAAGCTCCGCCCTGGCATACACCGCCGGCATTACTATGTTTATCTGTTACCAGCATTGTTGCTCTTGCATAATCATCTCTAATTTCTACTAATTCTACACCATTAGATGAGGCAAATTTATCTCCTTTGTTTAAATACTCTTTAAGTGTCATATCTGAACATTTTGAATAACGCGAATTTAGCACAAAAAAGCAGGCCCGCAATTGCGAGCCTGCTTTTTTTTTTGAAAAGTTATATGTATGTTATTAGAACATCATACCACCGCCCATGCCGCCGCCGAAGCCGCCCATGCCGCCGCCCATAGCGCCGCCACCGAAGCCGCCCATCATACCGCCGCCCATGCCGCCGCCGAAGCCGCCCATCATACCGCCGCCCATGCCGCCGCGCATACCGCCACGCAGGTTCTGACGTGCTTCCTTATCGCCAAATACCTGGATACGATATGAGAAGTTAGCCATGAAGTATGTATGGATTGATGTATTGTATGTATCTGTACGACTTGTTGCTGACATAGAACGGTTTACATCACTCTGCTGGTTCAGAATATCGTAGAAGTTGATAGAGAATGTACCCTTGTTACCCTTCAAACATGAGATTGACATACCAGCGTTCCAGATAAGTTCGTCTGTGTTCATATCTGCTGAAGAATAACCTCTACGGCTTGACATCATCATATCAGTTGCAAAACGCAAGCTTCTCCAAGGAAGAACTACTGAGAAACTAGGACCATAGCTAAAGTTGTATGTATCCATATTACGTTCTGGCTGCAAGTCATTTGTGCTGTGGCTGTAGTTGATTCTACCCTGCAAAGCTACATCGATATAGTCATTACGATATGCTGCGTTCAAAGTTTCGTTAACACCTGTTGTCAATGAAGTTCTCAACTGTGATTCCTGACCGATAATTGAAGCCCAACCTTCGCTGTGTGAATAGTTTACAGATGTTGTTGAGTTAACTGTCAATCTTGAATCAAGCATTGACAACATAGCTGTTACGTTAGCACTTGTGTTCCAGTTTGCAAACAAACCATCCAGGTTCACAGGCTGTGAGATTGTACCACCATCATAGTTCAAAGTAGTCTTGTTTGTAATCTGACGGATTGTATTTGAGAATGAACCGCCAACATTGATACTTGACATTGATGTTGGATCATACTTCTGATAAGACAGGTTCAAGTTGTTTGAGAAAGTAGGTTTCAAACCTGGGTTACCCATTGAGATAGCAAGTGGGTTAGAGTTATCTGTAATATCAAGAAGCTGAGTCATGCTTGGCTGTGATGTACGACCATTGTAACGGAATGTCAAGCTCTCCTGACGTGTCCAACGGTAGCGCATGTTAACTGTAGGAGTCCAGTTAAATACTGTACGCTGCAGAATTGTATCCTTACCCATGTAATCGTAATTCATCTTTGAGTGCTGAGGAAGTGCTGACAAACCGAATGTCAGGTTCAGGTTGTCTGTTACCTTACGCAACTGCAACTGGATAGTCTGATCAAAGTTTTCATAGTGGCTCATCTGGCTCAGAGAATCACTCTTATACTGCTGATAGTTGTCTTCCAGGATCCAGTCTGGTGTACCCCAGTTATTGTAGTTCTGTGGCAAATCGTATGTAGAACGATCGCTGTGTGAGTAGCTATATGAGAACTGATAGCTGAACTGCAAATATGTCTGATTTGCCAAAGGCTCAGTATATGACAACTGAGTTCTCAAGCTTCTGTTGTTGCTTGGGTTGTCATTGAATCTGTTATAGATAGTCTTATTTTTCTTAGCAGCGCCACCACCAAAGAAATCGTAGTTAGAAGTTACCTGTTCGTTTCTTGAATATGAATCGCTACCGCTTTTTGATAATGAGTAGTTAGCATTAACTGAGATGTTTCTGCCAGCCTTTTCAAATCTCTGTGTAAACAGGATGTTACCACTTGTTGACATGCTCTTGCTTTCGCTCAGAGATTTACTGTTCTGGCTGTTCCACAATGCATTATTCAAAGAATCAAGATAGTCAATCAAACCATTCTCATCAACAAATACTGTTGTTGAATCAAGTGGGTTTGTAGCATACTGATATGGATCCTTGTTAAATGTCTTGGAGATATTCTCTGATGTGCTTCCTGATTCACTATATGTAAATGATGGAGTAAAGATAAGACTTGTCTTTTCATCCTTGTTCCACTCAAAACGCAACTGACCATTGATGCTTGTGCTACCATTTGAGTTTGAACCTTCTCTGTTTGACCAGGTGTGCATACCACCGGTATAGAAGTTCTCAGATGATGATTTTGATGTTGACTCTGAGTTGCTGTATCTAACATTGATACTACCACCAATCTCATATTTATATGAATCGCTTGTTATCTCAGGACCTACGTTGCGAGCAAAGTTCATACCACCATTGTAGTTCTTGCTCAGACCGCCACCGAAGCCGCCCATACCACGCATACCGCCAAAGCCGCCGATACCGCCACCGATACCGCCACCGCCCATGCCGCCAGCAGTCTGACCAGCTGAGCCCATGATTGTCATCTGACGATCTTCGTCAAAACGGTTCAGGTTAGCAGATACATTATACAGATCGTCAACTTCGTAGATAGTCTCCTGCATTGGACGACCATAGCCAACACCTACGTTACCGAACCAACCTTTAGCCATACCTTTCTTAACAGTAAGGTCGAGCACAGTCTCTTCGTTACCATCGTCAATACCTGTCTGACGAGCCAAGTCACTCTGCTTGTCGTAAGTCTTGATCTTTTCAATCATTTCTGCTGTCAAATTGTTCAAAGCAACAGATTTGTCGTTATCAAAGAACTCCTTACCATTAACAAGGATTCTTGATACAGTCTTACCATTCACTGTAATGTTACCATCGCTTGTAATCTGAACACCTGGCAATTTACGTACAAGATCTTCCACAGAAGAACCCTCCGGAAGTCTGTAAGCATCACTGTTGAACACAACAGTATCACCTACCATCTGTACCTTAGCAAGTGCTGCAGTTACAACAACGTCAGAAAGGATCTGAGCATCACCCTTCATGGTAATTTTACCAAGATCGGTTGTTTTGTTAGCCGTTCTAAGAGTAAATGACTTTTCTGTATTTACGTAACCCATGTATGTTGCGCGGATTACATAATTACCTGCCTTCAAACCTGACAATGTAAAGCTACCATCATCTTCTGTTGATGTACCATTTACATAAGTTGTGTCTGGCAACTCAAAAACCTGTAGGTTTGCCGGGAACAGTGGCTCAGCACTGTCAAAGTCGAAAACGCTACCTTTAATTGTAAGATTGCCACTCTGAGCCATTACGCTCATTGTTGATGCAGCAACCAATGCTAGCAGAAATGCAATTCTTTTCATCTAATTATTATTTAATATTTGTTTAATTCCTTTCGTAAAATTTCAATTCACCCATATATATATGTGAAAATTAGAAAAGTTAAATCTAAAAATCACATATTTATAGGACAAACCACAACTTTGACACTCAAAATTGTCTATGGTTTAATTCAACTTGACAAATATCGTTGTATTTTTGTGCAAAAATAATCAAAATTTTATGAATATAAGAGGTATTGCAACAACAACTGCTGTAATCATAGCATTTTTATTGGTTTCATGCCAAAATAAAAGTACCGTAAAGGAACTTAATCCATCTTCTGTTGAATACATAGAGATAACCAGCAGCAACCTGACACACATAAAGAAGGTCAACATCTATTTGCCTGTTGGTTATGATGCCGACAGAACATATCCGGCTATCTATATGGAGTGTGGAAGATTATGGGAGGAGGACAAATATAAGCATTTTGTAGATTCACTTATTGAATCCGGTACAATTGAGCCTGTAATTGTAATCTGTTCACAGGAAGATAATATGCGCATTTCTGACACACATTTTTATTATGAAGCCGAATTTTCTTCACTAACGGCAAAAGGCAACAGCAAATTGGAAAATATCAACAAAAATTACGAATCATATTTTTTAAATGAACTGCTGACAACAATTGAAACAACTTATCCTGTATCAAAAGAGAAGGAAGACAGAATTTTCTTTGGTACATCACATAGTGCAGATTTTGGAATATCATTAGGAATGAAATATCCCGATTTATTCGATGAATACTGGTGTTTTTCACCAGGTCATTCAAGTGTGGAGCAATTCGGTAAGATACCGGGAAAAACCAAATATCGTATTTGCTGGGGAACAAAAGAGACAGTCAATGCTGACGACTACTACCCTTCTCTGACCAGTGGAATCAGAAAGCGTGGTGGCAGCATTACCCATTGGGTGTTCGAGGGGAGACCAAACGGATTTAACTGGAAAAAGGCATTCAAAAAATGTCTGATTGAGAAGTTTGGAACAGAAAAGACTGAATCTTAATCTGCTGAAAAACCGGAGGTAGCAGACACCTGCATTGCTCCAGTGCTGTCCTGATATATAAAATATGCTTCAATCTCAGGACGTTCATTGCATAATTCCTGAGATTTTTCCAGGCCCATTACCATCATTGCAGTTGCATACGCATCGGCTGTAGCACAATTTTCAGCCAGTACCGATACCGACAACAGATTGTGATTAACAGGTCTGCAGGTTTTTGGATCTATTGTATGAGCATATCTTTTACCATCCTTATAGTAATAGTTTCTGTAATTTCCTGAAGTTGCCATTGCTTTATCGGTAACAGCCAACACAGTCTGTAGTTCGCCATTAACAGCCAATGAGTCTTCTATAGGTTTACTGATACCTATTCTCCACAATTCTCCATGTGGATTATTGCCTTTCAGAACTATCTCACCTCCTATCTCTACCATATAATCGGAAACACCAAGAGAATCAAAGAGAGCTGCTACAGCATCGCATCCAAATCCTTTCGCTATAGCACTGCAGTCCAGCATTATTCTGTCATCCTGCTTAACTATTCTGCCATTGGATAAAGTTACCTTCCTGTAATCTACTATCTGTTTCAGACTATCTATTACAATATCAGTAACATTTTCGGCATTTTTAAATCCAAAGCCCCATGCGTTTACAGCAGGTGCTACAGTTATATCGAAAGCTCCTCCAGTATTATCTGAAATCTCTCTGGCAAGATTATACACATACAGAAACATTGAATCAAGAACCACATCGCAGTTTGTATTAACCCTGGATATGGTAGATTCTTTATTAAAAGTTGACAGAGAGTTATCCACCTGCAACAGTTTATCTGTAATCTGAGCGGAAAGATCTGCATTGTAGTTGTATGTTATATGGTATGTGGTACCAAAAACTGCTCCTTCAGAGGTTTTATATTCAGGTTTATTCTCTTTCAGGATAAAAACCGTAGCAATTATTAGAAACAGTAAAAACGGATAGTGCCACTTTTTCATATTTACACCTTATTATATTCTATTTATGCAAGAAGATGTTCCATCAGGATTCGGGTACCTATAAACAACAAAATTACACCCCCGATAATCTCCATTGGAAAGTTTATTCTTTTACCGGCAAAAATACCAAGAAGATAGCCTGCAAACGCTAAAATCAGCGACACAATGCCTATCACTATTATAGCTGGCAATACGGCATCAATAGTTTTCATTCCATGACATGCAAATGACAAGCCCACAGCAAAAGCATCGATACTGGTTGCCACAGACATTGTGATTATTGTAGAAAATTTTGAGGGATCTATATTTTTCTCTTCTGATTCCGGTTTAAAACCATCCAGCACCATTTTTACACCCAGAAATCCCAGCAGAATAAAAGCTATCCAATGATCGTAGGCCTGAAATGAGTCACTGAACGAATTAATTCCCAGCCAGCCTATCAAAGGCATAAGTGCCTGAAACAACCCGAACATAAATGCCGTAAGCAGTATTCTGGGCAACACCACCTTACGCTCTATAATACCACAGGTTACTGAGACAGCAAAACAGTCCATAGCCAAAGCTATAGCCATCAACAGAATTTCCAAAAATGTCATTTGCTATTAAATTTCTTTCTCTATTTTATAATCGTTTCTCTCCTGAGAATTTCTGCTTATCAGTTCGCCCAGGAATCCAGTAAGGAACATCAGCGTACCAAGTATCATACCTGTCAGCGCTATGAAGAAATACGGATTATCTGTTACAAGTCTTGCAGGAACACCATTTGCCAGGGAAATGAGTTTGCTTGCACCCACTATAACCACAGCGATAAAACTGATAACAAACATTACAGAGCCCCACAAACCAAAGAAATGCATAGGTTTCTTTCCAAAACGATTTAGGAACCACAACGACATCAAATCCAGATAACCATTAACAAATCTGTCCAGACCGAACTTACTGGTTCCGAACTTGCGTGCCTGATGTTTTACCACCTTTTCGCCTATTCTTCCAAAACCTGCATTCTTTGCCAGGAATGGAATGTATCTGTGCATTTCACCATACACTTCTATATTCTTTACAACTTCACGTTTGTAGGCTTTCAAACCACAGTTCATATCGTGCAGCTTAATACCTGTAACCTTTCTTGCAGTGTAATTGTATATTTTTGAAGGAATATTTTTACTTAACTTACCATCGTAACGTTTCTTTTTCCAGCCAGAAACCAGATCATAACCATCTTCTCTTAACATTCTGACCATCTCCGGTACCTCTTCAGGACTATCCTGAAGATCAGCATCCATTGTTACCACATAATCACCCTCTGCCATTTTAAATCCACAGAACAGCGCAGGCGATTTTCCATAGTTCCTACGGAATTTTATACCTCTTACATTCTGATTTTCAGACTGCAACTTCTCAATTATACTCCATGAGCCATCTGTACTGCCATCATCTACAAATATTACTTCATAGCTGAAGCCATTTTCTGTCATCACTCTGTTTATCCAAGAAAAGAGTTCCGGAATTGATTCTTCTTCATTGAAGAGCGGTACAATTATTGAAATATCCATAGTTATATGCTATTTTATTAAACTTCTGATTGATTTTGTAGTAATTAAAGCAATTATTACAGATAAGATATTACCAGTAGAAAAAACTGCAGGGATTAGCATCTTAACAAAATATATTGGCTCCATTGAACCTACAACTTTTGCCAGACGTTCTATCTGTTCTATCATTTCTGCATCTATTCCATCCATTGAACTATATAAATCGGCAGATATAATCAATTGATTTGAAAGCAATGTAAAAAATCTGCCCTCTTTGTCAAATAGTTCCAGAGCCACATAACAGAACACCATGGAAAGAACTACAGAGAAGAAAAATGTCAGAAAAGAAACCATCCACGACAAAAAGAACGGGAACAGTTTTGGAGAATACTTATCTCTGAACCATCTCTGCAAATAAAAAGCTACTACAGGTACACCTAATGCCATTATCGTAAACATGAATGAAAATGATGGCACCGACAATGAAAGTGCGAACATCAAATACTTCACAATCTGATAAATACCTAGTATTGTACCAAGCGTCATTGCCTTATTGGTAATGGATACTTTTTCTTTTATTTCCGTAGGTTTCATTTATACTCTAATTCAATATGAACTGCAAAGATAAACAATTCTGCCACAATATAAAAGCCCTATACCATAAGTTGTTTTACAATTCGGAGCCTGCTGTGCAGGCGACCAAGCCCCTTGAGGGGTTTGGGGTGACATAAACAAGGTCATAAAGTTGTATTTTCAGGACTCCTCCTGAAAATACAACTTGTAAAATTTTCCATGTTCATCTTCCCCCTGCTCTACCAAATTTCTATTACCATGTATGTAGATATGGAAGTTCTTATCCAGTTTAATAACACTCTTAAATGCCCTACCCTGTTTTTTAACAGCTGTTTGATTAACATCAAAACTGTTTTCAAGTTGTAATTCACGTTCATCCTGAAAACGATTTTTATAGTCTTCGAAGCGATCTATCACTGCAGGCTGTCCCAATATCTGTTGGGTATAGCTCTCCATTTCAAATTTAGGAGTCTTCTTGAAGAAATCCATAGATTTATTCAACATATCTACCTGATCCGCTCTACAAACTTCGAACTGTTTAGGCAACTCTTCTGCCAAAAAGTTTCTACAAAGAGTCATCACATTTTCTGTCTGAAAGTAGGCATCCTTTCTACGCATCAGGTGCAGATAATCGTCAACCCAATAAGCAGCTTCCTGCCCATTAGTCTTATCTACAACAGAAACCAAATATCCTTTTTCGCGTTCATAATTGAATATCAGACATCCTTTGTCTAATTTCTTCAGGTTCACACCCTCTACTGAATCTATCTCAAATCCGTTTTCATCGTGTTCAACAGTAAGGAACAAATCTTTATTTTCAATTTTGAATAGACCTATAGCATCACAATGCTCAACTCCAATATTACAATCAGAAAAATAGACAACTATAAAATCTCCGCCTTTTATTTTTGGATGCTGACAGTTTTCATACAGATGGGTTGCCAAATCTACAGAGAAATCATAAACCATATCAGGATTATCAAAGATATCCGATACCAAACGATACACTCGATTGTTCTCAATTCCCATATCATCTGCAAATTGATATCTCTCTTCACTTTTGAAAGAGCCCAAGAAGTAATCTGATAATAGTTCATTCATATCAGGCGTAGTTGCGAATAGTTTCTTAGAAAGCAAGAAAGGTTCGTCATTCGCCTGATTTCCCACATAATGTAAAGCTAATGCTTCTATTTTTGGTTTATTCATCTGTTACAGTTTTTAAGTTGGAGCACAAAATTAATCAAATTAAGAGTTTGAAAAGAGTAAAAACACAAAAAAAGTGGCTGCAGAAAAAACTACAGCCACCCATTCTATATACTACAGAATAGTTATAGTTTCACTTTTGTATTTTTTCCGGAATAATCTACAATTACACCTGCTGTTGCATCAATACCAATACCATTACCTTCCGAAACAAGAACAATATTAAATTTGCGTGACTGTTCCATTCCATCAAAAGAGCCCTGGCGTTTGCCTATCTGCAGTGTATTAGCCTTATCGTTCCAGATAAACTCAATGGTTGAATATGCACCGTTCTCATAGTTGTAGTTATCGCCTTCATCTTCATAAAGAACAAAACTACCATCAGCACCTTTATATATACGAACTTCAAGAGGTTCATTTGATTCTTCCCAAGAATACTGCTTAACCGGACCCATAGGAACAATTGAACCCGCACGAACAAATACAGGAATATAATCTATTGGAGCTGCAGTCTTTATAGTCTGACCTGCTTTATGGCTCTGACCTGTCCAGAAATTGTACCAAAGACCATCACCTGGCAAATACACTTGGCGACTCTTTTCTATACCCTTTAGTTCTTCTGAATTAACACCATAATACATTGGGTCTGTTACCGGACATGCCATAAATGCCGGACCAAACATAAACTGATCTGCTATATCCTTAACATTTTCATCGTTACGGAAATCAAACATCAACGGACGTGTCATAGTATAGTTCTGATTGGTCACCATTGCCATGAGTGAATAGTTATATGGAAGCAATCTGTAACGCAGATAAATCTGTGTCATTATACTTTCATAGAACGGTTCGCCCGGATTACCAAACTGCCATGGTTCACGTGGGAAATCACATCCGTGACTACGGAACAGAGGCATCCACTGACTGAACTGTAAATTACGAACATAAAATTCTCTATATCCATAATCGGCCGGTCCTCTCTGGTAATCGCCTGCCCAATACCATGAGCCACCATTCTTTACAAAGAAAGCACCGGCATCTATAGTCCAATAAGGACAACCCGTAACAAAGAAGTTCATACCTGCAGGTATCCATGCTTTAAAGTCATCCCAGTTTGCTTTAGTATCGCCATTCCAAACAATGGTTGCATAACGCTGCTGTCCTGCATAGCTTGAACGAGTCAGATTTACCACTCGTTTTTCTTCTGTTGTAGCACGCTGGTTTTCATACAATCCCTGTGAATGATATAACGAATATGTATTAGCACGCAATTCACCAAGAAGATTATTTAATTCTCTAGTATTCTTTTCAAATCTTGCTGCAGGATTATTACCTATTGAGTTGCTACGGTGGTTCCAGTCACCATCTATAGGTTCTGTACCATCACACCACCACGCATCAACGTCCAATGAGAAGAGGTTTTTATTTACAAATTCATCCCAATACATTTTACGGGCATCTTTCTGATATGCATCATATATACCACGTCCTAAGGTATAGCCTAACGGATCCATAAGTTCGGCTTCGTCACCATTGGCTGTAGGCCATATTGAGAGCATAAATTTAGCATTCTTATCGTGAACACCCTTAATCATCTTATCAGGGTTTGGATAGCTCTTTTCATAAAATTTTTTATGTCCCCACCATGATGGATTCCAATAGTTCCAGTCCTGAACAATTACGTCGATAGGAATATTTGAAGTACGGAATCTGGTTAGTACGCTATCTATATCGTGCGGATTTGCATAGCGCTCTTTTGACTGCACATAACCCAACAGATAACGTGGCAACATAGGAACCTGACCTGTCAGTGTGCGGAATTCATCTACTATCATATCAAATTCAGGACCATACATAAAGAAGTAGTCTATAGACTTTACTGCGTGCATCTCCATATAACTGCCCGCCTCATCGTCGTGGAATTCCATTGTTGAACCGACATTAAAGAGCAGACCGTAGCCCAAAGAAGACATAAGCACAGGTACGGTAGCTTTCAGATTATGCTGGTACAGATACTGCATTGTGCCACGCAAATTATAGTGTGGTTCCTGATGAGAACCCAGACCATAAAGAGCCTCGCCCTTCTGCCATACGAAATTCACTCTCGATTTCCAGGCCTGATCTACAGTCTGAGCAGATGCAATCTCTGATATTTTCACATCTCCATTTGCTGTTTTTTCTATAGTACTTTTGGAATCATCGTAAACCACATTACGCACATCAACCTGTTCTGAAGTTTTGGGTTTTGAACCATTCTCCTGCATAAGAATATTACCCTCTGCATCAAGAATCTGTACTGCACCACTCTTCTTTGATACAGTTACTGTCAGTTTTTCAGATTTCATCTTGACATATTCATCGTCTTCAGAATACTTGATTTTAACTTTTGAAACCGGGTAATCCACAAGAACGTTTGTTTCGTTCTCTATAATATCTCCCTGAGGCACGTATTGAACTCTTACTACATCACTGTTTACAAACGATACAGAGAGTTTTTCACCTGAATGGTCAGCTATCAGACCACAATCAGTTTTCACCCAGGCAGCTTTAGCCATTAACGAAAGAGATGCAACCAGCACAAACAGCACTGTTCTCCTGAAAAAAAGTATAGGAATATTCTTCATAAAAACTGTAAATTACGCTTTGGGTGTTAAAGATAGCAAATAAATAAGTATTCTTAATACTTTTCATATCATATTTAAGAGTAACTTTGTACCGTTTTTCAAAATTGAATAATATGATTTGGACAGTTTGCAAGCTATTGATTGGATTGGTGTTGCTATTTTTTGGTGGAAACTGGTTGGTAGATGGTGGTGTAGCCATAGCCAAAAGATTTAAAATTTCACCTCTGGTTATAGGTATGACCATTGTTGCCATGGGTACATCAGCCCCGGAACTTATTGTAAGTTTGTTAGCTTCATTAAAAGGCAGCAACGGTATCGCCATAGGCAATGTGGTTGGTTCCAATATAGCCAACATAGGATTAATACTTGGACTGACAGCCATTATCTGTCCTATAATTGCAAAAGGAAAAGATATCATTCTGAATGGTCTTGTAATGATAGTTACATCGGGAATACTGGTTTTGATGTCATTTACCAGACAGGGTTTGTCCAGAATTGATGGTCTGATACTTGTTGCAGGTCTTTTGATATTTACAATCATATCGATTATTAGTGGCAAGAAGACAAATCAGGATGAAGATACAGACGATGATGCCCCCAGCATGAAACCATTGATTGCACTGCTGGTTGTTGCATTTTCATGTGGTATGCTCGCTTACGGTGCAAACATGCTCATAGACAATGCTACCATCATAGCCAAAGCATTAAATATAAGCGATAAAGTTATTGGTTTGACAATTGTTGCGCTTGGTACCAGTCTGCCAGAACTTGCAGCATCACTTATTGCAGCTACAAAAAAACAGATGGATATATCATTGGGCAATATCATAGGATCAAATATCTTCAACATTCTTGCGGTATTAGGTATATCATCAACAATCAATCCTATCGACATAAACTTTGCCAATTATGATGCCGACTTTGTGTTTATGCTATTATTCAGCGTATTACTTGTAATATTCATTCTCCCCTGGAAGTCAAACCTGAGAAAGTTTATGAACATACGTAATATAGCTGTATTTAAAAGCCTGACAAACGGTGTGTTAGGCCGAATATCAGGCTTCATATTAATGGCTGTTTACGTTTATTACGTAATCAGACTATTCTAATTGTTTTTCTTCTTCAGGACAGACATAATGAAGTAGATAATCAGAACGGCATACATTACAATAGAAAGCCATTCTGCTGCCGATGTTGCATTCCAACCGGACATATAGAGATCAAGTCCTGCAAATTTCAGGGCTGCACTGACTACACCCATTAGTGCACCACCTGCAATAAAACCGGATGCTAACAATGTTCCATGTTCTACTCTCTCCTTGTTTAGGGCTGCATCTTTAGAACGTGAACCTACATACCAATTGATAAGGCCACCCACTACCAATGGAATATTAAGTTCAAATGGAATAAACATACCCAGTGCAAACGAAAGTGCTGATATTCCGCAGAAATTGAGGATAAGCGCTATTACAGCACCGGTTGCATAGAGCCACCATGGTGCTCCTGTTCCTGACATAAGCGGATCAATAACAGCTGCCATAGCATTAGCTTGAGGTGCAACCAATGCATTTTCGCCAACAAAACCGTATGTTTTATTCAAAATTATCAACACTCCGCCTACAGTAAGAGCAGAAACCAAAGTACCCAAGAATTTCCAACCCTGCTGAGTAGCCGGTGTAGAACCCAACCAATAACCTATCTTAAGGTCTGTAATAAAACCACCCGCCATAGATAATGCAGTACAAACTACACCACCCATTATAAGAGCTGCAACAATACCGGCAGTACCTTTTAGACCAACAAACACCATAATTACAGATGCAAGTATAAGAGTCATCAATGTCATACCAGACACAGGATTACTACCTACTATAGCAATAGCGTTAGCTGCAACAGTAGTAAACAGGAAAGCAATTATTCCTACTACCAAAATACCAACCACTGCGTGTAAGAGATTGAAATCCATTACTCCAAAGTAGAAAAACATAAACACAGCAATTAAAGCCACAACTACACCACCAACAACTATTTTCATTGGCAGATCGCGTTGTGTTCTTGGAGTAGCTTGTGCTGATGCATTATTTTTACTGCCCTTCAGTTCTCTACCAGCCAAACCAACTGCACTCTTTATTACCGGCCAAGATTTTATTATACCCAATATACCTGCCATTGCAATACCACCTATACCTATATGACGCGCGTAACTGGTAAATATCACTTCCGGTTCCATAGATGCAATAGGATCTGTGATAGCCGGATTCAACGACTGCAAGAATGTATCACCTAAAAGTGGCAGTAATGGAACTATTACAAACCATACCACTGCAGATCCGGCAGCAATTATACAAGCATATTTCAAACCAACTATATAACCCAAACCAAGTACTGCAGCACCTGTATTAATACTGAACACCAATTTTGCTTTAGTTGCCAACGCTGTACCCCAAGCACATACTCTTGAAGTGAAAGCCTCTCTCCATAATCCGAATGTAGCTACAACAAAATCAAATATACCACCTATCAAACCTGATATAATAAGCGGTTTTGCCTGTCCGGCACCCTTTTCGCCCGAAATAAGTACCTGTGTGGTTGCTGTGGCTTCCGGGAAAGGATATTTACCATGCATATCCTTTACAAAATACTTTCTGAACGGAATAAGGAACAGAATACCTAATACTCCACCCAACAAAGAACTAAGGAATACCTGCATAAAATTTACAGTCATATCGGGATATTTAGCCTGCAAAATATAGAGTGCAGGCAGAGTAAAGATAGCTCCCGCCACAATTACACCCGAACAAGAGCCAATAGACTGAATAATAACATTTTCGCCAAGAGCATTTTTCCTTTTGGTAAGTGTAGAAACACCCACAGCAATAATAGCAATAGGAATTGCGGCTTCAAATACCTGACCTACTTTTAATCCCAAATAAGCTGCTGCAGCAGAAAATATTACTGCCATAAGAATACCCCAACCTATAGACCAAAAATTAGCTTCGGGATACGCCTTACCCGATTGCATTACCGGCTGATACTCTTCACCTTCTTTTAATTCTCGATAAGCATTTTCCGGCAGTTCCACCGGTCTTTTTTCTTCTTCCATATAATTAAGTTTAAGTTAATTTACTGCTATAGATTAGCGCGAAGATAAGAATTTTTAACCAAAACCACCAAAATCATATATATAAATAGGTAGATTTTTAGTTTTATCACTTATCTTTACCGCAAGAATTAAGATTTAAATTGATTACAAACCAATAAAACCATTTTATGAAAAAGATTAAATTATTTGCAGCAGTAGCTGCAGTAGCACTGTCACTAAACGTAAGTGCACAAGAAAAGAGCAAAGTGATAGAAAATGGCGGTTCTGGTGAATACAAAGCTATCATGATGGAAGAGGCATCACTGCCTACCCACACTATTTTCCGCCCAGCCGATTTAAAACCATTTGATAAAAAGAATCCACTTCCTATTCTTGTATGGGGTAATGGTGCCTGCGCAAACAATCCAAGAGAACATATAAATTTCCTGAACGAAATAGCATCACATGGCTTTATGGTTGTTGCCATTGGTCCAAGCTTCAGTCAAGGTGCAAACCGTTCAGAATCTTCACAACTTATAGATGCACTTGATTGGGCACTTGCTCAGAATGCAGATAAGAACAGTCCTTATTACAAGAAACTTGACGCAGAAAATGTAGCAGCTGCAGGTATGTCATGCGGTGGTCTGCAGACCCTTGATGTTGCAAAAGACGAACGTCTGAAGACTATCATGGTATGTAACAGCGGTCTGTTCACTAATGCAGCAGGTGCAGTTCCGGGTATGCCAATGCCTGAAAAAGAGCGTCTGGCTGAGATTCATACTCCAGTTCTATACATGTTAGGTGGTCCTACAGATATTGCATACGAAAATGGTATGGATGATTTTAAACGTATTGATCACGTTCCTGTATTTGCAGCAAACCTTCCTGTAGGTCATGGTGGTACATACGGTCAGCCATTGGGTGGTGAATATAGTATTGTTGCAACTGCATGGTTAAGCTGGCAGCTAAAGGGCGATGATGAAGCCGGAACAATGTTCACAGGTACAGAGTGCGGCCTTTCAAAGAGAGAAGGCTGGACTGTTGACAAAAAGAACATTCCATAAGCAAAAATCATAAAAAACATGAAAATTCATTCACTTGTGAACAATTTTATTAAACAGTAGATTATTTTTATACACAAGTTGTTTTATTTAGCCATATCTTCGCAGTACATATTGCAAGAGATATGGCTAAATTATTTAAAGATAAATTACTGACCATTATTATTACATTATCCATCTCTTTGTTTATAGGCTGTAGCAAAGAGGAGATGCAAATGAATACATATAGATTCATAAGCTATTCCTGTATATCAGATGCTTCAGATTGTTCAGAAATCTACAACACGTTTCCTATAAACGAAAACTTCATTATCTACGATACACAAAGCAATGCAGATGCGCAAATGATAGAGATGTTTAAAGATTTTGTTTCAATTGTAGATTCCAAAGAATTAGGCAAAAAAATTATTGAAGGAGACTATTGCAGGATACACCTATGTGAAATAAAAGATGGAGAAAGCTTGCAAATTATTAGAGATATAACTTGTAAAGAGTGGAGACATATTGAATAAAACACTACCTTCGCATAAACAAAAAACAGTTTATGAATATTCTAATAAAAAACGGTACCATTCTGCCTATGAATGTGGCAGATGATATGCCAAAATATTTCAAAGGTAATTTAGGTATTGAGGGGAACAAAATCAGTTTTGTAAGTGCAGAACAGAGTTATGCAGATAATTTCCTGGCCAAACATCAGGACGATTGCAAAATAATAGATGCATCAGGATGTGTTGTTATGCCGGGACTTATTAACACCCACACACATATAGCAATGACACTGTTACGAGGCATTTCAGATGACGTACCACTTATGGAATGGCTGAACGACCATATCTGGCCTATAGAGGCACACATGGGATACAAAGAAATACTTATAGGCGCCAAACTTGGTGCACTTGAAATGCTGAAAGGTGGAACTACCACGTTTGTAGATATGTATCCATACGAAGAGGCTGTAGCAGAGGCATCGGAAGAGGCCGGAATAAGAGCCATTGTATCGCCTTGTGCTATGGATTTCAGAATGCCACATTTTGAAGAAGACTGGCGTGCCGTACAGAAAAGATTCAGCAACAGCAAATTAGTCAGTATGATGATAGGTGTACACGCCATCTACACCTGTTCACCCGATAATATGAAGCATGCAATGGAACTATCTGAACAGCTCTCTACAGGTATTCATATTCATCACTCTGAAACTCAAGACGAAGAGAAGACTGTTAGAGAACGCTACAACGCAAATCCAACAGAACATCTGGTAAATGTGGGATTGATAAAACGCCCTACTCTGGCAGCACACTGCGTATATATGTCAGATAATGACATAAAGGCCTTTGCAGAGAACAATGTTTCTGTGGCATATAACCCACAGAGCAACATGAAATTGGCATCTGGAATAGCTCCAATAGCAAAGATGCTTGATTCAGGTGTAAACGTATCTATAGGTACTGACGGAGCATCGTCAAACAATGACCTTGATATGTGGGATGAAATGCGTACTGCTTCACTACTACAGAAGGTCAACACTATGAACCCATGTGCTCTGACAGCATATCAAGTATTGCAGATGGCAACGGTAAATGGAGCCAAAGCAATTGGCAAAGAGGGAGAGCTGGGAATTCTTGCAGAAAATGCCCTGGCCGATGTTATTCTGGTGGATTTTGAAAAGCCACATCTCTATCCGCATACAAATATCATCTCTGAACTGGTATATAGCTGCCATGCATCAGACGTGAATACTGTAATAGTAAATGGCAACATTGTAGTGGAAAACAGAAGCTGCACAACAATGGACGAATCCAAAGTGTGCAGCGATGCTCAAAATACTATTGATAGATTACTGAATCAATAATCTGATAAATCTATTGTTGATATACCATGTAAACTATTGATAGTAAAACTACTGCTTTCACGCACGTATGTCTTTATTATATAATCTCCGGACTGTTCGTAAGAATGTTTCGGAGATTTTTTATAGTACTCTTCAGTTGTTCCATCACCCCACTCCACATTAATTTTAGGAGCCTTGCCATTAAAGTCGGGTGCGTATGCTTCACTGCCGGTATAAGATATTGTTACAAGATCCGGCATTCCATACTGATTAACCAGAAACTCTTTTCTCTTTCCTTCAGCCGGTTCTGTAAACACAATTTTTCCCTTTCTGGTACTCTTTTCACTGTTTTCAGCAACCACAAATTGCAGATAATCGGTAACTACTGCCTTTGTTTCAAGCATGGTTATCCATTCTGAACCCTCTACTATCTCCACAGAGTAATCTGCATTAGACGACATCTGAACATCAATAGTATCACCTGAGAATTCAATGTAAGCACCCGATATATCCAAATCCATAACAATACGCAATCTCTGCACTATTTTAATTGTAACTGAGGCATCGCCGGCAATAACCTTTACACTACCCTCTCGTCCTGATTCTGTTTCGTTCTTCTTTACACGAATAGTAAGTTGTGATGTACCGCTTTCCGATTGTGAATTTGGCAGTGTAATCCAATCGTTTTCTGTAGATGCAACCCACTGACGGTTTGCTGTAATGTTTACTTTTACAGATTCACCATCACCATTAATAGAAAACTCCTTAACATCGGCAGTTACCACATCGGGATCTTCTTTTTTACAAGAAACCAACAAACAGAGAACTGCAATAAATAACGCAATATATCTTAACACCTTCATAACAATCTAATTATCAAAATACTACTTGAAAACTTGCATTATCATCTTCTGATACTATCAATTCTATGGTGTAGTTACCGGGTTGGAACAACTTTCTATCTATGGTTATAACACCACCTTCATTTACTATAGAACCGGTAACATCAGCACCATCAGAATTGTACATTACAAAATCTGCTTTCTCTTTTGTATTTATTACAAAGAGCGAATCTTCCTTTGAATATGAAACAGATGTTACTTCATCTATAAAATACCTATCTGTCAGATAGATATTCATATCCTGTTCCATATAAGTATTCATTCTACGCCAGTCACCATTATTATCACCTTTGTAATAAAGTGCTATATAGTCGCCTATCTTTATATCTGTAGTAATGATTATATCCATTTCGTATTCTGCTGTATAGTACCCCTCTAAGTCTTCTATATACAGAGATGTAGTATCAGTAACAAATTCATGTACCGTGCCATCTCTGCCTACCTTGCAAGCAGCTATATATCCATTATAAACATTATTCAGAGCATTTGCAACACTGCCTTTAAGAATATACTCTTTATCTTTTTCTATAGTTTCTACACTTAAGTTGCTATTTTTATCAAGAAGTCCCGATAGACGTTGGTAGTTAATCATAAGATCCTCTTGTTTGCCACCTTCATCCGGTTTTATGTTACAAACCATGTGATGACTTGCACTATACGTTGAAAAATGCGGCATTGCATAATAGCCGTTATCAGCTCCTGACCATCCAAAGTTTATATGGAAACGTCCTTTTTCATCTATACCATCTATAACAAATGCATGTCCTATACTGGCAGTAGGTTCCAATGCACCATAAAGAATAGGTTGCCTGTTAAGCAGGTTCTCTTTCATTATACTTTTCCATTCATCTACGGTATGAAAAGCCAGTTGCAACCCTTTAGCAGAATTATCGTATTTCATATAATCGCTGATAGGCTGATCTATATCCATAATAACAGCACCTGTACCATAACGGTCATAACTGGCCTGTGCCATAACTCCGCAATCTGACATTAAACGGGCAATAGCTCTTGTTCTTTCTGTATCTATTTCATACGCATCCAATTCGTATGGCATAATATCCCACTGATAGGGATAACCTAAATCGTAACCTTTAATAGTTTTCTTGGTGCCATCTGCCAATTCGTATGAATATGTTGGAAGAGTACCCTGACCGGCATCGGGCCATTTATGGAAGTGCATTATTATAGACATTGCTGTAGCTACACATCCTGTAGGCATATTATCGGGGGTATAAGCGTTATATGGTGTACCTTGATCCCATAAAGCTGTTCTTAGCAATATTGTATCTGCACTATTCTTATCCTGACCATATAACATAGCACTCCATTCTTCTATGGAAGGATTTGCTACATTATTCATTGAACGCAAATTCTCTACGTGCGATTTCATTTCATCCATCCAAAAAGCCACATTGGCAGGCATTTCCGCTACCTTGAAATTTCTTTCGTTTGAATATGCTAATATAGGTTCAGCCTTTGTATCGCCACTAACCATTACAAAACCACCATTATCTACATTATATATATAATAAGGTGCATCTGTTAAGGATTTAGTATTTTCACTCTGCCCTGTCCATACTAATGTAAGTTCTGTACTACCTGAACGGGTTAATGTATTACTGCTGATAAAGCTCTTTGCTATAGCTAAAGCCTCTTGTTCCGACACACTTTTTGCTCCTACAGATAGCGATATAAGCAGTATAAAAAATGAGAATAACGATTTTTTCATTACTAATTTAAATTTTTCAGTGCGTAAAATTAACAAATTATATAGAGAGCACAAGCAAGAGCATATATAAAACAAGAGCAGATGCTTTAAAAAGCACCTGCTCATAATGTTTATTATCTAAAATAGATTAAAGTTCTACTCCAAATTCTATCTTATAGAGGTCTCCACCAAAACCTAAATAAGAACCTGTATAAGGACCTACAGTGATATCCCAGTCTGCATTATGAACCATTGTCAATATATTTGTCTGAGTATCAAGTTCACCATTAAATCCGTAGAAGACAAAATTACCTGCATCACCATATCCATACATTACATTATATACAAAATTTGGATCGGTTACAGCTACAACCTGTTCAGGTGCAGATACAGAGTAATCTTTCTTATTAATGTAGATACAATAATTACAATTATAACCAAAGGCATACCAGTTATAGGTCAGTTTTAGACCAATGTAATCGGCAGCAGTGAAACCGGCTTTAACTACACCTGCTTCAGATATTTCATCTTCAGTAAGAAGAGTAACCAATGCACCGTATGATGCTTCATATTCACTACCAAGTGATTCTGAGAACTTAATAGTTTTACCATCCAAGCCCTCATAAAGAGCAACATCAAGTGGGGCAGCAGCAGAATATGTTGCATAGCTGAAAGATGCAAATGTAGGGTTCATAAAGTTGAAACCCATAGTCTCTGTCCAACCCGGAACTACTGTACCATCCTTATGAATAATATTTGTAGTAAACTGCATTTTGTCACCAATTGCAGGTGCTGTAATGCCTAAATTTTCACAAAGAGCTACCATGTCAATAGTAACTTCACAAGGAAGAGTTTTGATACCTGTTGCTGCAACTGCTGAATATACTGTATCACCGCTTGCAGGAGTATATACACAAAGCAATTCTGCCTCTTTAAAGTATGAAGTATAATCACCCATGTGTTCAGGAACTGATAGAGAAACCTTATAGTTACCATCTGTAGTACCTGCACCGAGCAACAGATCGGCTGTAGTCACTTTATCTACACTTATACCAAAAGTGCGGACTACACCATCCAAATCGTATGGCAATTCCTGTTTGTCACAACTAACAACAAATAGAGGAAGTGCTGCTAATAATGCTATTAATGATTTTCTAATTTTCATAATTCTTTTTCCATTTATTGTTATTAATGTACATCCCAGAATATGTGACTTTCAGTAATGTTACGATCCTTGTTTGTAATATTTGGATTAACATTACATTCATCCTGCGGATAGCTTAAAACGCGTGGATAATCCAAAATATTCACCACAGGAAGTTCGGCGCCACCTTCAGCAGAAAGATCTGTAGCTGCTGTTGTATGATCAAATGGAGAATATGCCATACGTTCTGCATTACCTGCAAAGAGAACCGGATAACCTGTTCTACGAATATCGCTATAAGCTTCAACCGGGTTGTAGATGTTTGCAATCCACTTCTGAGTCATTACCATCTCCATCTTCTTTTCAGAAGTTGCCTTATCGTACTGAGTCATAATATTGTTGATAAAGAAATCTATTGCATCGTCTTCAATAAGCGGTGCATTAGCATCTGCCTTAGCAACAACTGCATTTACATGATAGAAAGAAGCCTCTATTGCCTCTTTAAAGAGTTCTTTAGCGTCTACAGTAATTTCACCTGCCAGAGCAAGCTCAGCCTTCATAAATGGAACTGAGTAAGCCTGAAGCATCTTGTCAGGAGCAATACCTGAACCAGATTTTGCACCTACTGCACCACCCTGACCGTCATCGTACTTACCACCTACAGGATAGATACCAATAACAGACATAGAAGCATCCTGCATCATTGATACGTATGGAGTGTTACTACCCATCATAATTGAAACAAAAGCACCATCACGATAATCTGTCTGGTTCTGAGCCTCTTCATCGGCAGCCAACTGGTTGAAATAGTAGTAAGGTACACGTGGGTCCTGAATACCTGCAAACGGATTATTCTTAACGTTATATGTCTTACCATTCATTATTTCGTGCAACCATGGGCTAATCCAAACACCTTTCTGAGAAGCTTCGTATTCATCTACATAACCAGACTTACGTTCATCAGAAGGTGATAAAGTACCTGTATGAGGGAACTGAAGGTCTTCACCGTTTGAAAGGAAGTTATCTTCCTGAATCAAAGCTGCAAGTTCTTCATCCCAATTTGCAATCTCATCTTTTGCAAGGCGTGACTGAGTAAGCAGTTTCAGCTTCATAGTGTTAGTAGCTTTAATCCACTTATTAATATCACCGTTGTAGAACAAATCGTTACTACCAGGTTTTGTAGAATTACCTTCTGTTGCAGTGAAATCATCTAAAGCCTGATTTAGTTGAACTAAAAGGTCATTATAGATAGCTGCACTGTTATCTGCTTTAGGGAATTCAATACCCGGTACATTTGCTTCTGAATAAGGTACATCACCAAACAGGTCAACCAAATTCATATAAGCATATACTCTAAGAACTCTACCTATACCTGCGTAGTATGAAAGATTTGCCTTATTTGCTTCTTCAATAAAAGCGTCGGCATTCTTAATACCATAAATATAGATATTGTTCCAGGTGTTACCTAATGTAGAATAGGAAGGAACTAATGCATAGTTATCTATTTCACGGCTAACTGTATGCTGTGTATATGCAGAAAAGTTTGCATTCAAATAGCTACCTTCTGAAAAAGAAGCTGAAATTTCATATTCAACTGTTGTCAGCAACTGTGACAAATCCAGGTCGGTAACTGCGTATGGATCTTTGTTGATATCTAAATCACAACTGCTTACTGAAAAAGCAACAAGACCCGCTCCCAATATATTTAAAAACTTATTTTTCATATCTTCAGAGATTTTCAGTTTAGAATGTTAATTTCAAATTGAAAGCAAATCTCTTAGTTGATGGAGCTGATGTGTAGTCAATACCCTGTACGTTAGTTTCACCGTATGAGTTTGCGGTTGGATCGTAGTTAGAGTATTTAGGCACATTTGGAGCCCAGAACCATAGGTTACGACCTACGAATGATACCTCGGCACCGTTAAGTTTCAGTTTAGAGATATACTTCTTAGGAATTGAATAACCAAGAGTTACTTCGCGTAAACGTAGAACTGTTGCATCGTAAACTGCAACTTCGTCAACTGAGTTGATAGCAAATGTTGAGAAAGTACCATCTGAGAACCAAAGACCATCTTCCTGAATAGTTGTTGTGTTCTGAATATAGTTACCTTCTGCATCAAGTATTGGCTGCAATGTATTAGCATCACCATATACACCATTTATAATACGCAGACCTTCACGATCTTCTGTATCTTTGGTAACACCACGACCAAGCAGGTCTGTCAGGTATGAGCTATATACGCAACCACCCTTCTGATAATCCATCATAACGCTCAATGAAACACCTTTATAAGTAAGGGTGTTGGTCATAGCAAGCTTGTAGTCAGGGTTAGGATCGCCTATGATACCTGTTTCAGTATCGTTGATATACATACCTGTTGATGGATCTACCAATGGAATACCATCTTCTGTGCGAGCTAACTTTTCACCTTCCAAAATACCGTAAGGCTGACCTACCATAAGAACAGGTGCTGGAGTTGCAAAGTCACCACCGATATAGATCTTATCGATTCCATTAGCAAGTTCAAGAACTTCTGACTTATTCTTTGTAAATACGGTGTAGATACTCCACTGGAAATCGTTTGTAAATACAGGATAAACATCTAAACCTAATTCAACACCCCTATTCTGTAGAGAACCGAAGTTAGTGATAAGGCTGCTGTAACCTGTTGTAGATGCAGTACTCTTAGCACCAATCTGGTTATCTGATATACGGTTGTAGTATGTAGCTTCCAAAGCAATGCGATCTTCGAAGAACTTCAAATCGATACCACCTTCAAATTCTGAGGTAAATTCAGGTTTCAGGTTTTCGTCAATCTGATATGAAGACAATCCCATCATACCCTGACCCATATATGGGCTATAGATACCGTATGTACCATTATTATAATAAGGTGCTGCATCATTACCTACTTTTGCCCAGCTGGCACGAACTTTACCAAAGTTCATTATACCATCCTGAATACCTAATGCATCGGTAAATACCAATGAACCGGCTACTGCAGGATAGAAGTAGCTGTTATTTTCAATAGGCAGTGTAGAAGAAACGTCGTTACGTCCTGAGATATTCAAGAATGCCCACTGTTTGTAATCCAATACAACATCCATGAATACACCCCATTTACGGCTGCGCTGATAAGATTCAGATGCAGTCTGGTTCTGTGTATTGTCTATTGCAAAGATATTTGGGTTGATAATTTCATCACCACTTGCACCTAAATATTCTAATGTTGACTGAGTGTAGTTATGACCAAGAGTAGCCTTTACATTCAAATCACCAAATTTCTTATCGGCTGTGAGTAACAAGATAGATTCAATATCACCATTCTGGTTGTTACTCTTTGAAATATAACCCTTACCTGCATTACCACGTGAACCAAGGTTAACAATGGTCTTGCGGTCCATAATATAGTCGTTATAACCTAACTTATAGTCAACTGCCAACCACTTTGTGATATCGTAACCTGCATTGAAGTTAGCAACAACACGCTTCTGAACAGTAAGAATCTTATCGTTTTCCCAAGCCCAATATGGGTTGTTAGCCTGTGCAGTAAGGTTCATCAACAGGTTAGCACCGTCAGGTGTAGCGTATGGGAAGTTTGCCAAATCCCATGAACGTGGCATAATAAATGCACGACCAAGTGAAGAAGCACCACCAAGAGTAGCAGTAGACTGGTTGTAACCATACAACGGGCTCTGCTGGTCTGTATATGAATAAGACATATTACCGCCAAAACGGAAACCATTCTCTAACTGTTTGTTACCACCAACAGAGAATGAAATACGTTCAAAGTCAGAACCAGGGATATAACTGCTCTGTTCTGTACGTGAGATAGTTACATTGAAGTTACCATCTTCGTTGTAGCTCTGAATATTTGCAGAGGTATCAAAGATATGACCTGTATCGAACAAATCAGCTACGTTGTTAGGATATGCCTTATAAGGAATCTTACCACCTAATTCAGGATACATCTGAAGAGCCAAATCAGGATAGTATTTAGCAACATCAGAATACATATTCTGTGTCATACCCTCTTCGAACTTAGCACCCCATGAACCGTTAGAACCAGCAATCATAAAGTCAGAACCCTGACCGTATGTATTCTGATATTCAGGAAGAGATGCTATCTTTTCCATAGCATAAGAAGCATTAAGAGTTACATTCAAGCCACTTTTATTGCTTTTGCTCTTTGAACCTGACTTTGTAGTGATAAGAATAACACCATTAGCAGCACGTGAACCATAAAGAACGGCAGCAGCAGCACCCTTAAGTACGCTCATTGATTCAATGTCGTTAGGATCCAAAGTTGAGATACCGCTTACAAGAGCACCACCAAGGTTACCACCACGACCAGAAGAAGATGAACCCAAGTTACTGTATGGGATTCCATCAACTACGTAAAGAGGCTGGTTGTCGCCTGTAAATGATGAGTTACCACGAATAGTGATACGTGTAGCACCACCGGCGTCACCTGAAGGAGCAGCAACCTGAATACCTGCTACTTTACCATCAAGAGCACGAAGCATATCAGGCTCAGCCTTCATTACAGCTTCTTCTGCTTGAATCTTTGTAACAGAGTAACCCAGAGAACGCTCTGAACGCTGGATACCTACTGCTGTAACCAAAACTTCTTCTACCTGAAGAGCTTCTGAAAGCAGTGTTACGTTAATCACTTTTTTACCTTCTACAGCTATAGTCTTGGATTCATAACCCAAGAACTGGAAAGTTAACTTTGCATTAGAAGGTACACTAATTGAATAGGCACCATCCAAATCAGTCACTGTTCCATCTGTAGTTCCCTCAACGGCTACTGCTACACCAACCATAGGCTCATTGCTGTCGGCGTCGGTAACAATACCTGAGACCTGCATATTCTGTGCAAATGCAAAGCATGCACATAACATAGCAGTCAATGATAAGAGAATCTTTCTCATAAAATGAATTTTTAGTGAATAATTATGAATATTTGGTTAAACAAAACACTTATATTTACTATCACATAAACCACTGAATAAAAGCATTTTAACTATATTTCAGTGTTGCTGCTAGGTATGATTTCTACAAAAGAAATCATACCTAGCAGCAACAAAGGTACGCACATTTTATATAAATACCAAAAAAATGCAAACAAAATGGTAGCACACACCTAATATATATATACTCATAAGTCATATTATTTTAAAATTGTTAATAATTGAAAAAACAATATAAGTCTGTTAGATGCATTAAAAAACATAATCCAATATTTAATCCATATCACATACTGAAACTGTTGGAGAATTGATTATAAAACCCTAACGGGTTGATATTCAATACTATATAGTTTGTGATGATTTCTTTTGTAGAAATCACATATTCTATTTGAAATCAGCTATCTACGCAAATTGATATGAATAATTTTTTAATAATTATACACTAATCAAATTAATTAACAAAAATTTTTTATGAAGAAAAAATTAATGGTGTTGATGACCTGCCTATTAATGGGCTTTGGTCTGGTAAACGCTCAGACTTCCAAGGTAACAGGTTCTGTTATCTCTGACGAAGATGGTTTACCTGTTATTGGTGCCACCATTTTGGTAGAGGGTACTGACCAGGGTACTATTACCGATTTGGATGGTAAATTCGTATTAGAGAACATTCCAAGTTCTGCAAAGAATTTGGTAATCTCTTTCATCGGTATGGAAAGTCAGACTGTGGCTATCAAATCTACTGTAAATGTAGTTTTGAAAACAGACGCAGAGGTTCTGGACGAAGTTATGATTGTAGCGTATGGTACCGCTAAGAAATCATCTTTCACAGGTTCAGCACAGACATTGAAAACTGAAGAGATTGAAAAGAGAGCAGTTAGTAACGTAACAAAGGCATTGGATGGTCTTGCAACAGGTATCCAGGCTACAACAGGTAGCGGTCAGCCAGGTAGCAGCTCAACCATTTACATTCGTGGTTTGGGTTCTATCAATGCAGCCAACACTCCTTTGTACGTTGTTGATGGTATGCCTTACGATGGTTCAATCAGCGCTATCAACCCTGATGACATTGAAGCTATCACAGTATTGAAGGATGCTTCAGCAGCAGCTCTTTATGGTGCTCGTGGTGCTAACGGTGTTATTATGATTACTACAAAGAAGGGTCAGAAGGGTAAATCAGAAGTTAGCTTCAAGGCTATATCAGGTTTCTCAAGCCGTGCACTTCCACGTTACGAAACAATGGATTCAAAGGAGTTTGTTGAAGCTCTTTACTCTGCATACTACAACGAATATGGTAGCGATGCTATCTATGAAATGACAGAGGGTGCAAGCCGCGTATTTGGTAATAATGAAGAGTACAACCCATTCAACTATCCAATAGCTGAACTTATCGACACTGAAACAGGTTTGGTAAGAAGTGATGCCAAGGCTCTTTGGAATGAAGACTGGCTGGGCGCAATCACACGCGACAATGCAATGAGAAATGAGTACGTTTTAAGCTTTAACGGTGGTGATGACAAGACACAGTACATGTTCTCACTTGGTTACGTTAATGAAGATGGTATTCTTGAAACAACCAACTTCCAGCGCTATACCGGCCGTACCAACATTGAAACATCACCTGTTGAATGGTTCAAGGCTGGTTTGGGTATCAACTTCTCACACAGCAAATCAAATGCTGCTCAGACTGATGCTAATGCAACAAGTAACGTATGGTATTCAGCACAGCTGATGGCTCCTATCTATCCTATCTACTACAGAGATCGCAACAACAATGGTGCTTATATTCTGGACGAGAATGGTGATAAGATTTTTGACTATGGTGATACACGTCCTAGCGGTCAGCAGCAGAACTTTAACAGCATTGCTACACTTTACGATGATAAATATTCATCAGAAGCTAACAACCTTTCAGGTCGTACACATATAGACCTTGGCGGTTTGAAGAGTGGTTGGTCAAAAGGTTTGACATTAACTGCAAACTTCGGTTTCGACTACTACAATGCAAACTCACTTCAGTACTACAACCCATTCTTTGGTAATGCAGAGAGCGTACATGGTAGAATCACAACCCAGAATTCATCTAGCCTAGGTTTAACATTCAACCAGTTGCTTACCTACAACCGCAGCATTGGTAACCACAATATCGATGCACTTGTTGGTCACGAATGGTATTCATACGAAGAGAGATATCTTTTGGGTGGTAAAACAGGCGTTCCATTCGGTGGTTTGTATGAACTTGATGCAGCTACAACCATGACAGACGTTGGTGGTTCAAGCGCTCAGTACAGAATTGAATCATATATGGGTCGTTTGAACTACGACTACAATGAAAAGTACTACCTCTCTGCAAGTTTGCGTAAGGATGGTTCTTCACGTTTCCACAAAGATTCACGCTGGGGTAACTTCTGGTCAGTTGGTGGTAACTACAAGATCTCTTCTGAAAGATTTATGAAGGGTATTGAATGGTTGAGCAATTTGTCAGTACGCGCAAGTTATGGTGTTCAGGGTAACGACAACCTTGGTTCATTCTTTGCATGGCAGTCTCTGTACAACCTTGGTTATCCTGCAGCTAACAACTCAGGTGCTCTGTTAGGTTCTATTTCAAGTCAGGACATCACATGGGAAAGCAGTGAAAACATCAACGTAGGTTTGGATGCCGGTCTGTTTGAACAGCGCGTTCAGATTGGTCTTGAGTGGTACAAGAGAGTAACTACAGATATGCTGCTTTACTACCCACTTCCACTTTCAACAGGTTTCGGTGGCTACAACCGCAACTCAGGTGATATGATGAACACCGGTGTTGAAGCAACTATCAGCGGATATATTGTTAACAACAAGAACTTCAAGTGGAATATGACAGTTATGGGTTCAACCATGAGAAACGAAGTTCTTAAGCTTACAGACGATGGTAAGGATATCATCAGCGGTTCTCAGATTATCAGAGAAGGTGAAGCTCTCTATTCATACTATCTGTGCCGTTCAGCCGGTGTTGACCCATTCAATGGTGACCAGCTCTACTGGGCTACAGTTGACAGCAAGGGTAATGAAGTTGATGCTTATATCACCAACAACCAGACTCTTGCACAGGCATCACGCGTAATTGCAGGCAGCAAGTATGCTGATCTGTTTGGTTCTATCAATTCACAGATGCAGTACAAGCAGTTTGATCTGTCAATCGCAACCAACTACTCAATTGGCGGTGAAATGCTTGATGGCGTATATAATGGTATGATGAACTTCTACTATGCAGGTCAGACAAAGCACAAGAATCTGTCACGTGCATGGAAAAAGGTTGGCGATGTTACAGATATTCACCGTTATATCATCGGTGACTCATCACCATCTACTGATGCTATGTTGATTGACGCTTCTTATTTCAGCCTGAAGAACATCACATTTGGATACACATTGCCAAAGAAGATGACAAACAATATTGGTTTGAACGAATTGAGACTGGCAGTTAGCGCTGACAACCTCCACACTTTCACACATCTTAAGGGTATGGATCCTCAGTACAGCATGACAGGTGGTACTACATATGTATATGCTCCTGCACGTACAATCTCATTCAGACTGGATGTAAAGTTCTAATTTAACAAACAAGATAGATTATGAAAAAAATATTTAATATAGCAATACTTATCGGACTTGTTTCCTTTACATCCTGCGATCAGGAGAAACTGGAAACATTCCCAACTGATGAAGTATCTGTAGAACAGATCTTCAGCAGTGCAGAAGCCGCACAGACAGCAGTAAACGGCATTTATCGTGCTATGTTTATGAACGGATGGTCTGACAACTGGTCTTCAGAAAACCCTGGTGTAATGAGTACACTACTTTTTAAAGATCTTCAGGGTGAAGACCATCTGATGGCAAACCAGGGCAATGGATGGTTCTACTATGACTATGCATTCAATACAGATTCTGACTACACACACACTTCAGGAAGACAGTATGCACAGTGGAATTTGTACTACACTCTGATTTCACAGGCTAACTATGTAATAGCACAGTCAGAGAGACTGAATTCATTTGGTGATGAAGGTAAATATGTTCTGGCACAGGCTTACGCATTGAGAGGTTTTGGATACTTCTGGCTATACAATATTTTCTGCAAAGGTAACTATGCAGAAAACAGCGATGCGCCAGGTGTACCTCTATATACAGAGCCTACCACTCCTGAAACAAAGGGCAAGGGCCGTGGCACTGTAGCAGAAGTTTTTGAACAGATTAATGCAGACTACGATTCAGCTGTATCAATATTTACAGTTGCTGATGTAGAGCAGAAGAACAGACTTAACATTGACCTTTATACAGCATACGCATTATGGGCTCGCGTAGCACTTGTTCAGGGCGACTGGGACAATGCATATTTGTATGCTACAGAAGCTCTTAAGAAGCCAAATCTGACTCGTGTAGCCACAATGGCAGAATTAGGTGCCTTTAATGATTGCAATGCAGCTTCTGATGTATTCTGGGGATTTGAAGTTATTGCTGACCAGACAGGTCCTTTTGGCCCATTCTTCTCACACATGGATATGGCAGGTGGTTATGGTGAATCTGCACAGCAGTGTATAGACGCCTCATTATGGAGCCGCATCCCTGATACAGATGCCAGAAAGAACAGCTGGTGGGATAACCCTGCAGATTACGCTGTTTACCCATACGGTCAGTTAAAGTTCCAGTACAAGAACCTTGCTACTGCTACTGCTGATATTATCTATCTGAGAGCAGAAGAGATGATCCTTGTTGCAGCCGAGGCAGCTTGCCGCAATTTGGACTACACAACTGCACGTGCTCTGTTGACCGAATTAGGTTCAAAGCGTGACAGCGCTTACGAGACCAGACTTGCAGCTATGACTGACGATGTAACATATAGTAACGACACACATGCACCTGCTATGACATTGTTGGAAGAGATTCTTTTCCAGCGCCGTGTTGAGTTGTGGTGTGAAGGTATGGGTCGTCCTTACGATTTGTGTCGTTTGAATCTTGGTTTCACCCGTAACTATTCAGGTAGCAACCATACTTCAAAAGATACAATGGAACCAAACGACAACTATTTCGTTACATTGATTCCACAGAAAGAGTTTGACAGTAACGACAGTATAAACATTCAGGATCAAAATCCTCGTTAATAGATAACTACAAATCAGATAATTATGAAAAAGATTTTATATACTTTATCTATTGTGCTTGCAGTTAGTACATTCTGTGCCTGCAATGACAATGACACAATAGGAGTATTCTACTATCCTGATAATAGCGAAGCTATATTCACATCAAGCAAGAGCGAATACTTCTTTACAGCAGCTGACACAGCGATGTATGAAGTTACTGTACAGCGTGCAAATTCAAAAGGTAGTGCAGAAGTAGAACTTATCAATTCTGACACAACAGGCTTGTTTACAATTCCTGGAACTGTATTCTTCGAAGATGGCGAACTTGAAGCAACCATTAAAGTTACATTCGAAAAAGAACAGTTGGAAATTGGTACACCATACACAATTGGTCTGCAGTTGCCTGAAACACCAATTGAAGGTAAGCAGATTAGTCACAAACTGACCATTACAAGAGACTATACCTGGGAATTCTTCACAGAGTGCACAGCAACAACATATCTCTATGATGAATCTACAGCTACTATTTACAAGGCTTTGGAAAATCCTTCATACATTAAGATTAAGGATCTCTATTCAGAAGGTCATGAATTAAAACTCTTGCTGGGTGGTGATGGCTCAATCTCAATGCTTCAGGATGTTAATAGTTATGGTTACTATGATATGGAAACAGGATTCAACCATCCTTCATATGGTATGATTTATACCTATATCAATGCTGATCCTAATTATTCATACTTTGACGAAGCTCAAAACACTATAGTATTATCAATGTACTACTATGTTGGTGCAGGAGGATTTGGCTGGCAAGACGACGTTATAACTTGGTAATAAACATCTTATTACTATACTATTTTTGGGGAGCGCTTTTATAGCGCTCTCCTTTTTTATACCAACACCAAATCCATTACCAAACGGCTTGCATCATCCACTACCCTATTATCTATTTCGGAAAGATAGATTCTGGTAGTTTTTTCTGATGTATGTCCTAAAGCAGCACTTATAACATATATAGGTATATTACTATCACGCGCTGTTGTAGCCCAGCTATGACGGGCCACATACGATGTCAGAGGTACCTCCAAATTAAGTTTTACAGACAATATCTTTAAATTTCTATTATATCTGTTTATTGCAACCTTATATTCATCATAGGCTTTTACATAATTGGCAGAGACAAGGATCGGAAACAGATAATATCTGCTATTTTCACTATATCGTTCTAGAATGTTCTGAATAGCCGGTTCAACCTTCACATTAAGCAACTGGCCTGTTTTATGCCTGTAATAGGATATATAACCATTCTTAAGTGATGTCCTTTTCAGGAAGGCTATATCAACAAACGACATACCTCTGGTAAAATAGCTAAACAGAAAAATATCTTTTGCTAGCTGTAAATTATAATTTCCAAAAACATCCAGTTTATACAGCAATGATATTACAGAATGTTTAACTGCACGTTTTCTGGTATTATCCACACCGGTATAGACCGACACAAATGGATGGTTATTGTTACTTAAAAGCCCCTGACCCACTGCCTTATTATATACTGCTCTGAGATTTCTCATATAAAACGATATAGAGTTACGCTTCATGCCCTTTTGTACCAGATATTGGCTATATTTTGCAATCAGAGCCTCCGACATACTTCCTAGACTAAGGTTGTAACCATCAATAAAACCCAGAAAACTGTACAGTGTATGAAGATAGTTATTGGCTGTGCCCATTCTACCCAATGATTTCATCTGTTCTATCTGAATCATCATAAAAGATAAAAAGCCACTTCTGTTATATTCTTTTCCAAAACGCTTAATACACTCTCCTACTACATCAGTACACCTAGTTCGTTTTAAATGAGAAGCTATCATATAAAGTAATTGAACATCAGCTCGAATATACTCTTCGTAATGAGCTGTTTCACTACGATATGATTTAACAATAGCAGCTGATCCATCCCATTCATCAGGGGATAGCATCATATCTGTTTTAATACTTGAGATACTATTACCGTATGAAAGTTGATATAACAAATGTTTAAGAGTGGATGATTTTCCGCTCAATTTAATCTTAATTTCCAGTCTTTTCATTGTTCATAATATTTAAAATAGAACAACAATAAAACCAAAATTCAGAATTCTACACATCAATATACAAACAAAAAAAGCAACCTTTTGAAGTGAACCCCAAAAGTTAGACAAAAAACTTTTGGGGTTCACTTCATTTCGTGGTTGTTATAACTTAGCAGCTGTGAATATACCCGACAACGTAACCGAAATAGGCGAAGGTGCATTTCAAAGTTGCAAAAGCATAAAATCTATAACAATCCCCGAAGGAGTTACCCAAATTAACTCTTTTGCATTCTCATATTGTGAAAATCTGACATCCGTAACTTTACCCAACAGCCTCAAGAGTATTGGTTATGGTGCCTTTGAGGCTTGTGTTGGTTTGTCATCCATTTCAATACCTGCAAGCGTAACTGACATAAACAATTATGCATTCAGGGACTGTACCAATCTTAAGGATATTAAATAATATATAAAACAATCACATATCCCTGAAAACATCAGCGGCGAGCATTGCTCGCCGCTGATGTTGTTTAATTAGAACAAATAATTGAATCCGATATTATTCCATAGCTTCTCGCCATCACGTTTGTCGAGCGCCTTTGCCATCTCTACCGAAATCACAAAATTGCGGTTCATCACCACCTTCAGACCACAACCAAG
>JAZRDQ010000010.1:0-3193 GCA_045660365.1 Bacteroidaceae bacterium
CGTTCCAAGATCATATCTGCAAAGTCTATCACCTGGCTCTAAAATTATACTATTCTTCTCTTTTCTCATAACCATTGCCAATCTCTATAAATTATGCGTAAACCGACATCGTGGGTAATTGGAACAGCCCAAGAATCTTCCATATTGGGGGCGTCAGCTGAACTGTGTCAAGGCTGTTAGATAAATAGGAATTCACAATTCTGATATACTTCAGATGTAGGTTGCCGTTTCTAAAGCAATATAAAGTTTGTTTAAACTATGGTTGGCATTGTTCAAGCCTTTGGCTTCATATCCATTTGTATCCAAAATGTCACCTGCTTCAAAAAAAGCATACAACTTCAAATTGTAGAAGTCGCACACAGATTGAACTCCAGCCAATTCCATTTCTACAGCGATGCACCCTTCTTCCATACGTTTGCGTACAAGTCCTTTTGTTTCTCTGATCATCGAATCTGTCGTCCATATTTTACCTGTAATATATGGTACAGATAATTTGTCGAAAATTATGGAAAGTTCCTTGCTTGCGGCTATATCAATATAGTCGGATGGTGCTGCAAAATAATATGAACACCCGTCCCCTCTGTAACTTTGTGTCGGTATGATAAATCTACCTTGTGTGGTTGTACGGTCAAGACTGCCACAGGAACCGAACATAATGAACTTTGATGCTCCAGTTAGCCAGCTTGCAAGATGACATTGAGAGGATGCTACTGCTGAACCTATTCCTGACAGGTAGAAAGTTATCGTAACTCCTTTATAAGTTGTTTTATAGATATGCGTGTCGCCATTGCAAGCCGACATAGTTGCAATAATTTCAGATTCATAGGAATCAAGTAAATGCCGATGAATTTCCTTCGAGAATATTATCAGGCATATATCTGCAAAATCTCCACGTCTGCCGTAGAAATCAAACAGATTGATCATTGGTTCAGTTTCAATATCATAACTATCAGTAATCACAGCATATTAAATCAGATGTGAGTTTTATATTGCTCCGGTATCTCAAGATTGAAAGTTCTGCATAACAACAGAACATCGTGGACATCATTTTCATCGTATTCATATCCAAGATGGAACTGTACCTGTGCCTCCGGGTTTATGCAGAACACCTCAATATTCCCGATTTTTCCTTTACCTGAGAAAGTTTCGCTTGGGAAAGTGTATCCGTCATATAGAATTCCATCTTCGACATATTCGAAACAATGCAGATCGATTATTCTTCCGTTGTCATCTTTCCAGACAGTATGGCTGTCGGTCGTATAGTCCATTATAACTTCTCTGTATCCCTTCCCTGTAATCACGGATATGGTTATACAGTAGTCTTTCTTCTCTACGAACAGATCGATGTCGTTATGTATTCTTGTTTCTCTGCCTATAAGTGCATCGACACCCCAACCGCCGTCCAAAAATACCTTTACAGATGCTTCAGACAGCATTTCAAGAATCTCACATACATCAAAACAAGTTACCATAAAATTCGAATTTATAGGTTTCTGATCAATGATAAATCACCACTTGACAAAGCTTTGAAATTGCGCTCAATTTTCTCAATGTCCCAATCCCACCATTTCAGTTGCAGCAGAAAGGCGATGAATTCGTCATCAAAACGCATCCTGACCACTCGGCAGGGATTTCCCACGGCAACAGCGTATGGAGTAATGTCTGAGGCAACAACAGAGTTGGCTCCGATAATTGCTCCGTCACCTATGTGAACGCCTGGCATGATGGTAACATGCTGGCCAATCCAGACATCATTGCCCACAACGGTATCACCCTTCAGAGGCAATTCATATTTCACTGGAGCAATGGCACTTCCCCTTTTAGATGTGTCAGAATGCCTAAAGTACAAGGCGTTGAAATTTAAGCTGAAAGGAGTGTACTGAAGTACATGACTAAAGCTTAATATTGAGAACAACGCAGCAATTTAGGTATTATGACACAGCCTCTTACTATTTACTCATTACTATTTTTTACCATAATTAGGATCAAGCTTACGATAAGCAAAGAATGTCACTATAAATGTTGCCAAACAACATACCATCACCATCCAGAAGAAATCTACATAACCCAATGCCTCTTGAATATAACCAGCAAACATACCTGGTATCAACATACTCATTGCCATGAATGCTGTACAAATTGAATAATGCGATGTCTTAGACTTACCTTCTGAGAAGAACATCATATAGAGCATATATGCCGTGAAACCAAAACCATAACCAAACTGCTCAATAGCAATAGCGACAGATATAACCCAAATGTTTGTTGGTTGATAAATTGCCAAATAAACGAAAGACAAACAAGGCAATGTCATACCCAAAGCCATAAGCCAAAGAGCTTTTTTCAAACCAACCTTAGATGCAAACAAACCACCTATAATACCACCTATCGTAAGGAAAATAACACCAACTGTACCATAAGCTACACCAACACTTTTTGTCGTCATTCCAAGACCTCCAACCTCTTGCGATGCAAGCAAGAATGGCTGGCATAATTTAAGCAAAAAGCCTTCAGGCAATCGATAGAGCAACATAAACACAATAGCCAACCACACCCCTGGCTTCTTGAAATAAGTTGCAAATGTGCGGCCAAATTCCATCATAATAGCACCTACTGTAGGTTTTTCGCCTTCAAGCACCGAAGCATCCGCCTTTGGTCGTGGCAACATAAATGTATGATATAGAGTGAAAATACACAAAATAGCTGCACACACAATCATCGTAATTTGCCACGACAATGGAATATTGCCTGTCTTCTCCTCCATAACTCCTGCTATATAAACAACCCCTCCATTACCAAATAAAGTTGCCAAACGATAGAATGTGCTACGAATACCCACAAAAGCAGCCTGATCTCCCGAACTTAACGCAATCATATAGAAACCATCGGCCGCAATATCGTGTGTTGCCGAAACAAAAGCTGTCACAATAAATATCAACAATGTGATATAAAACAAATTAATTGGCGTTTGGCCCGATGCAATAACCTCCGCCGATGGGAATGGAATTGTTGCTACAAGCAACACAAACAATACCGACATCAATATCTGCATCGTAACTGTCCACCAGCGTTTTGTCTTAAAGATATCCACAAACGGACTCCAAAATGGTTTTATCATCCATGGCAAATACAAAAGAGATGTAAACAATGCCATTTCGCCATTTGGCACACCCATTTTAGTAAACATAACAAC
>JAZRDQ010000011.1:0-23882 GCA_045660365.1 Bacteroidaceae bacterium
ACGACCGAATATGTGGAGGCTGCCGACACATCATCTATCAACCGCACCGACCTTGACAAGACTTCGCTCGAAGCCAATAAGTTTTTGCGTACCATCAAGCAGATAACAACAGATAGCGAATTGAAATCACAATGCGATGTATTGATGGGATATATCAATGAAGGTATCTACGCCCAACTGCCTCGCTATCTGAAAGCCTTGTCACGAGAGTACAAGAATGACCGTGCTAAGATGAAACTGGACGAGTATATCCTGCAAAACAAAATCTCGGAATTACTTGGCGAATATCAGACGATGAACAAGGAGCAACGCCACGATGCCCAAGATATTTCCAATCCACAGATTATCATATCCGAGAGTTTCAAATAAATCACTCACTATAACCCAATATTTCTATGGCAACCGTATATACACCCGATAGTTTGAGAAATCTGTTCCAATCATCATTTAACTTGGCACAGTGGTATAGTTTCTTACAACACTTTTTCAATGCAAGCGAATTGAAAGAGAAGCCTGAGAGAATCATTGAGAATACATCGGATGCGGGTTACTATTTGGGTAACATTGATACCACTGATAGTTACCGTATCGGCTTGTTCCAATACAACATAACCAAAGGCTCTGTTGCTAACAAGCGTGTCGGGCTTCGCAATCTCGTAAAGTCATTTATCAATCCTACTTGGGGAGAGTTTGATGCAGCATTGGTGGTATTTGACAGTGGTGACCATTGGCGTTTGTCATTCATTTGTGATATTAAGGGCGAATCAACATCGCCTAAGCGATACACCTATGTTTTTGGAAGTAACGATTTGTTGTACAGAACACCTATTGAGCGTTTCAATTTCTTGAAGAAGAAAGGTGTATCATTTGAGAACTTGAAGACTGCCTTCTCGGTTGAAGCACTCTCTGATGAGTTCTTCGATAAGTATCGTGAGCAATATGCCGACTTTATCCAATATATTACAGGTAAGCGTTTCGTTAAGGTTGGTAGCAAATGGGAAGAAAAGGTACTTGGTGAGCCTAATGCTGCATTGATGCAGGCATTTGACCATAACGAAAAGAAAATTCGCGACTATGTTAAGAAGATGATGGGACGAATCACGTTCCTGCACTTCTTGCAACGCAAAGGCTGGATGTGTGGAGACCTCAACTATATGCAGAATATGTTTGAGCACTCGGCATACAAGAATGATTACCTTGACTCCGTTCTTGAACCGTTGTTCTTCGGTATCTTGAACACTAAACCTGCCGAGCGTGAAGCCTTGTTTATTGATTACGGCTGGGATAAATCTTTGCTTTCTGAGTGGGAAGGTATTCCATACCTCAATGGTGGTTTGTTTGAACGTGATGAGGAAGACGAACCCGAAAGCCGTTTCCCTGCCGAATATTTCAAACGCCTGTTCCAATTCTTCAGCGAATACAACTTTACCATTGATGAGAACGACCCTAACGATGCTGAAGTTGGTGTTGATCCCGAAATGTTAGGTAAAATCTTCGAGAACCTACTTGAAGATAACAAGGACAAAGGTGCATTCTATACTCCCAAAGAGATTGTACGCTATATGTGCCAAGAATCCCTTATTGCCTACCTTGAAACAAATACAAGTGTAGCAAAAGACAAGATTCGTCAATTCGTGCTTTCTCCTGAAGAAGGTGTTGCAGATATACCGGAGAATAAGAAGCCTAAACTTCTCGCGGCACTTGAAGAGGTTAAGATTTGCGTCCCGGCCATTGGTTCGGGGGCATTCCCTATGGGAT
Organism: Bacteroidaceae bacterium; assembly: GCA_045660365.1. Lineage (GTDB taxonomy): Bacteria > Bacteroidota > Bacteroidia > Bacteroidales > Bacteroidaceae > Colenecus. The sequence continues at coordinate 1,759 of JAZRDQ010000011.1, forward strand.
TGCTCAACGAGTTGTTGCATTGCCGTGAGGTGTTGAGTGGTGAGCATTACGACCGAGCTGAAATTAAGAAAAGCATTATCCAAAATAACATCTATGGTGTGGATATTGAGAAAGGTGCGGTTGATATTGCCCGTCTGCGTTTCTGGCTCTCTATTGTGGTAGATGAGGAAACACCATCGCCATTGCCTAATCTCGACTATAAGATTATGCAAGGTAACTCACTTATTGAGAGTTTTATGGGTGTAGATTTGAGCAAACTAACCTATGAAAAAGAAAACAAAAATGATAAGGGCGAATTATCGTTGTTTGACGATGAAAAGAATCATTTGCAAAAAATTGTAACGCATTTGCTTGCAAACTATTATTCTTGTTCCGACCACGACAGAAAGATTAAACTTCAAAAAGAGATTGCAGACACCATTAACAAACAACTTGAAGCACAATCATATAATTCGGCAATACTTAACGAACTTAAAAAAATCAATCCCGCTGAGAATAATAATTTCTTCCTATGGCACACTTGGTTCAGTGATGTGTTCAACCGAGACGATAAAGAAGGCTTTGATATAGTTATTGGTAATCCTCCGTATATTACGTATAGAGGTAAAGAAAAAAATTCTATTTCAGATAGTGAGTTAAATAATCTAATAGCAACTTATACCCATTCCGCAGAGTATAAGGTAAATAGCTATGCTTTATTTACAGAAGCTGGTATCAATCTTTGCAATAATCGAGGTACAATATCTTATATAATCCCAGGAACTATACTACAAAATGATTACCTCAAAAAGATACGAGAGTTTCTAGTATGCAGAAATCAAATCAAGGAAATTGTTTCATTTAGTAATAAAGTATTTGATGCTGTAACAGATTCTATTATTCTTAGATGTAAAAAAGGGTTTGTTGAAAATAACACAATGTTATTCAAACGAGTTTCTGATTTATCTTTAGTGCCCACAGAAGAAAAGGAGTTTGTTACAAGTGAATGGGATAATTCTGATAAGTTATATGTAATAGATTTGAAATCCACTTCTGCTGATTCTGTTATATTTTCTAAAATGGAAGCATCTGGATTGAAAGTGGAAGATTATTATAAAGTTTATGTTGGTATAGTTGCTAAAGGTATAAAGCAATTTCTATCAAATACGAAAGATACAATCTATCACAAGAAATACTTGCAAGGTAAACATATTGCACCATACCAGATAATTTTCAAATCTGTATACATTAATTTTATACCAGAGTTACTTCATAGCAATACAGACCAATTTGTTTATGAACAGAAGGAGAAGATACTTGTCCGTAAAACTGGTAATATACTGATGGCTTCTCTCGATAGCGAACAATATTATACAGACCAAAGCCTATATAATCTATATTTGAAACCCAATAAATGGTATAGTAATAAGGTTTTATTAGCGATACTTAATTCTAAACTATTAAATTACTACTACAATAAAAAACTAATAACTAACGCTGATGTCTTTCCGTACATTAAAGGTGTACATTTGAAGATGTTCCCATTACCACACCTTAGCGATGAGATTGAATCCGAATTGTCTGACTTAGTTGATTCGATTATTCAACACAAAAAGCAAAATATTGACACTTCAGTAATATGTAATAAAATTGATGCACTTGTATATCAACTATATGGACTAACCGATGCCGAAATAAAAATCATCGAACAAAGCATCTAAACACAACAATAGCCTGCATTCCGCAGGCTATTACTATATTAATTATAATGGACTTATCAAGCCAATAGTTTCTCTATAGATTCTTGATCATTCTTATTACACTTGTTCAATGGTTTATAACAATCGTGAATATACTTATCAGATAATAAATCTTTATTTCTATCACTTGTGTAGTACTTTGGAACATCTACCCCTTTGGGATATAGTTGAGGTAAGGTTACAAATCTAATAGAACGGGTATCACACGAACATATTACTTTACATTTTGCAACGATGACTATAGCCGGCAAATGAGGATCATCAAAATCTTTATCAGTTATTTCCTTTTCAATACGCTCTTGTTCTTTATCAACCCGCGCTTTATCTACACAAATAACCTTTCCCTTATTCTTTAATAGATTTATTATCTTGAGATATTTACTTGCTTTGCATAACTCACTAATGTATTTACTGCCACCATATATCAATTTTCCCTTGCCATAGATTATCCATTCCAGTACTGGAGCAAACTGAGGATGCTTTTCTGATTTGCACTCAAAAACAGATGCTAAACAATTTGTATCAACAATTACACACATAATTAGATTTCTAGCATTTTTAGTTCTTCGTCAATAAAAAAGTTTCCATACGTTTCAGGCATATCTATTGGATACTGTCCATTCTCTTTTATTACTATTGGGGTTACTTGTGTTCCTTTATTATGCCTTTCAAAAAAGAGTATTTGTCCTGATATTTTACTTTTTTCTTCTGATAGAGATAATTTATATCTAAATCTATTGATTGTGAAATCACTATGTGTCTCAATAATGAATTTGTTTTTATTTTCAAGAACGGAATTATATATTAGTTCTCCAAAAGCAGCTTGAGCCTTTGGATGTAAATGAACTTCAGGTTGCTGAATAGCAAACATATCACCTTTTGATGTTACTATTTCAACAATCAATGGCATCACTTGTGAGACGCCATAACCTACATTAGTTATTCTTACAGGTAGAGAGTTATATAAAACATTAATAGCGTATGGAGCTCCCTTTGCTTTACTATATTCATCTATTTGAATATTGTCAAATAAAGCACTTTCCTTTCCAAATTTAATTAGAGCGTCAACGATACTATTATCTTTCCCCTTATTACGTGATGTCATGATAGTTCTTAGAATATTGGGTATATGATCACCTTCTGGAGAAAAAGATTGTTTAAATGATTCATAAGTACGTTGTGCCTTTGCACGTATTGGTGCAAGCCATAGCAATCTGTTGAATATCGGTGTTATTATTATACCATTTGTCGGCTTATTCTCTGTATTTCCTCTTATCTCCATTTCGATAATATTTCTAAGTATACCTAATGGAGGCATTTTAGGGAATTGAATCGTAGAGAGTCTCTTCTTTTGCCCTACAAAATTATCATGCATTAGAACCCAATCCGAAAACTTTTCCCCATTATAATCAATAGTCTGATAATCAATAGATGATGCATGCATAGTAACTAATACACTCTTGTCACTTATCAATGTCATATACTCTGCTATATGCGGAAGGCTATTCCGTCTCTTGAATTTCATCCAAAAATACTTAGGAGCATTTTTGCTTTTCTTCTCTTTAAATTCAACACCTATCGTAAAATATGTTTTATCAGACGAGCATTGATTTACAATTTCGTCAAAATATCCAAGTTCAACAGTCTCATTATTAAACTCTGGTGAAATCCAAAAACTTGGAGAACTAAGAATATTTAAAAGATTTAATATCGCAGTCTTTCCTGTACTATTTTCGCCAACAAAAAAGTTTACATCTAAAAATGGGATAAATGTTTTTACAAATCCTTTATAATTATCTAAATAAAGAGTTTTCATATCACAATATCGTTTATTATAGAATAAATAATTACTTTGACTCAATAATATTATTTTCCTCCAACTTCTCTAATAGAATTCTATTTCTTATTTGTGCACGTTTAAGAATATCTGAATATTTGATAATCTCAGTATATAAATCACCTTTTTCTCTACCAAACTTACCAGGGATATCGTATGATGGTCTGAAAATGAACTTCAAATTTGGTGATTGTTTAAAAGAAGAATTTCTTTCTTCTATGAAGTCATACTCTATATTTTCTCCAATTATATATCCATAGAAAGAATGTATTCTAAAATTATCATTGGACAAATTATTGATGACCATTGCATACTTATTGATTTGATCTAAATGTTCTGATACATCTACATCTGGTGCCTTAAATTCAATGATAATGCATTTCCCTTCAGAGGGATACAATAAGATATCAGGTCTTCTATGACCTACATTAATTATTTTATCTCCGAGTTGTCGTACCTTATATGATTTCTCTTCATCTGTCAGTTCTTCTTTAATTAGTTTTATTCCATTTATCTCAATCTTATCTAAAAGTTTCTCAGAACACCCATCAAAATATAAATATTGATCATCCAACAACCACAAGTCACTGTCTTTCGTATTGGTACTATGTTGTTGAAATATCAGATTATGTAAAAGGTCCTCATCAACTCTTCCTCCTTGTTCAAGCTTTTCAAGTTCCTTATTCATAATCATATCAAAGATTTCAAGAACCAATCTCCTTCGTGCAATATGCTTAGTCACATTTGTGCGATTTTGCAATGGTATTAACTTTACAAAGTCATTAACTTCTTGCGAGAGTTTTTCTTGATAATTATCTTCCGCAGGTGAGAGACTTTTTAAATGTTCAAATCTCTTTTTAATTTCAGCATCACGCTTGGCTGCAACTTCAGTATCAGCCTCATAGATACTTTTGAGTATTTGTTCATCGGTATCAGATGATTTTAAAGATTTTCTCACCTTCGTTATTGCTTCTTCATCCAAATGAAACATATTTTGTAATTGTTCAAGATTCAAAATCGCTTGATTTCTCTTTTCTTGAAATTCTCTGTACAAACTTGCTATTCTTACATTCGTTGAAGACTTTATGCTCTCCACGAGTAAGCATTCTTCAGGGAATAAGTTTCCTTCAGATTGTTTTTTGAATTCAGACTCTTTCACTAAATGTAGATTACCACGTAGATCGTCATCAACATCATTAAAATAGTCTCCTCTGAGAAGAAACATAAATCTATTACCATTTATAACATCCGTTTTGGGCAAGCCATCAACCTTTTCTTCTTGCGCCAATGCACCATTACTTACAAAAAATATAGAATTCTTCTTTAATCTATTCTCTGGCTGCACGAAAGCCAACAAAGTAAACTTTTCTGTTCTATCTATTTCTTGGACCTTGTTTTTATCATCTAGTTTACTGTAATGAACTTCTACTTCAACAGAATGTTCAGGTATAGGAATATCCTGATTGGTAATTATTAACGATTCTGTTTCTTTATCATTCTCGAATCTAACTAATTTAATTTTAGGCAATAACTCTCGACTCTCGCATAGCCGTGATAAGAAATGTGTAATCAACTCAGATTTCACATCGCTTAATAATAACTCATTGTAGAATTTAGCATCATTCTTATAGTCTAAGATCGTATGTAGTTCAACTTTTGCATATGTGTTATCAGTATCTGTTTCTTCATCAAGATCCTTACGCAAAATAGCATTCGCTTGTAAAAATGCTTCTTTCTTAGATAAAGTCAAGCATATTTTACGGTAATTATTATCGCCTCCTTTATATACACTTTCAAAAATGGTGTCATCAAAATAATGAAGATATTGTATTCTTCCAGTTCCTTTATTGTTTTTAGATTTACTATTATCACGTAGATTCAGTAGTCTTGTGAAACTTTCTTCATTAAGTCCGATGCCATTATCCGTTACTATTATTTTCTGAAGATTCTTTAGATTGTTCTCTTTATCATCTTCAAACATGCCAACATTATAATAGAACTCAATAACTATTGAGCCTAAATTCAAATGTTCTGCTGTATACTTCTCTAGTATAGATTCCCAAGAATTAGTAAAGGCCTCATATATGGGCTGCAACTTTATACCATTCTTGTGAATAGAACGAAGTTCATTGCGATAGTAAATTCCTGTTGCTTTTAGAAGTTCAGCCATATGATTATATTTTTATAGATGTTATTCGTATATTTTCGATAATTTAGCACCAGATTGTTCGTTGGTTTGACATTTTACATAATCCTCACTTTTTCTTGTAGCTCTCTCATTTTTTGCATAAGTTCATCAAACTCTAATGATTCACCATAAATGAAGAAACGCCTCATATCGGCATAATCATCTTGCCACGCTTCAATAACCGATTCTGGTATTGTAAAGCTAATGGTTGATGGGTTATGCAAATCATAGTTTACATACTTCAAAGCATAATATGTTTTACGATGCTCAACAATGGCATCATAAAGTTTACGATTAGACAAAGCTTCGACACCATATTCTGTATCCATCAGTTTTTCCAAATCATATAGGTGGCGAGACATTCGGACACTTCTGGGTTTTTCTTTTTGGAATTCTTCCGCCAAAAGAAATAACTTTTCAAGGAATGTGCGAGTAGGAACTACTGTTCTAACAAGACTTTCTGCATCAGTATCTTCGCCATCAAAACTTTCACCTATTAGAGAACGAATCTGACGTAACTCCGTAGGTTCATCCATTGAAAGACAACTAATCTCTATCTTTACACGAGGAGGAATATAATTGATTGTATCTTCAAGAATCGACGGATAGTGTAATAGGATTACAGTAGGATCCTTGTCTGAATCTATAGATCGCCATTCTCCATTTTTATCCTGTACCTGAGATACATTTTCTATGCTGTAACCAAAAACTCCCATTTCTTTCAAGCGAGTATCTAATTGAGCAGAAAGTGTCTCATGAATATATGCTCGTGACATCTTGCGCAATTTCTCACGCTGACTTTTACCTGTCTTTTCAATACCGAAGAATGAATGACTGATTGCCAAGTCAATATCTTCAGAAAAACGCTCTATGATGCCAAAACCTTTTGACAACGATGTTCCGCCTTTGAATATTAAAGAATCACGGCAATCTGTTTGAAATAATGCCTTCAGCGTAATAGTTACCCACCAGTCCTTTTCAATAGCAACTTGATTAATACCTGGATGTCCGGTTTCTGTTTGCTGTAACATTGCCAAGCGATCCACTATTTCATTGTTTAACCACAGTTTTCCCATAATCTATTTATGTTTTAAGCGGTTAGCATTGGTTTTATAATTCGTTTCATCCATGCAGGCATCATATCTACATCTTTAACTAAAGTATCCTTGTCGGTTTCTTTTGATACCAATTGTCGGATGATATTCAATTCACTTTCTCCTAAATTCTCTTTTTCCAGTGCTTTAAGTGCCTGAACAAGTAAAGAGATGAGACGAGTACCATAGCAGAAATTCTTGGGTACTCCTCGCTTTAACACGACTTTTCTATTGGATAGGTTTACAGTTCTTTCACTTCCAGTAGTTAAGTATGTGTAATTCATTGGCACTTGGGTTGATAGCCCTAATGCATTCAATGCAGTCATACCAGATGGTAAGACCTCTGCATTATCCCTTGTGGCAATTGCCTGTACCACCTTGTCAACAGAGGGCAGTACAACACCAAATTTGCTTTTCCTCGGTTTTGCATATATCCCATGTGCAATTTTAACAAGTATACCTTCAGTCGTTAACTCAGACAAAATGCTTCCCACAAATTCTGTGTGGTATTCAGGGAAATCTGACCGAAACAGAATGCAATCTTCTGGCATCGCTTCTATACGTTGCTTAAGAGTAATACCATCTATCGAATATTCATTAGTCATATCACCTTTGAAATTTTGATGATTTTTCAAATGCGAAGATACAAAAAGGATTCAAATAAATGATAATTTGCCAAGAAATTTATTCGATTTACTCATATACTATCGCTTTGTACATGTGTAATATAATTCAAGTAACTTTAAACAATAAGATTGCTGAGTGCATGCATTGAAATATAGTTGTATTATAAATGGCTTAAATCCCAGCGCTAGGAGTATTATGTATGTAAAATAGATTTTGTACTTTTGCGGTGAAAAAATAAGTTGATATGCAGAGCTACAGAAATATAAGTGAATGGTTGCCAACCACAAAGAAAGAGTGTGAACAGTTAGGTTGGGACGAACTTGATGTAATACTATTCAGTGGCGATGCGTATGTTGACCACCCATCGTTTGGAACAGCAGTCATAGGCAGAGTATTGGAAGCCGAAGGACTGCGTGTAGCAATAGTTCCACAGCCCAACTGGCAGGACGATTTGCGCGATTTCAAAAAATTAGGCACTCCAAAACTCTTTTTCGGCGTAACGGCAGGCTGCATGGATTCTATGGTAAACCGATACACAGCCGGCAAAAGACTGCGTTCAGAAGATGCCTACACACCAGATGGTCGTCATTCCGGACGTCCGGAATACCCCACCATAGTCTATACACAGATATTGAAAAAGCTATTCCCGGATATCCCTGTAGTTATAGGAGGCATAGAAGCATCCATGCGCAGACTGACACATTATGACTATTGGCAGGATAAACTTTTGCCAAGCATACTTGTAGAAAGTGGTGCAGATTATTTGGTTTACGGAATGGGCGAAAAACCCATAACAGCCATAGCCCATGCACTAATGGAAAATAGTCCGAAAAATGCCCACAGTGCTATTATCAACCAGCCTCAGATAGCTTTTTTAACTGCTGAAAGCAACATACCAAATGGTATTTCCGGTAAAGACAAGCTACTATATCCTCACTCAGAATGTCTGGCAGACAGATACAAACAGGCTGCCAATTTCAAAGTGATAGAAGAGGAATCGAACAAGATAGAGGCAAGCAGAATAATACAGAAAACAGGCAATAATTTTACTGTTGTCAATCCGCCTTACCCGCCTATGACAACAGAAGAACTGGACAAAGTTTATGATTTGCCATACACACGCCTGCCCCACCCTAAATACAAGAACAAACGCATTCCGGCATACGAAATGATACGCCACTCCATCACTCTGCACAGAGGCTGTTTTGGAGGATGCGCTTTCTGTACCATATCGGCTCACCAGGGCAAGCAGATAGCCAGCCGTAGCAAAGCCAGCATACTGAAAGAGGCCAAGCAGGTAGTTCGTATGGACGATTTCAAAGGATACATTTCCGATTTGGGCGGTCCGTCAGCAAATATGTACAGACTTTCCGGCAGAGATAAAGAGTTGTGCCTAAAATGCAAGCGTCCAACCTGCCTGCACCCCAAAGTGTGTCCAAACCTGAACACCGATTTAAATCCGCTGATAGATATTTATCAGGCAGTAAGTGCCATACAGGGTGTAAAAAAATGCTGTATAGGAAGCGGAATACGATATGACATTCTGCAATATCGCGATGCAGATGACAAGATTAACCAATCACATACAGCATACACCAAAGAGCTGATAACCAAGCACGTTAGCGGACGCTTAAAGGTAGCACCGGAACATACGTCAGATTCCGTATTGAACCTGATGCGTAAGCCATCATTCCGCTCTTTCGAAGAGTTTAAACGTACATTCGACAAGATAAACAAAGATCAGAACCTAAATCAGCAGCTTATACCATACTTTATAAGCAGCCATCCGCAGTGCACACAGGAAGACATGGCAGAACTTGCCGTAAAGACCAAAAAGCTGAATTTCCATTTGGAGCAGATACAGGACTTTACCCCCACTCCAATGACATTAAGCACCGAAATATTCTACACAGGCATAAACCCATACACCATGAAACCTGTATATACCGCACGTACCCAAAAAGAGAAACTTGCACAGAGGCAGTTCTTCTTCTGGTACGAACCGGCACAACGCTCCAAAATAATAGCAGAACTGAAACGTATGGGACGTTCAGACCTTATCCACCAACTTTTTTAAAAAGACTACTTTCCGGAGATAAGTTTCCCCAAAAAATATGCAGCAAGCAGAATAGCACATATAACCCACATAGTCAATTCATATTTAAAAAACAACCATACTTAGTTGGTGAGGATAAAGCCGCCACGAGGCTGGCAGATTATCTCTACCGAACTATTTGCTGCTGCAGGAAAATCCACCTTATCTATCATACACTTCTCCTGTTCATATTCAGCCTGAGTATCAGCAAAAAGAATGGTTGTAGATATTTCAGCAGGCAGATTAAATGTAATGCTTTTCTCTTCGTCGCTACCATTCAAACCGGCAATATACCATTTTTCACCCTTTCTGCGTGCCATCACTACATATTCACCCGGATAACCTGCTAACAGTTTGGTATCATCCCACACCGTAGGCAGCGATGAAATAAAATTACGCACCTCTTCACTCTGAGCCATATACCCTTCAGGACGGTCTGCCAGATGCTGCAGGGTAGATTCAAACACCACAAGCAGAGCCAGTTCGTGAGCATCGGTAGTGATATGCGGGAACTGGGAATCTGTAAAAGTACAAGGAGTATAATCCATAGGGCCCACCACATTTCTGGTGAATGGCAAAGTACAGTTATGAGCAGCAGCCCTGTTAGTAAGCACCGGAGCATTATTGTACCATTCAGCACCATAAACACCCTCTACAGAGACCATATTCGGATAGGTACGCTGAAATCCACGCGGAATAGTAGCACCATGGAAATTAACCATCAGTTCATATTTAGCCGCATCTTCCAGAATATCAATAAAATAGTTCATAGTTGACAGACTATCCTTCTGAAAGAAATCCACCTTAATACCCTTTACGCCCATCTGTTGCAGTTTAGCAAACTCTTTTTCTCTGTTCTCTTTGCTGTTAAGGCGATACAGAGGACCGGGACCTAACCATGCAGTAGATGAATTATACCACAGCAACGGTTTAATTCCGCGCTCCTTTGCGTATGCAATAGCATCTTCTAGATTACCACCATTTGCCATTTCGTCCCACTCCCAATCTATAAGAACGTAAGGCAGATTCATATCCACCGCAAAATCTATATATTTCTTAACTATCTGGAAATCCTTGGAACCATGATTATATGCCCAATATATCCATGATACAAGTCCTGGCTCTATCCACGATGTATCTTCTATGGCACATGGAGTGCTGACATCTGTAACAAGAGTAGATTCAACCACATCGGCCAGTGTTCCTACAATGAGAACGTTCCATGTTGATTTCCACCCCTTAGAACAGTTCAGTTCATCTTCCTGCATACGAATGGTATAACGTGTTCTGTCTGTCTGGTTATTTAGCCATGAACCACAGTTTTCACGTGTTATATCTGCTTCGGTAAGCAACATAAAAACAGAATCAGAGACTTCAAACAGAGCCGGATAGCCCCAATCTCCACGACGGTTGTTACCTGTTCCATCTGTATTCAACGGATAGAAATCTTCGTATGATTCATGCCATTTCTGAGTCCATCTTTTAATGCCCAACGGTATATTATAAGTGGTGGTAGATTCTGTCAACACCAGATTATCACATTCAGGGAATGTATATCGGAATGCCACTCCATCATGATAGATTCTTACTATCAGATCCATTCTGGTTCCTGCACCACTTCTGAAAGTGAACACCCTTTCAAACGCAACTTTATCTATTGAACTGCGTTTACCGCTTATCATCTTATAACTATCCAGAACCATTTTGGATTTGACTGCTTTTTCCAGTACAAACGCTGTAGTATCGCCCTTAATCCTGTATCCTAAATCAGAGATATTAACTACCGGAATATCTACACTGTCTTTGCTATAGTAAACAGAGAGGGTATTATCTTCAGCATTGAATGCAACCTTTACATTGTCGTTGCCGAAAGATCTTACCTTTATATTGAATTCACAGCCTGCCAAAGTAAGTACAAAGGCTATCAGGATAATTAAATTTTTCTTCATAGTTCAAGTATTAATTCAGACAAAAGTAGTTAAAAAGTAAACAATTCGTAAATTTGCAAAAACAAAAGAGAACAGAGCTGTGTATTTAGAACATCTTTTTGTGGCAGATTACAGGAATCTGCGAATGGCGGAGCTGCAACTATCACCTAAAATCAACTGTTTTGCAGGCAATAACGGTGTAGGAAAGACAAATCTACTGGATGCTGTCTATTACCTGTCATTCTGTAAGAGTGCATTTAATGCGCTCGATTCACAAATCATCAGACATGATGCAGACGGATTCCAGCTACAAGGTACATATGTAATGCCGGATAGCAGCAAGAGTTCCATTTCCTGCAATGCAAAAGCAAAAGGCAAAAAGCAGATAAAAAGAGACAAAAAGGAGTATCAGCGATTCTCTGAACATATAGGCTACATTCCTTTGGTAATGGTATCGCCATCTGACACACAACTTATAATAGGTGGCAGCGAAGAGAGGAGAAAATTTATAGATGCTTTTATATCACAGTATGACAAAGAGTATCTGAAACAACTTATAGCATACAACAAGGCACTCGCACAACGCAATACCATGCTTAAGATGGAGATAATGCCCGACCCCGATCTGTTCCTTATGTGGGAACAGGTTATGGCCGATTCTGCAAGCATAATATACAACAAGCGCAGGGAGTTGATAGAGAGACTCACCCCATTCTTTCAGGAACTTTACAATGGCATATCAGATGGTGCAGAGAGGGTATCAATAAGCTACACAAGCCATCTGGAGAGAGGCAATCTGCTGAATCAGCTGATTGAAAGCAGGCCCAAAGAGCGCATAGTTGGCTATACCCTGCACGGAATACACAAGGATGACCTTACTATGGAACTGGATGGTTATCCAATTAAAAGAGAAGGTTCCCAGGGACAGACAAAAAGTTATCTGACCGCTCTGAAACTGGCTCAGTACATGCTGTTAAGCCAGAAATGCAATGGTAAAAAACCAATTCTGCTGCTGGACGATATATTTGACAAACTGGACTCCAGCCGCGTGCAGAGCATCCTGCAACTGGTGGCAGACGAACGGTTCGGACAGATATTCATTACAGACGTAAACAGAAGCAACATAGAACAGATGATTTCCGGTTTGGGTTGCAACTACAAAGTGTTTTCTATTGATAAAGGTGTAGTATTATGAAACGTAAAAAGACTGAAGATCTGAAAGATGTAATTTTTCAGTACCTTCGAGAAAATGGACTGGAAACACCTCTGAATGAATTCCGCGCTACACAGGCGTGGAGCACTATTGTTGGCCCGGCATTCTCCAGATACACCACTGATATAAAGATCTACAATCAGACAATGTTTGTATCATTGTCATCTTCAGTTGCAAGAAACGAACTGCTTATGAGACGTTCCATTCTGATAAAAAAATTGAATGACCACGTGGGAGCCCAGGTGATCACTCAATTGGTATTTAAATAAATCCAATAATCTTTTATTGAAGTACCTCTATTGCTTTCTTTATGGTACTGTCATCTTCATTCACATATCTGATATAATCTTCCATCTCCATTGCATCGTAAATTATAGTTGCATAGAGCACTCTCTTTAACTGAGCAATAGCTTCGGATGTTGCACTGGCATCGCGCTTAACCCCTTCTGCTGCTGCAGACTGCTGTAACTGGGACAGTACATTATCTCTGTTCAGATATGAAATAAGCTTTTCAGTAGTATTATACTGTTTAAGATCCGATCTGCGGCTATCCACATAACGGAATGAGAACTTGTTAACAATGCTCTTTCTTACTATCGATGCATAATATTCTGAATAGGCAATAGTATCCTGCGGCACAAAATGGTCCGGCATAATACCACCGCCACCATAAACTGTTCTGCCGTTCTTGGTTTTGAACACCTCTGTCTGATCCAGTTTCACACTGTCGGCAGAAAAGAATTCACCATGCTCATATCGTTTAAACAGATCCTTGGCATACTCTTCACTTCCCTCATCGTATGGTTTCTGTATGCATCGTCCTGAAGGGGTATAATAACGTGCTATAGTCAATCTGATACTTGAGCCATCAGAAAAATCTATCGGTTCCTGAACCAGTCCCTTTCCGTATGAACGACGTCCCACAATAGTACCACGATCGTTGTCCTGAACTGCGCCAGCAAAGATTTCGCTGGCCGATGCACTCGATTCATCAATCATAACCACAAGAGGTATTGTCTGATAACGTCCATGACCATTTGCTCGCTGTTCTGCATAACGGCTATTCGCACCTTCAGTATATACAATCATATCGTTTTTGGGCAGAAATTCATTCACCATCTGAATTGCTGTTCCCAGATAGCCACCTGTATTACCACGCAGATCCACAATAAGCTTCTTCATCCCGGCATTCTGCAAATTTGCCAGACAATTCATCATCTCACTGTAAGTTGTTTCTCCAAACTTATTAATCAGTATGTAACCTATCTCCTGGGTTATCATATAGCTTGCATCAACACTCTTAAGCGGAATAGGACCACGCTCGATAGTAAAATCTATAAGTTCCGGTTCGCCTGAACGCATCACGCTTATAGTAACTTCAGTTCCCTCCGGACCTTTCAGATTCTTAACCACATCATTGCTTGCAATACCCTGACCTGCGTACAGAGAATCATCAATAAGTATTATCTTGTCGCCGGCAAGCACACCAACCTTTTCTGACGGGCCACCACGTACTACACTATTTACTCTTATAGTATCGTCTTGCACAGAGAACTGAATGCCAATACCTGAAAAGCTGCCATGCAATTCGTCATTACTCTCTTGCGCCTCTTCTGCAGGATAGTATGCTGAATGCGGATCCAGTTTCTCCAGAATTACAGGCAACACCTCTTCTATAAGTGAATCGACATCTATCTTCTCCACATATTTATTCTCCATAGCTGTTACCAGCGTACTCACCTTATTGGTTCTGTTACTTACACGAATAAAATTTTCAATCTTAACATTTTCGCGCTGCCACATTTTAAGTACAACATACCCTCCGGCAAAGAAGCCACAGAGCAGTAACAATATGTATAGCAATATTCTATAAAGTCTCTTCATTCCTGAATTCAATCATTAAGTTCCAGATAATCCACAACTATTCCGGCTCTCTCCAGCAGATCAATACCATCCGTCAGTCTGTATTTCTCTGTGTAAACCACACGTTTGATACCTGCCTGAATAATCAGTTTTGCACACTCTATACAAGGCGATGCTGTTACATACAGAGTAGCACCATCACTGCTGTTGCTTGATTTTGCCAGTTTGGTTATGGCATTTGCTTCAGCATGCAAAACGTATGGTTTTGATGTATTGCTTTCGTCTTCACAGATATTTTCGAATCCGGTTGGAGTTCCGTTATAACCATCGGATATAATCATTTTGTCTTTCACTACCAGAGCACCAACCTTTCTGCGTGTGCAATATGAATTTTCCGCCCATATCAGTGCCATGCGGGCATATCTTTTATCAAACTCCTGCTGTTTCTTACTATTCATAATGTAGATTCGATTAGTTTGTTCATATCGGGAATGTATATCTCTTTGCGCTTTAACACAATCAAACCCGATTCTGCCATATCATTCAATTCATTTGATACTCTCAATCTTGTTGTATCCATAAGATCTGCCAGAGTATTCATCTTGATTTGCAGATATTTCTCACCCTGCTGAATTTCTGAAAGTCCTCTAACGAATCTTATTATACGCTCCCTTAATGTCTGTTCTCTTCTGCTCCAGATATACCTGTCCACAGCCTGTACCCTGCCGCTCAGCATGTTCAGCAGATTCATTCTGCATATATTGTATTTGTTAAGTTCAGAGTACACATACTGTTTGTCTATCAGCAACAAACTGACATCAGTTTGCGCATAGTAATCTCTTAAATATGTTGCAGAGACTCCAAACATAGAGTAAGGTTCCACCAGATATGGAGCTTCTATTACCTCCTTAAACAAAAAATCAGATGCATCCGATTCTCTTGAACTGATTATCGTTCCGCTGATGAGAAAGACAAAATCAGTCACATTATCGCCTGATTTTATAATCTTATCGTCCTCAGAGAACTTTTGAAAGTTCAGTTTGAGCTTCATCAGCAAAGCGTTAAAATCACTTGTCGATAACCCCTGAAACAGAGGTAGCTGCAATAAAGTATCGTACATCCGGTTATTTATTTTATTTGTGGTACAAAGTTAGTTATTAAGAGTTGATTATTGAAGAAAGAATTTTGATTTTATGATTTTTTGTGATTAAAAATGTATCAGGACAAAAATAATACACTATATTTGGAAATTGATACATATAAAATCAACACAAAATTTTTGTTTAACTATTTAAAATTAAGAATATGGAATTAAAAGGATCAAAGACAGAAGCTAACTTATGGACAGCTTTCGCAGGTGAATCACAGGCACGTAACAAGTACACTTACTTTGCTTCACAGGCCAAGAAAGAGGGTTATGTACAGATTTCACAACTGTTTGAAGAGACAGCAAACAATGAAAAAGAACACGCTAAAATCTGGTTCAAACTTCTGAAAGGTATTGGCAGTACAGCAGAAAACCTGAAAGCAGCTGCAGAAGGTGAAAACTACGAATGGACCGATATGTACGACGGTTTTGCAAAAGAGGCAGAAGAAGAGGGCTTTATTGAAATTGCAGCTCTGTTCAGAAGCGTTGCAGCTATTGAAAAGGAACACGAAGAGAGATATCTGCAGTTACTTGAAAACCTGAACACCAACAGAGTATTCATCAGAGAGGACGTAGTTATCTGGCATTGCAGCAACTGCGGTCATATAGTAATAGGTAAAGAAGCTCCTGAACTTTGCCCTGTATGCGCACACCCAAGAGCTTACTTTAAAATTAAGGACGAATCTTACAAATAACAGAAAAGATGATAGAAGTCTTCAACTCTATGGATTCCGCATTGAAACTGTTCTGGATAATATCCGCCATAGCCAGTTTGGTGTTTATTATTCAGACAGTTATGACATTCATCGGTTTCGATGCAGATGCCGATGGTGACATAGGAATGATGGACGATGCCGGTTTCTCCGGAGTCTTTTCATTCCGCAACCTTATCAATTTCCTTTTGGGATATGGTTGGTCAGGTGTTGTATTCTATGACGACATCACAAACAGATTCTGGCTCTACATAGTATGTATTGCCATAGGTTTGGCATTTGTAACAGCCTTTGTAATCATCTTCAAAATGATGATGAAACTTACTCACGACGGTTCATTCAAAATGAGCGAAGCCATAGGTGTAACAGGCAGCGTATATCTGCGCATTCCTGCTTCCGGCAGCGGACGCGGAAAGGTACAGTTCAGCGTAAAAGGTTCTGTTCATGAAATAGATGCCATTACAGACGATGCATTAGAGATACCTACAGGTACAGTAGTAAAGATTGTAGAGGTCTTTGAAGGAGAATTGGTAAAAGTAGAAAGAATTTAAAAACAGTTTGATATTATGTTAGATGCTTCATTAATAGTACTCATTGCGGTAGTACTTGTATTTGTGCTGTTTGTAACCTTTATACGTCGTTACAAACGCTGTCCATCGGACAAAATTCTGGTAGTATATGGTAAGACAGGTGGCGGTTCTGCCAAATGTATCCATGGTGGTGGTAAGTTTGTATGGCCTGTAATTCAGGAATGTGCATATCTTAACCTTACACCTATATCTATTGACGCAAACCTGACCAACGCACTTAGCCGCCAGAACATTCGCGTGGACGTACCTTGCCGTTTTACAGTAGGTATATCTACAGAACCTGAAAGCATGAATAATGCTGCAGAACGTCTGTTGGGACTCACAGCCGACGAAATTCAGGAACTTGCAAGAGATATCCTGTTTGGTCAGTTGCGTCTGGTTATTGCCACAATGACCATTGAAGAGATTAACTCAGACCGTGATACATTTCTGGAAAACATCTCTAAAAACGTAGAGGTGGAATTAAAGAAAATCGGTCTCCGTCTTATCAACGTAAACGTAACCGATATCAAAGACGAATCGGGCTACATTCAGGCATTGGGTAAAGAGGCTGCTGCAAAAGCTATCAACGAAGCTAAAGTCAGCGTAGCAGAACAGGACAGAAATGGTGAAATTGGTAAAGCAGAGGCAGTAAAAGAGACTCGTATCCGTACATCACAGGCTAACGCAGTGGCAGTACAGGGTGAAAATGCTGCAAAGATTGACATTGCCAATTCAGATGCTGTTCGTAGAGAAAAAGAGGCAGAAGCAAACCGTTTGGCTGTTACTGCAGAAAAGGTTCAGCAGGCTAAAGCATTGCAAGATGCTTATCTGGCAGAACGTGATGCAGAAAATGCCCGTGCAGAACGTGAACGTTCTACTTTGCAGGCCAACGTATTGGTAAGTCAGGAAGTAGATAAGCAGAGAGTTATTGTAGAAGCAGAAGCAGAAGCAGAGATGCTGCGTGTACGTGCAAAGGGTGAAGCCGATGCCATTTACGCAAAGATGGAAGCAGAAGCTAAGGGTTACTACGAAATTCTTACCAAACAGGCAGCCGGTTACGACAAGATGGTACAAGCTGCAGGTGGCGACGCTGCTAAAGCATTTATGCTGCTTATGTCAGAAAAGATGCCGGAACTTGTCAAGACACAGGTTGAAGCTATCAAGGGTGTTAACATTGACCACGTTACTGTCTGGGATTCAGGTAACAACGGTGACGGAAAGGGTTCTACCGCAAATTTCCTTAGCGGATTAATGAAGTCTGTTCCTCCTATGTCAGACCTGTTTGATTTGGCAGGATTAAGCCTTCCTGAATATCTGGCAAAGAAAAAGGAAGAACCTGCAAAAGCAGAAGAAGCTGAAGTTGTAGAATAATTTACTACACAGCATAAATCAAAGAGTGCGCCTTGCTACATTAAGCCTGGCGCACTCTCCTTTTGTTCTGTTAATATCGTTCGTTTTTATTTCTTGCTCTGTAAATATGCCTTAAAGAAACGGCCCTGTGTAGAAGGGGTAAAATTCCAGTCATTTATCAGCGTTGGTGACCAGCTGGTATCGAAGCACCATACTGTGAATGATATTCCCTTCTTTTCAAAATACTTTGTAATATGTTCACCATATATAGGAGTCGATATTACAGGAACATGAGCACCACGTTCGTTTTCCAAACAGAAACCCATCTCTGTACATATTACAGGATATGTATCGGCAACATAGCCAAAGTCTTTCTCCCACTGTTCTTCCCAAGGCTGATCTCTTTTCTGCGGATACGGATGCGATACGTATGCTACGTTAGGACGGTCAATAGGCGCTGTTGCCACCGGAGTCAGATCGTATGCCCAGTTAAAACCTGCACACAGACATATTGCTGCAGGGTTATATGCACGTACTGTATCAATTATCTGCTCCTGTATAGCCTTCCATTCGTTCCATGTGCAGTTACCTGTTCCGGCTGTTACTGTTGGTTCGTTGAATAGTTCATACAGAGCCACTGTTGGTTCGTCCTTATATCTCTGTGCCACTGTGCGCCAGAATTTAAAGGTCTCTTCCATAGTGGTGTTATACATAGCCGATGTATATTTCTCTTCCTTCAGGTTACCTATTGAGTGCCAGTCCATTATTACGTACATATTATACTTTTTGGCCCACTCTATTCCCTGATCCATTGCAGCAAAGGTCTTTTCCCAACCCATGCTTCTAAGGTTTGACGGATGCACCGCAAATCTTACTATGTTTGCACCCCAGTCAGCTGCTTCTGCAAAATAGCGTTCAGTCCACTGCCCTTCGCGCACTAATTTCACAGGATCTGAATAACATAATCCGCGGAATATTATCTCCTTACCCTGAGGGTCTATGAATTTATTTCCCTCCACCCTTACTCTTCCTTCAAAGGGAGTTGATGCACAAACCACCATATACATTGCCATCATGGCAATCAGAATTGATGTTTTTTTCATAATATCAATTGGTTAGTAATTATATTTTGCTGTAAAGATACAGTATTCTATCTAAATCCGTTACATTTCGCTAAAAAAAACTGAATTCGCAGTAAGTGTAACACAAACTATTTATTCATAAATCCGCGTTCCAGATCTTGTGAGACATTTATCATATAATCGCCCATTTTCTCGTAGGCGTTGATTATATCCATAAAATAGACACTTGTCTGGTAATTCTTACCATCGTTATCAATATCTTCAATCATAGCATCGCGGAAATCGTTTCTCAGGCAGTTGAGAGTCTCTTCTGCAGCATAAGCATTCGATATATTGTTCAGTTCACCCTTTTTGGCAGCTACTAAATTTTCAATCATCACATCGTACGCCACAGTTACAGCATCGGCCATTGTATTAAGATTCTTAACCGCATCTGCATCGAACTTCTTATTGTGAATATTCTTTCTTGACAATATACGACTTATTGTTTCGCAAGAGTCACCCAGAGATTCCAATTCACCTATAATTTTATACATCGATTTTATCTTTATAGATGTATTTTCACTAACCGCTTCTGCAGAAACTCCATTAAGAAATGCAGCAATCTCGTATTCTATACGGTCAGAAATCTCTTCATATTTAACCAGTTTACCTCTTAACTCCTCAAAATTATCGGTATCGGCTTCGTTTATTGCACTCCTTGCATAATTAGCTCCGTTCTTGGAAATGTTTGCAAAATGAACAATCTCTTCAAAAGCCTGTTCAACAGATAATTCCGGAGTAGCAAGCGGACCGGCCGATATATATTTTAGTCTGAACACCTCCTTTTCCTGATTCTTTGGTGCCGGAATAATCCAACTCACAGCCTGAGCAATCCATTTTGTAAACCAGACCAATAAAACAGTATTGGTCAAATTAAACAGAGTATGCAACATAGAGAGGCCATACAAAGCGGCAGTACCTTCTGCCGAAGTTGAATCTGTTACCACAAAACCATCGGCAGCAGGATTGGGCAGTCCAAACAAATGTTCTGTAATAGTTCCTACCAACTGCAGGAATGGTTTATAAAAAATTAATGCCCAAATAACACCAAAAACATTAAAAATAGTATGCGACATTGCAGCTCGTTTAGCCTGCGTATTACCTACAGAAGCAGCTATATTTGCAGTAATTGTAGTACCTATATTCTCACCAAGCACCATAGCACAAGCCATTTCGAACGGAATCCAGCCCATGCTAAGCATAATAAGCGTTATAGCCATTGTAGCTGATGACGATTGCAATATCAGGGTCAATATAGTACCAAAAGCAAGAAACAACAGTACAGAACCAAAACCGTGTGCAGACCAGGAGGTCACAAACTCCAACACCTGGGGTGTTTCTCTAAGATCCGGCACAGAATCTTTCATAAACGAAAGCCCCAGAAACAAAAGAGAAAATCCCACTATTAGTTCGCCTATATTCTTGCGTCTATCTTTTTTTGCGTTAGAGAATAAGAAGCCCAAGAGCATCAACGGAACTGCAAGCAGGGAGATATCGGCCTTAAAACCTAACCAGGACACCATCCAGGCAGTTACTGTTGTACCTATGTTAGCGCCCATAATAACCCCAATAGCTTGCGCTAAAGTCAAGAGACCGGCATTAACAAAACTGACCACCATAACAGTTGTGGCAGACGAAGACTGAATAATAGTAGTAATACCCAATCCCGTCATAACCCCTTTGAACGAATTAGATGTCATGGCAGACAAAATTCCTCTTAACCTCTCACCTGCAACCTTTTGCAGACCGGAACTCATCAGATTCATTCCGTAAAGGAACATACCCAATGCTCCCAACAGCGTAAATATTTGCAATATACCCATAAATGTATTTTAAAATCTCGGATACAAAGTAAATGCAAACATGTTTCAAAAATATTTCAAACAGGTTATTCTTATGTTAAAGTTCTTTCGTTAATTCAGATTATATTAACCCATCTTTCCTGTTAAATAGGCTTTTGTACGCTCGTCAACTGGATTGGTAAACAACTTTTCAGTATCACCATATTCTACCAATTCACCCAAATACATAAACATCGATTTGGAGGATATTCGTTTTGCCTGTCCCATATTGTGGGTAACTATTAGAATTGTAACCTCTTTTTGCAGTTCCAAAAGCAGTTCTTCTATATGTTTTGTTGCAATAGGGTCAAGAGCAGATGTTGGTTCGTCCATCAACAACACATCGGGTTTCATTGCTAAAGCACGAGCAATACACAAACGTTGCTGCTGACCACCTGAAAGAAATGTACCTTTCTTATTCAACACATCTTTCACCTCATCCCAAAGGGAAACGCTTCGCAAACGATGCTCTACTATTTCATCTTTTTCTGTTCTTGAAAGTTTTATACCGTTTAGTGCAAATCCAGACAACACATTATCATAGATGCTCATTGTGGGAAATGGTGCCGGCCGTTGGAAGACCATCCCCACACGGCGACGCACATCAATAGGCTCCATTGCAAGAATGTTCTCGCCGTTAAGCAATATCTCACCATCGACGCGGATATTGGGATAGAGATTGTGCATAAGATTCACTGCACGCAAGAGAGTGGATTTACCACAACCCGAAGGCCCCATAATGGCTGTGATTGTATTTCTTTCGATAGCGGCTGACACATACTTTACCGCCATA